>JBILHS010000002.1:0-119506 GCA_044350425.1 Saprospiraceae bacterium | reverse complement strand
CCCTCAAACTGGGCTTTTCGTACCGTACATTGTTCCAATGGGCATACCCGACAGCAATTGGGCGGTATACAGCCGTCCGTATGGACAAACATTTCCAAAGACTGTTGAAACTCGGCTGCAATGAGGTTTTCCAGCGCACTGACCTCTTCATGGGCTTGATTCACATTGTAATACCAGGGTACGGTGATGTGGCAATCCAGGTGAAGAATGGGACCATATTTAATGACGCGGAGATTGTGCAGATCGATCCAGGCGGCACGTTTTTGAAGGTTGAGTGCTTCAATGAGCCGTTTTAGCAGTTCGGCATCGGCCTCATCCGTCAGGCCCGCCACTGTTTTTCGGATGATCTTCCCGCCTTCCACTATGATGAAAATAGCAAAGACCATAGCCACCGCACTGTCGATCCAGGCGATGCCTGTAAAATGCAGCAGCAGCAAGCCGGCCACAATACCCGCCGTTGTCCAGGTGTCCGAATGCAGGTGCTTGCCACTGGCTTCCAAGGCCATGGAATGATGCTTGCGGGCGGTACGAATGGCCCACCAGCCCAATCCATAGTTGATCAGCGCAGTGGAGGAAACGATCAGGATACCTGTCCCCAACTGGCCCACTTCATGGGGATGCAGCAGATTGATCAGGGCTTCATAAACGATGATCAATCCGGCCACCAGGATCAGAATCCCCTCGAAAGAAGCAGAAATGAGCTCGATCTTTCCGTGGCCATAGGGGTGGTTATCGTCTCGGGGTTTGGCGGCCAGACGCAGGCTGTACAGACCGGTAAAACCTGTCACAACATTTACCGTGCTTTCCAGGGCATCTGTGAGCACTGCCACCGAATTGGTCAGAAAGTAAGCCGCAACCTTCAGGGCAAAAAGAATAATGGAAGTAATGACCACCCATTGCTGGACGCGGACGGTAGCTGAAGTTTTAGTGTTCATACATCATCGTTCATACATTATACATAAATCACTCCCAATAGGTCTGTTGAATCTGCGCCACATAAGGCAAAGAAGCCAATTGAAACAAGATGCGCTGATAATTTTTTTGATTTGTACTGCCGATCACCAGGCTTTGTTTTTCCGTACAGCCTACCCTACCCTTTCCAGCATTTTTTCGGGCACTGGAATCAATTTTTCGCACCTCCCGCCAGTATTTATCGCCAGGAGGGATGCAAAATTCGTAATTTACAGCCACCTTTCCATTTGTTGGGCCGGACAGACCATCCGCATCAATTTGTTTGAAATCCAGTTTGATTTTTTTCCAGGCATCCGGGTTTTCGGGCAACTTCGGGGACGTACAGGCATATAAAACAGCCATTAAGGATAAAATACAGACGCGATTCATTCAGGTGTAATATTTTGTGCCAAAATACGCCATCTCAACCAAACCATCCTCCCAAATCATCAGATCCACAAATCACCAATAAACCATTCACCAACCACCACCCTAATTTTGAACTCACGTCGCTCCTTTCTGCAAAACACCCTACTTGGCGGCCTTGCCGCTGGCACTTCCGGCTTCTGGACCAAAAGCTTTTCTGCTGTTGACAAACCCGACAAAAATGCCCTCCCGGTCGCGATCGCCACCTGGGGCCCTAACCTGAAAGCAAATGCTGCGGCCTGGGAGGTACTGTCCAAAGGCGGTTATGCCCTGGATGCCGTGGAAGCCGGAGTGCGGGTACCGGAAGCCGACCCCCTGGATACCAGCGTGGGCTACGGCGGCTTTCCTGATCGTGAAGGTCATGTGACGCTCGATGCCTGCATCATGAACGAACAGGGAATGGCCGGATCGGTCTCCTTTATAGAACATATTATGCACCCCATTAGTGTGGCAAGACTGGTTATGGAAAAAACGCCCCACGTGATGCTCGTAGGCGAAGGCGCCTTACAATTCGCGCTCAGTGAGGGTTTTAAAAAAGAAAACCTGCTTACAGAAGTAGCGAAGGAAGCCTGGGAAAAGTGGAAGGTGGAGTCAAAATACAAACCCATTATCAACGTGGAACGCCACGATACCATTGGCATGATCGCGATTGATACACAGCAGCGTATCGCTGGAGCTTGTACCACCAGTGGCGCGGCCTTCAAGATGCATGGCCGGGTAGGCGACAGTCCGATCATTGGGGCTGGGATGTTCGTTGACAATGAAGTGGGTGGCGCAGCCAGTACCGGATTGGGTGAAATGGTGCTGCGAACCCTGGGCAGTTTTCTGGTAGTGGAAGAAATGCGCCGCGGCGCCCACCCACAAAAAGCTGCAGAAATCGCGGTGAAACGGATTGCGCGCAAATACGCCAAGCAATGTGAAGAAGCTCAGGTTGGGTTTATCGCGGTGAACAAAAAGGGACAATTCGGGGGCTATGCCATCCATCCGGGCTTTAATTTTGTGGTCTATCAACGCGGAGAAAACAAGGTGTATGAATCAGCGAGTTTTTTGGCGAAATAAATGCCCAAAGGAATGTCCAATATCCAACAAGGAATGTCCAATGTCCAAGTAGCTCTTGCGCTATAATCACTCACTGTGACCTCTTTACGTTTAACTACATGTAATTCCAGGCGCAGCGATTACATGGATATTGGACATTCCTGGTTGGATATTGGACATTTGCATAATCTCTTTGCCCAAATTTGCGTTTACAACATTCCAGTTGTCCTAAACAAACACGACTGTCCCACGATGCTTCGCTTTACGCTCCTATTTTCTTTCATTTTTGTCATTAAAACCGGGCTTTTTTCGCAGGCCCACGCGGATTGCATCAATGCGATCGATATTTGCGACAAAAAGAAATTAAGTATACATGCAGCAGGGGGTGAAGGCACCAACCGCAGTGAGGCCGACTTCATTGCCTGTTTTATGAGCAGCGAAAACAAGGGGCAGGCTGAAGAGAATTCTACCTGGCTCAAATTCGAAATTGCGGAAAGCGGTTCACTCTCTTTCACCATTACCCCACACAAAACAGATGATGACCTCGATTTTGTGGTCTATCGCTCGCTTGATGGCAGCTGCAAAAACATGAAAATTGTGCGCTGTAACGCAGCAGGCGATCCTTCTGATTGGGCCTCCCACAGCAAATGTCTGGGTCAAACCGGCTTGCGCAGTGGCGAAGCCGATTCGAGCGAAGACGCCGGATGCAATGATACGGAGGACAACGCATGGCTTGCCCCGCTCAATACGATGAAGGGAGAAAAATATATCATACTCATCAGCAACGTGAGCTCTCGCGGGCCAGGATTTGACATCGATCTGGGCGGCACCGCGCTCCTTCCCTGCGAAAAGAAAAAACCGGTTGCAGCAGCCGTCGTCAAACCCGGCAAGCCCACACCTGCTTCAGCGGCTGTGGTGGTAACCAAACCAGCTCCTGCCAGTATTGGAGGCCGAAAAGTGGAAGTTGGCGAAGAAATAAAAGTCAAAAGCCGAAAGATCAAGATCACGCTTTGGGACAGTCAGGTGCAGGATGGTGATATCATTTCGGTCTATCTTGATGATAAAAAAGTGATCGACCATATTTATCTGCTGCTTAAACCGCAGGAGTTTGAGATCGAATTACCGGATGGAAAAGAGCACTACCTGACCGTGTTTGCGGATGATTTCGGAAAAGCCGAACCCAATACCGCCATGGTGCGCATCAGCGATGGAGTACGCGAACAGACCATCGATCTGGTAGCTGGCCGAAGCAAGCAGGAAAGTGTCAAAATTATTAGTGAATGACTTTACATCACTTCCAACATCCCGACTAACACCCCATTCAAATTCCGGATCGCCAGCGGTAAATCCCAGGCATCCCGGTTGCGAGGCTCCACACGATTGGAAATACTGCGAATTTCAGCAAACGGCACCCCTGCCGCCAAACAGGCATAAAAAAATGCCGCGCCCTCCATACTTTCTACCTGTATTTCAGGGTATTTATCACGGATCTTTTGAATAGAAGCCTCGGCCCCGTGCACCTTATTTACCGTAGACCCATGGCAACTGCGAAGATTGGGGATTGGTGGCTGGGGATTGGAAAAGCTGGACAGAGGCAAAAAGCCCAATTCTTCCAGATCTGTAAACCAGCCATCTGCCTCTTCCACGCCCAGATCGCTAAAACGTTCACTGACGATTTGGACTACATCCCCCAAATTCAAATTGGCATCAAAAGCGCCGGCAATACCTGCATTGATGGCCCAGTCTGGTCGGTTCTGTGTAAAACAATTGCCCAGATGGAAGGCGGTCGCTGTCATTCCAACCCCAGTTACAAGTGTTTGCACCAGCAGGCCGTTCTTTTCAAAAACACCTTCTGATCTTTGTTGAAAATGGGTTTGAAGCCAGGAAAAAGTGGGGGCAATTTCAAAAGGGGTAGCCGCTACCAGTAAAATCTGCATGTGGAAGAATGATCTATAATAAATGAATGAAACCGCGAATGTACTCCGGAACTCGGCCTGCACTTACCTTCGCCGCTGCAAAATGCAATCGGATGAAAAAAGAATGGTTCGCGGAGTGGTTCGATTCACCTTATTACCACCTGCTTTACAAAAGTCGGGACGAGAACGAAGCCAAAACGGCACTCGACAATTTACTTAAAGCCCTGAATCTTACTCCTGGAAGTAAAGTACTCGATCTGGCTTGTGGGAAAGGGCGGCACGCACGTTACCTTGCAGAAAAGGGATTTATGGTCACCGGACTGGATATTTCCCAGGCCAGCATTACTTACGCCCGCACCTTGGAACATCCTCGTTTGGAGTTTTACCAGCATGATATGCGTAAATCATTCAGGCTCAATTATTTTGATGCCGTGATGAATATGTTTACCAGCTTTGGTTATTTTAAAACAGATGCCGACCACCTGCTGGCCCTGAAGAATGTGGCCAAAGATCTTCGGCCGGGCGGACTCTTTCTTATAGATTTTTTCAATGCACGCTTCGTAAGAGATCATCTGATTCCTGCAGAAACAAAAACAGTGGACAACCTTACCTTTTCCCTCCAAAGATGGGTGCGTAAAGGCTATGTTTTTAAATCGGTGGAATTTGAAACTGGCGGGCGACTGTTTCACTTTCAGGAGCAGGTAAGGCTGTTTGAATTGGCCGACCTTCAAAGCTTATGCTCGCTGGCTGGCCTGCATATTCGCCACATGTATGGTGACTACCAACTTTCTGAATTCTATGCTGAAACCTCTAAACGTCTGATTATCATTGCAGAAAAACCTTGATCGAAATGCTCGAAATGCTCCAACAATGGGATGCGACCCTTTTTCAATGTATCAATGGCGGCCTTAGTAACCCGCTTTTTGACGCGCTCTTACCTTGGTTCCGGGAAAAATGGTTCTGGATGCCAGCCTACCTTTTTGTCGTAGTTTTTGCCTTATACAATTATCGGAAGCGTGGCTGGATCATCCTGCTGGGACTTGTTTTGTCTGCGGGATTGTCAGATTTTACGAGTAGTACTTTGGTAAAGAAAAATGTACAACGGTTACGGCCGTGTAATAACCCGGCCATGACTGCAAGCATTCATCTAAGAGTGCCATGTGGCGGCGGCTACAGTTTTACCTCCAGCCATGCGGCCAACCATTTTGCTGTAGCTGTTTTTTTGATCGGAGTTTTTAGCGGCTTGACGCGCTGGCTGCGCCCGGTAGCACTGATCTGGGCTGGAGCCATTGCCTTTTCTCAGGTGTATGTAGGGGTGCATTATCCGGGTGATGTGCTCTTCGGGGCAATATTGGGTTCGGGTATTGGCTGGTGGACCGGCACTACCTGGAAGCGGCGATTTTTATATTAAAGACTGTCCGGGAGTGTTAAAAAAATATTGAAAATACATTTTGTGCAGAAAAAAACGTTCCGCTATTTTTCGGCCTGATTTTTGAAAAGGAAATATTTGTGCACATTCACTTTAATCCAAGTCATTGACAATCATTATTTATATGAACCAACTTTTCAAGCTTTCCCTGCTATTTTGTTCGCTCCTTCTGGTTGCTAAAACAAGCGCTCAAACTTTAAAAGCAGTTGACAATTCACAAAATGCGGGCAAAGTGGAATGGCTAGACCGCCAGATCACCACAGGTAGTGTTCCTTTTGGCCAACCGGTCACCCGTGAATTCAAGGTTAAGAATATCAGCAGTGAAAATCTGATGATCCTGCAGGTTAAAAGCAGCTGTTACTGCACGGTTACAGAATGGGATCGCAATCCGATTGCACCTGGCCAAACAAGTCTGATCAAAATAACCTACGACAGTCAAAGGGAGGGCGATTTTTACCGTATCGTTTCCGTGATCACCAATTTTGACTCCATGCAGTCCGTGCCACTGGCATTAGTGGGTAAGGTGGACAAGAAGTCTGAAGCAGACTCCGGTAATTAAAATTCGATCATTTCGCCTGCCCTTCTGCGCCGTGCAGATTGTTGGGATACAGTTCCGCTTAACGAGAAAGACCTGATGTGCATGAACGCATCAGGTCTTCCTATTTGAATGGAAACCGTATCTTGCCCTTCTTTTTAAACTGCTGATTTAGTTATGGACTTGCTTCTCACAAACTTACCAACGCTTTTCATCACCGCTTTTTTTGCCATTCTTTTTCTACAGTCGGGAATTGACAAAGTGCTGGATTACAGGGGTAATCTGGATTATTTCCGCGATCATTTCAAAAACAGTCCTTTAGCGGGTGGCGTATCTGTGCTGATGCCGGTAATCACCCTGCTTGAAACACTGACTGGTTTGGCCTCTGCCTGGGCATTTTTCCAAACACTGTTGACCGGGCAAAGTAGTGCGGCTATTTACAGCCCTGTCCTGGCAGGCACGTCTCTGTTGAGTCTGTTTTTTGGACAGCGTCTGGCCAAAGATTACGGAGGTGCTGCCGCTTTGGTGCCCTATTTTTTGGTGGTACTTCTGGGCTTGTGGATCATTAAAATATAAGCGCCCGAAGTAGCCCTTGATAAATTTTATTAATCATGAAAAAACATTCCCTGCCACGCCGAATTATTTTAGGTCTTTTGCTGCTTTTCGGGCTTTATTTCCTGGGGCTTCTTACTTACGGATGGTTGAATGATTGGCAGCCTGGCCCTGAACCTGTCGCGCTCGCGCTGGATCAGAATGCTTCTCCTGAAATGCTAAAAGACAGTGTATTCACTCTGGTTAGCTGGAATGTCGGTTACGGGGGCCTGGGTGCTGAGTCTGATTTTTTTTATGACGACTCCGGAATCTGGTATTCTGGCAGCAGCATGATTCGCAGCCCTAAAAATCTGGTGGAAAAAAATCTGAATGGCGTTTTGAGTTTCCTGGCTCAAAACAAAGACAGCGTTGATTTTTTCCTCTTGCAGGAGGCTGATATCGTGTCCGATCGGGGCCAAAATACCCGACAGTACAAAGCCTACCAAAAGTCATTACCTGGTTTTGCAGCTGATTTTGCGGTCAATTACCAATGCGATCGGGTGCCCATTCCATTATTGGAACCCTGGAATACCTACGGAGCCGTCTTATCCGGCCTGGCTACTTTTAGCCGGTACCAGCCCACAGAAGCCACCCGACACCAACTTCCCGGGCATTACCCCATGCCCGACCGCATGTTTCAACTTGACCGGTGTGCCGCTTTACACCGCTACCCTACCCCTGGTGGTAAAGAATTGATTGTGATCAACTTACATAACTCGGCATACGACCCAGGCGATAAAATTAAAGCCATTCAATTGCCTTATCTCCGCGATCTGGCCCTTGCTGAATTTGCCAAAGGCAACTATGTCGTGCTGGGAGGCGATTGGAACCAATGTCCGCCCCATTTTCGCTTCGACACTTTTATGCCCGGCAATACTCAAGGGTATTTGCAAGGTAATTTACCCGTTGATTTTTTCCCAGATGACTGGACCTTCGCTTATGACCCGACGGTACCAACCAATCGGAAAGCACGAGACCCTTATTCGAAAGGAAAAACCTTCGAGACATTGATCGATTTTTTCCTGGTGTCGCCCAACGTGCACCTCCATGTTGTACATGGGATTGACCAGGCATTTCAGTATTCAGACCATCAACCAGTCATGATTACCATAACATTACAGTAACTTACATGATTTTTTGAAATATTTCTTGCAAAAACTGAAGTATTGTGTACTTTTCGCCTTTAAAAATGATTCTGTAAAACATTACTGGGGGGAACCTTAATCTTCTTTTAATCAATCGCACTGTATGCGCATACAATTTACCCTGACTTGCCAGAAGGGCACCGTCATCCCTATCAACTACCAATCGGAAATCTCCAATTGGGTATTCAGTGTACTTGCAAAGGCCAATCCTGAGATGGCTTCCTGGGCTCACAAAAGGGGCTATGACTTTGTTTCCCGCACTTTTAAACTCTTTACTTTTAGCCCCTTGGCCATCTATCCCTACGAAATGGATCAGGTACGTCAGGAATTCCGGCTTCAGGGAAATCAGGTAAAACTCACCTTTTCCACTTTCATTGATCCTTCCTTTGAACAACAGATCATCCATCTTTTTCGACAGGTGCCACTCACGCTGGGTGTCTATGAAGGCCAGCCCGGACGTTTTGAGGTGAAGCATTGGCAGGTAATGCCCCATCCTAATTTTAAAGAAAACATGCAGTTTAAGGCTAGTTCGCCCATTTCAGTGACAAACGTGGACGATGAAAAGCCAATGCCTAATCCATATCTGATGCCAGACAATCCGGACTATGACATCAGTTTTTTCACCCATGCAGTACGCCGTTTTAAAGCGGCGATGCAGTATAAATCTCTGGCTTCCTTAAAGCTGATTGATCCTTCTTATGCCATGCACTTCAGAATGTATGGTCAGGCAAAATCCAGGCTGATCCACTTAAAGCCCAACACCGATGGTATTCAGCAATTGCGTGGTTTTGTCTATGATTTTGAAGTTTCCATGTCGCAGCCGCTTTTAGAATTTTGCTACTACGCCGGCTTTGGCGAGTATCCTCAGCTGGGCTTCGGCTATGTCGAAATAAGGGAAAAAGAGAAAGAAAAAGAGAAAAATCACGGCGGTAGCGGCGGTCAACAATATGGTGGCAACAACCAAGGGCAAGGACAACATCGGAATTACAATTAATTGCAGACCTTCATATAGGTTCCTGTTTCCCAATTAAAGGCATAACGTTCCACCGTATTTGCTGGCACGGCACGCGCAATGTCGTCGTCGGGCCGCGTACCCTGTGTGACGAGATCAAACTCCCACCAGCCCGAGACGGTTTCGACCGTAGGGAGTAATTGAATAGCTCTCTCGAAGCTATAATTCCTGTCGAAATCTTCTCCAAGTACCCCCGTGTTGTCTTCATGTATGACCAGGTTAAACACCTTTTCCATGTCCTCCAGGTTAATAAAGGAGCGATATTCGGCATATATACCCTGCCCCATCCAACTCATCTCAAGGCTTAGGCAGGTTTGGTGTTCGCCAAATTGGGCAAGCCCGATCTCCCCTCCATAACCGCCTCCGCCAAGGTTGGTCATGTGCTTTTCAAATCTTTCGAGGTTCCATTGGCCATCTGCCACCTTTTCAAAAATCGCTATGCTGATCTGCGCGCCACAGGCATGGCAGTCGCTGACCACTCCCCGGTCATAATGAAGGGTTTCGAAGACTGCAACCGCCCGTTCAATTTCATAGGACGAATAAAACAATAGGGTATCAAACCGGGTGTGCATCCAGCCATCGTCTGATAGATTGGCAGAAAGTTCGTCTGCATAAGTAAGCGGTTCCCAGAGAGCCTCTCCAGTTGCAGAAATTGTATCTGCATCAAAAAGCAGACCTAGTAGGTCAACCGGATCTTTCAGGTCAAAGGTTCGGGAAATGTCGACCTGGGCAGTTGCAAACATCGCACCAAGGATAAAACCGGCGGTCAGGAGGATTTTTTTCATAAACTGATTAAATTTGAAGCGGCAAAAATAAGAGCATGTTGGGAATTTTCTGCTGATAGCAAAAACGAGCGCTTTTTTTGTCAGTTTTTGCATTTTTGAAGGCGCATAGTTTTAGTCACAGAACCTTTCAAAGCTTAACCGTTAAAATTCCTTTAAATTTCATCTGCCCGCTTTTTGGTATGCCCAATAACTTGCCACCTTTGTAGCAGTTCATTACGATGACATTCCTGGCTCCGGTCAGGGTAGACTTATCCAGAAAGGCAGAGGGACCGGCCCGTTGAAGCCTTGGCAACCTGATCACGTTTTGCGCAAATGTGTTTAAGGTGCCAATTCCGTTCTTGATTCATCAGGAATAGATAAGTCGGAAGGCTAATGCCAATTTCCATGCGCAAGAAATTGTCCCTTCCGGCTATGCCGGAGGGGATTTTTTGTTTTTAGAAACTTCAAAACTATGAAACTAGGACTTTTCGGATTTGGTTGTGTTGGGCAGGGGCTTTGGAAAGTATTGCACGAGACCAAAGGTATTCGGGCCGACATTCAACGCATTTGCATTAAGCATCCAGACAAATCCAGACCCGTACCGGGCCATTTTTTCACCACGGATCCTTTGGATATCCTGGACGACCCGGAGATCGATATTGTGGTCGAATTGATCGATGATGCCGATGCTGCCTTTGAGATCGTATCCGGAGCGCTCCTGAGGGGGAAAGCAGTAGTTTCAGCCAATAAAAAGATGATCGCCCATCGACTGCCCGAGCTGTATGCATTACAACAAAAAACAGGCTCTCCTTTTCTGTATGAAGGCTCCTGTTGTGCGAGTATTCCGATCATTAGAAACTTAGAAGAATACTACGACAACGACCTGCTTACCTCCGTGGAAGGTATTTTTAACGGGACCACCAATGTGATTCTGAGTAAGATTTTTGAAGAAAATCTCAGTTTTTCAGAAGCCTTAAAATTTGCCCAGGTGCATGGTTTTGCAGAAAGTGACCCCTCTTTGGATGTGGATGGTTTTGATCCAAAATTCAAGCTATGCATTCTATTGCTCCATGCGTTCGGGGTGTTTGTTCAGCCAGAAAAAGTTCTACATTTTGGTATCGGTCGGATAAATGACTTTGACATTGAATTTGCCCGAAGCCGGGGATGTGTTTTAAAGCTCGTAGCGCGTTGTTTCCGCGAGCAGGATAAGGTCGCAGCCTATTGTCTACCCCGTTTCGTGCCCAAAAACCACCGCTATGCCAGCGTTAGACATGAATACAATGCAGTAACACTGGAAAGTGCCTTTTCTGAGCATCAGATGTTTGTGGGCAAAGGTGCAGGTGATAAAGCAACTGGCTGTGCCGTTTTATCTGATATTTCTGCCCTGCGTTATCAGTATAAATACGAATACCGAAAATTCAGTCAAAACGGGACTTTTTTTGACACCAGCGACACTTTGTTAACCATTTATGTACGTCATACCCGGGAAGGCCAGATCGCTGAGTCCGATTTTTCAAGCATTACCGAACGCTATAGATCAGACGCCGCACATTACTGGATCGGGATCATAAGCCTGAAAAAACTTCAGGAAGCTGTCTGGCTGAATGATCCGGGCATCAATGTGATCGAGATAGCAATCTGATGCAGACCTAGACCCATTCGAAATCCACTGCCTTGGGCAGTGCCTCCAGCACATCTACGATCATCTGTGGTGGCACGATGACTTTTCTGAGGTTTGTATCTATCCAGGCGCCGTCTACGTGCATCACCGCACAGAGCGTGCCGTCAGCGCGGGTGACCTCATGCCGAAAGGAGTAGCGAGCAAAGTCCGGTCGCAATTTAGTGACGAGTAAATTGATAAAAATCTGATCGTCCGGGCGTACCTCACGACGAAAAATAGCTTCTTCCCGAAACAATACCGGACCGATATGTTGCTGCTGCATCAAAGCATAAGTCAAACCATATTTACTCAAAAAATCAAGTCGGGCTGTGGCGCCGAAGTCATAGTAGACCGAATGGCGCAGATGAAAATTAGCATCAAAATCTGCCCAACGCAAGGGCATCAGAATAGTATGATCGGGCATCATGTAGATTTTTATTAGCACAAGGGCCTGACAACGTGTACGTTGTCAGGCCCTTGAATGATATCTTGGCAGAATTTTATTATTGACCTTTTGCAGCTGGCTGCTCTTTGCCTCTAACCTCACCCTTGATCTCGATAAAGGTTTCAGTAGGCGTAGTATTAGCCGTCACCGTTACGCGCTTACTTTGTGGACCAGGCTTGCCTTTAGAGTTAAACTCAACCTTGATCTCACCCGTACCACCTGGTGGTATCGGCTCTTTAGGCCAGGTGGGCACTGTGCATCCGCAAGAACCCTTGCAGTTGCTGATCACGAGTGGCTCAGTGCCTGTATTTTTGAATACATAAGCGTGCTTAACAATTTCACCTTCATCTACGGCGCCGAAATCAAATACTGGCTGCTCGTATTGGATGGTGGTTGCCGGACCAGCAGCCACTGGTTCCACATTCACATTGGTACCCGGGATATTGCCAGATTGATTTCCAGCGTTGATCGCAGCCGCTGATTCATAGATTTTTTCTGCTTCTGATTGGCCGAACCAACTTTTGAAGCCGCCGCCAACGAGGTTAGCGACCAACAGAACAGCGAGCAATGCGAGCAGGCCGATCTGAACTTGTTTATTCCTTTCCATGCTTGAAGTATTGAAGGTGATAGTTTTAGAATGGATGATTTTATATAACTTGGTACAAAAGTAGAGTGCTTCAAAAACCCCTCGTTTACCCTACCCGTCCGGTTTGCAAAAGTTTAACAGCAGCCAGGCATTCAGGTTCCGCAAGTGATAAACGTCCAATACCGCGCCAATCTTACATTTCAGACATTATTCGTCTAGAATTGGCTATAATTGAGTCGAAAATCGTCTCCAAAGGCCAATTGCGAGCCCCAACAACATCATGATACTTCCAATCCAAACCAGATTGATTCCTGGAAAAATAATGGCTTCTAAAACGATGTAATCCGAGCGCGCTGCATCTTCGGCAATTTCAACAGGTATCCCGGCTGCGTCTTCCGGAGTATCTGCCACTCCAATGGTCAGAACACCCGCTTTTGGATCGATGTTTTCAAACCTGAAATGAAGGCCTAAAGCAGGCGCCTCGTCCTTCAGGCTAAAGGGCTGGTTGTTGCGGATCAGGTAAACCGGTGCCGCCGTCGCAGTACTTCCATTGGGTGCGGTGATCTCCATTCCCGCCGCAACTGCAATATCACCTGGCTCAGGCGCATAGGAAGGGTGTTGCACCTCTTTAATCACGTTTGCAAATCGGATCTTATACCCTTTATACTCAAAAGCGCCCCCCTCTTTCAAATCAAAATTAGTATATTTTAAGACCTCTTCTGATTTAAAGATATGGTCCATGGAAGCCTCATTCAAGCGGACCTTCATTTGCAATGGTCCCACATCAGAATGTAAAGAGAACCCACCTTTACCAAGTCTGATATAAAGCATCGGGGCAACCGGGTAAGCTTTGAGGTCATTCAGCGCATAGGCACGGAGTTTAAGTCCAACCGCCAGGTCCCCTTTTTCTGCCTTGTATTCAGGATGCTGTGGTATTTTGGTAACCGCCTCTACCACCAGATAATGCTTTTTTGTAAAAATGGTATCGCCCACCACTGCATTGTATTGCACATACTGGAGACTATCTTCCTGCTGTTTCGCAAATTCCGGGTCAAGTTCGGCCTTAGGAAGTGAAGAGACCAGCGTGAAAACATCATAATTCCAGTAGTGCTGTGTAGACGGATTGTTTGCCACCACCTTCGAAAACTGGCGATCATACATCACATTGGGGTACAGGCTGAAGTTTTCTCCGGTGAAATTTCCAGAACTATCCCGACGCTGAAAATTGACTTCAAAAGTGCGTGTTTGGCGTTCCAGGGTATCTTTGGTGTAAGTAGAAGTAAACCCTCGCATAGGCATGGGGGCATCCTTCATGAGGATCACGCTTCGACGGAGTGCCTCATCATCCGCCCCTTCGATCAAACCATCCATGGCAAAGGCATTAACAGAGATCCAGTCTTTACCCAAACCAGTACTTAAAATACCCAGGAGCAATAATCCAAACCCCATGTGAGATACCGCTGATCCTGCGAGCTTTATGTTGCCTTTCAAAACAGAGAGCAAATAATCCATATTTGCCACTAATGTAAACATACCTGCAAATAAGAAGGCAAACAACTGCCAGGCATTTACATCTATCCAAAGTGAATTGAGCAGGGTAAGTCCAGCTGCACCCAGGGCTGCAATTCCGAAGTGTATGGCAAAATTGCGTGCTTGAATCGTCCAATTTCGCTCACTGTAACGCATCCACTGCGCTACACCCGTAAGCAGCCCGATGAAAACGGCGATCCAAAGTTGGTAGCGATTGTGGTGTTCCACCGGGTCTTTGAGCGCAGCGCCAATGTATTCCGGATTGAAATACTTAGCGATCTTGTTCCAAACCGGAAGGGAGGTTGCACCAGTCATCAAAAGCGCGGAAAACAACAAAACCAAAGAACCGATAAACATCCAGAATTCACGACTGGTGGTTTTTTCCTCCGTTTTTATTTCCGGCACGTCTTTGTAACGAAAGATCCAGAGCAACAATCCCATCAGAGAGAATACGATCATTAGGAGGATCAATTGCAGGCCAAGGCCCATTTCGGTAAATGAATGTACCGAAGTATCCCCTAGTATCCCACTTCTGGTAAGGTAAGTGGAATATAATATAAGGATGAAGGACAACAGGTAGAACCCATAAGTGCTACGGATGGAATAGCCTGTGGCGCGTGCAATCAGATTAGTATGTATACCTGCCACCATAACCAGCCAGGGAACCAGAGAAGTATTTTCAACCGGATCCCAGGCCCAGTAGCCCGCAAAGGAAAGGGCTTCGTAAGCCCAGGCCCCGCCCATGAGAATACCGGTGCCTAGAATGGCTCCGGAAAAAAGCGCCCACTGAAGCGCCGGTTTCAACCATTCTTTATGTTCCCGAAGCCATAAACCGGAGATGGCATAGGCAAATGGAATGATCGTACTGGCAAAACCAAGAAATAAGGTGGGCGGGTGGATCGTCATCCAATAGTTTTGGAGTAGCGGATTAAGTCCGTTTCCTTTCACCTTGTCCAAGTAATCCGCCTGATTGAAGATCGGAGCATCCATTACATCCCGCAACAGGTCAAATGGACTGGCGCCGAAACGGAATTCATCAAAATACAGCCCTAAAAGCATAGAGGCGATCAGCGCCTCCGCCAAAGCGATGACTGCCAGGACCGGGGTTTCCCATTTTCCTGCACGTACCATCAACACTATACCAAGAATAATATGCCAGAAGCTCCAAAGCAAAAAACTTCCCTGCTGTTCTTTCCAGAAGGCTGAGAATACATAGCGGGTAGGCAGATCGTCAGAAATATTGGCCCAGGCATACTGGTATTCGTACATCTTACCGGTTAGCACCCAGAAAAGCATGCCTATGATGCCAAAGGTTGCCAGACCATGAAAAAGATAAGCAAAACGACCTAAGTTGCGCCAACTCAAATATTGAGTAGTGGAACGCTTCAGGGTAGCGATGAAATAAGAGACTGCAGCCAAAAGTGCAGCCACAAAGGACAGCACAACGCACAGATGCCCCAGTTGGCCGGGAAGAAGGTGTTCACCTAGGTATTGCATATCAGACAGTAGTTTTGCGCTGCAAAAGTAGTTAGACTTTCCTCGTTAATCAGGGACTTTAGCCTTAGGACTTGTTTGGATTGATTTTAAACACGCATTCAAGTGCTTCCTGAAACAAACTGGTGGCTTTATGGTTATGGCTTTTAAACCTTTTTGGTACTCTGCCAATGAACCAGCTGCCAAACCCCATGCTTTTTTCTATAAACAGCCAGGTACAAAAGCCTAACCTCAAAAGCAGTGCTGTTCAGGATACCCCGGACCTTTATGGTGCCATTTACTAAAGCAGTTCTGCCATAAAAGCGGACCGAAGCAGCTTCACGCTCCATTTTCTCGTAAACCAGTTGTTTGGAGGCTATAGCAGTCAAATGTTCTTGCTTGTTTTCCTTTAGAGCATTGGAGTGTATGTAGACTAATTCATCCGCCAGGAATGGGCGCAGCAAGTTAGTGTCAGCACGGGTCATCGCTGCAAACCGATGGATTTCGTTTTCAAGTACTTTTTGCGTACTTTTGGATTGCGCACAAAGCTTCGTAAAGGCAAAAAGCATCAAAAAGCAGAGGGGGAAATTTCTGAGTGTGACCATACTGGGATAAAAACGTTTGAGTGCCTCAAAAGTACTCATTCTTCCAAATACGCCTGAATGACAAAAATCCGACATTCTGTAAAGGTACTGTGGCTAGGTTTTTGCTGTTACGATTACCTTCCTGCATAGTATCCTGCGAACTATTTGTTCGTGCCATTTTTTTAATCACCACAACTGATTTACATGAACCGATTCTTATTACTCTTTATGCTTTCCACTTTTCTCCATTTTTCCTCCGCAGCACAGCAGTTTGATGTTTGCATGAATGTAATGGCTTCCTCCGGGGGGCAGGGCATTCAAGGCAACCGGTACATCGCCTGGACGATCGGTGAACCGTTTACTCAAACCCTGATTGGAGCTGGTCATGCCGTCACTCAGGGCTTTCACCAGCCAGACCCCTGTGGCACGAGTTTTGTCGGCACCTCAGATCTTGCAGGCTGGGGTATGAGCCTGTTTCCAAACCCTACAGATGGCTTTGCCGTGCTTCGCTTTTCCCCTGAAAAAAAAGGGGATCTGCTGGCCACCGCTTTTGATCTTTTAGGCAGACCAATGATCGAAAATCAAATTCTCGCAAGCCCGGAAGGGTCGGTTATTGATGCTTCCACCTGGCCTCCAGGCGTGTATTTTATTGTCTTACAAGACCCTGCTTCGCAGGCTTCTGCCGTCTTACGTCTGGTTCGTTTATAAAACTCCATCTATAAACATTTTTGAAGGGTATGAATCTGGTCACGCAGGTTCAAATGCTTCCACACTGCCACATTCCCCAAGCTGTTGCCTTTTCAACTACACCCTAATCCAACCATTCATTCCAAACCGATTTACAAATTTATGAAAAAGCGTTTTCTCCTCTCTTTTTTGTTTCTGGTCGCAATGGTACTACACATTGCTGCCCAAAACGTACCCCAAGGCATTAACTATCAATGCATTGTGCGCAATAACCAAACAGGTGATCCGGTCACCAATCAAACGGTGACCTTGCTTTTTTCCATACGCAGTGGCAGTCCAAACGGCGCGGTGGATTATCAGGAAAAACACGTTGGTTCAACCAATGACTTTGGCCTCGTAAACCTCATTATTGGCCGTGGACAGGCGCAGGTGAATAATTTCGCAGGCATCAACTGGGGAGCAGGTTCCAAATTCATCACGGTTTTGCTGGAAACGACTCCAAACGTTTTTGACGAAATCGGAAACTCTGAACTCCTTAGTGTGCCGTACGCCCTGTATGCTCAAAATGGCGGCGGCAGTGACAACTGGGGTGCTCAAACCGCTTTTACCAATAATGGGTTGACCGGAAACGGATTGGCCAACAACCCCATCGGCCTTGCACAGCAAGGGGCGCAGTCAGGCCAAATTCTGAAATGGAATGGCAGCGCCTGGACACCCGCCGATGATCTGCAAGGGACTGGAACAGGCGGAGGCACGGTGACGCAAGTGAATACCGGAGTGGGCCTTCAAGGAGGACCGGTCACCTCTACCGGCACCATTAGTCTGACCAATACAGGGGTAATAGCAGGCACCCACGGCAGCGCGACTGAAATACCGGTAGTTACGGTAGACGCTCAAGGACGCATAACGAAAATTGAAAAAGTAATTGTTCAGCCGGGAGCTGTTGGCATCAACAGCGGTACTGGAATTAATGTCGTCACGAACGGCTTCAATAACTTTACGGTAAACAATACGGGCGATACCGATCCCAGCAATGATGTAACCTTGTTTGCCGCGCATGATGGCGATGTAAGTGGTACTTACAACAATCTCCAATTGAAACCTAATGTTGTAACCTCTACTGAATTGAACAACGACGCTGTAACGGCGCCCAAACTCGCCAATATGGGTGCTGCATTTGGGCAGATACTCAAATGGGATGGTAACACCTGGGGTCCGGCAGCCGACGATTCTGGTAATGTAGCGTTGAGCAACGGAGCTGGAATCAGCATTACTGGCAGTGCGCCCACTTTTACCATTACAAACACGGGCGATACCAATGGAGCCGATGACGTTACAACAGCCACGCAGGCAAATGGCGATGTAATTGGTCTTTTCAGCAATTTACAAATCAAGCCAGGTGTTGTAACCAATGTGGAAATAGCGGACGACGCAGTAGGGTCTTCAAAAATTCTGGATGGCGCTGTAACCACGGTAGACCTGGCCGCCAACGCGGTAACGACCGCTAAAATCGCAGATGGTGCTGTGAATACCGCTAAGCTGGCCAATGATGCGGTCACCTCTGCAAAAATAGTCAATGGTACCATCAACACGGTGGATATCGCTAACCAGGCAGTTACTGGCGACAAAATAGACAACATGAATGCGCTCAATGGTCAAGTGCTGAAATGGAACGGCGCCACCTGGCTCCCTGCTGCGGATAGCAGTGGAGGTGCCGGTGATAATTACGCTGCGGGTGCAGGCATACAGATTACAGGTGCATCGCCCAATTTCGTGATCAATAATTCTGGGGACGCCGACAGCAATCCAACCAATGAATTGCAGAACCTTGCCATTGCAGGCAATGTTTTGAGCATTTCAAACGGCAATGCTGTTAACCTGCCTGTCGGCCCAACCTACAACGCTGGCGCCGGGATCAATCTGACTGGAAATACCATCACCAATACCGGTGACTTAAGCAATACCAATGAATTTCAAAACCTTTCCATTGCTGCCAATGTGTTGAGCATTTCTAACGGAAATTCTGTGAATCTCCCGGTTGGCACCACTTATACCGCCGGCAATGGCATTAGCCTCGCAGGTAATGTTATAACAAATACAGGTGACTTAAGCAACAACAACGAGTTGCAAAACTTGTCGCTGACCGGATCCGTTTTAGAAATTTCAAATGGCAATACGGTGGATCTTGGTCCGCTCCTGGGTTCTGGAAGTGATGATTGGGACAAGTTGGGCAACCATATTTTTAACGTCAATACGGGCAATGTACTGATTGGAACCAATGTCAACACTACTGGAAAATTGCAGGTAATCAATGGCGATGCAGCCAACGAAGCAGGCAGATTTGTTCAGACAGGAGGCAACCTGCCTGCTATTTCTGCACAATCCAGTGCCGGAGCCGGTGGATTCTTCACTTCGGATGCTGGACCGGCCCTTGTGACCGGCCTTGGTAATGTTGGGATCGGTGCTGCCGTGCCTGTAGCCCGTCTTCATATTGTAGGCAATGGCGAGTCAGTCAGGTTGCAAGGAAATACCCCGAGCATTTCTTTTGCTCCAACTGCAGGCGCTCCAGGGTATGCCCGGATGTCCAATGCTTCACTTTCTTTCGGGACCAATGACGCATCCAGTGTATCTCTGGTGCCCAATGGCTTTCAGGCAGTAGTTGCTAATGGCCTCAACGGTTACGTTGGAATCGGGGAAGCAAACCCGACCAATGCAAGCCTGCGGATTCTACAAAAAGAAGGCGGTTTATTGCTTCACAACCAAAACAATGGCAACTTCTGGGAGTTTTCTGCAGACCCTGGAAATGGCAGTCTCGTGCTTTTGAACAGTTCACTGGCCGGCCCTGCAGGTGTTTTCTTACCCAATGGAGCCTACATGCAATTGTCTGACAGCCGTTTAAAAACTGACCTTTCCGCGATCTCTACCAGTGTATTGAGTAGAATGATGAAACTTCAACCGATGACTTATCGGTACACGGCCGAATCCGCAGATTCCAAACATTCCATCGGCTTCATTGCACAGGATATGCAAGCCTTGTTTCCTGAATTGGTTGGACAAGTGACCAATCCAAAGAACGGAATAGAATACCTGAACATCAACTACAGCGGCTTAAGTGTTCTGGCCGTAAAAGCAATTCAGGAGCAACAAGCTGAATTAGAAGGCCTGAAAAAGGAGAATGAAGCGCTTCGTTCCCGGACCGAAATTCTTGAAGCGCGTTTGTCACGTTTAGAGAAATTGGTCGGCGAGAAATAATTTTTTGACGAGCATTGTACAAAATAGTGCCGGGATGATGTTGAATCATTCCGGCACTATTTTTTCCTATTTTCCGCTTCTTAAATTGACTTTTATGTCATTTCCGACCGGATCCTGAAACATTTTTTGCCGAATAGTCAAAGACTCCAGTTCCTGCGGGTTAAGGCATTTTGGAGCATCCGCAATGATTTGATCCAGTTCAGCCAGGATTTTATCCTGAGACTGCCAATAAGAAACCCCCTCATCAAAAATATCTTCTAAAAGCTGGTCTTTAAAGGATGCCAATAACGGCGCGAAAAGAGATCCGGCTTCCATGGCAAGATCAATTTTTTGCAGCATTTTCAAGTGTATTCCAGCCCCCAGTTGACTTGCAGATTCAATTTCCGATAATTGGAATTTCCATGCCGGATAAAATGATTCAATATGATCATTCGGAAAGGCCATGAAGCAGGTTTCAAAAAATACGTCATCCGCTAAGCCCTTTGTTTTTAGCGCCTTTTCTTGCCAGATCTCAAAGTTGGCAAAGAGGAGCGAACGGCTGCCTGTTTCTGATTTTTGAAAAATAAATCCCGGCAGAAGCTCCTTCAACCAACTATATTGAAGTTTGACATCGGCTTCAGGGCGTTGATCAAGCAGTACTAAAACGGTATCCCGCAAAGCAGTGGTGGTGCGCCATGCTCCGAAAATGGATTCTGCTGTCTCGGCTTTTTCAAAGCTTTGCATCAACAGATTTCGTCGCACAGCAATTGATTTCCCAAAATAGCAATCGATCCGTTTTTGCATCAACCAATCCGTTTGATGACCTACAGGCTTCAAGGCCCATGCGAGGACCCATCCAGTTTGCTTATCGGGGGTTTTCACTTTTATCCAGGGCGTTTGATAAACCTGTCCCCCAACCATGATCTGCGACTCAGAAGTGCTTGTTTCACCCAGGTCAACCAAGGCTTCGCCCGCTTGAAGCAGGGCTAATTCACGGCTTTTTTCAGTGGGTTCCTCCCGAAGTGAAACCGGTTTTACCGTGACAATACCTTGATCTTCAGAATTTGCTGCATTTTTGCAATAAGTCAGGAGCAATGTAAGCGTCAAAATTTTCCAAGCGAAATGCTGCATACCAAGTAAGTTTACGCACAAAACTACTGCAGTCCCTTCGCATGAAACGTACTCTTTTATATCTGGCACTCGCGCTTTTCATTTTTGGAGTTCAAATGCTCCAAGCCCAAATCGTGGACGATTTTTCAGATGGAAATTTCGACCAGAACCCAGGCTGGTTGGGTGATGCACCCAACTTCAAAATCAGCACCTTAGGAGAACTCCAGCTCAATACGGCAGGGACGGGACAATCCGCTCTTTTTGTAACAGGAAACATCCCGGACAGTAGTATTTGGGATTTTGAGGTCCGCCTTGGGTTTGATCCATCCGGAGCGAACCTGGTACGGATCTTTCTCCAATTGGATCAGTTGGATCTCAGTCTGGCCAATGGATACTATTTCGAATTGGGTGAAACCGGCAGTGCTGATGCCATTCGGTTTTATCGTCAGGATGGTACCACTAAAACACTTTTAGCCATAGGACAGGCCGGACTTGCAGCGCTTTCCCCCCACCTGCATTTTCGGGTAATGCGTACTGCAGCAGGCAATTGGAGTCTCGACGCCGGCCCGGTAGGCGCTGCGTTACAACCTCAATTTTCCTTACCAGAAGGTAGCTGGAAAGGTGGCCCAAACCGATTTTTTGGTTTCCAGTGTGTCTATACCTCTTCCAATGCGACCAAATTTTTCTTTGATAACATCAATATTCACCCGGATGTACCCGATACACAAGCCCCTACCCTGCTTTCAGCATTAGCCAACAGTTCCTCCCAAATAACCGTTTTCTTCGATGAAGACCTGGATCAGGCTTCTGCCGAGAACCCCACGCATTACACCGTGAATAAGGGCATCGGCCAGCCCATGGGATCCTCGCTTTCAGCAGATAAAAAAACGGTCACTTTAACGCTTCAAAACCCACTTTCAAGCGGGGATTATACACTTCAAACGGTTGGCATCCAGGACCTTTCCGGCAATCAATCTACTTCACAATCTACTGATTTTCAGTATGTAAAAATAGAAGCTGCCCTTGAGTTTGACCTGCTCATCACAGAGATCATGGCCGATCCGAGCCCAAGTGCCGGGCTGCCGGATGTGGAATGGTTTGAGCTGCATAACCGTTCTGCCAAAATCATAGACTTGGCTTCGATCCAGTTTGCAGACGCCACCGGAGCTCCTGTTGCATTCCCGACTTACCTACTACTGCCTAGTGCTTATGTTGCCGTCACTGCTGTTGTAAATGTCAGTACCCTACAGGCTGCAACTTTAGGTCAGGTGTTGGGATTGGGCATTAGTTCCAGCATTTTAAACAATGAAAATGATGTCCTTACCCTAAGTAACGGTAATGGCAATATCGTAGACCGGGTTGCTTACAATGTTGCCTGGCATACTATAGCCAGTAAGGAAGACGGCGGCTTTTCTCTGGAACGCATCAATGTTGGGCTTCCTTGTCTGGGCAGCGAAAACTGGCAATCCTGCCCGGCAACCATTGGTGGGACCCCGGCAGTACAAAACGCCTCCTTTTCAACGGCATTTGACATAGAGGCGCCTCTTTTATTCAAAGTATTTCCGGAATCACCGGGAAGTATTTTGCTCACCTTTACAGAGGGAATGGACCGAAATGCCGTGGAGGATGTGGCTGCCTATCAATTTGACCCGCCCCTTATGATCGCTTCGGCCATTCAATTGCCCACCGACCGGGCACTGGTACGCCTCAGCCTGAGCAGCCCCTTACAGCCTTCCACGGTGTATACACTTTCGATAAAAAATACAGTCCTGGATTGCAGCGGAAACGAGTTGAGGTGGGTCGATAGTGTTTTTTTCGGCTTGGCTGAAAAGCCTGATATTCGGGATATTGTGATCAACGAGATCTTATTTAACCCATCCACCGGAGGGGCTCGTTATGTAGAATTCTTCAACCGCAGCCAAAAGATTTTCGATTGGTCAGAATTTTTCCTTTCCAGCGATTCTGACAGCACCAACAGTTTGGTTCAGGTGCTTCAGGACAGGCTGTTCCTGCCCGGCGAATACCACGTGCTGACCTATGATGCCGCTTATGTTCGGGAGCATTATTCAGGCATTGTAAAGAAAAATATATTACAAAACGCATTGCCCTCCTTAGATGACAATGCAGACAATATCAAGATCTATTGGACCGGTGGAGGACAGGCCGTTACGGTAGATTCGTTTTATTATACCCGGAATTTTCACAATGGATTGCTCACCACTTCTGAACAGGAAGGCGTGTCGCTGGAACGCATTAGAGTTGAAGGCCCCACCCAATCTGCCGCAAACTGGACCTCCGCCTCACCCATCAAAACAGGGGCTCCAGGCACCCCTACCCTGCCCAACGGCCAGGCTTTGCCAGGCTTCGAGATAGTGGAAGATCTGATCAGCATTCCGGTTGCAAGATTTTCTCCTGATGGGGACAGTTATGAAGACCTGCTGGAAATAATTTACCAACTCCCCAAGGAGGGTTATGCTGCAAGTTTAAGCATTTTTGATTCAGATGGGAACCTAGTCAAAACCTTGGTTCGCCAAAATCTGATCGGGACCTCAGGGGTAATACACTGGGATGGCAGCACAGATGCTGGGGAAGGGTCCAAAACTCGTCCTGGCATACACGTGCTCTATTTTGAAGTATTTAGCCCAGATGGAGACCTCAGGCGGGTGAAAAAAGCGATCGTTGCACTCGGTAAATTCTAGCTTTTCAGGAAGAAAATAATAATTCCAACTAAACCAATCAGGAGCAAAATCAGCCAGACCCAGACTTTTCCACTCATAGACCCTTCTGAATTTGAGTTATTTCCGGCATTGACCAACCCAAGCAAGGAGGCAATGCCAGCGGGAAGTACACCCATGAAAATAGGTTTCTGAGCAAGCAGATAACGCACCAGGGTGGAGGAGTTCAGCCCTTCCTCATTTATTTTCTTACTTAGCAAAGCCATTACCAAGGGTCCGCCAATACCCAGCAAAGCGGAAGCAGAAGACTGCTTTACCCCTGAGAATGAAGCAACTGCGTTGGTTATTGCAGGGGTCTTCGCTCCAAAAATCAGATCAGAGAGATGTGCAAATGTGTCCTTTGTTTGCTTTTGCTTCTGTGAAGGCTCGCCGATTAATGCGCTAAGATGATTCGCGACACTGGGGTCAAAGTTTTTCAGCGTGCTGAAAATCGTATCAATTGAATGAGAATCGCCACTTTTTTCTAGCACACCAGCCAGGATACTCGGCGCGATGCAGCTAATGGCTTTGGCTATGCCTGTTTCATTCTCGCCATAGAATGTTGCGGATTCATTGAGAAATTCAGAGCTTATATTTTCTTTTACCTGATCTAACATATTATCCATTGGCCCGTATTATTAAGGTAATGTCCTTAGAAACGACAAGGTAAGCAGATTTAGCTTACTCCATGGTTCACTTTTAAAGCGCGATAAGGGTCTTCGCTCGAACAAGACTATTTTTGGGCCAAATTTTTCGCAAATGCAGCCTGACTACCGCCTACTTCTTGGTTTCCTCTTTTTGTTCTCTTGCAAAGATGCTCCCGAACAAGCAGAGACTCGTCGTGCTTTCCGATACAATCAACACAATCCGATCACCTCACTGGATCCGGCATTTGCCCGCACCCAAAATAATATTTGGGCTGTAGATTGTCTTTTCAACGGCTTGGTCCAACTGGATGACAGTCTGCAAGTAAAGCCTTGTATATCAAGCCATTGGAGTATTTCTCCGGATGGCCTGTGCTATCGGTTTTACTTGCGAAAGGATGTTTTTTTTCATGATGACCCCTCTTTTTCTACAGATGGAAAAGGCCGGATCCTGGTTGCTTCAGATGTAGTTTATAGCTTTAAAAGACTGCTGGATGAGGCCTGGCCAAAACCCGGATCCTGGATATTTAAAGGTCGTGTCGCTGCTGATTCGGCTTTTATTGCTGAAAATGACTCTGTCTTTGTGTTACGACTTGCAACCCCCTTTCAGCCCATGTTACAGATTCTGGCCATGCAATATGCCAGCATCGTGCCATACGAAGCATGCGAATTTTATGGCCGCGATTTTAGGCGACATCCGGTAGGAACAGGGCCTTTTCGCTTTAAGATATGGGCTGAAAATCAGGCACTTGTAGTTATCAAAAACGAGCAGTACTTTGAAAGGGACAGCGCTGGCACGCGCCTACCCTATCTGGATGCCGTAAAGACCAGCTTTATCGGCGACCGAAAAACAGCTTTTCTCGAATTCCGTAAAGGGAATCTCGACTACTTTTTTGGCCTTGAAAGTTCCTATATCCATGAACTACTTACGACTGAGGGCAAACTCCAGCCTGCACTTTCGGATCAGTTTTATTTTTTGAAGAATCCATATTTGAACACAGAGTATCTGGGTGTACTTATCGAAGACCCGGGCACAGGCAATCCGTCCAATACGCCCAACCCGCTACAAATCAAAAAAATTCGCCAGGCCTTAAACTTTGGTTTTGATCGGCAACAGTTGCTTCAAACGCTGCGCAACAATGTCGGCAGGCCGGCCACTGCTGGTTTTAGCCCACGTGGTCTGCCTTCATTCAACGAGCTTTTGGTTCCTGGCTATCATTATGATCCCGCTAAAGCCACACGCCTGCTCCAGGAAGCAGGTTTCCCAGGTGGGAAAAATCTGCCCGCAATCACCTTACTCTGCAACAATGATTATCTTGACCTGTGCACTTTTATCGCTCGCCAATGGGAGGACCTGGGCGTAAAGGTAACCATCGAAATGACTGAGACCGCTTTGCTGCGTGAACGCATGCGAAATGGACAGGCCCCGTTCTTTCGGGCATCCTGGATCGCTGACTATCCCGATGCTGAAAGCTTCCTGACCTGTTTCTATTCAAAAAATGCTGCTCCGCCCAATTACACCCGCTTTAAAAATCAAGCCTTTGACCGGCTTTATGAAACTTCGCTTCGGGAAACCAATACAGTACATCGCTACCAACTTTACCAGGAGATGGAAAAGATATTGGTCGAAGAAAGCCCTGTTATTTTATTATTTTACGACGAGACTGCACAGTTCGCAAATCGCAGGGTAAGCGGACTTTCCCGCAATTCAATCAACCTTTTGTCTCTGAAAAAGGTGCGGATTGCGCCTTGAACTGAATCCTTTTATCCCTTGCTTATGCCCTCTCCTCTCTTTTTAAGTGCCTTTTATCTAATATTGAAAAGCAAGGCGGATAAAGATGCTGTCCTTTGTGTAATTAAACTAAAAACAAACCTAACCACCGTGTGATGTTGCTTTTCAAGCATTTTGAAATCAAGCATTTACATCACTTTAATCACTGTATAGATGAATCAGTTTTTCAAATTTTTATTCGCCTCTTGCCTGGGCACCACACTGGCGCTGGGATTGCTCCTTTTTATTGGCATTGGCTGGATAGCGAGTGTTGCCGGTAGTGCATCTGAAAAAGAAAAGGTCAATATTGGTGCAAATACCGTGCTTGAGCTGGATTTTAAAAAGCCAATTCCTGAGAAAACCAACAACCTTCCAATTGCTCCATTTGATCTGGAGCAGGATGATTTACTCGGCCTTACCGATATGGTTTCTGCCATTCAACAGGCCAAACAAGATCCGGACATCAAAGGAATTTACCTGAATGCGTCAATAGTGATGCTTGGTAAAGCAAGTTCTGCGACGCTGCGGAACGCCTTGGAGGACTTCAAGAGCTCTGGAAAATTCATCTTGTCTTATGCACATTACTATACGCAAGGCGCCTACTACCTTGCCTCCGTAGCAGATAGTGTGATGATGAGCCCACAAGGGGTTGTAGATTTCAGAGGCTATTCCAGTACCATCACTTATTTTAAGGGCCTTTTGGATAAGCTGGACATTCAAATGCGCATTTTCTATTGTGGAAAGTATAAAAGCGCAACAGAGCCGTTCAGAGCAGACAAAATGAGCGCTGAAAACCGGCTGCAAATTCATGAATACCTTACTCCACTTTACGATATTTTCATTAAAGACATCGCGAGAAGTCGCAATATTTCCGAAACAGAACTCCGTCAGATAGCAGAACGGTACGACGGATTTGATGCCGAAAAGGCCAAAAAGAGTCGCCTGGTGGATCGTTTTGCGTATGAAGATGAGGTGTTTGCTATGATCAAATCCCGAATTGGACTTGCGGAAAAAGAAAAACTCAATCGCATTTCCCTGGAGGAGTACTTTGATGCCCGAGGCAAAAAGACCAATTTTTCTGTCAAGGATAAAATCGCGGTGGTATACGCCGAAGGGGAAATTCAGGATGGCGATAAAGGCGAAGCAGGTACAATCGTTGATGGAAAGTATGTGAAAATGTTGCGTAAAATCCGCAAAGACCCCAACATAAAAGCCATTGTATTGCGCATCAATTCGCCTGGTGGAAGTTCCCTCGCCAGCGATAATATCCTGCGTGAACTAGATCTTTGCAAACAAGCCGGAAAGCCGATTGTGGTCAGTATGGGTGACGTTGCAGCTTCCGGTGGTTATTACATCGCTTGTCATGCTGACAGTATTTTTGCGGAACCAGGCACCATCACCGGTTCGATCGGGGTATTCGGGATGATCCCGATCCTGGAAAAAACCATGCGCAACAAACTGGGCATCACCTTTGATACCGTTCGGACCCAAAAATACGCTGCCTTTGGAAGCACCGTTTATGACTTCTCTCCGGAAGAGGCTCAACTGATCCAAAATCGAGTGGACTGGATCTATCAGGATTTTCTGGGCAAAGTAGCCACCGGACGTCATCGAACCACTGAACAAATACATGAGATCGCTCAAGGCCGTGTTTGGTCCGCAGCAAAAGCCAAAGAGATTGGTCTGGTAGATGATCTGGGTGGCATGGACCGCGCGCTGGCAGCTGCAGCCAAACTTGCCAACCTCGAAAAATACCGAACCGCTGAGTATCCGCAGACAAAGTCAGGTTTAGAACAGTTTCTGGATCAGATCATGAACAAAAAGGAGCGGGATGACAGTGTTCGGGCCTGGGCGATTCGTCAGGAACTGGGCGATTTTTATCCTTTTTACAAAACCATGCAGGGATTCAAACAGAACAATGGGATCATGTTCAGAATGCCTTATGAGTTGAGTATTAATTGATTGGGGACACCCATCATTTCAGGTTCCAACGTACATAATGGCTGGTATCCCGGACATTGAAATAGTTTGTGGGCAATGTATGGAAAGGATAATTCTTAAATGCCCCAAAAAACAATTGCGGACGGGTAAGTAAACTGTCAAATCTTTCAGGACTTTCATGAATGATCAGGCACCTGCTACTGTCCGGATGCACCAGAGAAGAGAGCATTAAGAATTCAAAAGAGCTGCCCCAGGACATTTTAAGCGTATCCATCGGCACCTGTTTCTCTGTCAGCACAATTTTACGGGTAGGAAGCGCTGAAGTTTCTTTTAGAAAACGCTTCTCCCATTGCAGCTTTTCAGTCCATGATCCATGGGCTGTTTCAATTCGAAAGAGATTAAGACCAAATAATATTGCTAAAACGACTGCCCCATTCAAAAGGAGGCGGTCGTTTTTTATTTGTGTGCCGAGCACATCAAAGATCAAAGGGATGGAGGCAAATACCCCTAACGGAAGGTATAGGTTTTCCATATAGAATTGTTGACCCAGTGCCTCATAAAAGGGCACATTGACCAGTAAGACAAACCCTAAAGGCCAGAAAAGGACCAGCAAAGCTTTGAGCCAATGTTGTTTTCCGACGTAAAAGATTACACTCACAGCCAAAACAACCCATAGCAACCAGTAATCTGCCACACACCATTTAAAAAAGGCCCGGTTACTTTCAATATCAAACCAATTGGGCCACAATTTCCCAAATGCCTCCTGACGCTTAATGGCTGCCGCATCGTACCAATCCAGTTTAAAGACCTTATATTTCAAAAAGGTCAAAACGCCGAATACCCCCAGAGTAGCGAGGTGCATCCAAGCCCAGGAACGAGGCTTATGGAGTGCTAAAAGAAAAAACAAACAAAGGAAGGTGTGGGCATATAAGACGAGTGGGTGAAAATAAAAAGCAGTGGTCAACGCCCCCAACCAAAGGGGCCACTCCCACCAGCGAAAAGCACTCAGGGAGCCGCGGGAATGCATCCATGCAAAAACAGCACAGAGGAATGAAAGCCCGGCGGGCATTTCAGACAGCCAGTAAAACGTGTGAGTTGTCAGGATCGTTGCAACCATTCCCGTGGCTAATGACCACCTCCACTGCCCTATCCGCCAGCAAAACAAAGCCAGAAAAGCAGGCCAAAGGACGTGTCCCACCGAATAAGCCATCAAAACGCCTTTTAATGGCAATCCCATAGCTTGCGCAGCCCAAGGCCAAACCTGTGTAGCTGCTGCACCAAATCGACCACTTTGAATTTCAAGACTGCCACTTTTCAGGATCAGAAACGCCTGAAACGCCATATCCAGATTGATAATGCGTTCCTGGTAAAAGTATATTGCCAGTACGGTCAACGTACCGAAAACTCCAAAGCAAAGCCAAAATGCAAGGCGATTTTCCTTCATTTGAGATACCTTCAAGGCTCAATACATTTCAAATTTCTGGAAACTACAATCCAAAGAGCCGTTAAACAAGGTGATTCTCTGTGCAGCGCGCAAACCGATGTGTTTCAGGGCATCCCGATTAGAAGAAATGACCCAGGCAGACCAACCTGGCCAGCGTTTTTTCAAGATATCACCAATGTTTTTATAAAAAGCTACGGTGTCTTCAATTTTTAACCGCTCGTCGTAGGGCGGGTTCATTAAGATCGTGCCAGGAGGACTCGGTGCTTCCAGCAATTCAAAAGTTGATTTTTCTACCCGCACCACAGATTCCAGGCCGGCGGACATGAGATTGAGTGCGGTCGCATTGCGCGCGCGGGGGTCTTTATCTGCACCCAGTATCTCAAATTCAAAGGCTTGAATACTGGCATCCGCCGCTGTTTTGACGTTTCTCCAGAGTTTTTGATCAAAATCAGGCCATTTAAAAAAGCCAAATGATTCACGCTTGATCTGAGGCGGGGTATTGGTAGCGATCATGGCTGCTTCAATGGGAAAAGTGCCTGAACCACACATAGGATCCACAAAAGGCCCTTGTCCGTTCCAGGCAGAAAGCAACAACATACCGGCGGCCAGCACTTCATTGAGCGGTGCCTCCACAGTATCGCGGCGGTAATTTCTTCGGTGCAGCGAATCGCCACTGGAGTCCAGGGAAATATCCACTTGAGTGCCCAGCACATGCACGTTGATTCGCAAGCTTGGTTGAGCCGTACTAACGTTGGGACGGCGATTGTATCGGTCCCGGAATTGATCCACAATGGCATCCTTGGTCAATAATCCTACATATTGGGAGTGTCGGAATACATCACCCTGCACGACTGCATCCACTGCCAGCGTATCGCCAACACCCATGTAAACTGCCCAGTTTATTTCACGCACCCCTTCATAAAGCTGTTGCTCATTCATGGCTGAAAATGAGTGTATGGGCACTAGGATTCGAAGCGCGGTTCTAAGTTCATAATTAGCCCTGTAAAGCATCCGCTGGTCGCCAGAAAAAGCGACCGCACGTTTCAGGAGGCGAACCTCCGCAGCACCTATTTTTTGGAGTTCAGCGGCCAGCACAGGTTCTAAACCTGCAAGCGTTTTGGCAAGGAATGGTTGCATATTTTTGATAACACAAAGGCGAAAGATAGCAGATAAATAGATGCTACCCAACAGGAGGAATTGCGTCGAGAAATCCCGAACACTTACTTTTTATTTTTCAGACTGTCCAGAAACTGCAGAGTGCCCGGCAATCCGTTGAGGACTGCGGCATTGGGTGGCAGTTTGACGGGCCCTACAAAAAACTGCTGCCCGGTCAGTAGCAGTTGACTGCCTTGAATGGCTTGTACCACATTATCTACGTAGGTCTGGATTGGATGTCGGGGCAATGGCTCCTGCAAAATGGTAAATACAAAATCCGGCTTCAGTGTATGGCAAGCATCTTTCAGATCGCCAATGGCAACATTCGCACCCAGATAAGCCACGCGCATGCCCCTGGAACGCAGGAGGTATTGGATAAAGAGGAGGGTTAATTCCTGCATTTCACCTTCCGGAGAATAAAGCAAAAAAACAGGAGAATCTGTTCGGGATTTTGCATTGTCGATCGCACACATCAATTTACGACGGATAATCTGGCCCACAAATTTTTCATGGGCAGGGCTGATACTGTTGGTAAGCCAAAGCAGACGAAGTTTATCTAAAAACGGATAAACCAGTTCCAGCATCGTACGATCAAAACCATGTGCAGCCACATATTCTATAAAAACACGCTCGAAGGCCTCCTCACTGAGGTCAATCATGCCAAGTGTCAGAGCATCAATTTGAGAATTTGGGTTCGGATTATTTTGGGCGATTGCAGCACCCTTGGCCGCTATCTCTTCAGAAGACATCTGCGCCAGCTTGCTGATCTTGAGCCCATTGCGGTTCAGCAAGGCGATATTGAAAAGGAGGCGGAGATTTTCATCTGTGTAATACCGGATGTTGGTATCCGTGCGTGCAGGTGTGACAAGCCCATAGCGCTGTTCCCATATTCGTATGGTATGGGCCTTGATACCCGTTAATTTCTCCAAATCCCGAATGGAGTAAATGGCCATAGATATTTGCTTGTTCGCCACAAAGGTCTCTAAACATGCGTTCACCTTAAATGTTTAAAGAAAAAACTTGCATAAAAAATTACATAACCCGATTTCTGGCCTTCTCCGCACCATATTTGACAAAAAAGCCACCACCACTTCTCCTTCTAAGCAGCCTTTAAATGCCAGTTAAACGACCGTTCCTTGAAATTTTACACCATTCTGTTGGTGAATTGTAAAAACATAATACCTTTGAGCAGTTTTTATCCATTACTCTTAGTTTTTTTATCCTATGTTCTCTCCATTTAAAAAGAAAGATGACCGCCCAGTCAGCAGTCAAGACAAAAAAAACTTCTCCTTAGAAGATCTGGAGTCCGATTTAAATGTCTTGAACAGAACAGACCTAAGCAAAGTGGAAGGTGGGAAAGAGGCTACAAAGCCTTTAAATGACATTTCTGGATTACGTAATAGTATAGGCGGTACCATCCCGCTATGAACAAGCCACACACTCAGTTAAAACAAGAGTCATCCAGGTTCACCAGGATGACTCTTGTTTTTTGTCTATGACTCCGTGTCTCTGCGGTAAAAATCACATTTAAGACAGCTTCTCCTAATTCCGTTTCCGCACCTCTTCGTGGATGACCTTTCCTTTTTTCATTTTTTCCTGATATTCTTTTTTGCGGCGCTCCCGAAAATCTGTAGCAAGTTCCTTGATACCAATGGGTTGCGCATTTTGCCTGCGATGGTAGGCAAGAATAAGAAAATCAGCCATATCATCCGGGAAGGTGACCCCTGCACTTCGTAGATAGTTTGAAAGTCGGGAGCCACCATAAAAGCCCCAATTGAGGATCATCCATTGGCCCAGACGATGGTGCATGATCATACAGACACTGTCTTCCGGCAAAGCCTTGAACTTCGTCCGGGCCTCAGAACTCACCCTTTTGTCTAGTTCTACCATAGCCTCTTCTAAATTCTTGGGGATGTATACCCCGTTTAAGGTTTCCTTTCGGATCCTTTCCTGATATTGCTGCTCGAATTCAGCCTCGGTGCTGGGTGGCCCGGGCTCTTCTTGCTGGGTTTGCGCAAATATGTTCGAAAGCATCAAAAAAAAACCAGGAATGAGCACTAAAATTCTTTTTTTCATACGAATTACAGACTGAACGATGAGGGTACGCTTGTCTTTGTTGGAGATTTTTTTGTTGGAAACAATCGGATGGCTGGTAATTTGGCTGACCATCGACTACGTCGCAGCCCTCCTAACGCTCATTATAGGCGCTATCGTATCTGCCGTGTTGGTCATTGCGCTTATTTCAGAAGCCATTGAACGTTCCAGGGTGCCCGGAAAATATTTTCAGGTCATGGGCATCAGCATTTTATCCATGCTTGTGGCCGCATTCATTTACGTGACCTTGTTGGGTGGACAGATGGATTTCCTAGAGGTAGGATTCTAAATCCGCTCAGGATCAAATCGTTACTTCCAGAGTCCCCGCATCATCAGGCAGTGCTTCAAAGGTGCCTGTCTGACGGTTTTTCCGTACCCGATCCCAACTGAAATACCGGCCATTCATCACCACATAAACACCCGGGGGCAATATCTGGACGAATGCCAACGCACTTCCGAGATTAAAAAATCCGTCGGATGACGTCCCAAAAGCATACGGGATCATGGCGCCGGTAAGGACGATGGTTTTCCCCTTAATATCGGCCTCGGCAAGCAAGTGGGCGGTCTCCACCATCCGATCGGTGCCATGGGTAATCAGGATTCGATTGGATGGCGTGCGCGCGCAACTGTGGATGATCAGTGCGCGGTCTTCGTCGCGCATTTCCAGAGAATCTACCATCATCAGGGTTCTGATGTCGATTTCAACACCACAACGCCCGAGCTGAAACATATCGCTCAGGTGGGTGTCCCTGAAATATAGTTCCCCTGTCAGATAATTGTACTCCTTGTCAAAAGTACCGCCGGTTACAAAAACTTGAATCATAGCGCAAAGGAACGGATTTGATCAGAAATGTCCTTCATTGTGCTCCCGAATTTGAAAGTGCTCCAAATAATCAAGCTTTGCATCCAGTTTCCCAAAACGTTTTTACTTTTGCGCATCAATAAAGAAACGCACACATGAAAAAGAACGAAGAATACGTCAAAAACCCAGGCCGTGATTGGCTAATGTTCATCGTGAGCACCGTAGGCATGCTTGCCCTCCTCATTTGGTTACCTGAATGGATCTGGGTAGCATGGCCATTCCAATTCACTGCTTTGGCCGGCGCTTTAGGCCGACTTTAAGCCTACGGATTTCGAACAAAAAGCCAGCTGCAAATATGCGGCTGGCTTTTTTTATAAACCTTTCGCTTGAAAATTCTCCTGCTACGTTTTTCCTCCATTGGAGACATCGTTCTGACTACGCCTGTGGTTCGCTGTTTGAAAAAACAGTTGGGCGCGGAACTGCATTACCTGACCAAGGCCTCCTTTGCCGCTATTCTGGAGGCAAATCCTTACATCGATCGGGTATTTACGTTTCAAAAAGAAATTCCTGCTGCGCTGATCGCTGAACTAAAACGTGAGCAATATGATCTGGTCATTGACCTGCATCATAATATCAGGACCCTAAAACTGAAACTCCAATTAGGGCGTCCGTTCAGATCATTCAATAAGTTGAACTGGGAGAAATGGTTGCTGGTTAATTTGAAAATCGACAAAATGCCCAATCTACATATCGTAGATCGGTATATGGCGACTACAAAGCATCTCGGAGCTGAGTATGATGGCGCCGGATTGGATTATTTCATTCCTGAAACTGAAACTTTGTCCGGCTTTGAACTTCCCCCCTCCCCTTTTGTAGCCTTTGCCCTAGGCGCCACGCATGCGACCAAAAGATTGCCCGAAGCAAAAATCCTGGAGATCTGTAAGCGCACTTCCATGCCCATCGTGCTGCTTGGAGGTAAAACGGAACAAGAAACCGGCGAACGCCTGGCCCAGGCAGCCGGCCCACTGGTGACAAATTTGTGTGCCCGACTTAGCCTGCACCAATCAGCGGCAGTGATCCAGCGATCCTCCAAAGTCATCACACACGATACCGGACTCATGCACATTGCGGCGGCTTTGCGGAAGCCCATTGTTTCCGTCTGGGGAAGTACTGTGCCCAAATTTGGAATGTGGCCGTTCTACCCAACTGGCCAGGATTTAAATACGTCTATTGAAGTAACCGGGCTCCGTTGTCGACCTTGCTCCAAGATCGGATACGATCACTGCCCCAAGGGACATTTTAAATGTATGCAAGAAATAGATGTTCGCAAGATCGATGGCCTGGCTTCTTAAGGTCAACATGCAACCCTTCGCTAAGGTTTGACCGTCTATCAGAAAAATATAAACCTCGGTAGCGCTTGTTGGCACATTTTTGATGCCCTAAAAACCTCAAAATTTGCCTTCAAACTGCCAAATTCCTTTTTTTCAGAAAAACCATACCACTGCTTGGGTGCTGAATCTGGATTTTGCGCTACTTTTCGCCGAGAAACAAGTTCGATCCAAAGCTCCGGATTTTGGAACCTTTGATTTTTGTTCTAAAAACCAAACTCAAATTCCAGATAATCACCTCGTTTTTAAGTCTAAAATCCTTTGTCATTCAGTACAACGTCCATAATTATGCACATTAGAAAACTACTCCTTCTTCTTGTCGCGTCACTGAGCCTTTCCGCCCTCACGGCTCAAGACATTCACTTCTCCCAGTACAATATGTCGCCGATGACCCTCAACCCTGCCAACATTGGCAATTTTGAAGGCACTGTTCGTATTGGAGGCATTTATCGCGGTCAATGGGCCAGTGTGATGACCAAAAGCAGCTCTCAATACAAAACGCCTTCCCTTTGGGTAGACGCGCCAATCATCACCGGTTTCCGGAAACGAGATTGGGTGGGAGTAGGCCTGATGTTTTTCTCCGACAAAACGGGGGCAGGTGGTTTGACCCATACGGCTGCTAAGTTGGGGGCTTCCTATCACCTCTCTCTGGACAAGAAAGGCAATGCCTACCTGACCCTTGGAGCACAATATGGACAGGCTGGCCGTAGATTGAACCCGGGAAATTTAAAGTTTGAAGAAGGTTATTCCAATCCACTTGCAGGGGGAGGGTATAATTCTGGTGCCCAGGTTGACTTTTTGAATGCGACAGAAGCTAAGGCTGACTGGACTGATATTGATGGCGGTGTAGTGCTCCGTGCAAAACTGAACAAGCGTATGGACATGAGCATTGGCTACTCCATGTACCATATCGGCAAGGGGAAATATGGACTGGTAACCGGTGGAACTGGCACCGGAGGCAACTCCAGCAATGATGAGATTGCCCGTCGGTCTGTGGTCACCGGTTTGTTCAACATCAAACTGAATGACAAACTCACCGTGGGTCCATCGTTTATTTACCAAACGATGAGTGGTGCAGATGAGATCAGCCTTCAGGCGCTTGCATCCTATCTATTTAATGAAGAAAAAGATATTGACCTCAATTTTGGCTTAGGCTACCGGCTTACCGGCGGCGATGCGATCTATCCGATGATCGGCGCCCGGTATAAGACCCTCCGCCTGGGACTGGCTTATGATGTGAATGTCAGTGATCTGAATTCCCAAAGCAACTACCGGGGCGGTTTTGAGATTGCAGCCAATTATATTGTCAAAATTTACAAACCTGCAAAGGTCAAAACCAAGGTGTTGTGTCCAAGGTTCTAAAGTTCCTTTTTGCACAAAAAGCCAATTTTCAATTTTATAAATCTACCCGGCCTGACCGGGAAAAATGATATGATGAAAAAAATCCTATTTTTCTTCACCCTTGCTATTCTTGCTGCACTTGGTGCAGATGCACAGCCCATCAACCGGGCCACACCCGAGGCAAACCTTAAATCTGCCCGGGAAGCTGAGGCCGATGGCAATCCTTATGCAGCACTTGATCTGTATGAAAAATACCTTGCCGAAAACAAAACGGACAAGCAAACAGCTGCCAAAGTAGCCAAGCTGAATTTTGACTTGCGCGACTACGAAAAGGCTGAAAAATCTTTCGCCCGTCTGGTGAACCGGGACCGCAAACTTGAATTTACTGAATTGAAATACTGGCTTGCCTTGAGCATGAAGTATAACGGGAAATACGGTGATGCTGTGGATATGTTCAATCAGTACATCTCCGACGGTGGCGTGGACTCACTCAAAGCATTATCTAAACGTGAGATCGCTGGATGTGAGATCGCCAAAAAACTCAAACAACCTGAAGGCCTGATGGTAGGCAATCTGGGCAAAACGGCCAACAACCCGCAGACCGATAATTCGCCTTCTTACAGCGGTGGCGAACTATATTTCACTTCGATCCGCTCTAAAGAGGTGATCGTTTTGAACGGTAAAGAAGGTGACTGGCACTCAAAGGTTTATACGACCACCAAGTCAGGCGCAGAATATGGAGAGCCGGAGCCACTGGGTACACAGATCAATCGTGAAGGCTGGCACCAGGGCAATGTAAGTGTTGCCGCAGATGGAAAAACCATGTACTTCACCCGGGTTGAACTCAGTGAAAAAGGCCAGGACGTTGGCACCAGCAAGATCTTTGTTTCCCAAAAAGGAAGCGATGGTTGGGGCGGAGCGAATGAGGCTGGCGGTGTAAATGGTGATTTTATTGCCAAGCACCCATGCGAAGGGGAACTTTTTGGTGAAAAAGTGCTCTTTTTCGTCGCCAATATGCCAGGTGGCAAAGGCGGTTTCGATATTTACTACGCGACCAAAAAATCAGAAAATACTTTTGGCCTTCCTGTCAATCTCGGTGCCGTAGTGAATACAGTCGGCGATGAAGCCTCTCCTTTTTACCAGGATGGCAAATTATTTTTCAGCAGCAATGGCCGACCAACGATCGGTGGTTACGATGTATTTGAATCACAGTGGAATGGCTCGGTCTGGAGCGAACCTAAAATATTGCCCATGGGCATCAATACCAGTGTGGACGACCTCCACTACTCCCGTTCTGCGGATGGTTTCACCGGATTCCTTCAGAGCAACCGCCCAGGTCCGAACAACCTGAAAAGCAAAACCTGCTGCGACGATATTTACCAATGGGAGATCGAACGCGTCAAAGTGGATCTGCTGGCAAAAACCTTCCGCTTGAAGCGCAAAGGTGAAAAAGAGAATCAACCCCTCAAGGGCGCCGTAGTGAATGTGATGGATGTAACAGAGAAAAAGGCTTCCAATGTGGATGAAAAAACCAATCTCGCTGCCAATGAATTTCCATTTACGCTTCAGCCAGAGCGGTCGTACATGATCGTTGCAAACGCAGAAGGATTCAAGCCTGATACCGTTTTGTTCAATACCCTGGGTGTCAAAAAAAGCACCAGTGTGGAGAAAAAACTAACCCTGCGCCTTATAAAAAAGGAACCAGAATTTGATACACTTCGTATCAACGAGCCAATCCGACTGGACAACATCCTGTACGATTATGATAAGGCTGATATCCGTCCGGATGCGGAACCTGATTTGCAGGGCATCGTGGATCTGATGAAAAAGTACCCCGATATGAAGATCGAACTTTCATCCCACACGGATGCAAGGGGCAATGATGCATACAACGAAGACCTTTCTCAGCGTCGTGCCAACAGTGCGGTAGCCTGGATCGTTGCAAAAGGTATCACAGTTGATCGGATCGTAGCCAAAGGGTATGGTGAAAAACAACTTCAGAACAAATGTACCAACGGGGTAGAATGCACTGAAGAAGAACACCAGGTCAATCGCCGTACAGAATTCAAGATCACGGCAGGACCCACCAGTATTGTGATCGAAAAAGTGGAAAAACGCGAGAAAAAACCGGCTTCCACCGGGGGCAAGCAAAGCGTTCACGAAGGCTTTTAATTGAAAAATTAATTTCGACCAGGATAGAAGAGGGTGTCTCAGAAGTTGAGACACCCTCTTTTTTTAAAAACGGTTCCGAAAAGAACGCAGAAAAAAAGGTCTGTCCTAAAGCCCTGATTTTTGACTACATTTGCCTCAAATTTAGCAAAAATGACAGCCACAGCAGAACAGCAGAACCTAAGTGACCGAGTAGAAGCAGCCCTCGAAACCATACGACCACACCTCAGAGTAGATGGTGGAGATGTAGAGCTCGTTGAAGTGACCGAAGATATGCACGTTAAAGTCCGTTGGATGGGCATGTGTGAATCCTGCTCCATGTCAGAAATGACCCTGCGTGCAGGCATCCAGGAAGCCATCAGAAGCAAGGTCCCGGAAATTGTGGGCGTAGAAGCGATCAATTGAAAATGTGGTCAATTCAGAAAATGTGGTCAATGTGGTCAATGTGATTTGCACTCGGCGGAGCTTGGGTTTTTCTTCAGCTTTGGCACCCATTGTCCACATTCCACCCATTGACCACATTGACCACATTTATAATATTGACCACATTCAACCTCACCATTTCATTCTGGCCTGAAGTTTCCAAACTCTTTCTATACCGGTTGTGCCAGAATCCGTGACAGCCTGCAGGGTATTGGTTTCTTCGATGCGTGCATCCAGCCTAAGCCATTTATTCACCCGCCAATGCAGGTTTGCATACCATCGCGCGCCACGCCCTGAAAATGCAGGAATTGAGACTGCAGCGAAGAGATCGTTTTCAAAAGCATATACCCGCGAATCATAATCTTCGGTGTCAAACACCGTATATCTCAGTGATGCCGAAATCGGACTTCCCAGTGGTTTGATGACGGCTTCCTGATAGGCTATAAATCCCAGGGAAGACGGGTTCTCCCCAATGGTGTAGGTCGTCCATTCTATTCGGCTGCGCAATTCGATCGGTTTGCTCACTTTGTAGATCGAATGCAGGCGCAGACGATCTCTTCGGGCATTGACCAGTCCGAAAGGTTTTTCCAGGTTGTCATTTCGCTGTTTGGTTTCTGATTGCCAGAGCGCATAAACAGAAAAATTCCTGCTCTTGGTCCATAGTACCCGGGCCAGGTATTCCCTTCCATTGGAGGGCGCATCTACCCCAAAACGCAGCCATGGATGTCTCCACATATCTGCATATAGGTTGATCTGCCAGCGTCTGATCCAACGGATATCTGCGCCCAGATACATTCCCTGTTCATTGCTTGAACCCGAAACTTCTGCAAATGGATTGCCATAAATGGATTGATAGTCACGGCCTAAGGTCCGATGAACTGCTGTTAAGGTAACGTGCCGGTCCGCAGAAAAAAGCAGCCCATTTACAGCAGCCAGTCCACCGTTGTCGCTCCGCGCTGATTCGCCAAAAAGAAAAATATTCCGCCAGCGATAGTTGTAGTCCAGACTTGTGCCTGTCAGACTTTTCCCCGAAAAAGCAAACTGCCGGTAAGCCAGTGGAGAGCTGCTCCAGGGCTTGTCGTAAGCGATGTGGAGTGCATTGGCCGTGATTTGCCCATTTTGTCCATTCCAGGTCGCAGTAAGTCCACCCACCTGCTCGTGCAGCGCTTTTTCATCCGCTATTTCTGCGCTGGTGCGATGATACCCTGAAGATAAGAGTGAGGAAAACTCAATTTCCGGAGAATCAAATTCTGCGGTATCCCGTAGTTGTACATTGGCATCCCTACGGCGATTGGAATACATGGCCGTGACCTCTAGGTGTTTGCCAAAAGCCAGGGTAGTAGCAGCTCCGCGAAAAAAATAGGTCTCCCCAAAAGCACCATAGGCATTCAGTTTTCGCCCGCCACGGGCTACCGACACGGTCTCGGCCGATTTTCCGGGGGCAAAACCGGTTTGAAGCAAAAGCCCCTGCCCCATTCTGGCAGAATAATCACCCAAAGCAACTGCGCGTACCCTTTGGTTCAGGTTTTGAATAAAAAGGTGCGCACTGTTAAAATCAAAACCGTTCTTATTACTTCCTTTAAAAACGGTTTCACCTGCATCGCTTTCTGCCGTAAAGCCAAAACGAAGCCGATTGTCAAAAGAATGCCGGAAGCGAATCGCCCGGGCATTTGGGCTGCCTTCGGCCCTGTCCGTATCATAATTAGGCGGATCGGGATGTGCCCAACGGAGAAAAACTTCATTGTCTCCCTGGAACAAACCCTTCCATAGACTGGTATTTCTGGTATCCAGACCGGTTTTGATCCGGGAAAACTGCAATATTCTTCGGATGTCTGAAACTTCCCAATCTGGCACCGCCTGGAGTTCATATTCGTTCAGGAACGGACCAAACTGCGTACGATAAGTCAGAAAACTTTCGATCTGAAGTTCATTCAGCAAGTGCAGGGATAGCAACTCTTCTCTACTGGAAGTATTGAGATTCAGCGGTTTATCGCGAAGCATCTCCAGATTTTCCAGAAACTGTTGCGCATCAGATTCGGAGGCAGACTCATTGTCCCGAAAGAAGTTTTCAAGTAGCTCTTCATCCGTCTGGGCACTCAGAAATAGTGGCAAAAGGGCAAGCAAAGCGCTCGCCAAAAACTTTAAGAAAATATTTTTACTAAAAAAGTGTGTACAAACGGTAGTTCCCTGCGTCATAAGCATGGTTAGTTTCAGCAACAATGTTAGAAGGAAAAATTCGTTTGATCTACAATTTTTGCTTTTTACATTTTCTCTATTTTTCAAGGGGCTGAGACATACATTACCACTACCTTTGCTCGACATTATTTAACCATTCAAAATCGTTTTCTCAAACATGAAAAAATCTGTTTTAGGAATTCTTGCTGGCGCGGCCATGATGTTTTCCATGGCTTCTTGCGGCGAAAACCTGCTCACGGATGAGCAGGTTCAAGCTGAAATCACCAAAGGCTTCGACGCTGGCAAAGCTGCTGTAGAGCAGGAAATGACTGCTAAGTGCGACGCCGATTTCGAAGCTCGCGTATCGGCTATTGTGGATCAGGCCCGCGCTGATTTCGAAGCTGAAAAAGCTGCAGCAATGCCTGCTGGCAAAAAGTAAACCGAAAGAAATCGGTTTAAGATCCCTTCCTTTTCATTTCATTCACCGAAAATTCTTCATTTAAGATGAATAAAAAATTGCTTTTAGCTGGCGCAGTAGCTGTTGCCGGCTTTTTTACCCTCACTGCATTTGACGGCAAAACCCTGGCCCAACAAAAAGAGGAAATTGCTGCAGCAGTGACCGCTAAACTTGAAATGCTTCGTACAGAGAAAACTGCAGAATGCGATACTCGGGTTCAGGAAGAAGCCAATACACGCCTGGAGGCCTGGAAAGCTGAAATGGCTGCTGCTCCAGTACCTGCTAAAGGCGTGGTAAAGAAAGGAGGCACTAAAGGCCCTAAAGTGGAGCCATTGCCATCTGGAACCAAACCACCAACCGATCCACAAAAAAATCGCGGTGGCGCTGTACAACAAGGCAATGTTGAACAGCAAAAAGAGCGCGGAGGCGCTGTAAATACCACTTCCCCTGCTACTCCAGAACAGCAGAAAAAGCGCGGTGGCGCTGTTAAACAAGGCGGCGGAAACTAATTAGCCCATTCAATCGTATTTCACAAGAGCCATCCTGGTTTTCCGGGGTGGCTCTTGTCATTTCGGGCTTCAATCCATTTGTCTGGCGCCGTGTTCACGCAGTAGCCTGCTTATTTGCGCTGTAAAAGCATCTCAGCACTCGAAATAAGCCCCCCTGAATAACCCTCATCGCCAAGCATCTAGCTGACCTAAACCACCGAAGTAAAATTCGTGCCGGGCGCACATAAAAAAAGGGCTGCCAGCAAAACGCTGACAGCCCCTTTTCCAAATAATTGGTCTTAATAATTATTTAGTGTACTCAAAAGTGCAATCGTCAGAAGTACCGTCAGAATAAGTCACTTTGTATGAACCTGTGATCTTGGTGCTGCTAACACTAGCTGTACCTACAAATACACGACCAGCTGGGTCAGTAGTATTGATCGTAAGGCCATCAGAAGAACTTACCGTTGCATTGATGAAAGAATCAAAACCACCAAAGTTTTCGATTTTAACAGAAGTTTCGCTCACGCGGGTAACTTTTGCAGGCTTGGTCAGGTTGTAAGTGTCCGGACCGCATTTGTCAAAACCAAGGTATTCGCCTACAAACTTAGCAGACCATTCAATTTCGCAGTTGGTACCTTCAAAGCCGTCGCCGCACTCGCAAGTGCCATCCAGGCAGGTACCCGTGTTGCACTCAACGTCTTTGCATTTGTCTCCGCAAGAAGTGGTAGTAACAGAAAGGAATGCGCCGATCAGAAATAACGGAAGAATAAAGAGTTTTTTGCTCATGTTTTGGAAATGTTTGTGAGAGGTGATGGAATGAATGTTAATTGTTTGCCGCAAAGGTAGGTAAACCGCATGTTTCAAAGTAATAAACAAAACGTTATTCCGGCTAGAGGCTTGTTAAAAGACGTTTAAACCCTCTATTCGTCACTTTTTTACGCAAAACCTTCCCAATAACTGCGCTGTTGTTGAAGAAACCCGAAGATTAAAGATGCCGGAAGTCATGTATTCAGGGACAAGAATTCGGGGACTTTTTTGTAGATATTGACTGGTTTCTGACCAAATGGTCTTGCCCTGGCTATCGATACAATCCAGATGAATTTCTGCATTCATCATTTTTTCTGGTAGATCCAGTGTAAGCCAGGCTCCTGCAGTCACCGGATTAGGAAAAAGACTCAAGGTCGTTTTTGTTGGCTCTTGTGCTGCCACAGCGCCATGCACCGTAAAACAAGTGTCTACGGCACAATTATTCAGCATATCTGTGATGGTCACACAGTAGTTGCCCGGAGCCAGGCCGCTAATTTCACTACCCATCTCACCATTGTCCCATAAATAGGTAAACCAGGAACCGATGGACTCGGAGATATAAACAGCCCCTGTATTCCAATTGGAAAATGGAGCGTCTTCTACATAGGCACTGAAGAGTGGGGGAACATATATTGATGTGGTGGTCAAACAAGCATTTACATCGGTGATTACCACCGGGTATTGCCCTGAAAACAGGGCTATGGTGTGTCCATCAAGGATCGAATCATTGATAGTCACTGTGTAAGGAAGTTGAATCCCGGACACATCAAATTCAACTTCGGTCAGGCCTGTGCATAAATTGGCATCAAAATCATAGTAAATATAGGGTGTCCAGGGAGGGGCAATTACCCAAACGGTGGGTTGCTTACTGGTCATACAACCGTATGGATCTTTTACTTTAACAACGGGAATGGTAGGGAAAGGGTTGGGGATACTATCAAAATATAATGTGCAAGTATCACTGGTTGAAATGGTTTGTCCCTGCAATACCCATTCAAACTGGCAGCCTGGCTGATTTACACTGGCTTGTAGGTGCATCACAGAGGAGTCAACCGTGTAACAATCCATAATATAATCCAAACTCCCGGAGGCTGAAACCAAGGGGCCCACCAGATGCTCTACGGATACGATGGAATGAGTAGCGCTGCATCCTGATTGAGTGACCATTAAGGTGAAGTTACCACCAGCGGTAGCCAACAGACAAGGCGTTTGTGTAGCCGGAATTCCGTCTTTTGCCCATTGATAAGTTGCGGCAGGAGCAGTTTCTGCACAGAGATTGATCGAAGGGTTATAACAGGAGATTTCAATGCTGGCAGGTAAGCCAGCCAATAAAAGCCCTGAATTTATCTCCAGAACGGTTAGCGTCAAAAGTGTGTCGCAGCCTCCAAGACCTGGAATACCCAGGTTATAGGTCCCTGCCATTTGGATCACTACGCCGCCAATTTCAATACTTTGGCCCAAGCAGATTGTTCTGGTTTGATTCTGTTGGACCAGAGCCTCCCCTGGAAGCTTGAATACATGCACGCTTGAACACACATGGGCATCCGTAAGGGTAAGGGAGTAATTGCCACTGCTTGTGAAAGTAGCAGTAGCGGTGGTCTGCGCATTGGACCATAAATATAGGTATGGAGGAGTTCCTCCACTCGCCAGAATCGATATAGAACCCAGTCCACCACCACAGATAAGGGGTTGAATACTAATGGCCTGTACGGATAAACTGTCGGGTTCGCCCAATTCTATGGTGCTGGTTTCAGTATGGTTGGCACCGCTGACAGTGACGGTGTACGTCCCAGCCGGAAGGTCATTTTGTTGATAAAAATTGAGGTTTAGGTTCGACCAATTGTAAAAAAGACCGGTCTGGTCGCCCCAGACACTAACGCCAATCGCGCCATTGCTTGCTCCATGACAAACCGGCTCCTGATGAAGGGTAGGAATGACAACAAAGGGAGCCGCGGAGGAACCGCCATAGACAAAGCTCAGTCGATAATTTTCGCCATTGTTATTTTGGGTGATCATGGTTTCCGGGATAAAGTCATCACCCAAGGTATCTACTTCCGCCAGAAAATAGACTTCCAGCACATAGTTTTGGCCAATGGAAAGTCCTGCTACCAGATCCAAATCACTCGCTTGACTGCGATACCGTGAAGTGTAGGGCCCCAGGACTGTAAAATAATCCTGATCCAGGTTCAGGGTCTGAAATGCTCCAGCTCCCCCACCCTGCTCATAAATGCGGTATTTTAGTTGCACCGCACTGACATGATTCAGGCAACTTTCCCAGGTGACCGCTTTGGCGTTGGCCAGGGAAAGGTTTTGTAAAGTGCCCAGATGAAGGCCTTGGTATCGAATCCCGGAAGGGCAATCTGCGACAGAAAAACTATCCAATGTTCCATTGATCCGAAGATGGACAGAGGACGAGCAGGCTCCAATCCAATCGTAGCCGCAGGCCTTCGTTTTTGGGGTAAAAATCAGCAATAAAAGATTGATTAAAAGTATAGTACGCATGAAAAATCGGTTTGCAAGAGATGTATACACCGCTTAATTTGGAGTGGATTAAAGCGCAGCAAAGGCCTATAAACACTTCAAAGATACAGCCAACTTCCGATTCGCTCCTTTATGCAATAGTGAACGCTGTCCGGAATACGTTCTTTCACCTCCAGGCCTGTTCCTTATCCATTTTGCATTAAAACCAAATAGCCAAAGCCGTGGTCAGGAGCGCATTTGATTTATCTGGACTACCCTTCATATCAATGAATATTTCGTCTTTGCTGTTGAACAGTTTCCCTTCCAGGCGCCATACTGCATTTTTATGCACCTGCACATCCAGGTTTGCGGAAAAACCCAGGGTCTGAAAACCGTTGGATGTCCCGGTAGCGATAATCACACCCTTTTCATCGCTGTAATATTCAATCCGTCCGGCGAGCGTCACGCGGTCATTGATTGTATACCTGGCAATCATTACCGGGCTATACCAAAAGTTCAGGTCCTCACCCTGGCGGTCATTTTCCTCCCAGCCGGTGTCAAATCCCAGCGTTAAACCAAACTGATCATTGAGCTGAAATATGCCATAAAAATTATGAAACACGCGGGTCAAGCCGATCGTATCCGGTTTATCAGTACCGAAAAAAGTGCTGCTGTTCAGGGTAATATTGGAGTTGGGCTTGAATTGGATTTGTGTACCACCGGAAATAAGCGAGTTTCCAGACACTCTTTGAATCCTTTGCCAACCGTTGAGCGCAAGGGCGCTCAAAAACCATTGACCACTGGGCGATGTATAAGACAGTTTAGCCCCTGATTCGAAATAGGGTGAATTTTCGGCCATCATACTGCGTGTCAGGGTCCAGCAATCTTTGCCTACAGCGCTTTCAAAACCAATGTGAGAACCAAAAATACCCGCATCTACCCAAAGATCGTGTTTTTTGGAAATTTTGATCCCGGCATTGGCCTCATAAAGATTACGGAGTGTACTTGGCTCTGCTGACAAGTTTGCGTTGGTGTAAGTGCCCGCCATAATGGCAAAATTTCCACGAAAACGCTGCGCATTCACCGTCGCTTTTATGAACCCTATGTTGAGATTGAATTCATTGTGCCGATTGTGCGCGTAGACAAAGCCCGGGCGATTTCCATCCGCTGGCTCATGGAGATCGTAGCCATAATAAGGCTCGGCATAACCGCTCACGGAAAAATTAATAGCGGAAGTATCTATTTGTGCACTAAGTAGTACGGGCAGCAAGAGGAACAGGGGAAATAATGATTTTTTCATTAAAAATAAAGCATTTGAGTGTATGTGAACAACAATGTTCGGCGGGAAATGTAGGGAAGATTACTTCAAATTATTCAAAGTAAGATTATAAATACAGGTTGTCGTACTTTGGCCGCATCAAACCCAAAGGGATGCAGCATCATAATTTTTCAACTCAGCGAACCGCTCATTATTACACTTTGGGTACACCCAGCCCCCATATCCGGCAGTTCTGGATCGTATGCCATGGCTATGGGCAATTAGCCCATGAATTTCTGGAGGATTTCAGGCTTCTGGAAAATGACCACACCCTGGTTGTAGCACCTGAAGGCTTGAATCACTTTTACAGAAAAGGGTTTGACGGACCAGTTGGAGCCAATTGGATGACACGCCATCAACGTCAGGCAGAAATAGAGGACAACGCGAATTATCTCCAGAAACTGTATGATTCATACCTCCCGCAATTGCCGAGGGATGTAAGAATTGTACTGCTCGGATTCTCGCAGGGCACGGCCACCGTTTGCCGATGGATGCTTCAAAAAACACCCAAATTTCATGACCTTTTGCTTTGGGCCGGACTTCCCCCGGAGGATCTGGATTATGCCGCGCATCGGGAATATCTGGCTGACAAAAAATTATACCTGCTCTATGGCACCTCAGATCCATTTCTCACCCCGGATCGGATAAACGCTGTGCACGACTTAGAAAGTAAAAACGGAATCGACTTTGGCGAACGTAGTTTTGAGGGTGGACACGAAATTTTGCCCGACACTTTAAAGGAGCTCCTCCTAAATTTGAATTAAAGGTTTCTAAGAAAGACCATTGAATAAAACAGGCCAAGAAAGGGATACCCGATTTAGCCTTTGTAACTTTGCAACTTAAGCTAAAATTGACCACCTTAAAAAAACTGATCACATTAAAATACATGGACTTTAAAAAATTCATCCCCCACCTGATCGCTGCTGCCGTGCTTTTCGCCGTAGCGGCTGTTTTTTTTGCACCCAATTTTTTTGGAGGCAAAGTGCTGCCCCAACCGGATAACGACAAAGCTCGTGGGATGCAGACAGAAATTCAGGATTACATTAAAAAAGGTGAGCCTGCGCCCTTATGGACCAATGCTGCATTTGGCGGGATGCCTGGCTTTCAGATCTACTCCCCGGTCCACGGCAATCTGACCAAGCCAATAGCCAATGCTGTATTTTTGGGAACGGGAACCACCGGGGTTTGGGCCCAGGTACTGGCTGCTATGTTATTCATGTATCTCCTGATTGTTACCCTGGGGGCTGACTGGCGGGTGGCGATATTTGGAGCGATGGCCTACGGGATCAGCACCTATAATGTAGACATCCTTGAAGCCGGACACTCCACCAAAATGGCCGCACTGGCCTTTGCACCAGGTGTTTTAGCGGCAACGCTTCTCCTTTTTAAAGGTCGTTTATTACCCGGAGCGGGACTTCTGGCGCTGCTTACTTCCATACAGATCTATGTTAACCACGTACAGATCACGTACTACACCCTCATCATCGCAGGGATCTATGTTTTGGCTGAATTGGCAGAGGCCATCCGGCATAAAAGTCTGGGGCGCTGGGCAAAGCACCTGGCTATCTGGGTGGTCTGTCTTGCCCTTGCCTTTGCCTGTAATCTTTCTAAGCTATGGCCAACTTATGAGTATGGTCAGGAAACCATCCGGGGCAAGTCTGAGCTAAAAGCCAGTGCAAACAAAGGGGATGGCCTGAGCAAAGACTATCTTTTTGGCTGGAGTTACGGGGTGTGCGAAAGTATGACGCTCTTAATTCCACACTTTGCCGGAGGTGGCGCAGGAGAAACTTATGAGAATTCGAAATTGCTCAAAGCGGTTTCCCGCCAAATGCCCCCCAATACGACCAAATCACAATTGCAATCGCAAATCGCGCCGTTATTTTATGCCGGTGACCAGCCATTTGTTGGCACCGCGATTTATTTCGGAGCCATCGTTTGTTTCCTTTTCTTCCTTGGAGCATTCCTGGTGCCGGGGTCGACTAAATGGTGGCTGCTTTTGAGCGGGGTATTTATGATCACCCTGGCTTGGGGCAAACACTTTTTCCTCAATGATATCTGGTACGACTATCTGCCCTTGTTCAATAAGTTCCGTGCGGTATCTATGGCATTAGGGCCTGGCCTTTTGTGTGTGGCTGCATTGGCGGCAATGGGAGTACAAAAACTTACGGATCAGGATATACCGGTGGAAAAGAAAAAACGGGCACTTTGGATCAGTCTGGGAGCAACCATTCTATTGAGCCTGATCGGCATGGCCTGTGCCAGCAGCACCGGCCCCAATGACGAGGCGCTGGGACAAAACGCCCAATTACTGGCCGCACTCAAAGAAGACAGGGCGAGTATGCTTCGGTCTGACCTGATCCGTTCAATGGCATTTATTTTTGCAGCTGCCGCGCTGATCTACTTATATCTGGGTGGAAAACTAAAAGCCAGCCTGATGGTCGTGCTGGTTGCCACACTTTCTTTGGCAGATACCTGGCTGGTGTGCCTTCGTTCATTGCCAGCCAGCAAATATGAAACCAGACAGGCTGCAACGGCTCCTCCGCAGGAAGAAGCCTTTGACAAACAGATCAAGGCAGACAAAGACCCGCACTATAGGGTATTGGATCTTTCGCGTGGAGGCATTGCAGGTAATGCAACTACTTCCTATTTCCACAAAAGCCTGAGCGGTTACCACGCTGCAAAACTTCAGCGTTTTCAGGAAGTCGTAGACAAATACCTCGGCAAAGACTTGAACAGAAACCTGCATGTAGTGGGTATGATGAATGGCAAATACCTGATCGGTGACAAAGGCCAGGTGTTTCCAAACCCGGAGGTTTGTGGCAATGCCTGGTTTGTGGAAAACTACCAGACCGTAAAGAATGGGGATGATGAACTCAATGCACTGGGCGCGCTGAATCCCAAAGACACTGCGGTAGTTCAGGAAGCTTTTGCCGCAAGTTTGCAAGGCTTAAATTTGCAACGCGACAGCAATGACTACATCAAACTTTCGAAGTACCACCCGGACCGTATGGAGTACGAATACTCTGCTAAAACAGAACAACTGGCGGTCTTCTCTGAAATGTGGTATCCACCTGCCAAGGGCTGGAAATGTTACCTGAACGACCAGCCAGCTCCGGACTTTATTAAGGCAGATTACCTGTTGCGTGCCATGCGTTTGCCGGCAGGACAAAAGCAAAAACTGGAGATGCGCTTTGAGCCTCGTTCCTATTACCTGGGTGAAACGGTTGCTTATGGAGCCTCCAGCTTAACCTTGTTGCTTTGTCTGACCGCCTTGTTGTTCTGGTTCAAAAAAGGCGGGCCAATTGGGGAAGCATCTAATCTGAGTGATCCAGAGGAAAAGAAAGAGAAAGTTGTGGCACCAAAGGCTGCTGCCAAGAAAAAAGGATAGTCACTTTTTTGATCCACTCTTGCCAAAGCGGGTGTTTTCGGAGTACGGAGACACCCGCTTTTTTGTGGTGAAAGCACTAGATATTAGGGTGTATCATAAGTCAATCTTAATCCAGAGGCGCCATAGATTATTTCGTTTTATCCGGCACAAACCTTCCAGGTTTTAAAAACCTGGAAGGTTTGTCAGCTCGAAAAGAATAAAATTTGGACTGAAGCTTGGGCAAAAGACTTGTGAGACAGCCTCATTGAGCCGATTATTGATTCAACAAGTGATCTACTTTATGGATGGCTAAAGCTGTCCTGGCTTCAAATGCGCCCTGGATCAACACATACTTTAACCCCCGACTCTCCAATTCCTGACGAAGCCGCTCAAACATCCAGTCGCGTTGGCCCTCAAATTCCCGGAGGCCATCATTGACCCATGGAATGTCCGGAGCACAAAGCAAAAAAAGGTCATATCGGCGAAAGTGATCGGCCCAATAGATCCAGGGTTGGCACTTTCCTTTGAAGTACACCTCGCTCCAAATCTGTGTTACGATCAGATCTGTATCACAAAACAATACCCGATTGGCTTCCAGAGCCATCTCGTCTTCACGAAATAGTTGCCCGCCTGCTACATGCGCGAAATCCAGTTCGGTAGAGTCCATGCCGAATTTTTCGCAATAAGTGCGACCATACTCTTCTACAAAACTGGTCTGAAAATGGATTGCAAGTTGCTCGGCCAGATAGCTTTTCCCGCAACTTTCCGGTCCCACCAGCGCTATTCGGCGGATATAATAAGGGCGGACCCGGGTAGGCAATAATGCCCAATTGGCCTGCGGGTTTTCCCGGATTTCATAGGTTGGTATCGGGAAGTTTTTCCTATCCGGATCGATTGAAATATGCTGAACGCCAAGGCTTTTTGCCAAATTTTTACGCTTTTCTCCACTTTCAAAAAACACTTTAGTGTTTTCTGGCAAATTGCTCAAAATCCTGGATTCCGCCGGATCGTGCGATCCGATCAAATGCCGGACATCCAATTCCGGGAATGTACTTTTCACCCAATGGTAGCGCTGCCAACCCGGAATTGCATCCTCCGGCTGGGAAGTAGCCAAAACAGTCAAGCTGTCACATTGTGACCGTGCCTGCTCGATCAGGAATTGATGACCCAGATGAAACGGGGCGAATTTCCCCAGAATAAAACCATGATTCATATTTTGCATCGCTAAAACTGTTCGGGGCAAAGGACTACTTTTGCGGGCCTAACTACAATCCGGAATGCATATCCAGGATTCGGTTTCTATCTAAGACTTTCCCGGAGCCGCATTTCCGGGCTACAAAAATACTCGTCGTGCCAAGCAGAACATCCACCACAAAGAAAGTTCAAAAATCGGGCAAGCAAACGTCTATCCCAAAAGATATCCTCGAAAAAGCATTTCGCCTGATGGCCACCGCTAAGGCCATGACCGAGATCTACGAGGCCAATTTCAAATTTGTGAGCAAATATGTCCACGCTACCTCGCGCGGACATGAGGCCATCCAACTTGCCGTTGGGATGCAACTCCATCCCCAGGATTTTGCCTACCCTTATTACCGCGATGATAGTATGTTGCTGGGCATGGGTCTGCGTCCCTACCACCTGATGCTGCAACTGATGGCCAAACGGGATGATCCATTTTCCGGTGGGCGCTCCTACTATTGTCACCCCTCCTTGCGCGACGAAAATTACCCGAAAATCCCCCACCAAAGTAGCGCCACAGGGATGCAGACCATTCCGGCCACCGGCGCTGCCATGGGATTCTGGTATCATGAAAAGATGGGAACTGCGGCCTTTGGAAGTCCCAAAAACGGAAAAACCTACCGAAATGAAACGGTAGTCAACTTGGAAAACCCCTACCCGTACCACCACAATATTCGTGTAGAAATTGGAGCAAATGACCCTGGAGTGGTCGTCTGCTCCCTCGGAGATGCCTCCGTGACTGAAGGTGAGATCGCCGAGGCCTTTCAAATGGCTGTGCTCAAAAAACTTCCGATCCTTTATCTCGTGCAGGACAATGGTTGGGATATCTCGGCCAATGCCGCAGAAACCCGGGTTGCCAATGCCGCAGAATACGCCAAAGGGTTTCCCGGATTGGAAGCTATCAGTATTGAAGGGAATGATTTTGAGACCTGTTGGACCACCGTTCAGGATATTCTGGAAAAGATCCGGCTGGAACGTCGCCCTTTTCTGCTCCATGCAAGGGTTCCGCTGCTCAATCACCACACCTCCGGGGTACGCAAAGAATGGTACCGGGACGATCTGGAAGAGCATGCCCAACGAGACCCCTACCCTATTTTGATGAGGCTGTTGCTGGAAAATGGTTTTTCAAAAAATGATATCCAGGAGCTTGAAAATGAGGCTATTAACACGGTATCCGCTGATTTTGAACTATCGAAAAACGCAGAAGATCCGAGGCCGGAGGACTTATTCACCCACGATTATGCCCCCTCCCCGATCACAAAAGAACGTGGTGAACGCAGTCCCGTCCATGGGGAGACCAAAGTCATGGTCGACTGCGCCTTATTTGCTATTGAAGAATTAATGCGCGCTTATCCGGAATGCCTGCTCTACGGACAGGATGTGGGGAGAAGACTAGGCGGCGTTTTTCGGGAAGCGGCGACATTGGCTGAAAAGTTTGGGGATCACAGGGTTTTTAACACCCCGATTCAGGAAGCTTTTATTGTGGGGAGCACGGCTGGTATGAGCGCCGTTGGGCTTAAACCTATTGTGGAAGTTCAGTTTGCGGACTACATCTGGCCCGGATTGAACCAGCTATTTACAGAAGTAGCGCGAAGTTGTTATTTAAGCAATGGCAAGTGGCCGATAAGCTGTGTTTTACGGGTTCCCATTGGCGCATACGGGAGTGGTGGACCCTACCACAGCAGTAGTGTTGAAAGTGTAGTGGCCCAGATCCGTGGCGTAAAAATCGCCTATCCGAGCAACGGCGCAGATCTAAAAGGCTTATTAAAATCTGCCTGGCACGACCCAAACCCGGTGGTGATTTTTGAACATAAAGGATTATATTGGAGCAAAGTACCCGGTACAGAAGCCGCCAGAACAGTGGAACCCGATGCTGATTACGTCATCCCGTTTGGCAAGGCCAGAATCGCCTTATCTGCTGATATACAAAAGGTTAATTCCGGAGAAAGCCTGGCTGTGATCACTTACGGCATGGGGGTTCACTGGGCGCTGAATGCTGCAACCCAGTTTCCCGGGCAGATCGAAATCGTAGACCTGCGCACCCTTTGTCCGCTGGATGAAGAAGCGATGTTTGCCGCAGCCCGTCAACACGGAAAGGTTTTAGTGGTCACCGAAGAACAGGTCAATGGTTCCTTTGCACAAAGTCTGGCAGCCAGGATTCAGGAGCACTGTTTCAGCAGCCTGGATGCACCTGTCCGAACCCTGGGTGCCGAAAACATGCCGGCTGTTCCACTGAATTCAACCCTGGAGCAGCGGATGATTCCTTCTACGGAGAAGGTGGCGAAAGCGATGGGAGAAGTGCTTGGATGGTGAGTGAACCCGGAGACTATTGGACGTTGGACTTGATTCAGCAAATGAATGATTTCAAGTTTTTAGAGTTGCAAGTCCAACGTCCAATGTCAAAAAGTCCAATAGTCTGATTAAAACCACTTGACCACGCCTTCCAGGATCATTTGTCGCAGTTTCCCGCCATAGGGTGGCAAAAAGAACTTGGTGGTGGGCATTCTGCGTGCCTGGTATAGGACCCCGCGTTGGTTGGTGAATTCTAAAAATCCGAACTCACCATGGCATTTCCCAATTCCACTGTTATTGCTTCCTCCAAATGGCAATTCTGAATTGTAAAAATGAGGGCCACAGTCATTTACAGTGACTCCTCCGCAACGCGTTTCTCCGATGATCTTGCTGATGCGTCGATCTTCCGTACAAAAGATATACATGGAGAGCGCTTTTGGTTGGGCATTGATATAACTGATTGCCTGGTCCAGTGTTTGATAAGTTCTAACCAGCAAAACCGGCCCAAAGATCTCCTCCTCCCATATTTTAGACTCTTCCGGAATTTTGCTCAAAATGGTCGGTGCTATATACCGGTCTGTTTCGTCTGTTTCTCCGCCAAAAGACAACTTAGCGCCTCTTTGTACCGCATCATCCATCAGACCTTTTACCCGGCTATAATGACGGGTATTTATCAGGCGGCACATGTCGGGCCCTTGCTGTCTTTGCTCCGGAGTATGGCCATAGAACTGTTCGATCTTTGCCTTCAATTTTTCCAGTAGTGCGTCATGGAGGCTTTCATGCACCAGCACGTAATCAGGCGCAATACAGGTCTGCCCGCCATTGATGACTTTCAACCAGGCTATCTTAGCCGCTGCGGTATCCAGATCGGCAGATTCGTCTACTACCACCGGGCTTTTCCCACCCAATTCCAGCGTTACGGATGCCAGGTGTTCGGCGGCTGCACGCATCACAATTTTACCCACCTGTGGGCTTCCGGTAAAAAATATGTGGTTAAATGGCATCGAGAGCAATTCCTGTGCTACAGTAGCATCCCCTTCAAACAGACTTACCTCTCCCGGAGGAAAACACTCCATGACGATCTGACGCATGACCGCATTGCTGTTGGGAGAAAATTCCGAGGGTTTCAGGATAACACAATTGCCGGCTGCGATGGCTGAAACGAGTGGGTCAAAGCTTAGGTTGAAAGGGAAATTCCAGGGAGCAAGTATCAGGCAAACCCCTTTGGGCTCATAAATGATCTCAGAATGTGTACGAAATAAGGTCAGGGAGCTCCCCACCCGTTTAGGGGTCATCCAGGATTGTAGATGGTGTATTGCATGGCGGATCTCATGCAGGATCACGCCCAACTCTGTGACGCTGACCTCTGTAGGCCCTTTGCGAAGATCAGCCCACAAGGCTGCCTCAATATCACCGCGTCGACGGAGAATCGCATCATACAATCGTCGAAGTTTGGTGATGCGCTGACTGGTATTGGTTCGCGCCACTTCCCAATGGTGTTGTTGCTGCAGTGCAAACACCCGGTGCATTTCTGATTTCAACTCCGGATTTACGGAGGCTGCGTTGTGGATAGAGGACATAGTGCTGTGTTTCGTGTTCTGAACTTATGTGTAAAGGTCTATATTCTTGGGAATGTTCACAAATAAAAGGCTTTTTTTCAAAAAAATTATACGCTGAAAAGGGCAGATTATCTTGTCTATAATTTTTCAATTTAAGGCTTTTTTAACTTTAAAATCTTTAGATGAATTTAATTTAAAAATTTAACAAAAAAAATTTGCTCAAGAAATCAGATGCCTATAACATTGGGTGTTGAAAGTTTGAAAGACGTTAAATACGTGATTGGATGCAACCTGATCCAAAAACAAAACGTCCTTTATTCAGACTTACATCGAAACGTTCATTCTTAAGATTATCCACATCATTCACCATTTAACATTCGCTACCTATGATGAAAGTAAGTGTGCAATCAATTCATTTTCAGGCAGATGCCAAGTTGGTAGATTTTATCGAAAAAAAACTCACACGCTTAGACCGCTACTTTGACAAGAACCGATCTGTAGAGGCCGAAGTTTCACTCAAGCTACAAGATACTGGTGGCCCGATCCACGAAAAGATCATAGAAATAAAATTACTCCTGCCAGGCGGATGGCTGATCGATAAAAAGACCGGAAGGTCATTTGAATCAGCCGCCACCGCTTCCGCAGACACCCTCAAAAGACAACTTTTACGCCACAAAGAAAGAACATCCTCCATTCCTCATATTCGATTCTCTGATTTGTAAAACAATTTCAAAAAAGCAAATTCTGCAGGGGAAATCCCTGACACACACAGCCACAATCAAGGCTGGAAGCCCGGTCGCCAACGACCGGGCTTCGTTTTTTTCGGACTATTTCAGCATTTTGACCGAAACAGCGCAGCCACCACCAGCTGCCAGCTTAATTTTTAGATCCGCCCCTTTTTGCACCTTAATTTTTCGAATGTTCACCGGATAAGGGTTTTCCAGGTAATGGGCATCTTTCCCATCCTCATAAATCGTAGCTTCATAGGTTTTACCGGATTCCAGAAAATCAAGTTTAGCTGTGCATTCACGCGGCGTTTCGTCGGTCATGCTGCCTATGAACCAATCGTCCGATTTTTTTTGCCGTCTGGCGATTGTCACAAAATCACCGATCGTTGCATTTAGAATTTTTGTGTCTGACCAATCAGTAGGGACATCCCGAATGAACTGGAACACATCCATGCGTTTTTCGTAATTCTCGGGCAAATCCGCTGCCATTTGAATCGGCGAATACAATGTTACATAAAGCGCAAGTTGTTTGGCAACGGTCGTGCGCACCCGGTCTTTTTTTGCCTTATCGAATTGATTCAGTTCTACCTGGAAAATTCCGGGGGTATAATCCATCGGACCGCCGAGTAGGCGTGTGAAAATAAGTGTGAGTTCATGGCTGGGATCATTACCCTTGCTCCAGGCGTTGAATTCCTGGCCGCGTGCAGCCTCCGAAGCCATAAAATTCGGCCAGGTACGCTGCAAGCCACTGGGGCGGACGGGTTCGTGGGCAACCACCATGATGTGTTTCTCCGCAGCACGGCGCAGCACTTCGTTGTAGTGGTATATCATTTCCTGACCATCATGCCATTGACCTTTGGGTTGGATAAAGCCTACATAACCTGTTTTGATCGCGTTGAAGCCATTTTTGAGGTAATAGTCGAAAGCCGCATCCATTTGTCGTTCGTAACTGGCAACAGCTGAACCCGTTTCGTTGTGAACAATGATCTTCACCCCTTTTTCTTTGGCGTAGCGGCTGATTGCTTCCATATCGAAATCAGGGTATGGCCTTGTAAAATCAAAAATCTCGGGCCGCATCACGTTGAACCAATCCTCCCAGCCTTCAAACCAACCTTCTACGAGCACGCCCGCGAATCCGTTTTGGGCAGCAAAGTCAATGTACCGTTTTACGTTTTCGGTGTTCGCGCCGTGTTTGCCGGTGGGTTTGCCATCTTTGTCGCGGTAGTTCCAGCCTGTTTTTCCAACATGAAGTTCCCACCAAATCCCTACGTATTTCTGCGGTTTGATCCAGGAAAGATCACCTTTGATCTTACAGGGTTCATTCAGGTTGAGTATCAAACGGTTGGCAAGCAAACCCGCAGCGTCCGGGCTGAGCAGAATTGCCCGCCAAGGGGTATTAAATGGGGCCATATTGACTGCCTTTACCGTCGAATCGGCTGTAGATATGATGAACGTCCTGAACTTTTTAGTTGCTCGGTCAATTTCCAGGTGCATAGCGCCGTAATCAGTCAGTGCTGCATCCGCAATAGACACATAGTAGCCGGATGGCGCTTGCATGGTCACGGGCGTTTGCACCGCATGAACATTCACGATATGTTGCACAAAAGGTTCAATATCAGTTAGGTATTTGGTCGCATCAATTTCGCTGAGCTTTGATTGCGTGTAGGTATGCTCATTGGAATCCCAGTCGCAGGGCGCCCACCAGGCGGTGTGGTCGCCATTCATTTGGAATTCTGTTAGTTCATCGAGCACCACGATTTCCTTAGTTTTGCCTTTTTTAGGGAACTCATATCGAAATCCCACTCCATCGTCGTAAACGCGAAAAACAATGTCAAAACGAAGCCCGGTTGCATCTGAGAGCTTGAGGGTAAGCCCTTTGTACTCGTTTTTGATTTCATCCTCCTCACCCCAAACAGGTTTCCAGGTATTTTTTTCGGACAAGGTTCCATCGCCGATTCGTTTTAAACCCTTGCTGAGATCGTGGCCTCGCAGCTGAAGCCCAAGGCCAGATTTGCCTACTACTTCTTTTCCCTGAAACTTGATTTTATAACTGGGTTCGCCCTTTTCACTCAACATCAGCGTTAGCTGAATTTTATAATTGGGGGATTGAATGGTTTTGGAAAAGGGCTGGGCACTTGTGGAAGCGTGGGTGAAGGTTATAAAAAGAAGTGCTAAGAGGACTCTTATGCTCATGTTCATGTTGTAAAATGGCTGGTTTAAAAAAACGCAATGTCTATATTTTTCCGGTAAAAGTTATGCTTTTCAAAAGCCGGCTTATCCTGGTTTTAGCTTCTAAAATGGGCAAAAGTCATGATTCACAATTGACCATCTTTGTCAATTGCCTGTTAACATTTTTTAAAAACCGCACTCGCCTCCTGAGTTCTGATGCGCTTTCCTACTTTTGCAAGCTTTTTAAAACCTCCAAACCCAAAAACGGAGGACGAATTTCACATAAAACACCAATCTATACCTCTCTGCATGTTTAAAAATTTGATTGCCGCAGCCGCTATGATACTTCTGGCCTGCTCGGCTTCTGCCCAAACGGATGCTCCACTTTTTACAGTGAAGGGTAACCCGGTTACCGCTTCTGAGTTCAAATACATTTATTCGAAGACAAATCAAGACAAAGCTGATTTCTCAGAAAAAAGTCTCCGGGAATACCTGGAGCTTTATACCAACTTCAAACTCAAGGTGCAAAAAGCCCGAGACATGAAGCTGGATACCATTGCTTCCTTGATCAGCGAACTGGATGGATACAAAAAACAGTTGGCAAAATCTTACCTGGAAGATAAAGAGGTGACCGAGAAGCTCATTCGGGAGGCTTATGATCGAATGCTGTTGGACCTGGATGTCAGTCACATGGTGGTCAATTGTGAGCGCAACAAACCCGCTGCAGATACCCTTAAGGCATACAATCGGGCCCTCAACTGGTCCAAAATGATCATAAAAGGTGCTGATTTCAGTAAAATGGCCTATGATAGTTCTGAAGATAAGTCAGTTAAGGAAAACCGTGGCAACCTTGGATTCATTACGGCGATGCTGCCTGACGGATATTATGACATCGAAAAAGCAATTTACTCCACACCCGTTGGTTTTTTGATCGGGCCGGTTCGGTCAAATGCCGGATACCATTTATTGAAGGTAAATACTTCCCGCCCTGCGCGCGGAGAAATCGAAGTAAACCAGATCCTGATTCGAAAAGCCGAATCTGAGGATAAAAGCGTTGCTAAAAAAATGCGTGCAGACAGTGCCTACAACGCACTTCTTGCGGGCGGAAAATGGGAGACCATCTGCCAGACCTATTCTGAAGATAAGTCCACAGCAGCCAAAAGCGGCTACATTGGCTTTTTTGGGATCAATCGCTATCAACGTGCTTTTGAAGATGCCGCATTCGGCCTCGAAAAAGATGGCGACTTTTCCAAACCTGTAGAAACCACCCTTGGCTGGCACATCATCCAACGCAAAAGCCGTCGGCCGGTAGGTACCTTTGAGCAATTGAAGCGCGGTCTCTCAGAACGTGTAAAACGAGACACCCGCAGTGAATCCGCCAAACAATCCATCATAAGCCGGATTAAAAAAGAAGGTAATTACTCGGAGGACAAAAAAACATTTGCGGCCTGGTCGGCCAAGCAAACCGACACGATTTTTCACACCTTCAAGTGGAAACCAGATCCAAGCAAACCGCAGGATGTTTTATTCCGCTATGGACAGGGTAAGACCTATACGGTAGCTGACTTTGAAGACTACTGTCAGCGGAGTGGCCGTGACCGGATGCGCGGCGCTGGTTATCCTGTCCAGGAAACCATCAACAAACTTTACAAAACCTGGGGAGATGAAACCGCCATGTCTTTTGAAGAAAGTCAGTTGGATCGCAAATATCCGGAATTCAAATCCCTGATGCGTGAATACGAAGAGGGTATCCTGTTGTTCGAAGCTTTGAAACAAAACGTCTGGGACCGTGCCAACAATGATTCTGTTGGACTTCAGAATTATTACAACGAAGAACTGGTCATGAAGTATAAGTGGAATGAGCGCGCCCGCGTCACTTTCTACACGTTAAAAACAGACGACCCAAAAGTGCTAGCCAAAGTACGTGCACTTGCCGCTAAAAAACCATCTGCAGAAGTGCTCAAGAAATTCAACAAAAAAGGGAGTCCGGAAGTGATCTCTGTCATGGAAAAGCTCTACGAAAAGGATAAAAACAAAGATCTTGGAACCATGTGGAAAGCCGGGGATATGACGGAAGCAAAAACAGATGTCGGTACAAAAACGGCTTCTTTCCTGAAAATTGAAGCGATCGTGCCCCCTACCACCAAAGTGCTGTCCGAAGCCCGTGGTTACGCAGTGGCGGATTATCAGGACTTTTTGGAGAAAAAATGGATACAAGATCTGCGCAAAGAATATCCGGTGGTGATCAATGAACCTGTGTTAAAAGGCTTGATCAAAAAATAGTTGCGTTGTAAGCTGTCTTGAAAAAGGGCTTAGATACTTGTTGGAAAAGATCGAAAACATGGTTTAATTCGATCTTTTTCCTTCAGTCATCTAGGCCCTTTTCCTTTTTATGAACCTTTCTGAACTATGTGATCCAAAAACATTTTGCTTTCTTTATATTTGCCCCCATGTCTGATATCATTTTCTCCCTGATCGAAAAAGAACTCCAGCGACAACGCCATGGAGTAGAACTCATTGCTTCTGAAAATTTCACCAGCCAAGCGGTACTCGATGCTATGGGTTCCTGTCTGACCAATAAATATGCAGAGGGTTATCCCGGTCGACGTTATTATGGTGGTTGTGAAGTAGTGGATGAAGTAGAAACACTCGCAATCGACCGCGTCAAAGAACTTTTTGCCGCCGCCTGGGCCAATGTCCAGCCACACTCCGGCGCACAGGCCAATGCTGCGGTCTTTCTTGCCTGCCTGCAGCCAGGTGATAAGATCCTGGGCTTTGACCTTGCACACGGCGGGCACTTGTCGCACGGATCACCGGTGAACTATTCCGGCAAGGTTTACAACCCTGTTTTCTATGGTGTTGAACCTGATACAGGCCGGATCGATATGGATAAGGTTGCGGCAATCGCACAGGCGGAGCAACCTAAGTTGATCATTTGTGGCGCTTCAGCCTATGCCCGGGATTGGGATTATGCGCGCTTTCGCGCTATCGCGGATGCCGTGGGAGCTTTGCTCCTGGCAGATATTGCCCATCCTGCCGGCCTGATTGCTGCAAAATTATTGAACGACCCGATTCATCATTGCCATATCGTGACCAGTACCACCCACAAAACTTTAAGAGGTCCACGTGGAGGCATTATTTTAATGGGCAAAAATTTTGACAATCCCTGGGGGCGAACCACCAAAAAAGGAGAGCCCATCCAAATGTCCAGCATTCTGGACAGTGGTGTTTTTCCTGGAATGCAGGGCGGTCCACTGGAACATGTTATTGCGGCCAAGGCTATAGCCTTTGGCGAAGCTTTGCAACCGGCCTACAAAGATTATTGCCGGCAGGTTATTAAAAACGCCCAGGCCATGGCTGCTGAGTTTACAAGCCGTGGCTATCATATCATTTCCGGCGGAACAGATAACCACCTGATGCTTATAGACCTTCGGAGTAAAGGAGTGACCGGAAAATTGGCAGATCAAATCCTGGGAGAAGCTGACATTACTGTCAACAAAAACATGATCCCCTTTGATCCGCAGCCTCCTATGACCACTTCAGGGATTCGGGTAGGTACCGCGGCGATAACGACTCGTGGTTTTAATGAGGATGATTGTCGTCAGGTAGTAGAATGGATGGATGAGGTCATGTCAAAACCGGATGATTCATCCACTCAATCCAAAGTCAGGAGTGCCGTAAATGCATTCATGAAGCAATTCCCACTTTACGAATAACCCAATTCACCCAATCACCAGTTCACCAACCTATATCAACCATGGCCGATTCAAAAGCAAACCTGCTCTATGTAGAGGATGACGAAAGCCTCAGCTTCGTGACCCGCGACAACCTGGAACTCAATGGTTATCACGTTACTTATTGCGCAGATGGCAAGCAAGCAATGGACCTCATACAGGCTGGCCAGAAGTTTGACCTCTGCATTCTGGATGTAATGCTCCCGGAGGTGGATGGTTTTACCATTGCTCAGGAGATCCGATCGATCGACGATCATGTGCCGATCATTTTTCTGACGGCTAAAAGTTTGAAGCAGGATAAAATTCACGGTCTAACCATCGGAGCAGACGATTACATGACCAAGCCTTTTAGCATTGAAGAATTATTGTTAAAAATTGATATTTTCCTGCGTCGTACGAAATATGCTGTGATCCTCAAGCCCGGCAAGCCGGTTAGCATTGGCAATTATGCCTTTGACTATAAAAACCTAAGTCTTACTACGGAAGGTTATTCTGAGACGCTTACCCAAAAAGAAGCCGACCTGCTTAAGCTCCTGAATGAACACCGGAATCAAGTGGTGAAACGCTCCTTCATTTTGGTCACGATCTGGGGCAAGGATGATTATTTCCTCGGGCGCAGTCTGGATGTATTCATTTCCCGTTTGCGCAAGTATCTAAGCCTGGATGATCGGATCAAAGTAGAGAATATCCACGGCGTGGGTTTCAAATTTCGGGTGGACGATTGATTGGCTGAGGAAGCTTTAGCAATACGTGTTGATTTCAATACTAAACCGCAATGCCTGCATCATTTGGGGAGCTGTCTAAGCAGCTCCCCAAATCAAATCTTGTTCGGCATTTTGGATTCATGCAATAACGATGCAGCCCAAAACCGATCAATATGGTAGCTGTCTTCAAGCATTTGGGCGAGGGAGTCTGATCGCCTTGCTGGTCTTTGTAATTCCCGGATATCTCGTTATACGGTATCGCGATGAAATAGAGTCCCGCATCTCAGGATTGAGTGAGATGCCTGTTTTCCAACAACTTTCTACTGATTTTAAAACCGGAGCAGAGCTGGCCGGCTCTACTTTTGCAGCTGAACTGGATGCGTTTTACGCAGATTCGTTGTTACGCAAAGCATCCGATGTACTGCCCAATCGGAGAGCAACCTATTGGCAACGCCCTCGTGTAGAAGCCCAACTACGCGCAAAACTTGGCAGAAAATACCAGCAAAGTATGGGGCGCTACCTGGATTATGTGGAACGTTATCGAGATTTTGCAGAGATAGAGATGCGTCGTTGCAAAATCCCTGCTTCCATTACTTTGGCTCAGGGAATTCTGGAAACCAATGCCGGACAAAGTGTATTGGCAACTCAGGGCAACAATCACTTTGGTATCAAATGCCGCGCCCGTGCTGGTTTTCGCCGGGACGGAATAATTAATGACCAGGATTTTACCCCACATTCGCTTGCCGTGGATTGCATGCAAATGCACGACGACTATGCCTGGGATCGTTTTGAAGTATACCCATCTGCCAGAGAGAGCTTTCGCCGGCATTCATTGCTACTGCAAGACAAGCGATATGGTTGGATGCTGCGCACCTATGAAGTGGGCGGTATTTACCCGATCAAAAAGCCGATCTTCGGGCATGATCAAGTGCCATATTATGCGGCCTGGTGCGTTGGTCTGAAACAATCCGGCTACGCAACTGCAAGGTTATATGCTGAAAAACTTACCCTAATCATCGAAACTTACCAGCTATGGAAGATTGATTATGAAGCCATTGCGATGTATTAAATGGTGGATTGGTTATTAGATATTGGTGGATCGGTCTGCCAGAGTCTGGTATTTATAATGCCTAAAGTCAGATAACGGCAGACCAATCCACCAACACACCACACAATTTCTCTCCCTTCACTTTTTTAATTTTTTTAACATGAAAAATTTTTTCGAATTCTTCGGTTTCCTCTCCACCGCTTGTATTTCTGCAGCGCTCATCTTCATCGTTATCGGTAAAAAAGACGGTTTAAGATCTGACAGCAAAGGCGGGTTTCTCACGGAAATGGGTGCCGAAGCCGATGTAGCCGATGCTCCAAGGTCTATTTCCGACCATCCCATGCGCAGCAATTCAATCGGAAGCAGTAAACGTGACAAAGCCAGCCGGCCAACAGAGTTCGCCAATGCCGCACTCTCTGCGGATGAACGTTTAAAATCCTTGTATAACGACAATGAATTTGTTGTTTCAAATGCCAAACAATGGAAAAACACCGTTCGTGATGCTGCAGATGAATACAATGTGAAACCACAGGTGCTGCTCGCCCATGTTCTGGTGCAATCTTATCTCGGCGAATATACCCGTACAGCATTGTATCAAGATGCTGCCCGCCATGCAGGCGAACGGATAAAACCCACTGCCACTGCAATCAAAGGTTACCGATATGGCTGGAGCATGCAAAAATTGATGGCTGAGCACGACCTAATGCGTTATTTCCCGGAAGAAGTTCCTACTGCCGCGGCTTCTGTTTCAACGGCTCGCAAAGTTTCAGAGAAAAATACTACGGCAAAAGGTGCCGTCAAATACTCTGCTCCTTTGGCCAAAACCAATCCGGCGGAAGAAGGATTCAAAAGCATGGTTTCCAAAGAATATGGATTTGCCTCCTGGGCAGGTATGCAAAAGCTTGCAGATCCTGATACCAAAGCAGATGCCGCTCGTCGCGTAAAATCATTGATGATGGCCTCACGGGTCAGATAAACACCCAATAAAGGTGGGGGGCCTTTACAAAATTCACGGCAAACCTGAGACAACTCAGGTTTGCTGTGAATCATTATTTTACTCCCCGATCACCAACCAAAATGAACCTCCATGCCGTTCCACACCCTGCGTGTTGGGATGCTCCCAGATATGGGCAATGGAAGCACTTAACTCGGCATCCTCAGAAATAAAATAGGCCGGAAAAATGGTCTGATACCGCTTTGGATTGGCCATGATGGCAATGGCCAGACCATATTGCTCTGTATAAAAACGATCGCACATGAACTGTGGATAGTCGTAAGGCAAATAGATATCGTGGATATGAACGATGACGCCGGGTTTCAGGGCGGGTAAAGTTTCCATAAAGAAAACAGTCGCATCTGAGTTGGGCAACATCCGGTGAGAATTATCAATAAACAGAATATCTCCGGCTTCCAGTTCAGCGAGCCAGGCGGTATCCACTGCCTCAAATGGCTTGCGCACTATTTCGTGGGCAAGGCTGTCAATTTCTGCCCGTGGATAAGGATCGATCGAAATGATCCTGGTGGCAAGTCCATGGTCTTTAACCGCCTTATGGGCCACTTTGGTGGAGTTTCCAGAACCCACCTCTACATACCGCCTAGGTTTGGTTTCCGCAACCACGGCATACAACGCCATGATATCGAGCCCCGGAAGGAACTTGTTGTTCCAGCCCGGCTGGGTTGGATCGTGCTCGTCAGCGAGTTTTTTGATGGCCTGTAAATAGGGCGAAAACTCCATGATCTTACCCAGCCAAAACTTGCAAGTATCTCGTTGATTATCAATGATCTCAAGCAGTTTACCATGCGCTGGCAAGCCATGCCCGTAACGAGGTTTGAAGGCAACCTTATATTCAAGAAAAAGCGTTTGAAAACGCGGAGAAAGATACCTGTAAAGGGATTTTAGCATGGAGCAAATTTGTTTTTCGGGTCAAAGGTAACTTTACTAGTACCGCATCCGGCGGATGACCTGTGAATTGACATGGTAAATTTTTTGTTCATCAAGGCGTGAGGCGGGCGCAATGCGGGACATTATAACCGACGAAGAACGCAGATGAACGAAAAATATGGCCGTCCATTCATAGGTCATTCGCCGGATGCAGCACTAATCAGCCTTCAAAAAAACAAAACGCGCTTCTTGCTTTTCCGAAGCTAAATGAAGAACGTAAACCCCTGATGGAAAATTGGAAACGGGTATTGCATGGGCGGCGTCTGATGCTTCCCATTGAAATTCGCCCATTTTTTGACCCGTTATTCCGAAAATTGATGCGACCAAATTTTCTGTAAAATTAGTCGGGGAAGATTGAACGAAAAGCATTGCAGTACTTGGGTTGGGAAAGACCTTAAAATCAGAACCCTCTGATTGAGATGAGGGGGTACTCAAAAGTAAGCCCGCGATCTGGCTATGAATACTATCAAAACGAATGCCTAGAAACGGCTTGATGCCATAAGGAGTATGACCATCAATGGTCTGGTCAAATCCGTTTTGAAAACTTGCAAACGTGTAGCCATAATCCAGGCTGCGATAAGGATCTGACCATGCTGCTGTACTGATCAACGATTCCAAAACATCAATACGTGAGAAGATTGTATCCGGATTCGTGATAAACCTGGTGAGTGTATCCAGATACCGGATGTATTTTTCCTTGAATTCAGGCACAACCAGCAATTTGGTCGCAAGTGGCCGGGGCTCTCCCACCGGAAGCCAGGCCAGGCAATTTCGTTTTGCCCAGTCCTTCCCCAGCCAGTCTACCCCAAAAGTATTGTCTGTATCATAGGTTAGAAATTCAAACTGCCCGGTTGACGGGTTATCATAGAGGTAGTAATTGTTTTTGTTGTAAAAATAGTCGTCCCAATTACCTGTGGCAACATCAATGGCAAACGACTTCATTACACTTTCGACATTCAAAATCTGCCGGATCTGAACTGGAAAACTGCTGTTTACCGGCTGATTTAAGGCAGTGATCAGTGAAACCAAACGCGTATAGTTATCTGCGGTCTCATTGGTTTGCAGGTCATAGGCCCTTTCTTCCGGATTGTTCATGATGGCTTTGTAGATCTCTTGTTGAGGTCCGAGGTACACCAAATCAGCTGGATAGGTGCACTTGAAAAGATTGCCATCATTATCGTCATACACCCTGCCTAGCCAGGTCTTATCCATTTCTTCCAGATTGGTATAGAGCCCCTTATATTCCTGATTGATATAAAGCTTGACAAACGCTGCCCTTCGTTCAGGCATGTCAGCCTTCTTCCAGACTTCGTAAAAAAGTTTTTCGCGCACCATAGTCGGGTCATTATGCTGTCCCCGAAGATTGAGCTTTTTTACCCCTTGATAGGTTCGTCCGGCTTCAAACGCATTGAAACTGATTTTAAAAGATTTTTTCTGCGCGCTGAGCGATGTGTTTCCCCGAAGTCGAAGCCCAACATCCCATACCGTATCGCGTTTTTGTCCATCATCAAAGATAAACCTAGCCTCCAGATATCGGTTATGCTCCAAATTATTGAGGATATAGCTCAAAGAATCTGCCGGCAGTTCAAGGTAGATGGATGCAAGCTTTGAATCATCGTACAAGGCCGTAGATTGTCCGGAAAGTGAACTGCCCGATAAAAAGAGCAGCACAAAAATCAAAAGGTGACATTTCATGTAAAATAGGATTCAAAGACAATCAACGTTGGTTTAGAACCGATTGCACGTTTGTAGTTTGAGCACTAAGCCTGATTTCTCAAAATCTGTTCCGCAAAAAGTCTCATTTCTTCAGCCGCCACCGGACCAAATTCTGCGGAAAAGTTGACCAGTCCATCAGTCAATTGCCATAAAGTAAAGTCATCGACTTGTTCGCCTGTACTGGTCCGATGCCAATGGCGACCACCTTTTGCATTGATTTCCACAAAATGAGTTTCAGTGTCGTTTACTTTATGGGTCCAGCTTCGTTTTTGTGCTTGCCTCTGGGTAGTGGGTGGGGTTTGCGCAACAGGATTATCCTTAACCACCACGGTACTGGTGATCATATCATGAATACATTGGTTTCTGGCATTAAAAAGCATCAAAAGATACCCAAAGCAAAGGGTGAAAAGATTCAGGAATTGACCAAAAAAACGTCCGGTGGCCGTGCCAAAACCGATGGGTTGGCCTTCCGTACTGACCACCCGAATGCCCATGGCGCGTTTTCCAACGGTTGCGCCGCCGGAACTGCCCTCCAACAAAGCAAAGTAGAGCCAGGGCACCAGCAAGGGTATAAATATGGACGGGATGATCAGAATTACTGCATCAATCAATCGGGCAACCAGCCGTTCGCCAAAAGATGCGTACACAAATTGCTGGGTTTGGAATTGGGGCTGATCAAGAATTGTCATGTGATAGGATATAGTAAGGGCGAAAGATTTGATTTTTTTGGCCATTCATCCCAACCTTTTTCGATGAACCGACTGTCTTACAGGAAATTTTGGGACAAAGAAGGCACGAAGGCAATTTGCAACACCTTTTCTTTGCCTTATGAATTGCTTTTAAATGAGCGGGCATTTGCAAACAAATTCCTGGTTTATCTCGGCAGTCCAGCATAAAACCAGAAACTAAGGTGGCATTATTCGGCAAAAAAAACTTCACGGAACAGGAACTCGTCGACGGCTGTGCCGCCAATGATCGCCGTGCCCAAGAGGCACTGTACCGCCGTTTTTTTCCAGAAATGCTGCGCATGGTTCGCCGATACACCCGCGATGAGGATACGGCCATTGAAGTTGTAAACAACGGTATGTTGCGGGTTTTCAAAAAGATCCACACGTTTGCTTACAAAGGAAGCCTTGAAGGCTGGATGCGTAGACTCGTTTATCACTGTATGGCCGACTATTACCGGGAAAATGCCCGATATCTTCATTTTTTGGTCCTGGAAGACCATGATCAGAGTGTGCCGGAACGTGGTCATGAGTCCTTTTACGAAGCCGATATTCTTAAAGCGGTTCGAACCTTACCCCCAACCTCCCAGGAAGTTTTCAGGCTTTATGCCATTGAAGGATACAGTCATGCTGAGATCGCAGAAAATCTACAAATGAGCGAAGGCACTTCAAAATGGCACCTCAGTACTGCAAGACAAAAATTGAGAATATTACTGGAGAAAGAATTTCCAGCTTCTAATGTTATCCTTAAAACCAACTAAACACTTCATAGTCTCGGACTTATTGGCAAATCCATTGACCACATTTCTTTTTCAATAAATGAACGATAAAACAACAGATAAGGGTTGGGCTGCGATGCGTGAAATGCTCGACCGCGAAATGCCGGTAAAACCTCGCCGCATATTGGGATGGTGGTGGGTCAGTTTGCTTATGCTTCCTCTGGCTGTGTATGGAGGCTGGCAATGGCTTGGCGCGAACCAGGTAACGCCGGAAAAAAAGGAGGCAAATACGCCAACGCCGACGGCCCGTGTTTTGACGGAAACAAATCGCAGTAATTCAGTGCCAACTGCTCAAAATCCCGATGATCCTACCCAAAAAAGCCCCCCAATTACCGCTGAAAAAAGTGTGCTTCAGGCTGACCAAGATCACGGCACTTTTTCAAAAGCCGAAAAGCGAGCTGTAAAAGCCTGGAGCCAGGGTATAACTGCTGAAAAGACAAACCCCGGTCAAACTATAGATCTTTCGCCAATTAAGACCATCTTTTCAGAAGATCTCAGTCCTTCCAAAGTGCAAATGGCAACCCCTCAACTTCCACTTGATCTTTGTTACTATAAGCCAAAAACCGTTGAATATCAAGGCCACTCGGACTCTACAACAGGCATTCTATTCAAGCAGGCAAATTTGAACCCGGCTAAAAAAACCACCCGAAAACATTGGGCATTCGGAGCAACCTCCTCTGCCTCCACAGAACAGTTCAATACCATCAATGGATTTTCCACCGGATTATCCCTGGATTGGAATTTTGCCCGCAAATGGGGCCTCCGAACCGGACTCCTCTACAACATTCACAGTCCACAAGAAAAATACCGTCCTGTCGCATCGATCCAATCGAATGACTATTCAACCAAAGTGGATGGAAACGTAATTTTCGTGGATGTCAACACGGGGCAGGAGGTCTTTAATACAGCCAATAATCAGGCTTATACGGATTCACTTTCAGGCAATGTATTCATTCCTGTGAACCGATTGCAGCGCCTGGAACTCCCCATTACTGCATTTTGGCAAGCAACCAGTGTGCTCAAAGTTTTAGGTGGCCTGACACTTAACCGTACCTTCTCCACCAAGGCCGACAGACAAAATTTCTCCAGCGGTTACATTCTCCAGCTTGCGGATCAAACCGCGGCAGACGATGCAAGCAAATTGAGTTCCAAAGAACTGGGCAATTGGAGTGCAGATGCAATGCTGGGCATAGGCTTTACCCTTGGAAGATCCTTTGAACTCGGCCTTACCGCCAAAATGCCGATGAACAAAATTTCTGGCTATTCAACATCCACCAGAATTACATCCATTCCAACTTTAGATATTCAATCGGTAAGTGCTACCAGAAAAATAAGCAGCCCTGTTTTTTCACTTTACGGGACTTTGTTTTTCTAAAAACGGAACAATTAGGCAAATTTTATGCGCTCAACAAAGCCCTGCGGCTCATATCGTATGAAGCAAATGATCCGCAACAGGTCGTCCCGATTTTTCGGTGACGGCCTGTGTTGATTTCTGGCTACTTTTAGCCCCGAAATTTACAACGCATGAAAGCCAAACCAACGCCCATCGAAATCACTAAACCCCTACCCGCTCCTGCCCCAACGCCCAAGGAGATCGACTTTGCCGAAGCGAGCGTCAGCCTACGGTACGACGATGTATATCAATGGACTCGTCCAAACGAGGTTTCTGATGTGCGCTGGCGTGAAGGGGCTTACGAATTTGTCTGCCACAATGGGGTGATGCTTCGAATTTCCGTCCTTGCTGCCGGGATCTTTCGCTTGCGGTATTCGCCCGACGGTGTTTTTCAACCTGACTTCTCTTATGCCATTGACCCTGATTTTGATCCGGAAAAGGTCGTAGTTCGGCTGGAAGAACGCGATGGGGAGTACCTACTGGATTCCGGAACCTTACAGGTGGTGGTATTCAAAGCGGACCTGAAACTCAAATTTTATGATCAGGACGATCGGGTGCTCTGTGAAGATGCCGCCGGATTTTCAGCAAAAAGAACCATTCTGAAGGGCTGGTGCGAGCTCCGGATGGAGAAAAAATGCCATAAAAAAGAGGTGTTTTTTGGGCTTGGAGACAAAGCCTGTGGGACCAACTTAGCGGGTAAAAAATTCGAAAACTGGTGTTCTGACTCCTATGCATTTGGCCGTGAAAGCGACCCACTTTACCGGGCTATACCATTCTATTACGCACTAAATCAAGGGGTTGCCTATGGAATATTCCTCGACAATAGCTTTAGGACCCATTTTGACTTTGATTCAGGAGCCTCCGGCGACACCACTTTTTTCGCAGAAGGCGGCGAGCTGAATTATTACTTTTTACATGGACCAGGGCTGGACGACGTCGCCCGCACCTATGCACGCCTGACAGGCACCCACGATCTTCCACCCCATTGGGCTATAGGCTACCACCAATGCCGTTGGAGTTATCATCCGGACAGCCACGTGCGGGAGATCGCATCCGGTTTCCGGGACCGTCAGATACCCTGTGATGCGATCTATCTCGATATTGATTACATGGACGCCTATCGGTGTTTTACCTGGGACAAAAAAGCCTTCCCGCATCCAAAGGCTTTGGTGGATGATCTGCGGGAAATGGGATTTCAGACCGTGACTATGATCGACCCTGGCATTAAGGAAGACCCCCAGTATGCCATTTATCGGGATGGGCTGGAGCAAAACATGTTTGTCAAAACCGTGGACGGGGTGGTGGCTAAAGCTCCGGTTTGGCCGGGCTTCTGTGCCTTTCCAGACTATACCAAGCCAACCGTGCGCGCATGGTGGGGCGAACTTTATCGCGAAATGTATCAGGACATTGGCATTGCCGGATTCTGGAACGACATGAATGAGCCTGCTGTTTTTCATGTCAATCATAAAACCCTGCCGGATCACGTGATGCATGATCACGATGGGTTACCCTGCAGTCATCGGAAGGCCCACAACATCTACGGCCAACAAATGAACCGCTCTTCCTGGGAAGGTTTTAGAAGCCTTCAGCCAGAAAAACGGCCCTTCCTGCTTAGTCGCGCATCATTCAGTGGCGGACAGCGTTTTTCAGCCATCTGGACGGGCGACAATTGTTCAGACTGGGAGCACTTACAGATTGCCAATATTCAGTGCCAGCGACTGGCTATTTCCGGATTTTCATTTTGTGGCACGGACATCGGAGGATTTGCCGGAAATGCTGAGGGAGAGCTATTTGTGCGTTGGCTGCAGTTGGGCGTTTTTCATCCCCTGATGCGGGTACACAGCATCGGCAGACATGCTGCCGGGGATGCCATGCCTGCTGAAGAAGCCGAATTGCTGGACCCGTCTTTGCACATCTCAGACCAGGAACCCTGGTCTTTCGGGGATAAATGGACCGATTTGGCGAAAAAAGCCATCGAACTTCGGTACTGTCTTTTACCTTGTCTCTATTCTGCGATGTGGTTGCATACCCTGGATGGTACACCGGTATTGAAACATCTGGCATTTGCAGATGCGCAGGATCCAAAATTATGGGATATTGAGCGTGATTTTCTTTTTGGGGAACATTTGCTGGTGAGTCCGGTCGTACAATCCAAAGTACAGCGTCAAGGGGTTTATTTGCCTAAGGGCAACTGGTACTATTTCTGGACAGGACAACCCGGCAACGGCGAGATCTTTGTAAACACCATGCCGGACCAGATCCCGTTTTTTGTACGGGAAGGTGCTGTATTGCCGGTTTATCCAACCCGGCAGCATACAGGCGAAGCTGTAGAGGAATTAACCTTGTATGTTTATTACAAAAATGGCTTAGAAACCAGCCATTTATATGAAGATGAAGGAGAAGGCTATGGATATCAGGAGGGGAATTTCAGCCTTAAAATCCTTGAAACGGAGGGTAAAAACGGGACGTTTTCTTTGCGGCAGCGAAAAGAAGGAACATTTAACCCGGGTTACAAAAAGGTAAAAATATACCTGGTTGGCTTTCCGACTTATGTCAAAAAATGTGCGGCAGATGGTGTGGAGATACCTATTAAAGAGATCAAATTGCGCGATCGTTCGCTGTATACGCTGAACCTGAAACCTGATTTTGAAAAAGTTGAATGGGAGGGTTAAACTTTGTTTTGCTGGCTGTAAGGAGGTGAAAATTTGGAACATACCCGAATAATTACAAATATACCATACACCATATTTTTTATGAAATACCTATTGATTCCAACATTCATTGCATTTCTAAACATTTGCGCAAACAGCCAAACACTTCAATCACTTCAAGATATTAATCGGCCATTAGCTTATCCATTTGAATACCTAAGTACGCGTTTTTATACGGTACACGACAAAATCCTTTTCTACGGGCTCACGCTAGACCAAGGCTATGGGTTTTGGAACTACGATGGTACGGATGCAAAAATGATCAGTTCTTCGGGCAGCACTGTAAGACCGCCTGCTGAGACACCTGATGGATTCTATTTTATTTCGCAATACGATGTGAAAAAATATTCCTTGTATAAATATGGAGGCAATCCAGGTGTAAGCTTCCTAATTGACGATCTGACAACCAATACCCAAAATAATGTCCCGACGATAGCCGCTTTGAACGACAAAGTTTTTTATCCCAATTGGGATGATATACACGGGTATGAACTTTGGTGCGCAAAGGATTCCGCAGGCAGTGGAGCCTTGGTCCTTGACGGCACCCCAGGCATCGGAGGCACATTCCCCATCGAACTGACTAAAGCCGACGATCTCGTTTACTACCGTGGCGGAGGATATCAGCTGTGGCGCAGCGATGGTACAGCAGCCGGGACCTTCAAACTCCTACAAATTACACCCAACAACCAAAGTATACAAGCCAATTCCTTGAGAACCATTGGCAATAAGGTTTATTTCTTAGTACGAAAATCAACAGGCGATACCGAATTTTGGGTGAGCGATGGAACAGTCCCAGGTACGATGAAATTGACTGACGTGCCTTCCAGTTATGCAGCCCAAGATCGATTCGAGGCGTTTTTTCTGGATGGGAAATACGTTTACTTAAGCTTAGATACTCAGAACTCCAAAGTAAAATGGGCAGCTACCGATGGCACGCCCAACGGTACTGAACTATTGCTGAACCTTCCTACAAACACGGACTTCTTTTTATCCTTTTACAACAATGAAACGGTTAAATCCATATTGAACGGATCATTTTTCTTTTTTTGCAAGAACGATTCGACCACAGAATATGAACTTTGGAAAAGCGATGGAACCGCAATGGGCACAGAAATAGTCAAATCGCTTGGCAACTCCTCTGCTCCACAAACACTTGCTTCTTCCAATCAATTATTCTTTTTCCTCGCACAAAACAAGGTGACAAACGATATAGAATTGTGGTCGAGCGACGGCACCATTTCGGGAACAAAATTGACCAAATCCCTGGGTGTTTTGGAGGATTACCTATACTTCGGCAGGGGGGAAGCGACTGATTCGACCGTTCTTTTTTATAGCCCGTTTTCTGGCCCGGACATCCCAGGTTTTCCGTATCGAAGCGATGGCACTGAACAAGGTACTTATCCGGTAAAGGGTAAACTAGAAGAGCACTTGGCAGGTTCTGATCCAACCAGCTTTGTGTCAGGTCCAAACGACGCCGTATTCTTCCGCGCCCATGACAATCGCCTTAATGGGATTTGGCAAACAGAGCCTGTCGTCCCCTTTGGCATCACAAGAGTAGATTCTACGGGTGGCTACAATAATTTAGAATTTGGCACGCCAATGCCCGCTAATGGCAACATACTCTGGTTTTCAAATGATACGACCCTGAAGGTGATCGACGCAAACGGATCAGTAAGCCAAATCAATCTTCCCTTACCTTATGCAGGCTTCTGGGGTAATGGGCCAGGGAACAATCTTTACTTCCTTTGCAACGGAGGACAAAGTCTCTGGCGCTCGGATGGAACCTTAGCTGGCACTTATGAATTGCTCCCAGCTCCAATCAATTCAACTTTTTATGACATACAACCCGTAGGTGACAGTTTGTATTTTTTGCAACGCATTTATGCTGCCAACCAACCCCAATATCTGTGGGTGAGCGATGGAAGTACTGCTGGAACCCAAAAAATTGACTCTATGGTAACGGGTTCTACCATTTTTTTAAGAGAAGTGCAAAACAGACTTGCATTTAGTACCTATGGAATTAATCCTTATTCCAGAAGCTTGTTTGTCCAAGGTTTTCCCAGCGTTTATTTTGACGGTTATTTTAATGACGATTTTGCCGGTTTGGCAATTGCCGACGGCAAATTGTTTGTTTTAGGGTCCAAAACCTATAACCCGACAGACAGCCTACATTACCCCTTCTGGGTCATAGAAAATGGTACGCCAACGGTATTACAAACGTTTCAAGGGATTGTCGGAAATCCAAACTACAATCCTTGGAATAAGTACAGCTACCTTCAATCACTCCACGAAAAAACCATTTTTGGCGCAGGGTTGAAAGCAGACGACGTGGAATTATGGACAAGTGATGGCACAAGCGCTGGCACCTATCAACTGCGCGACCTGAATCCATCTGGCGGTTCAAACCCGGGGAATTTTGTGCGTTACAACGACGATCTTTGGCTTTTCACAGCAAATGATGGAACGGAGGTTTCGTGGTGGGCTACCAATGGCACTTGGGATGGCACATTTAGGGTTGCTGCACTGGCAACGGTAAAAGACTATTTTGTTCCAATCGTTGAAAACGCATACTTCAATGGAAACCGACTCTTTTTTTCCATGAATGATGGAATCATTGGTCAGGAGCCTTGGGTAATGGTATTGGAAGACTCGCTAGTTGTCAGCACGATTGCGCCACTTTTGCAAGCAAATGACTTTGCCATTTGGCCAAATCCAGCGCATGGATATGTCAATCTGACTTTGGAAAGCGAGGCAGGAAAGCCCGCCTGGATAGAACTTCTCGACAATGCCGGGCAATTAGTGTACAGACAAAAACATGAGATTCCAAATGCAGGCCCTCTAACCATTCGTTTGACACAACAAAGCAAAGGCAACCATTTTCTCCAAATCACCACAGAAAACGGCAAAATTTGGACAAAAAAGTTGATTATTGCAGAATAACTTAATCAGTCACATCATACGCTATGCTCACTTGGCAAGAATTCGAAAAAGTAGAAATGCGGGTCGGAACCGTATTGGAGGTCAAAGATTTCCCCAATGCGCGAAATCCATCGTACCAGTTGGTCATTGATTTTGGCCCTCATGGGATCCGCAAAAGTTCCGCGCAGATCACCGATCTTTATCAGCAGGATGGACTGGTGGGTAGGCAGGTCATTGCTGTGGTTAATTTTCCGCCCAAGCAGATCGCCAATTTCTTCTCGGAATGTCTGGTACTCGGCTTAGTCGGGGATCAAAAAGAAATCACCCTGCTTCAACCCGAACGCCCTGTGCCTAATGGTCTCCGGGTTGCCTAAAAAACCACCAATTTGCCCAATCACCATTGACCACATTGACCACATTTAACTAATTGACCACATTTAACATGAATCTCAACTGGCAAAGAATTTCGCTCCACCTCCTTTTTTGGGTCGTCTATGTGCCGCTCAATGCAACGCTGGGTTGTATTTTGAGTCGTACCCCCCTGGAGGAAGGATTCCGGGAGTCTCTGATCGGCGAGGCCTTTTCTTTGCCCGTCAAGCTGCTGCTCACTTATTTTATATTTTACTACGTCATTCCATTGTACCTGGATCGGAGCAAGATCTGGAAACTTGTTGGGTTACTTTTGATGGCTTTTGCTGCTGCGACCGTGATCTATCGGCTTGAAATGGCCTATATTTATTATCCGATCTTCAGGCCGGGCGAGAGTTATAACTTTCTCAATCCCAAAGGTTTATTGCTTACAGAGTTTGACCTTTTTATTACCCTGGCGGCCGCTGTCACCATTAAAATGATTCGGGTTCACTACAAAAGCCTCGAATTTGAACAGGAACTGATGCGTGAAAAATTGCAGTCAGAACTGAGCTTTTTGCGGGCACAAACCAACCCGCATTTTTTGTTCAACACACTCAACAACCTCTACGTACTAGCCCGAAAAAAAAGCGACAAAACCCCGGATGCCATCATGATGCTGTCCAAGATCATGCGTTTTGTTCTCTTTGAATGTCGGGCGCCCCGTATATCTGTATCGGACGAGGCCAAAGTGATCCAGGATTATATTGAACTTGAAAAACTGCGCTACAACAAACGACTTACCGTTGATTATCAGGAAGATATGGACAACCCAAACACCCCCATTGCTCCGCTGTTGTTGCTTCCTTTTGTGGAGAATAGTTTCAAACACGGTGCCGGGGGTACCACCGGCGATGTACAGATCCTGATCAAAATATTGCTTAGAGACAATCACCTTACGTATACCGTTCAAAACACCCTGGATCCGGATTACGACTCCAGTGGAAATGTAAACAACGGAGGAATTGGCCTACGCAATGTAGAACGTCAACTTGACCTGCTCTACCCGGATCAGCATCAACTAAAAATAGAGCGGGAACACGGATTTTTCACCGCAAATCTGAAAATTGATCTGCTGCCCAAATAACCAGATCCCCACATCACCAAATCCCCAGATCACCACATAACCAGATCACCCAAAAATATGATCGTAGTAACAGGCGCAGCAGGATTTATAGGCTCCTGCATGGTAAAACGGCTCAACGATGCCGGATATCAGGATGTTCTTGCCGTGGATGACTTTAGTCGGCCGGACAAAAACCGCAACCTGGATGGGAAACAACTCTGGGGACAGATGGATAGAATGAATTTTGTGCGCTGGCTTGAACGCAACCATGCCGATGTACAGGCAGTCATCCATTTGGGTGCACGCACAGATACCACGGAGCAAAGCGTGGAGATCTTCAATGAATTAAATCTGGAATATTCTAAGGCGCTTTGGATGATCTGTTCCGGATTTGATCTCCCCTTATTCTACGCCAGCAGTGCCGCCACTTATGGACTTGGAGAACAGGGCTACTCAGATGACCATGCAACCATTCCGCTACTTCGTCCACTCAATCCTTACGGCCAGAGCAAGCAGGATTTTGATGTGTGGGTGTTGGAACAAATCACCAGTTCACCAATCACCAATTACCAATCACCATCCCACTGGGCCGGCTTCAAATTTTTCAACGTTTACGGTCCAAACGAGTACCACAAGGGGCGCATGGCCTCCGTGATCATGCACACTGCGCGGCAGATCAAATCCACCGGAGCTATGAAGCTGTTCCGTTCACACCGGCCGGATTATCAGGATGGTGCGCAAAGTCGCGACTTCATTTATGTAAAAGACCTGGTGGATGTGCTGCTCTATTTTTTGGAAAACAAACCTGCCAACGGGATCTACAATCTGGGAACCGGGCAGGCACGTACCTTCCTGGACCTGGCCATAGGCACCTTCCATGCCCTGGATCTGGAACCTAAAATATCTTTTGTGGATACCCCTGCCGATATCCGGGATACCTATCAGTATTACACCCAGGCTGAGATGGGTAAACTCCGGGAAGCAGGCTACCAGGAACCGTTTATTGGTCTGGAAGAGGGTATTGAGGATTATGTCAAGCGGTATTTGAAGGAGGAGTTGTTGTGGTGATTGAATTTTACCCCTTCTTAAACCGGTAAGAGTATAAATCAGACTCCCCTTCGTAATATCCATCCAGAGACAAGTTATTGATCGCACTTTGCATGGACTCAATGGCTTCGCTCACGTTGTTGACCCGTTTGCCATTCACACTGGTAATAATAAAACCAGGCTGCATATTGGTCTGCGCCACCAGGCTGCCCCGCATTACACTGCTAACGACCACCCCTTGTAACCGAAGCTTTCGCTGCTCCTCGCGGCTTAGATTTCGCAAAGCAAAGCCGATCTCGGACTCCAGCTCGTTGCCCAGTGCACTGGCGACCTTCGTAGAGTTATTGACGTCTTTTAAGGTGATGCGGGAACGAAGCTTTTTATTGTTCCGCCAGTAATCCACCTGAACAGACTGTCCGGGTCGGAAACGGCCCACAAACTCCTGCAATTCTGAAGTGCTTCGCATATTCGTGCTGTTGATGCCGATCACTACGTCCCCTTCCTGCAACCCAGCGTCAGATGCGGCCCCTTCGGATGCCACCCGATTGATCAATACACCCTCCGCGTTAGGAAGTCCGAGATCACGGGCCGTTTCGCTGTCCAGATCCTGAATGCCCACCCCCAGATAGGCACGTTGTACATTACCAAATTCTCGCAGATCCCGGACCACTTTTTTGACCAGATTAGACGGGACGGCAAACGAATACCCTTCATAACTTCCTGATTCTGTTATAATTGCGGTGTTCACCCCAATAAGTTCACCTGCTGTGTTCACCAAGGCTCCGCCGGAGTTGCCCGGATTTACAGCAGCGTCTGTTTGAATAAACGACTCGATACTTGCCGCTCCGGAAAGGATATTGATGTTTCGTCCTTTTGCGCTCACGATCCCTGCAGTCACGGTGCTCTCCAGGTTGAAGGGATTGCCTACAGCCAAAACCCATTCGCCCACCCGTACAGAATCACTGTTTCCGAAAACCATAAAGGGCAATTCCTGTTCTTCAATTTTGAGGACTGCCACGTCAGTAGATGGGTCTGAACCGACCAATTTAGCCTGATAAGTTCTTTTATCTGAAAGGGTAACCTTAATATCATTGCTTTTTTCAACCACATGGTGATTGGTAACAATATAACCATCCGGTGAAACCACCACCCCGGAGCCCGATGACCCGGTCATTGCGCCGCCGCCCCAGATATTCCCGCCTGTTTGAATGAGCGCACGGATATTCACCACGGCAGGCGTAGCGACTTCTGCCGCTTCAATAAAGTCTGTCGGGGCAGAGGAACGAAACGTACTATTGGATCGGCTGTCCAACAGTTTGTCTACCAATCCTGTAAGTCGTGTTTCACCGCCCCGGTCTGCCAAAACGACGTTACCTGAAGCAATTAATTGACTGTAAATCAATACTGAAAGCAGGGAACTAGCAACACATACCAGGGAAAGCAACAGATATTTCTTCATAGTGTCAAAGCAATTTGAAAGGGAGAACGATACATTAGCGGATTTGTTTGAAGAGACAACTATAAACGGTCAAGGTTGATTGTTTTTCACAGAATTTGAATTATTATTCAGGGTTAGAAATTCATTTCGACCGACAATGCCAAAATGAATACCACCCCTCGTTATTTTGCAGCATGAAATTTTGGAAATACCAGGGTGCTGGCAATGATTTTGTCATGCTAGACCAACGAGAAACACAATGGATCAGCCGGGAAGATACCACCCTGATCGGGCATTTGTGCGACCGCCGTTTTGGCATTGGGGCAGATGGCCTCATTCTTTTACAAAAGCATCCAGAATTTGATTTTGAGATGGTTTACTTCAATGCTGATGGCAAAGAGAGTACGATGTGTGGCAATGGCGGTCGATGTATCGTAGCTTTTGCCTGGCACCTCGGCATCATAGATCGGAGTTGCCGTTTTATGGCGATCGACGGCATTCATGAGGCCCAGGTTTCCGGAATCTCCGAAAATGCCAGCGCAGGCCGAACCCAGGCGGGGATTTCCGTAAACCTTAAAATGAGTGATGTCCAGCAGGTTGAAAAAGCGGGAGATGCTTATATTTTGAACACTGGTTCGCCTCATTATGTGCGATTTGTAAAGAACCTGGAAAATCTGGACATGGTATCTGAAGGCAGGGCGGTCCGGTATTCAGATCGCTGGAAAAAAGACGGTATCAACGTAAACCTGGTGGCCGATGCTGCACAGAACAGTAAGTATCCCATTCGAACTTACGAACGCGGCGTGGAAGATGAAACCTACGCCTGTGGAACAGGTGCAACAGCCGCCGCAATCGCTACTTTTTTGAGTGAAGGCGGGAAAGTGGGGGATTTTGCAATTGACTTACAAACAAAAGGAGGGGATCTGGTGGTAAATTGCCATGCCAATGGAGACGGCACTTTTTCAAACATCTGGCTTTGGGGACCTGCGGTGCGTGTTTTTGAGGGAGAAATTCAATTAAACAGAGGCTGAGTTGATGAAATAGTCACCCGATTCATTCAACAGCCACAAAATGATCCAAATACAAAAGCGCAGTAATACCTATGAAAAGGATTTTTATTTTACTGATTTTCAGTTTAATAGCAAACTATCTGTCTGCTCAGACAGATAGTTTGCCTACTTCCAAACCACCCTCAACCCCGGAAAAGATCAACTCCTCCCGACGAGCATTGCTGGCTTCTTTTTTGATGGAGGATCCTGCAGGCGTCGGCCTTTGGATGGATTCACTGTCCAGGCTCGAAGACGAAAATTATGCTGGACTGATCTGGGATGAACGCTGGATGCTGTACTACTGGACAGAATCTTATGGCACTTTATTGGAAGAAGTAAGTCACTTCGATGCCCAAAAACGGGCGCAACAATCCTGGAAAACCCAGCCTCCAAAAGACAGTATCTTTGAATGGTTGGATTACACCCTTCTGGAAAGTCGGTTCGACCATTTCAGCAACATACAAAGCGCATTTTTAAATGCCGAAGAAAAGGCATTCACCACCTTGCTGCTGGAATACCTCCTAAGACTCAACAAAGACGAAGAAGAATGGGCAGAACGCCTGGAATCCTTTGACACGCACTTTCCCGGCTCCCGATTTTCAGTTTTTTTGGCCAGCATCAAACCTGTCATCTTAAAACCTACCAGGCAGGCAATTGGAGTTTCGGCAGGGCTTCAGATCGGCAGTTGGAGAGGAAATATTGAACGCAGCCTGAGTACCCCCTACATGTTCAACATGGATCTCTATTACTGGACCAATCGTTGGAATTTCCTATTGGATATGGCTTTTGGAGGCCCCAGTCTGACCAGGGACCTTTTGGAGGGAAATGAGATCTGGCCGAAAGAGGATCCTACCAGCTTTTTCAATCTGGGTCTGAATTTTGGATATGATCTTGTAAATGCCCCGAAACTCCGGATCTTCCCAAGTATCGGTGGGGGTGTTGGCTTTCTGCGCCCCCCTACCCCGGGCGAAGACGAAGACCCGCTTCCGGAATATTACGACAACTTCAATTTTTCGGAATTTCACCTCTCGGCCGCACTGACTGCTGACGTCAAATTATTCACCAGGAACTACCTGGACTGGGGAACCCCTAAAGGTTCTTACCACGGAATACGGTTAAAATTTGGCTGGAATGGTCTGAATTATGGCAAAAAGAACAGCTCCCTTCAGGGGGAGATGATTTATTTTGCAGTCAATTATAACATTTTTGCCTTTGTAGCGAAGTAGAAAAACCATGACAAATTACGATTGGCTCTCTGACCTTCATCCACTTTTTGCTGCCCAGGTCAGCTGGTTGGACGGTTCATACAACAAACCTGTTTCGGCCCAGTTGACATGCCCGAAACAGGTACCCTTTTCTATTGCATGCGGAGCAGGACTTTTGGCCGAGCATGTCCGGAGATTCAAATTTACACCAGCCATCATACAGCGACTGGGGCAAGTGACGGATGCACATGGTCGCTCTGTGTTTCAGGAAAGTTTCCTGAATCACCTCCAACGCATCCGGTTGCGGGCACATGTGCATTCCGCTCCGGAAGGCACTCTGATGCTGCCGGGCGAGCCTGTTTTGATCCTACAAGCTCCGGAATTACAGATCCGGCTTCTGGAATCAGCCATTCGACTCCTTATCTGGGACTCCACTTATTGGGCCACACATGCTGCTGCAGCCCAATGGGAAAAAGGGGTATTTTCAGAAGAAGATACTCCCCATCCACCGGTGTTTCCATTCCATCAAAAAGGCTGGAAAATGCGGGCACAATATGTCGGAGGAGCGGCGCTGGACTCCTTATCCGAAGATGGAACCGGGATTTGGGCGTGGCCAGGGCTCCAGGGTATGGAACACCCATCTGGCCAACCGATCGCTCAAATCAGGCGCCTGTTTAAGGGGGAGCAAGCCCTGGGAGACGTTTGGCTCACCGATGCACAGGATGCCGAGGCTAGTGTAAGCCATACCCATATTCAATTTTTAAACGAAAAAACCGGAAAGGAGGTAAGGGTTCAGATGTCACGTTTTCAAAACCTCATGCAACCTGTTTTGGTCAAGGGCCATCCTGCGCTTAATTCTCCGAGTCTGGATTACCTCAGACAACGAACCTGGAAACAATTGGAGGCATTTCATGGCTTGAACCTGAATGATTATGAGCGGGGTTGGTTTTTGGGTAATTAAATCCCGACCAATATTGGACCTGCCAATGTTGGACCTCTACGAGGTCTGGTGCCATCTTTGGGGTGAATTTTATGTTTAATTATCCGGCCAAAGCTGCTTTGTAGGTGGCCAGGCACCTTTCTCTTGCAAAAGTATGTTCCACCATGGGCTTGGGATAAAGGGGGCTGCCAAACTCAGGTACCCACTTGCGGATGTATTTGTGTTCCGGATCAAATTTTTTGGTTTGTTCAGCGGGATTGAAAATGCGGAAATATGGCGCGGCATCTGTTCCACAACCCGCTGCCCATTGCCAGCCGCCTGAATTGCTTGCAAGGTCATAATCCAGTAGTTTTTGTGCAAAATAGGCCTCTCCTAGCCTCCAATCCAACAATAAATGCTTGGAAAGGAAACTTGCGACGATCATTCGGACCCGATTGTGCATAAATCCGGTGGCATTCAGTTCCCGCATGCCCGCATCTACAATGGGATAGCCGGTGCGTCCTTTTTTCCACTTTTCAAGATCTTCGGGAGCATTCCGCCAGGCCACCCGATCGTATTGGGCACGGAATGGATGACCTGCCACATGCGGGAAATTCCCCAGGATTTGGCTGTAAAAATCCCTCCAGATCAGTTCATTCAGATAGATAGCATTGAGTCCTTGCGCACTTTGGGCTTTTTCCCGAATGCTGATGGTGCCAAACCTAAAATGGATGCCTAATCTGGATGTACCGGGCAGACTTGGAATGTCCCGGGTTTTGTCATAATTTCGGATCAGGCTCCGTGCGACGCTGGTGGGAGGTATTACAATATCTGATGGCTCGAAACCCATGGCTTCCAACTCGATCCAATTTTCAGCCGGGTCCTTGATTTTCAGAAAGTTATCAAAGTATTTTTCTGTTGGATAGGAGCTCAAATAATAGGAGACCTGTTGCGCTTCACCATCTTCCCCGACTTGGTTGCTCCATCGGGTGCGGAGTTTTTCCAGCCATCGTTTACTATAAGGGGTAAAAACGGTGTAAGGGGTACCGTCGGACTTTAAAACCTCGTCGTTTTCAAAAATGACGTGGTCTTTAAAGGTATCGAAAGAGATTCCTTTTTGGGAGAGTATTTGGCGCAACGTTTGGTCGCGCTCAAGCGCATAGGGCTCATAATCACGGTTGGTAATAACCGAACCGACCTGAAATTCCTGAATTAATTGGGGCCATATATCCGCCGGCTTCCCATATCGGACAATCAGTGTACTGCCCAATGCTTCCAGTTGGCTTTTTAAATCAGCCACCGCCCTGTGGATAAACCCTACGCGCGCATCTTTTTTATCCTCCAGGTCATCCAGGATCTCGCGATCGAAAATAAACACAGGCAGGACCTGACCACCTGCGGCACCCTTCGACAGACCTTTCAGGGCATGGTAGAGGCCTGCATTATCATGTAGACGCAGATCGCGCCGAAACCAAAAAAACGTAACTGTAGGAGTCATAGGTAGGAAGTGCTTTCAACCTTAAAGAATGAATTCGCGCTAACAAAAAACCGCTTAACAAGTTGACTGGACATAAATAAGAATGATGCCCTTTTGCCTTAATTCTTGAATAATTTGGCTGGAAACCCGCTCTTTTTCAACTTCAAGCAATTGATTATCAGATTTAATTTTTGCGTGAATTTGATTTAACTCCGGCATATAAAATCGGTCCGAAATATCCTTCATCCATTGATTCAATGTTATCAGGGATACATCCTTGTTATAATTGAGAACGAGATAGGAATCAAACTCATGGATATAAGTCTGGCTTTCCGGGACTGGATCATGAAATAAATAGGTATGATTCACCACCTCTCTATTTTGCATCATTTGACAGGTCTTTCTATCGAACAACTGAATAGATGTCAAAATATATGCCCAATCTGCATTTTTTGCACTGATAAATAGGGTGTATTTTATGCTATCCAGATTCAGGGATAAAACTGAATTGGAATCTGTAAATGCACAAATGTCTGGACTGGGTGAATCCTTTTGATTTGCGGAACGACCATAATTAACCCGATGAATTTGTTTGTATATTTTAAAATTCAGTGTCTTTTGTTGCGCATAAAATACCGTATTGATCAGTTTTTGAAATTCTACATCACTGCAAAACCGATTGATATGGATTGCATCATCAAGATAGGCGTAATCCTCATGACCTTGGAGTGGCAAAAAACCAGTGATGGTACGGCCATCTTTCATGACGTATTTGGCTTTATAAACCACGCATCCGCCCAAATCTGCATAGGCATTCACAGACACGACCATGGCCATCAAAAAGAGTAGTATTTTCATAAAGGAGTTCATTTTTAAGCGCTTTTAGCGGATTACTACATCTTTAATATACTCCTCTCCCAACTCAGCATTCATCAGATCCCGGATCTTGTCTTTCCCATAAGACAGCTCATGTTTCAGCGAAGCAGATAAAATGGTGATATAAAGCACCCCCTTGCGCACGGTGATCTGGGAAGTATAGGTATTGATCGTTTTTCCCATGAGTTCTGCCCATAGTGTCTTCACCCGCATCTCATTGAGCTGCGGCCCGAGTCGGTATTCTTTGAGCATGGCCTGCATGGCTTCTGCGAGGGAGTAGTCGTTTTTCTGTTTCATAAAGGTGTTTTACCATTGAGTCGGTACAAACATACTCAATCGTTGGCGTTGGGGAGGGCATTTTGCGACAATTTATTCCACACCACCCTGAACAGACCTCCTTCACTCTGATAATAAGCAAGTATGACTTCAAATATTGGAATGCTAAAGCGTCACAAAGCATGAACATTAAAGTACGAACCCCTACTTTCGCCTTGCTGAACCATTATACATCATACGTCATACATCATACATTTTAAAATCCCATGAAAATCGTCATAGTCGGGGCCGGAAGAATTGCCTGGCATTTAGGCAAACGCCTGAAAAGCAAGGGATTGCCGGTAGCGCAGATCATCAGCCGAACGCCTGCCAAAGCTGAAACGCTGGGGGACATTCTGCACATTCCCTGGGCCAGCTCCCCTGAAGCGCTCTTGCCGGATGCCGACTGGATCATACTTGCAGTCCGCGACGACGCCATTCTGGAAGTGGCTCAATCCTTCGCTCCGTACGCAGAAAATGCATTGGTCACCCATACTTCGGGTGGAACCGCGGGGGTCGTGCTGGCGCCATTTTTCACGCGATATGGTGTTTTTTATCCGCTTCAATCCTTTTCCCTGGAGCACACGCCAGTCTGGTCAAAAATCCCGTTTTGTGTGGATGCAGCCTCGGAAAAAGATGTTTTATATTTAAAAAGGATCGCCAAGACCATCGGCAATCTGGTTTACCGCGTCAATGATGAACAACGCGCGTTGTTGCATGTAGCAGCTGTTTTTGCCAATAATTTTGCCAATCGCTGCTTTGCTATTGCAGAGAAAATTCTGGATGAAAAAGACCTGCCATTTGAACTTTTGCACCCCTTGATGGAAGAAACCCTTGCCAAGGCATTACAGGATTCACCGGTCCGAATGCAAACAGGACCTGCCATCCGTGGAGATGTGGATACGGTGAGAAGGCACATGAATCTATTGTCCGAAAATATCGAATGGCGGGAGATCTACCGTGAAATGTCAGAGAATATCAATCCTAATTTGAAATTGTAGTCTGATGATCACCAATCCTTCTTAGCGCCTTTAGGCTTGGTTTGCTGCTGGGTAGCCCGGTACTTCTGTGCATTTTTCCGATCGTCGGGACCTACAGCGGTTTCCAGCAGCCTTTTGGCGTCTTCTTTTTTTAACTTTTGTACATCCTGTTCTTTTTGTTCCTCACTTTTAGGCTGCTGTGGCTGCCCATGTTGATCAGGTTTGGGTTGGTTGGGTTGCTTGTCTGGTTGATTGGGTTGATTCGGTTGGTTTTCCTGGGAAGGTTGATTGGGATCCTGATTTTGTTGCTGATTTTTCTCCTGTTGCTCTTTTTCCTTTTGCTCTTCCTCCTTTAGCTTCTTTTTGGCCATTTGCAGGTTCTGCTTGGTACCCGGATCGGCCGGGCGTACCCGCAGACTTTCTTCGTACGACCGCACAGCTTCTTTAAATTTTCTTTGTTTCAAATAAGCATCCCCCAGGTTGTGGAGGGCGTCTGCTTTATTCGCAGGGTCTTGATCGATGCTTGCAACCTGTTGAAATCTTTGCGCAGCATCTTCAAATTTTCCTTGTTGATACAACGTATTCCCAAGATTGTAAACCGCTTTTGCATTTCCTACATCGCGGTCAGCCGCCTTACGGTAATGTTTTTCCGCATCCTTGTATTGTACACGATCATAAGCACGGTCTCCCTCCCGCAAAGGGGTGTGGGTAGATTGCGCTGAAAGGCTGAAACAGTCTAAAACAGCCCAAGTAAGGCTTAAAATCGTGTAAAATCTCATGTTTTGAATCGATTGGATTTCCATCTTTAGGATATCAGCTTCGGAGCTTTTTTTCGAAAAGAAATAGCCCTTTCAAGCCCCAGTAAAAAGATGGCGGGTAACAAAACCCATTGATACCAGGATTCCAATTCGCTGGAGGAGCGTACCTCGAGGGCACGTTTTTCCAGTCCGCCGACGGCCCGTTCAATCGTAGTAACCGCCCGGTCACTTTGATGAAGCATTAAGGCTTCTCCGCCTCCGGCCTGGGCGATCTTTCCCAAAAGAGCTTCATTCAGTCTGGTGCGTACCACCTCTCCGTTTTCGTCCCTTTTATATTGACTGCCTTCCCAATCACTGGTCGGGATAGGACCGCCGTCGGAGGTTCCCGCCCCGACCGCTATGACTACGGTACCATTGTTGAAAGATTTTTTTGCCGCATCCAATGCTTCTTCATCATGATTTTCGCCGTCGGTGATCAGCACCACTGCACGGCCGCCACTAGGTTCGGCCTCAAATGATTTTTCAGCGAGTTCGAGTGCGGAAGCAATGGCGGTGCCCTGTTCTGTTAAAAGGTCCGGACTAGCGCTCCGAATACTTTGTAAAACAAAAACATAATCGGTGGAAAGTGGAACCGCCAAAAAAGCATTCCCTGCAAAAAAAATGAGTCCGATACGCTCTCCTTCAAGGGTTTGCACCAGTTTTTGGGCAAATATTTTGGTGAGTTCGAGCCGACTGGGGGCTACATCACGGCAGAGCATACTTTGGGAAATGTCGATCGCAATAAATACATCCGCAGCCTTTTGAGTGGTGGTTTGCTTTTTCTCCCCCATTTGAGGATTGGCCCATGCCAGGGATATAAAAGCCAGAGAAAGCGCTAATAAAGTACCTTTTACCCAAAATTTAGTTTCCGAAAAAACAGGCATTAAACGCGCAGTATCTCCTAATCGAACCAATGCTCTATTGCGCCAATGCCGGTATCCCAGCCAGAGTAAAAACAAGGCGGGCAAGGAAACGAACAGCCACAAAAATTCAGGATGCTGAAATTGAAACATAGTGCGAAGGTAGGGTTCAGTCGTTCAACCACAAATCTCCCGGAGCAGAAGATACCTCTACCCCATCGTTCATGATCCGTTCCTGCTGATTGATGCCTTCCTGATGAATGGCTTCCAGGAAAAGGCTGATGAACTCCCGGCTCAGATCGCCTTTTTCTGCCTGAATGCGGCAAGCTTCTGCCAATGACCGCCAGCGCTCCGGTTGAAAGATCGCTACGTTTTTATCCTTTTTGACGTAGCCAATCTCCCTGACCAAGTGCATTCGCTGTGCGATCAGGTGAATAATCTCCTCATCAAATTCATTGATCTGTTGTCGAAAATTTTCAATCTGCGCTTGGAATCCAGGGTCTGCCGAGGTGGAATGCCGACGTATCAGTGATGAAACTATTTCTCCGAATCGCTCAGGCGTGATTTGTTGAGCGGCGTCACTCCAGGCCTGATCAGGTTCCGGATGTACCTCGACCATGAGTCCGTCAAAATTGAGATCGTAGGCTTTTTGGGCTGTTTCGGCCAAAATATCCCTTCTACCGCAAATGTGAGAAATGTCGCAAATCAATTCCAGGTCGGGAAATTCCTGCATCAGATCGATTGCCATTTGCCAGCGTGGTACGTTGCGATATTTTGAATCTCCGTAAGTAGAAAACCCACGGTGAATGGCTGCGATACGCCGAAGTCCGGCTTTATGCAGGCGTTCAATGGCGCCTACCCAGAGTTTATAGTCTGGATTGACCGGATTTTTAACAATAACGGGGATATCTGTTCCGGCCAAAGCATCGGCAATTTCCTGTACTGAAAATGGGTTGACGGTGGTCCGTGCGCCGATCCAAAGGACATCTATTCCGTATTTCAGACATTCGTAAACGTGTTGCCCGGTAGCGACCTCGGTGGTCACCTTCATTCCGGTCTCTTCTTTCACCCGGCGCAACCAGGGGAGTCCTGCAACGCCAATCCCCTCAAATGCACCTGGACGGGTACGAGGTTTCCAGATACCAGCGCGATAAAGGTCGACCTCTGGGCCACCCGACTCCTGTAGTCCCTGTAAGTTTCGCGCCGTCGTAAGCACCTGTTCCTCCGTTTCTGCCGAGCAAGGCCCTGCGATCAGGATGGGGCGCTTTTGTTTGTTAAAAATGGGATTGAAATTCATAGTTAAAGTGGCGCAAAGTTCTTTTTTAACGTTTGGATGGGGCAGGATCTTAGATTTTATTCGGAAGAATTAGAAAACTCCATCTGCTGAAAATAAACAGCGCCGGGGCCTCAATGTTTCAAAAAAATCCGAAAAAAGCATTACCGTATCAGTACAACGATGCAAAGATTTAGGAAATAATTCAGAACACCAAGTTTGGTGAAAGAAAATTTACGGCCGCTCTCCAAAGATCCGACTCCCGATCCTTACCAGGGTACTGCCCTCTTCCAGCGCCAACGGCCAATCTCCGGACATTCCCATTGAAATTTCACAGAAATGGGCGCTTTGTGCAAAGAACCTTGCTTTCAAGTGGTCGAAAATGGTTTTCAGCTTACGGAATTCCTTGCGCACCTGATCATGATCCTCTGTAAATGTGGCCATACCCATCACCCCGCAGATCCGGACGTTTTTGAGTGCTTTAAACTCCGGGCTTTGCAGCAGATCAATAGCCTCCTGTTCATTCAGGCCAAATTTGGTCTCCTCTTGTGCGATATGAAACTGCAATAAGCAATCAATGACCCTATCCTGCCTGAGTGCCTGCTTGTCAATCTCCTGAAGCAATCGATCACTTTCCACAGAATGGATCATCGCTACAAATGGGGCGATCAGTTTTACTTTATTGGTCTGTAGGTGACCAATAAAGTGCCATTCTATGTCTGCAGGCAGCACTGCTTGTTTTTCAAGCATCTCCTGCGGGCGATTTTCACCAAAAATACGTTGTCCCTGATGATAGATCTCTAGTATGCGCCCGGCGGGATGGGTTTTAGATACGGCTACCAGGCGGGCATTTTTGGAAGAAACTTCCGAGCAAATTTGACTTAACATAGCCGCAAAAGTAAACATTTGGCCCATCAGATAAACATAAACCACCTCAGGCTAAATTTGCCAATTAGTTCATACATCTTTTCTATCAGGCAACGGTTTTACGCTACCTTGTGGCGTTTTTTTATCGTTCTGATTTACGGTGCATTTGTCCAAATCCTTGCTTACTCATTTCAAGTATATGTTCCTTCAAGCATTCAAGCGTTTTCTGCCTGTTTTACTGTTATTTGTTGTCCAAATTCTTTCCAGCCAAACGGTTATCTGGCTGGAAAACTTCGCCGGAGCGCCTCCGGCACCCGGATGGGATGATTCCAATTTTTTGGATTGTGACGGAACGGCCGCATCTTTTAATGGAGTGCAAGGTGGCCGTTATGAAATAATTGACATGGAGGGCTCCCCATGCTGCCCGGTTGGAGTGGCTACCGGCGGCGGCAATAACAATGAATGGGTAACCAATGGTATTGACATTACAGGTTACTGCAATGTCACGGTAACGGTTGATTATGGCTCCACCGGCACCTTTGAATGCAGCGCCGGGGGCCCCTTTTTTGCCTGTACAGGAAATCCGTTTACCGACGATGGTCACGACCAGATGGTAATCGAGTACAGTATCGATGGCGGAGGATTCATCCAAATTTTGTACCTCTGCGGAGGTGGTGCCGGCACTGCCACGATCAATGGTTTGTCTGGCAACACGATCAAGGTGCGCGTCCGCGCAGCAAACAAATCGGTAGCAGAAATCTATTGGTTTGACAACGTACAAGTCACTGGTATTCAACCCACTGTAGATCCCATCAATGACATTACCAACGGATGTGCAGGTACCCCGATCATGGTCAACTTTACCGGGACAGGCACGCCGGCCCCCACTTTTAGCTGGACCAATGACAATACCGCCATTGGCCTGGGCGCGTCCGGCACTGGAAACATCAATTTCACGCCTCCTTCCAATCTTCCGGCTCAGGAAGTTGCTACCATTACAGTAACTCCGATGTCCGCAGGATGTAGCGGCGATCCGGAAACTTTTACCATCACCGTAAATCCCTTGCCATTGACCAATGATCCACCGGATGTCGTGGCCTGTGGCGGCGATTTTGTAGAGATCATTTTTACCGGTGATGACCCCAATGCTACTTACCATTGGATGGTCAACAACATTCCCTTTTTCCCACCTTCTGGTGTTGGGGATATTAGTGGAACCGTGCCATCCTTTATACCCTTTGCAATTTCCGGATCGGTCACCGTACACGCGGAAAGCAACGGTTGTGTTGGACCTGATCAGACGTTCCTGGTAAACATTTACCCCGCAATTTCGGCAACTTTTACCATGACCAGCCCTGCCCTGCTTTGTTCCGGGCAGCAGGCTGCATTTTCGGTCAATTTTAGTGGTGGCAGCGCTCCTTACACCTTTACATACGCCATTGACGGGGTGAATCAGCCTCCTTTGATGACCAATAACGACCCCTTCGCCTTCACGGTGCCCTTATCTGCGGACGCTACTGTCTCAGCGGTAAGCATGACCGTTGGCGTGGGTTGTGTACAGGATGTTACGGGTTCTTTTGATGTTGACTTAAATCCAACGCCAACTGCGACTTTGGCTCCGGGCCCCAGCAATCTATGCGCTGGCAGTTCGCTTGACCTTCAAATTGATTTTAATGGGACGGATGATTATACCTTCGTTTATGCCATCAATGGTATTCCTCAACCTCCTATTACGGCCACAGGTCCCAGTTTTACCCTCACGGTCAATCCTCCGGTCGGCACCACCACCTATACCCTTACTTCGGTTACGAGCAACGGCTGTACCGGTACCGCAAGCGGCAGCCATGTAGCTACTGTCGTTGCCCTTCCCACAGCCATAATCAATGGCAACCCGATAGTCTGTTCCGGGCAAAACGCTACGATTCCGGTTACCCTTTCGGGTTCTGCCCCCTGGACGTTTATCTATTCCATTGATGGTGTGGAAGAACCGCCCATCACCACCAGTAGCAGCCCCTATCTGATCATTGCAAGTTACTCCAGTAGCACCACCCTGGAGCTGGTCAGTGTGGCTACCGGCAACTGCCCGGGTACCACCTCCGGAATCGCTTTGGTGACCGTATTGCCCGGAGTGACGGCTGTATTGTTTTCGGATACCAGCGCCATTTGTGTAGGACAAAATGATACACTTAATTTTGCGTTTGCAGGTGCATCTCCTTACACCTTTGTTTATGCCGTAAACGGCACCAATCAGGCGCCCATCACGACCAGTAATCCAACGTATCAAATCGTGGTCTCTCCGGCAGTTCCTACCACTTATACCTTGACCGGAGTGAGCAATGGTAGTTGTCCTGGCGGCAGCGCAAGTGGTACTTATTTTGTGATCGCCGCGAATCCACCTACTGCTACGATCACCGGAACAGATACCATCTGTCGGGAACACAGTGCTCCTTTATCCATCAACTTTACGGGCACAGCCCCCTGGACCTTTGCGTATGCCGCCAACGGAATAGCCGTAGACACCATCACGACCAGTGTCAATCCGTTTATTATTAACGTTAGTCCCCCTGCCACAACAAGTTACACCCTGACCAGTGTAAGTTCAGGAAGTTGCGGAGGATCGGTTTCAGGCATTGCAACCATCAAGGTCAATCCAAATCCTACGGCCACTATATCGGGCGGCGGGCAGATTTGTCAGGTCGGAAATGGCACTGAAATCATCTTTACATTTACCGGAACCGCTCCCTGGACCGTTACCTATAAAGCCAACAATGATACCCTGACCGCCACCAGCTCAGTCAGCCCGCTGGTTCTTCCGGTGAACCCGAACATTGGTACGATCTATAAACTGATCGAAATTTCTGACTCCTTGTGTACGGACACTGCCATAGGCCAGGTGATCGTTTTTGTATTCACCCCTGCCAATGCGCAGTTTTTAGGTAGTGCCACTTTTTGCGATTCAGCCAATACTCAGGTCTCCATTGATTTTACAGGAACAGGGCCATTTACGGTCAATTATACAATCAATGGAGTCGCGCAACAGCCAGATACAACCTTCGATGACCCCTATATCATTCCGGTTAATGTAACCTCGACCACCTCCTTCCAGCTTACCAGCATCGAATCGCCGGGCTGTTTGGGCATCATTACGGGTGGACCAGCTGTTATTACCGTTAATTATCTCCCTAGCTATACGAACCTGAATTTAAATTGCAATGCTGCTACGGGCAATTATGTGGTTACTTTTGATGTACTGGGTGCAAGCTTGCCCCTTACCGCAACGGGGGGAAATGGAGGTTCGTTCTCAGGTACACAATGGACCAGTAATCCCATTCCACAAGGAATGGGATACAGTTTTAGTTTTCATGATGCCAACAATTGTGGCAATGTAAACGTAAGCGGACCCAGCACCTGCAACTGCCTGACCGAGGTGGGCACCATGGGACTTACGCCCATTGAGGCATGCCAAAGTCAGGTCATCAATGCCACTTATAGTGGAGGTTTTGTAAACGATGGCAATGATACCCTGCTCTATATTTTACATTCCAATCCGGCCCTGCCCGTCGGCACGATTTATGGATGGAATCAGGTACCCTCTTTCGGCTTTCAGCCTGGTATGACATTGGGTACCACCTATTATATTTCGGCCATTGCCGGGAATATCAGTGGGGGACTGATCGATCTCAACGACCAATGTACGGTGATCTCGCAGGGAACACCAGTGGTCTTCCACGGATTCCCCACTGCGTCATTTAATATTTCGGATGCCACCGTTTGCCAGGGAGAACCCGTAGATATCATTGCATATTTTACAGGATCACAGCCGTTTGGATTTGCCTGGTCCGGAACCGGATTTCCCTCGACCTATGTGTCACCTTTAAATAGTGGCAGCTATAACTGGCAAATCATCCCTTCCCAGAATACGACCATATATCTGGATAGCATCCGCGACCAATACTGTCCGCTTCGTGCATTCAAGGATTCTGTAGTCATCCTGGTCAATCTTCCCCCTGTGGTGAGCAATGTCCAGGCCCAATGTGATTATAGTACCGCCACCTACACCGTGTCTTTTGATATTATTTCTGGCGTACCATCCTTCAACCTGAGTGGATTGGCCGGCTTTTTCTCGGGCAACACGTTTACCAGCATTCCAATTCCATTTGCCTCTGGTAGTTATTTTGCAACCCTTGGCGATGACAACAACTGCGGTGTAGATACGATCAGCGGAATGTCGAACTGCAATTGTACCGGAAATGCCGGTTTGATGAGCCAAATACCAGACAGTGTTTGTCAGAATTCTATTATGAATGTAATGGCTGCGCAAAACCCTGTATTGGATAGTGATGACCAGTTGATGTATATCGTGCACACCAACCCGGGCCTTCCATTAGGCATTATTTTGGGCTGGAGTAACACTCCGTCCTTCAGCTTTGGTGGGGCGATGCAGACCGGCATTACGTATTACGTCTCATCCATTGTTGGAAATCCGGATGGAAATGGAATGATCGACCTCCTGGACCCCTGTCTATCTGTTTCGAATGGCACCCCTGTTTTATGGCGGCCTACACCCACGGCTACCCTGGCTCCCGGGAGCTATAATATCTGTCCGGGTGGTTTCCAGTCACTGCTTATAAATTTTACGGGCAGTCCTAACTTTACGTTGGATTATACCCGGAATGGAATTCCATTCACCGCCATGGCCGCCCAACCTGCCTTTTTGTTAAATGCAACCTTGCAGGCCACCGCAACGTTTATTTTGACTGCTGTATCGGATAAATACTGCACCGGAACCGTAAGTGGTTCAGCAGTGGTGACCGTGCATCCTCCTCCCATTGCCGTTAACTTCACGACCAACTGTTCGCCTGCAACCCAGACTTACACCGTAGAGTTTGATATTTCACAAGGCGACCTGAATACCATTTCTGTTGCGAATCTAACAGGGATATACGACCCTTCTACAGGGCATTTTGTAAGCAACCCGATTCCGAACGGCCAACCCTACGCGGTGCTCATATCCGATAGTTGGAACTGCGGTAACTTTGCTTTCGCTGATTCTGTAAATTGTGCCTGTACAACTGATGCAGGTTTGATGGATCAAAGCACCCTTACCCTTTGCAATGGTCAGACTGTTAGCACCTCTGCTGCATCCGGGGTCAACCTGGAGCCGGGTGATGTGATCCGCTATTTACTGGTTGGGCAATCCAATATGCCACCGAACTGGACGATTGAAGCAAACAGTGCGACCCCTACTTTTGCATTTAACCCTGCGACGATGATGACCTCCACGCTTTATTATATTGTGGCTGTGGCCGGCAATGCCGGAGGCATCATTGGCATTGATTTGAGTGATCCTTGTTTATCTATTGTTCCTGGTCCGACTGTGATCTGGAGGCCCCAGGTAACGGCCACTATTTCAGGCATTCCGGAAATTTGTCCGGGTAGTCCTGCGGTACTGGACGTACAGTTTTCGGGTGATGGCCCCTTCGATTTTTCATATACAGATGGGATTACCCCACAATTGCTAACCGGAATTACTCAAAACCCATACTCGCTTCAGTTGAATCCGGGCACTACCACCAATTACACATTGGTCAATGTAATGGGAGCTGGCAATTGTGCGGGCTTCACCAGCGGTAATGGTCTTGTGACTATATCCAACCCGCCGCAAGTCCTCAATTTGATGGTGCAATGTAATCTGGTGGATGAAACCTACACGCTCAGTTTTGATATCGGCAATGGCGCACAAGCCAATCCAACCTATCTGGTACTTGGTATTCTTGGTACCTTAACGGATACCAGCTTTACATCCAACGCATATCCCGGGACCCAACCCTACAACCTGGTTATTGGAAACCCAACTGGCTGTACCACTACCCTCTCGGGGGTGCCTGACTGTGTTTGTGCCACCAATGCTGGCACTTTATCCAATCCTATCAATGCCTGTCTGCCAGCTGGCATGGTTTCCGCACAAACAGCCGGCAATGCATCCCTGGATGCCAATGATGTGCTGCGGTATGTACTTTGTGCCGATCCTGCTCTTTTGCCCTTGGGCATTCTAGCTCAAAACAGCTTACCCGAATTTGGATTCCAGACAGGTATGGCAGCGGGAGTTACTTATTATATTGTTGCTGTTGCCGGAAATGGCCTCAATGGCTCAGTCGATCTGACGGATCCTTGTCTTTCAGTTTCAGCAGGTGTACCTGTGGTATTCAACTTCCAGCCAGCTGCCTTACTGGTAGGAGACCAGGCCTTGTGCGAAGGAGCCAATGCTTCGACCCCGGTTCAGTTGAGCGGTGTGGGACCGTATCAGTTTGTGTATTCCATCAATGGGATCCAACAGTCCCCCGTGAATACAGCTGCAAATTCATTTGACATTCAGAGCAACAATGTTCAGCAGGATCAGATCATTACACTGATTTCTGTTTCGGATGCAAACTGTACCGGAACGGTTTCCGGCCAGGCTACCCTCACCATAACACCCGAACCAACCGGCTCTATTTCCAATAATATCAACATTTGCGCAGGGGATTCTACCATACTTACCCTGACACTCAGTGGAGGCAGCAGTTATGATGTGACGATTTCGGGCTCCATTCCACCGATTCAGCTGAATGGGGTTCAAAATGGTGCAACAGTGGTTGTTTTTCCATCTAATACCACCACTTATACCATTTCTAATTTGATTGCGACTGGCAACACCTGTCCGGCCGTGATCGGACAAGGCGCAACGGTTACGACTTCAAACATAAGCGCAAGCAGTGTGATTTCTGACTTTAACGGCTTCAATACTTCCTGTCCGTCAACATTCGATGGATCTATTGTGGTGACCCCTACCGGTGGCGTAACGCCCATCAGTGTGGTATGGAACAATGGGGCTACTGGTTTGACCAATAATAATCTGCGGGCCGGCAGTTATACTGTGACGTTGACCGATCAGCTGGGTTGCACCTACACCAGCGACTACACCCTGATTTCCCCGCCGGAACTCAACATTGAATTCTCAACTGAATCACCCACCTGTCTGGGTGACCAGGATGGTTCAATCATTGTCACGAATGTGGCTGGTGGCGCTGGTCCTTTTGCATTGAGTCTGAATGACCAAGTGCTACAAACTACCAGCACCTTCCCCGTGGCCATCCCATCGCTTTCCAGCGGCCCCCAGATCGTTGGTGTAGAAGATGCAAATGGCTGTTTGAGTGAGGAGGAAGTGGATGTTCCGATCCCGGCAGAAATTACCGTAAATCTGGGTCCAGACCTTTCTATTCAATTGGGAGAGCAAGTCTTACTGCAGGCAGGTCTTAACTTCCTTGATCTCGCCTCCTTTGCATGGACCCCGGCATCCTACCTGGAGCATCCGGATTCTTTGATCACCTTGTCTACCCCGATCAACACGATTCGTTATGAAATAGAGGTGAAGGATTCAAGCGGTTGTATTGCCCGTGACGAGATTCTGGTGACCGTTGATAAAACCAAGCGGGTGTTCATTCCAAATATCATTACGCCTGATTCTGATGGTTTTAATGACAATATTACTGTTTTTGCAGGAAATGAAGTGGCGCGGATACGCTTCATGCGGATCTACGACCGCTGGGGCGAAATGTTATTTGAAAACCTCAATTTCCTGCCCAATGACCCGCAATCTGGCTGGAGTGGGCAAGCCAGGGGCCAGGATGTCAACCCAGGCGTGTACATCTATGCCGTGGAAGTGGAGTACGTAAACAGAGAAACTGAGGTAATTACGGGGGACGTGACCGTGATACGATAAGTTGTAAAAAGCTTGCTGGAACAACTCAATTCAAGGCCGCAACCAGCTGTTCCAGCAAGCTTTTTACAACTTTCATGCTCCGAATATCATCCTGCACCAGGATGAGTTCTTTATTGGTCTGTTTGAGGGAAACACCCATAATTCGACCATGCTTTTGAATGAATGCCATGAATTTTTGGAAATGCTCTGTAGTATAAAAGGAGGATTGTGGGTCACCCAGGAAATAACAGCGGAGTTTCCCGCCTTTTAAAATAAGGCGTTCAAAACCAATTCTTTTGCAGAGCCACTGTAACCTAAGTCCATCAAAAAGTGCATGGACGGAAGGTGGCAATTTGCCAAAACGGTCTTGCAAGCGTTTTGAAAAATCGGCAACTCCTTCCTCGTTTTCAATATTATTGAGCTCTGTGTACAAGTTTAAGCGCTCCTGGGTATTTGTAACATATTCACCCGGAATGAGCATTTCGATGTCCGTTTCAATGGTTACATCCCGCACATAGGAGCCCTTTTTTGCAACCTCCTCCTTAAATAGATCCTTAAAATCTGTCTCTTTCAATTCCTGAATGGCCTCATCCAGGATCTTTTGATAGGTTTCAAACCCAATATCAGAGATGAAGCCAGATTGTTCCCCTCCGAGCAGATTTCCGGCACCCCGAATATCCAAATCACGCATAGCTACCTGAAATCCGGATCCCAGATCAGTAAATTCCTCAATGGTTTTTAAACGTTTTCGGGCTTCCTGGGTAAGAACGCTCATCGGTGGTGCAAAAAGATAACAATAGGCTTTTTGATTGCTGCGCCCTACCCTACCACGTAATTGGTGGAGATCAGAAAGCCCAAACATATCGGCGCGGTTAATGAGGATAGTATTGGCGTTCGGAATATCCAGTCCGGTTTCAATGATGTTGGTACAGGCCAGCACATCAAATTTCCGATCAATAAAGTCTACCAGTACTTTTTCAAGGTGATCAGAATCCATCTGACCATGCGCGAAGGCCACCTCTGCATCCGGACAGAGTCGCTTCAGGGTTTCTACAATCGCTGACAGATCATTGACCCGATTGTGGACGAAGTACACTTGTCCACCGCGATTGAGCTCCGCGTGGATCACTTCCGCGATGAGGTCTTCGTCAAACACCCTGATCTCTGTATGAATGGGTTGACGATTCGGGGGTGGCGTTCGTATGACCGATAGATCACGGGCAGCCATCAGTGAAAACTGTAAGGTGCGCGGAATCGGGGTTGCCGTAAGCGTCAGTGTATCTACGTTGACTTTAATAGAGCGTAGTTTTTCTTTGGACGCAACGCCAAATTTCTGCTCTTCATCTACCACCAGCAGGCCTAAATCTTTGAATCCCACATCTTTACCCAGCAAAGCATGGGTGCCGATAACGATATCTATCTCTCCGGTCTTTAATTTTTCAAGAATGGCTTTTTTCTCCTTTGCGGTCCGAAAACGATTGATATAATCCACCGTAACCGGGAAATCAATCAGGCGTTCAGAAAAAGTCCTCCAATGCTGCAAAGCGAGGATAGTGGTTGGTACCAGTACTGCTACCTGTTTGCCATCGGTGACGGCTTTAAAGGCTGCCCGAATGGCTACTTCTGTTTTTCCAAACCCAACATCACCGCAAATAAGGCGATCCATGGGATATTCCCGCTCCATATCGGCTTTGACATCATTGGTACTTTTATATTGATCTGGCGTGTCTTCGTAGATAAAACTGGCTTCCAACTCCGTCTGCAATACGTCGTCCGGTGGAAATGCATGTCCCTTGGCGGCACGGCGTGAAGCATAAAGTTTGATGAGTTCCGCCGCAATGTCCTTAATCTTTTTCTTGGTTCGGGCTTTGAGCTGTTTCCATGCGTCCGAACCAAGTTTGGCCAATTGAGGCGTATCTCCTTCCTTGCCCAGGTATTTGGAAATTTTATGCAAAGAGTGGATACTCACATAAACGATGTCATTGTTTTTGAAATTCAGCCGAACAGCCTCCTGTTTTTGTCCTCCGATTTCAATCGTCTGCAAGCCTGCAAACTTGGCGATCCCATGGTCAATATGGGTCACAAAATCGCCTGCCGTGAGTTCCCGCAAGACCCGAACATTCAATGCCTGATCTTTGGTAAATCCCTGCCGGACCTTGTATTGATGATAACGCTGGAAAATCTGATGATCGGTCAGCACTTCAATTTTCAGATCCTCATCAATAAAACCTTCATGAATCGGGATAGTTACCGGCAAAAAAGCAACATCTGCCTTCAATTCCTTGAAAATTGCTGCCAGTCGATCAAACTGTTTGGGATTTTCTGAGCAGATATAAGTCTCATACCCCGCCGCTTTCATTTCATGCATGTGCCGGATCAGCAGGTCAAAGTTCTTATTGAAGGACGGCTGTGGTTTGGAATGGAAAGGGATGATACTTGGTAGCGTAAGGGACATTGCAGAGTATTTCAGGCACAAAAGTAGTGCGCAGGCATCTGATAAATGTTTTTTTAATCGCTATTTAATAGGGCATCTAACCTTCGGATACACTTGTTTTGGAAACTCCAATCAGGTGAAAATGATGCCAATATTAAGATGATACGCCCCGGATATGCCTTAAAAAAAACAACGTAATCTATTCTTTATCAACAATTTAGGTAAATTAGGTTCAAAAAATCAGGAATTTTCACGGGACGACGAAGTGCTGTTTGCTGTCCTATGTCAGGGTGTGCTGTCACATGACCTTTGTCAGGTAATTCGGAGAAAAAAACACCGAAAACACTGGCATTATGAAAAGCACTTACACACTTCCGACCGCTTATAAAAGCATCCTTTCTGACAACATCACTGGTCTCGACCTGATTGGCGCCTGCATCACAGGGCTTGATCTGATCGGCGCCTGAGTCAAGGTCCAAGCGATTTTGCCATCCCATGGTTGGCAGAACTGACGATACTATTCCTGCTCGAAGATCCAGGCAGTATGGTATTGCAGGCAGTGTGAAAGCGGACAAGTTTGCTTGCCGCGATTGAATATGAATTTTAATTAATTTGAAATTGAATAAAAACTGGCTCCGAAAGTAGTCAGTCAAATTCCAACACTTAACATTTTATGAGAAACTTTCCATCACCATCCAGACCCAACATCCTCGCGCCTCCCTGTGGGCCGCAAAACCAAAACCTGGTACGCCCGCTAAGGGAAACCGATAGCGCCTTGCAATTAAGTTGCGATGTGGTATTCGGATCTCCATCTGCGGACTGTATGGGTACCGGCATTTGTCGGATCACTGCCCGATCAGGAGGTAGTGTCTCTGCCCCTGAGCAAACCCAACGATGCCAAAGTACTGTGGGCTTACTGTTCCCGATTGAAGGCGGAAACGGTGTAACCCTCATGCTCACCCGGGCATTACTCTGTACCAAGCTTTACAAGGCTCACCTGCGTGGCAGCATGCTTGTCCTGGAAAAAGCCTGTCCCTTGCATAAGGACATTACTAAATCTCTTGGCTTAAAAATCAATGCCTTATCCATGGGGGAATACTCCATCAAAGAAGCTGAAGGCTTTTTAAGGATTGATTTTAAAGACGCAAGTTTTAAGTGAATCTTAATAATCTGCATCAATATCAGTCATTTAAAAATTTTGTGAACATGAACAGTATCAACAACCGAGGAACCCTGGCGTGGCTGGGAAACACGTTCCTCACCGCAATTTTCCTGCTGGTTTTTGTATGTCTCTCCAGCACGACGGGACAGGCTCAAAATCTTCAGGCGCCAGCCAGTTACAACTGGAAAAGCACTGAGGATGCCACCAATCTCCTGATCACACAGGTTACCGTACTCAATCAGCAGATGCCCGGACTTACTGAGGGCACATCGCTATATGACAACACCCTCCGGCGTGTGGCTTATTTCAAGTCTATTATCACGGAAATCGGCAAAGGTTCCACCGTGGCGCAGGCTCTGGAGCTTTCACTGCCCGCAGCGGCCACTTTAGGCTTTGAAAAAGAAGCCGCTTACACCCCCAAAATTTTGTTAAAAGCGCTCCATACCGAGACCAGAGTGTTGCTAACCAATTAAAAAAAGCACTTTAAAATTTCAACCACAAGCTCCTAATGAAACACTCACTGGAAATACGTCTTGGCGTTTTCCTTTCTCTTTAATTTCCAACGATAATTTTTAGCATGAAAAAGAGCAATTTTCATATCACCCTGTCCATGGTCTTTTTGTGGACGTTCGCATGTGCGCACCTAGATGCACAAACGAACGTAAACATGGCCGCTAATGGATCCACCATTGGCAGCCCATTCTCTATGGTGCCGCCAGCAAACTGTTTCTTCAATTTTTACGATAGTGGCGGTCCCGGCGCGAATTATAACAATGGCGCAAATGCCAGTGTTACCTTCCTGCCCTCCAATGCCGCTACACACCGCATCCAGGTATCTTTCACTTCCTTTGGACTGGAAGCTGGATGGGATGCATTCTATATCTTCAACAGCAATACGGTTGGCGTAAACCAGGTGCCTGGTCCACAAGCCGCAACTGGAACTGGTTTCCCAGCAGGAAACTGGCAAAACATCAACCCCGGCACCGTTACTGCCAATACAGGCATCGCTGCTGTAGGCGTTAATGCTGTTGAAGCCCTTACTTTCCAATTTCGCTCTGACAACGCCATTAGTGCGGCAGGCTGGAGTGCCATTGTTCGTCAGGTACCTATTATCAATTGTGCCATGACTGCCCCTCCGCCGCAAACCGTATCAACGGGTACTGGTACACTTAACTGCTTTGTCAATGTAAATACGGCCCTTCCAACCTTCACTCCCGGTGGTTGCCAGGCTGCATATACGCTTCAATATCACGTCAACGGTGGCAATCCAACCGTGGTGCTTGATCCCGTTCACACGAATATTTCCGCGCCTGTGGGCGTAAACGTAGTTACCTGGGAACTGATTGATCCTTGTGGTGGTGGCGTGATCACCTCTGCGGTGCAATTGATCACGGTGATTGACAACACACTTCCGACAATCACCTGCCCAGGCAATACCACCATCAACCTCCCCGGTGGCTTTTGCGAGGCAAACAACTACTTCTACAATGTAACTTGTGCTGACAACTGTTCATTCTCGAAAATTGGTCAGGTAAATCACCCGATCGATTTCAACAATGGAACAGCAGGCATCATGTTTGATATAACAAACCAGGGAAGCAACCCACTTACTATCACCCAGTTTGGTCCTTCCATTAATGCAGGAACCCATCATGTAGAAGTCTATTATACCACCAATACCGGTTCATTCCAGGGTCTTGAAAACAACGCGGGTGCCTGGACTTTAGCGGGCACGCAGATCGTGATGTCTTCTACTCCTGCCGCCGGAACCGCTATTCCTGGTTTTGGGATCACCATTCCAGCTGGTCAGACCAGAGGAATTTACCTGACAATCAACTCTGGTGGATTAATAAACTACACCATTGGCAATCGCCAGGTGAGTGACGGCACCATGCGGGTGTCTTCCACACCTGGTGTGGGAAAAAACCACCCGTTTGGAACCACTTTCTCTCCACGGTCCTATAATGGGTATGTAAAATATTCGACACCATCCAGCGATGCAGCAGTGCAATCAACGGGTATTCCATCTGGCTCTCCATATCCGATTGGAACAACGATCAACACCTTCAGCTGCACAGATGCAGCAGGAAATGTAGCAACATGCACCTGGTCAGTTACCGTAATTGGTTTTCAGCCGGTCAACTCCGTATTAACATGTAACGATTTAATTAATTTCTCCCTTGGAGCAGATTGTACCGGGAAGTTGGCTGCTGATCAGGTTTTAGAAGGTGGTCCTTACAAATGTTACGATTTATATGTTATACAAGCTGATAAAACACCGCCTTTTGGCAATGGCCCTTGGGTACCTGCTAACTTTGATTGCAACGACATAGGTAAAACCTATAAAATCCGTGTTTTTGATGATAAAAATGGAAATGGCGTCCTGGATCCTAACGAAAACAAATGTGAAGGCGATGTGAAGCTATTTGATGACCTGCCTCCGCAGATCGATTGCACGCCGAGTCCGATCACGATTCCATTCAATTTCCCACTCGACCCTGCTTTTTCACAGAACACGACCATGCAGCTGCCTTTCAAAAGTCAGGGCCTGCCTACTAATTTGACCGACAACACAACCAAAGAGTTCCTGATCGATGTAAACCTGCCCATGAACGCTACCGTAAACGACGTAGAGTTGCGTTTAAAGGTTTCTGGTGATGCCCTTTTTACTGATTTGAACATTCAAATTGAGAGTCCTTCCACTACAGTGGTTACAACCTGGGATGGTTCGCCTGCAAATCTTTGTGGCATACTACCTCTTTTTGTACGTTTTGACGACGAAGGAACACCCAACCCTGCCTGTGCAAATTATACTTCCGATGTAAATGCGCAGATCCCATTTGGCTTTGGAGCGCTGAACAGCTTCGATGGTGAATTGGCCAACGGCATGTGGAAAATCCGCATTTCGGATCAAAATGGCGGCCTGGATCTTTCAACCATTGAAATTGCCGACCTTTATATCACGATGACGGGCAAATTTGGTGCAGGCTTCCCAAATGGTCTCACAGCTCCACCAGTGACTCCGAACGGCTTTCAAAGCTTTTTGGTGCCAAAAATGGCTGCTGCTGCCTCAAACCTGGACCATTGTTCCAATGTTACGCTAACCTATATAGACCAGACCCAAAATCAAAACTGTGCCACTGGCCTTTCAGCCGTTGTAACACGTCGTTGGACGGCCAGAGATGCAAGCGGCAACACAGCCACCTGCCTACAGACCATCAATCTACTACGTCCATCTCTGGCAGATGTGGCTTTCCCTCCTGACTATGATGGCGTGGATGAGCCGTTTTTCAAGTGTACGATCGGAGAATATCCAACATCCACCTGGATCGAAAACCAGGGACTTCAGGGATTCCCCTTAGTCTTTGGCCAAACCAACGGTGGCAATATTGTTTGGGAATCTCATGATACACCTATTTGGGACTGTGATGGTAGTTACAGCATCTCCCGCTTGTGGACAGCGGTTGATGCCTGTACTGGAGCGATCAAAACACACATGCAGCTGATTCAAGTCATTGATAATGAAGGCCCTGTATTCCTTTCGCAGTTGCCTGACATGGTTGTAACGACTGAGCCCTATGACTGTTGCAGCCAAATGAGTCTGCCAGATGTCCTGCTGATGGACAGTTGCTCTCAGGTCAATAACATACAGGCGCAGATCGCTACCATAAATCCGGCTACAGGCCTTCCTGGAAACGTCATTGCAGTAAACGGTGGACTTTTCAACTTCCCCGGCAACCCACTCAACAACCCGGACACGCTCGGATCCTTTGGCTTGACCCCATGTATTCCGATCGGAGACCATATCGTGACCTACATTGCACAAGACGACTGTGGCAACACCAGTTCTGTATCGTTCCGTTTAACCGTCGTAGATTATGCACCACCCGTTGCAGCCTGTGACGAAACTACGACCGTATCTATCGGAAAAGACAATCCAAATGATTGTTACTATGCCAATTTTGGAACTTGTGAATTCGGTGGAATTTCCTGGGTACGTGCTACTACTTTCGATGATGGTTCTTACGACCAGTGCAGCGCGGTCAAGTTTACGATTCGCAGGGCATCGCCTTACAGCGATTGTATCAATTCGCTGAATCAAACACCTTGCGCAGGCAATGCAGAAGGTTACAGTGAGTTTGAGTTGGCAACTGTCGAATCAGATTCGATCAAATTCTACTGCTGCGAAGTAGGTACTGAACTGATGGTGATCCTCCGGGTATACCAGTTAAACACAGACGGAAGCATTTCTTTATATCCTGACGGAAGCCCCATTTTCAACGAATGTCAGGTCAATGTGAAGGTTCAGGACAATTTGAAACCAGTATGCACTTCGCCTTCAAATGTAACGGTCAGTTGTGAAAACTTTGACCCAACGCTTTGGGCCTATGGCAAACCAACGGTTTACGACAACTGCTGCCTGGACACTTCCTACCATTATCAGGGTCAGAAAGGCCTGACCCACACCGTGAACTATAACAATTTTGATTCGGTCTGTAATAAAGGTACTATCCTGCGTACATTCAAGGTCTATGATTGTCATGGCGCCTTTACGCAGTGTACCCAGCGTATCATTGTGAACTACGAACAGGACTATTTCATCAAGTTCCCGAATGATGCCATTGTAACCATTTGTGACGGCACCGGAATGTTTGGAGCGCCAGAATTTTTTGGCGAGGATTGTGAACTACTTGGGGTAAGCTTCCAGGATCAGATCTACACGGTCGTGCCGGATGCCTGTTACAAAATCGAGCGCACCTGGAAGATCATCAACTGGTGTACTTACGAACCCAATTTTGGCTGTACCATTGTTCCGAATCCAAACCCAAACTCAAACACCAACCACGTCACAAATCTGCCAGGACCCATCGTTTCTGCATCTGGAACACCTATTCCTTGGGCTCCAACGGTGGTGAAGATCAATCCAAACGATCAGACCGCGACCAATTATAGTGTTTACTGGAACCAAAATGCGAACTGCTACGAGTACAAACAGATCATCAAGATCATAGATCAGCAGGCGCCTACGATCGTATGTCCAACCACTCCAGTGGAGTTCTGCGATGGCACAACCAACAACGCTGAGCTTTGGAATGAAACGTATTGGTTCGATCAAGTGAGCCAGTCACAAGATCTTTTTGAAAGCGGGATAGACCTGAACATTTCGGCAACAGACCTATGTTCCGGTTCCAACCTGACCATTCGTTACCTGCTTTTCCTTGACCTGGATGGCGACGGAACGATGGAAACCGTGGTAAGCAGCACCAACCCGCCTGCAGCAGGCACCATAAATTACAATAATGCAAACAGTTCGAACTATACGGGTGGCATCTCCCGTCAGTTTGACAAACGAGCCGTTGGAGCAAATCAGAAATATCGTTTTGGTTTGCAAACCACGGTCAATGGCACCAGCTTAAGTGCGGCAGTACGGTGGAACACCGCAAATACTCCGGCCAATTATGTGTTACCAGAATTGCCTTACGGTACCCACAAAATCAAATGGATCGCTTCAGACGGCTGTGGCAATGAAAAGGTTTGTGAATACACTTTTGTAATCAAAGATTGTACTGCACCCTCAATCATTTGTCAATATGGTCTGGCTGTAAATTTGATGCCACAGGGTATGATCACACTTTTTGCGAGTGACTTCCTGGTTTATGCTGAAGACAAAAGCACCCCAGAAGACGATCTACTCTTTGCGCTTAAAAAATGTGACAATCCAACACCTGGCTTCCCTGTCGATGTCAATGGAAATCCAATCATTAGCCTCAATTTTGACTGCAATGAATTAGGTCTCCAGTGTGTAGAACTTTGGGCTCAGGACGCTTACGGCAACGGAGACTACTGTGAAACTTACATATTAATTCAGGACAATGCAGGTAATTGTGGCGGAGGTTCTGCTACCGTAGCCGGATTGCTCAAAACTGAAATGGGCGAAGGCCTGGAAGAAACCAACGTAACACTGGCTGGCCCAACCTTCACTTTGGCAGATATGACAAATCAGGATGGACACTACACGTTTGCCAATGCCGTACCGATGCACACTGACTACAGCCTTACACCTACTAAGGATGACAATCCGATCAACGGTGTAACCACTTATGACCTGGTCCTGATCAGTAAGCACATTCTGGGTCTGGAACCATTTACCACGCCTTACAAAATGATCGCTGCGGATGCAAACAAGTCCGGAAGTGTCACTACGTTTGACATATTAGAGCTGCGTAAATTGGTTCTGGGTGTTTACAGCGAGTTGCCTGCAAATGACAGCTGGCGCTTCATAGACAAATCCTTCGTGTTCCCCAACCCTGCCAACCCATTCCAGACGGCTTTCCCTGAAAGCAAATCGGGAGCAGATATTCAGGCAAATGCAATGGAAGACAACTTTGTAGCCATCAAAGTAGGTGACGTAAATGGAACTGCCATCGCAAATTCATTGATGAGTGCAGAAGAGCGTTCAACAGGAACCTTCCTCTTTGATGTAGAAGATCGCGCTGTGAAGTCCGGAGAAGTATTTGAAGTAAAATTCAAAGCTGCGGAGAAAGCTGCTGGTTACCAGTTCACACTGAATTACAACGATCTGGATTTGACCGACATCGTGCCTGGACCAGGAATGAAAGCTGAAAACTTTGCTGGTTTCCCGGCTGAAAAAGCGATCACAACCTCGTTCAACGGCGCACAACAGGCTGAATTCACCTTGAAGTTTAAAGCCAGGAAGGATGGTGAACTGAGCAAAATGTTGGGCATCTCTAACCGTATCACAAAAGCAGAAGGCTATCAGGTCAACGAGGCTGCAGAACAAAGTATCAGCCGCCTGGATGTTGCACTTCGATTCAACGGCAAGGACGGCAGCACCATCAGTGGTGTAGGATTTGAACTTTACCAAAACCAACCCAATCCATTTGTAAACCGCACCCTCGTAGGATTCTACTTGCCAGAAGCGGCAGCGGCAACACTTTCAGTGTTTGACCAATCTGGCCGATTGGTATACAGTCAAAAAGGCGATTTCCCGAAAGGTTATAACACCATTTCGCTGGAAAAAGCACTCTTGAACACATCAGGCGTTCTTTACTACACGCTGGAGACCGCTACAGACAGCGCGTCTAAAACGATGATTCAAGCGAAGTAAATGAGTCGTCCGGAAATTGAGATATTAGGAGGCGAATAGTGATCTATTCCATTCCTAATATCTCATGATCCGGATACTCCAATAAAAATGACGAAAAGTTGCTCTTTTCTGCAGTCGTGGGCGCCTCAAAACGTTGGGGCGCTCATGACTCAAACTTAAAGAGTATCGAATATATATCGCATCAGTTCAAGCGAAACCAATTATCCGAGCGTAAAACATTTAATTGCTCTTCCTTTTAGAGCACGCTTTAATCCACATCGAAGGAATTTATCCTCCTTCCGTTCTAATCCCTGTTTAATCTCATGGGAAGGTCAGGCAGCTAAAATGCTGTCTGGCCGTTTTTTTTTAATGTAGCCGATGAAATAACAAACTCGAGATTTGGCGGGTACTTACCACTTCACCAGACTCATTAATTTCTTGGCATTTTCTGAATTGGAAAATTCCAGCTCCAAAACAGCACGCCGCTCTGCAATTTTCCCCTGTTCGAACGGTACATTGATCAGTGCTTCAATGGTCTGACGCATGGCAGCAGCAGAGTTGCGGACGTAGCAAAGTTTGGCCAGACCAGTACCGCGTACCATATGCTCGTTGACAATGCAAAATCTGCCCCGAAAAAGCGCATTGATGAGCTTAAGCTTTACTCCTGAAGATTGGGAAGAAGACAGCAGATTGATCTGAGCCTGTGCAAGGAGACTGTTCATTTGAGCTTCGTCCGGATTTTCAACCAGCCGAATATGGTCATATTGTGCCACCAGTTCACGTAAACGATCTGAAGGATCCATCCCTGCAATGATGAAGGGAATATCAAAATCAGCAAAAACTTCTTCGATCAACCAGGTCGCGGCAAGTTCGTTGTCCGGAACACTTAGTTTCCCATGAAAAAGCACGTATTCTCCTCTACCCAATTGACTTTCTACGGCCGTATTGGGGTGAAATGCAGGGATATAGTGCGTATTGGCTTTAAGTGCGCGATAATAGGCTTCGTCAGTGCTGGAGATCGCAATGATCTCGTCCGCATGCAGTACCACTTTGGGCTCAATACGTTGAAGTTTAATACTTTCTGAGAAGTAGTAAGCCTTTTCCAAAGGTGCAAGCGCTGGAGTGAGTTGCGCCAGGCTTTCGTAATACTGCCATTCGATGTTGTGCATCCGAATGAGTTTCTGACGGCTGCGCAGGCTTGGATGCCAGATCAGACCTGCGGTATGCATTCCTTCGAATAAAATCGGGTACTGATCTTTGCGCAAACGTTTCAGCAGCGTACTGCTTTGGCGGGTGCGCATGATAAAGGGCAGCAAACTGACCTGGTAGTATAGGGAGCGGCTACGCTTGTAATAATAGATCTCATGACAGTATTCCGCGAGCTCGGGTTGCGGGGTACGGTCTCCATACTGATAACAGTGCAGAATTACTTTGACCCCTTGGGCATGTAGAGCCTTAATCTGGTTAAAGATGACAATTACCCCTCCGTAGTTGGCTGGGTAAGGAATATCAAAGGAAATGATGTGGAGGTACATGAATCTGCGATAGCTAAGGAACGGGTAAATAATACCGTCATTATTGACTTGATGCCGTAAAGGTAGGGGGTTTTTGCAGGTGGATTATTCTGTAGGGCAGCAGAACATTTTTAACTTGAAAAAAATATTCTTGCCATCGCTTGCTTATCGATTTTTGTTACACATACCTTAGAGAAATTTTTTGACCTATATTCGTTCACTAAACACTTCGCTTATGAATATCACTTTTGAGGAGCTCCGTCGTATTAAGCATGCATTGCCTGCTGGCAGCATAGCCAAAATCGCCCAAGAACTCAATCTTGACGAGCAGACTGTAAGAAATTACTTTGGAGCGCATCAGTATAAAGACGGAGAAGTGGTTGAATTCCACCTTGAACCAGGGCCTAATGGCGGTATCGTACACATTGAGGATACTACCATTCTGAAACGCGCGCAGCAAATACTTTCTGAGCTCGAAAGCAACAATTAAAAAGAACGATTTCAAACAAAATTCTTTCATTTTTGAAGTACGTCTGCGCCGTTTTTGGCAGGACGATAAAAAGGGAAACCGGTCTGAGTATCGCGGTTTCCCTTTCTTTTTTTACATTAATTACCTTTCTCTACGCATATAAATGGCTGAAAACAACGCTCCTGTCAAACTCCTCAATGCAGCTGTAGTGGTTGCTGCTTTGGGCTATTTTGTAGACATCTACGATCTGCTGCTCTTTGGTTTTGTTCGCGTAAAAAGTTTAACTGACCTCGGCTTCTCCGGCCAGGAGCTGACCGATAAAGGGCTCTCTTTACAAAACTGGCAAATGTTTGGGATGCTCGTCGGGGGCATTCTTTGGGGGGTGCTGGGCGACAAACGCGGACGCGTGCGGGTCCTCTATTTTTCCATTGCACTCTATTCCATTGCCAATATCTTCAACGGCTTTGCCACTGGCTATGCTGACTATGCTTTTTACCGCTTCATAGCCGGGATCGGGTTGGCGGGTGAATTGGGCGCTGGAATTACCCTGGTAGCAGAGGTCTTGCCTAAAAACAAACGTGGCCTGGGTACCATGCTGGTCGCCACCATTGGACTTACCGGCGCACTTTTAGCCTGGGTGATTGAGCATTTTTTCCCCTGGCGCGAATGCTATTTTATTGGCGGTGGTCTGGGTGTTTTGTTGCTCATCCTGCGCATCAGCGTTTCTGAATCCGGCATTTTCAAGCAGGTTCAGGAACAGCAACACATCAGCCGGGGCAATTTTTTTGCTTTATTCACCAGCTGGGACCGGCTCTCCCGATTCTTGCGCTGCATCTTTATTGGCACCTCTACCTGGTTTGTCATCGGCGTGCTGGTTTTCTTTTCACCGGAATTTGGCAGGGCCAAGGGCCTGGAAGGGATTTCTGCTGCCAACGCCATTGCCATTGCTTATATCGGACTCATTTTGGGCGATCTGGCATCCGGACTATTGAGTCAGTTGTTACGCAGTCGCGTCAAAGTGATGGCGATCTTTCTAAGCCTGGATGTCATTGCGGTTATGGCCTACCTTTCACTACCGTTTAGCAGCCCGGGTATGTTTTACCTCAGCCATTTTATTTTGGGATTTTCCGTCGGCTTTTGGGTCATTTTCGTAACGATCGGGGCGGAACAATTTGGCACCAACCTGCGCTCCACCGTGGCTACCTCCGTGCCCAATTTTGCCCGAGGCATGCAGGTACCTATCAATGAATCCTTCAAGTATTTAAAAGGGGCCGCTGTGACGGGCAGTGTGATCACGGCCGGATACATCGTTGGGGCCGTGTGTTTGGGCATCGCATTCATTGCCTTATGGGGCATGAAAGAGACTTTTGACCGGGATATGGATTATATTGAGGAGATTTAATGGTCGGTTAAAGCATAAAAAAAGCGGCCCGACGAAATCGCCGGGCCGCTTTTTTTATGCTTTACGAGATCTGGTATGAATTAATGCGCAACCGTCAATTTCTTCATTACAGAACCCTCTGCGGTACGCACCCACATGTAATAAGTGCCTGAAGGAAGTTTGTTTACATTAAACTTCATGACACCATTCTGGATGTTTTTCTCCACCTGAGAAGCTACGACCATACGGCCTTGAGCATCCAGGATAGAAACTGCTACAGAAGGATTCACTTCGTCCAGCTTCAGTTCGAGATTCACGAACTCAGTAGCAGGATTAGGCGTGATGATCACCTTAGACTCAGCCAAAGTTTTTGGCTCTGAAGTTTTGATGGTTATTGGATCAAATCCTTCCAGTTGAAGGCGTTGGATCACCATGGCGCCATCCCAGCCTCCGCCAAACAAGGAACCGAAATACAGTGGAGTAGTCGGGTAACCCGTGAACGGTGCATAAGCCACATCCAAAGAATTTGCAAAACGAACACAAACTCCGAGACCAGCAGCAGTTCCGTCATAGATCAAAGAAACATAATAGGCACTGCCAGCTTCCAGATCAATCGGACCACCGGTGTTGATGTCTGTAACTGGAACATGGATCAGTTGATCATTTACTTCGTTGCCTGTCATTTGATATTCTACATAGCTGACCAGTCCTGCACCCAGATCGTCAATGAAGCTGGCAGTCAGATCACCTGCGCCGTCACCATCCACATCCGCTTTATACACCGCAATACCAATGATGTTGGCGGTAGGGTCGTTTGGAGTAAAAACTGCCTCAATATTAGAAATACCGAAGGTTGCATAAGTAGCCTTCGCCGGAGCATCGCCCATCAGTGTCAAACCACCGCTTTGAATGTAGAAGCCATTGGTGGCAAAATCTGCATCGGTTGGACCGACACCACCTGGATCGATGGTCAGGTTGTCTGTTGCAAACGTGTAATCCGTATGCTCAAAGTAGCTGTAAACGGTATCACGGCTTTCAGTAAACTTGTCGTTAGAAAACACCACCGTATGCTTTCCTTTTGCAGCTGGTGCAAGAAATGATGGGAAAACGATAAACGAGTCTGCGCTGGGTTCACAAACAGGCATGTTGTAGGTTACACTTCCTACCAATGCACCGCTTGGGTCGATCACATCAGCCTTCAGGTTTACATTGGTCTGAGTAGCACCGGAACGGTTGTTGTAAACCACCGTGATCGCCTGCATTTCAGCCACCTGAGTGATCGGGGTAGCATACATAGAAGCAGAGGTAGGAGCAGACAAACGTGGGAAAGTGAAACAAACATTTACAGTTTGTCCAGCTGCCAAAGCACCGTCAATATCTTCACCTGTCTGACGCTCCAGGAAAATTGCAGGAATGGTTACTGCAGCTGCGCTGTCCAGCCCGGACATGCCACCCAAAAATTGTGTAGCATTGGCATAAGTGGTACAAGGACCATCCGCTGGATTGTTGTAGTGGTTGAGAATGATCACACCCTTAGCGCCTGCCTGCTGAGCCCAGTATGTTTTGAGGCTAAAGCCGCAGGTTCCACGGCGGATCAAAGCGATCTTTCCAGCCAGGGCGCCCGGGTTGGTCAAGGCTCCACAAGCCAGTGAATCGTCCGCCCAAACAACCTCTCCGCAGAAATCTTCCGTAAGGCTTGGGCCCCAGTCGGACTGTCCGATCCACTGGCAAACACCGGCTTCAGCCCCATGCAAGATGGTTTGAGCGATACTCGCCGGACTGGTGATCTGAACAATAAATCCGTCGTCATCAGTACCTGCGGCTTGGGCATTTGCAGACTGTACTGCAAGCATCTGTGATAGTGCCAGCAGCATCAGGGCTGGCAAAAATGTGTTTAACTTCTTCATGGCAAATAAAAACTGGTTAAGAATAACATAATTGTTTGAGATACAAAGGTAACGGCAATACCAGGTGTATGCCAGTTCTATTTGGATATTCTGCGACATAAATGTTTTTGTCACTTGATTTTCAACACTTAATGCTACACGTTTAGCCGCGCTGCGGCTAAACGTGTAGCATTCGCAAAAGCAGCGCTTACGATGGAAGGTATAAAAAAGAGCCACCCCAAAACTTCGGGATGGCTCTTTTTTTAAGCGCTTGTAGTTCTCAGAGAATTAGTGGCAAACAGACACTTTTTTCATTGTAGAACCTTCAGCCGTACGCACCCACATGAAGTAAGTGCCAGAAGGAAGTGTATTTACATTGAATTTCATGACACCATTCTGGATGTTCTTTTCTACCTGAGTTGCTACCACCTTACGGCCTTGAGCATCCAGGATAGAAACTGCAACTGATGGATTCACTGCATCCAACTTGAGTTCGAGGTTAACAAACTCAGTGGCTGGATTTGGTGTGATACTCAATTTAGAATCAGCCAAAGTGTTAGGCTCTGTAGTTTTGATGGTTGGGTCAAAACCTTCCAGTTGAAGGCGCTGAATTACCATCGCACCATTCCAACCTCCTGTAAACAAGGAACCAAAGTACAATGGAGTGGTTGGGTAACCCGTAAAGGAAGCATAAGCTACATCAGTAGAGTTAGAGAAACGAGGGCAAACACCCAGACCTGCAGCAGTTCCGTCATAGATCAAAGAAACGTAGTAAGCATTGTCTGCTTCCAGATCAACTCCTGCAGCACCTGTATTGATGTCTGTAAGTGGAACGTGGATCAATTGGTCATTTGCTTCGTCGCCAGTCATCACATACTCGTTGTAGCTGATCAGACCAGCACCCAGATCATCAATGAAGCTGGAACCAAGATCGCCAACTCCGTCGCCGTCAACATCTGCTTTGTAAACCGCTACGCCAATGATATTTGCAGTTGGGTCACCAGGTACATAAACCGCTGCAACGTTTGCAACACCAAAAGTAGCATAAGTAGCCTTTGCAGGTGCACTACCCATCAGGGTCAAACCACCGCTCTGGATATAGAAGCCATTGGTTTGAAAATCTGCATCCGTCGGACCAACACCACCTGCATCAATGCTCAGGTTGTCTGTAGCAAAGGTGTAGTCGGTGTGCTCGAAATAGGTGTAAACCGTGTCAAGTGATTCAGTGTGCAGGCTATTGGTATAGCGTACTGTCCACTTGCCTTTCATCGCTGGTGCATTGTAAGGTTCGAAAACCACAAATGAATCCACACCAGGCTCTACTACTGGCATCACGTAAGATACTGAACCATTAAGCGCGCCGCTTGGGTCAATAACTTCAGCTTTGAGCGTAAGGTTGTTTTCTGTTGCACCGGTGCGGTTGTTGTAAACCACGGTCATGGCCTGCATTGGAGCTACCTGACTGAGTGGGGTTGCATACATAGAAGCCGCGGTTGGACTTGCCATACGTGGCAATACGAAGCATGCTTGTGCACCACCAGCATTGATCAGTGGGGCTACTTGATCCCGTACTGTTCGTGAACCAAAAACCATTGGAATGGTGACTTGTGCGCCAAAAACGCCTGCACCCATGTTCAGACGGGTACATGCATCTTCTGTTGCAGTAAGGTTGTGGTTGAACACAATCACAGCGATGGCTCCTGCGTATTGAGCATAAAGCCCTTTACGGCCAAATTCGCAAACACCACGGCTGAGTGCAACTATTTTTCCAGCGTAGTTGTTGGTAATCGTATCACAGCAGATAGAATCCGGAGTGACGTCGTATGCCCATACCAGTGGTGCGCAAAACTCACCGTCGATGCTGCCAGCCCAATCAGCGGTGCCTAGGATCTGGCAATCAATTTGGCTGAAGTCCAGCACTGAACCGTTGGCTCCGGTGATCCGAAGCACGAAGTTGTCGTCCTGATTGCCTTGAGCATTCAAGGTTTGAGCCGCTCCAAAAGAGAGGGCCAATAAGAAGAGAATGTTAAAAATTTTGTTCATAAAAAAAAGAGCAGGTTAAGTTTGACTTGCAATGTTGAAGGGCAAAGATAGACGCTTCGGAAAATTGTCCACCCTTTTTAAGTCTTTTTGGACGTTTTTTTACATCCGTCAAAAAAAGGCTTGCCTACAAATGCCTCTATTTCATAATTTTATGCGGTTTTTTGTCCCTGCTTTTTAAGCAAGTTTTCTTTTCATTTTTTTCTAAACAAATTATACCATGCTAAACAAGTACCTTTTTGCTGCACTCGCGCTTTTATTGGCCGGGACGGTTGTAGCGCAAACAAATTCATCTAAGCCCCTGCCCAAAGTCGCACATTTGAAGGCAATGCCATACCTGAAAAATATGCCGGTGCCTGAGATCCTAACGCCGGAGCTAACAAACCAACCTGAGATCGTTTCTGGTGTTTCAGACCGGAATGTGGAAGAGATCGTGGGCGTTACCCGCTGGGATGCGCAAGGCTATGGCTGTGTACCCTCCCGTGTTTATTACAAACCCAATGGCGACCCAACGGCTACCTGGACTTTTGCAACGGACGGCACCAATGCCTTCCCGGAGCGCGGTACTGGCTACAGCACCCGGTCTGGTGGTACCTGGTCACCCTCCACGGATCGCATTGAAAGTCTCCGGACTGGTTTTCCGTCCGCCAGCATCCTGAGCGATGGTACAGAGGTCGTTGTGTCTCATACAACGGTAACATCCCCATATCGTCTGCGTTTTTTACGTCGTGCAGCCGGAGAAACCGCCTGGACTGAGTCCGATCTGGAAATGCCTGCAGGTATTGGTTGCCTTTGGCCACACCTGACCGTCGGCGGTCCGGATGGCAAAACCGTACACGTTATTGCAATTACTACCCCAACGGGCAATACGGGTGTAGTGTATCAAGGGATCAATGGCCACATACTCTACTGGCGTTCTACGGATGGCGGCCTCACCTGGGATAAAAAATTTGTGACCATTCCTGGTTTGGACAACAGCAAATTCACCTCACACGCCGCTGATGAATATACGGTGGATGCGAATGGAAGCACCGTGGGTATTGCTGTATTCCCTGCCTGGAACGACCTCCTGGTTTTTAAATCCTATGACAATGGAGATTCCTGGGAAACCATTACTGCCCGCGACTTTCCGGATGCACTCGAAAATTATGCCGGCCTCGCTGGAGATAGCTATTCCGTGGATGATGTTCCTTTAGACCCGGATGCACCGGATTCACTGGCCATTTTCAACTCTGATGGCTCCGGAAATATGTTGATCGATAACAATGGAGAAGTGCACCTGTTTTTTGGCCGTATGTACTATTCGGACGGGGATGTAGCCGCAGGCTCTTCGTTCTATCCGGGCATGAATGGTCTTGCACACTGGAAAGAGACTTTTGGTACTGATACCTATCAGGTTATTACCGGTGCCCTGGATTATGATGGTGACGGGCAGTTGGGGGTTGCAAGTATTAATGATATTGCACCTTATTATATCAGCCTTTCGAGTATGCCTTCTTCAGGCCTTGGCGCCGATGGAGCCATTTATGTGGGCTATGCTGCCCTGCACGAATTGTACCGCAGCTCCAATGACAATGCACAGTTTTTCCGTCATGTGTATCTGATCAAATCCACCGACAATGGAGAAAACTGGGGAGAGCCTTTAGATCTGATTGCTGCACCTTATATCTCTGACACTGTATTGGTTCCTTTTGTGGAAAGCGTTTATCCGATGCTCCCGCGCAATATTGGAAGCACCGTAGGACTGGTATACCAGCAGGATTACGATGCTGGAGTCCACCTTTTAGGGCCTACCGCAGATGGAAACCACCCTTACGTGGATAATTCCTTGCTTTGGGTAGAGGTGAATCCATTAGAAATCCCTGGGACAACCGGAACGTTTACGCCAAAAAAACCGGAATTGGTTTTGAGTATTACGCCTAACCCTGCGTCCAGCAATGCTTTATTGACGACCAATTTCTCTGGCAACGAAGACGTTATGGTAGAGGTAATCGACCTCATGGGCCGTCGTGTTTACCAAAGCAATACGCGTGCTGCAGCAGGCAGACAGGTACTTTCACTTCCTGTTCAAAATTTATTGGCAGGTACCTACTGGGTACGGGTTACAGAAGGCGATCAATTTGGCATCACTAAACTAGTGGTTACCAAATAGTCACGCGCTAAAATAAATACGCATATTTTCGGAGGCCGCTTTTACAATAAAGCGGCCTCCTTTTTTTTGCAAAAAATATTGCACCGCTTCCAAATAAAATTCAAACAAGGCCGTTCTACGCACCGTAGCTCCTTAGGGCGAAAGCATTTTTTTAATCCATTCGGTTTACCCGCCATAGCCTCCTCCTCCGTTAAAACTACGGCGGATGAATAGGGCGACGGAGGGTCAATTACACCAAGTCTCGCTGCCAGGTGAGCATCTGACATCCCGCCACCAAATTCCAACCTGACTGCTATTATTGACCTTTGAACACGATTCCTTCAGCTTGCTGCCCGCTTGTGTCCATCGGGATTTATCGCCGGAGCGGGAACTGCCACTTTCACGGTGCTGAACTACTTTTTAATGATCGATGGTTTTGCCGGGGATCAATGTGACTTTTCAGTGAGCGTTTCACCGAACAACGCTGTGTATGAGCCCCCCCCTGGGATAAGTTGGACAATTGACCGGTCCGACAAAAATGTGTCCCGGAGCCACGATGCACTTCTCCATTCCACCTGTTTTGGAGCCGGCGCACACATCTGGTCCGGGCCTCCCGGAGCCATGATCGATACCATGTTACTGCCGGTAACGGTCGTCGGTCAGGGTGGCTCCCTTACCGTTGAAATTCTGGATGACTCTTTTCGTCCCGTGATCAAAGGAGATACCTTACAACACCTGACTTGTTCCGGCGCTCCAGCCGAACTGGAGGTACAAGTGCCGACGTCGGTGAGTTTCAGCTTTGCCTGGAATTCGGACAGCACCGGCAATATCCTTTCCGGAGAAAACACGCTTCAGCCAAAAGTAGATCAAACCGGCACCTATACGTTGCAAGTGATCAATGGACAAAACGGCTGTGCTTCGAGCCTGGCCATTGAGGTAGCCGCGTAACTGCCTTGGATTCAAACGGCTGCATTGCCACCGACGACCGCACTGTGGCCGTTAGCAAAGAGCGCTTTGTCTTCATTCCAAATGTGTTTAAACCCGGCTCGGGCGACAATCTCAACGAAACCTTCAATATTTTTGGAGGAGAGGATGTGGCGGGCGTTCAGCAGTTCCGCATTGTCAACCGTTGGGGAAACATCGTGCATGAACGCCAGAATTTTCTACCCAACGACGGCTTTGCTGCTTGGGATGGCAAGGTGGATGGCCAACCCGCAGATCCGGCCGTTTTTACCTGGCAAGCCCGCATCCTGTTCAAAGACGGGGTGGTTGAATGGTTGAATGGGACGGTGACTTTGGTGCGGTGAGTGAATGAATGAGTGAGTGAGTGA
>JBILHS010000160.1:0-9918 GCA_044350425.1 Saprospiraceae bacterium | reverse complement strand
TGTGGTGATGGGCGCGAAATGGCCCAGACCGGCATTGGCGATGAGGACATCGATCTGGCCAAAAGCTTCAAGGGTTTTGGCTACCGTATTTTGCTGCGCGTCAAAGTCCCGCACATCAGCCACCAGGGCGATCAGCTTGCCGGTGCCCATTCCGGACAATTTGTGCAACGCCGCGTCAGCAGATTCCTGTTGGCGACTGGTGATCGCAACGTTCATGCCTTCTTTGAGCATGCTTTCGGCGATCCCATAGCCGATGCCTTTACTGCCTCCGGTGACGAGGGCTGTTTTTCCTTGTAAATTATTCATAGTGGGTGCTTAACAGTAAAAATGGAAAATGGTTGGAATGGAAAGCGCTGCATTGCGCTTCTTTGCCCTAAATTGCCCCGATGAAAAGTTTACTATCGCTCAGCCTATTGGTTTTATCATCCAGCTTTCTTTCCGCCCAGCAATCGCACCAATTCTCTTTTGGGAAAGATGTATTCCTTTTGGATGGAAAGCCCTTTCAGATCATTAGCGGCGAGATGCATCCGGCCAGGATTCCCGCCGAATACTGGCGCCACCGGATCCAGATGGCAAAAGCCATGGGTTGCAATACCATTGCAGCCTATATTTTCTGGAACTACCACGAATCTGTGCCCGGGAAATTTGATTTCAAGTCAGAAAACAGAAACGTGGCCGAATTTATAAAAATCTGCCAGCAGGAAGGCATGTGGGTGTTGCTGCGGCCCGGTCCGTACGTTTGCGCGGAGTGGGATTTCGGCGGACTTCCTACCTATTTACTGAAGATTCCCGATATCAAGATCCGATGCATGGACCCACGCTATCTATCCGCGGCCAATCGTTACATTAAACGCCTGGCCAAAGAGGTCAGGTCCTTGCAATGCACCCAGGGCGGCCCCATTCTGATGGTGCAGATCGAAAATGAGTACGGAAGTTTCGGAAATGATAAGCCTTACCTGGAAGCACTTCGAAAAACCTGGCTTAACGCAGGCATTGAGGTCCCCTTTTACACTTCTGACGGACCCACACCTTATATGCTAGAGGCGGGAAACATACCCGGAGCAGCGATCGGGCTGGACAGCGGCAGCAATGCGCAGGATTTCGAACAGGCCACTAAAAGCAATCCGAATGTTCCGGCCTTCAGCAGTGAAACCTACCCGGGCTGGCTCACGCATTGGGGTGAATCATGGGCCAGACCCGATACAAATGATCTGAAAAAGGAGGTCGAATTTCTTTTGAAAGAACATAAGTCCTTTAACTTTTATGTGATTCACGGTGGTACCAATTTCGGCTATGCTGCCGGTGCCAACGCCTTTTCTCCCACCCAGTACCAGCCTGATCTTACCAGCTACGATTACGATGCGCCCATCAACGAACAAGGACTTCCTACCCCGAAATTCTTTATGCTGCGAAGGCTGATCCAGGCATACTCCAGGCAGACCCTTCCGGAGTTGCCGGCTCCCATTCCAGCCATTGAAATTCCAGCGATCCCGATGCGCGCAGTGAATAACATTTGGAATGTACTGCCGACTCCTGTGCTTTCTCCACAACCCCGCCCAATGGAGATGTATGATCAGAATCAAGGACTTATCCTATACCGCACTACGTTGATCGGACACAAAGGCGGGAAGCTTACGATCTGGGAACCCCACGACTACGCCCTCGTTTTCCTCAACGGAACCTTCATCGATACCGTTTTTCGGGATGGTGGAAAATGGACCGTGGAGCTTCCAAAACCTAAACCTGGGGAACCCCAAATTTCAAACCCCGTGCTTGAAATCCTGGTTGAAGGCATGGGACACATCAATTTTGCTCACTTCATGATCGACCGTAAAGGCATCACCGATCGGGTGACCCTGAATGGCATGACCCTGATGAACTGGGAGACCTTTTTACTTCCAATGGATGCTAATTTTGCTCAAAAAGCTGTTGCCATTGAAAACCAAAGCTCCGCAGATCGTCCAGGAAAGTTTTTTAAAGGTAGCTTTGAGCTGAATACTGCCGGAGACACCTATTTTGACCTCCATGATTACGCCAAGGGCGTGGTATTTATCAACGGACACCACCTGGGACGTTATTGGAATATCGGCCCGCAACAACGCTTGTATTGTCCCGCCTCCTGGCTCAAAAAAGGAAAGAATGAGCTCACTGTATTTGACCTGCATCAAATCAATGCGCCACCTATAAAAGGTAAAAAAACACTGGAATAAACCTGTTTTAATAAAAACCAACTTCGTTCAACAGCATCTAAAAGGAAAGATACATCCGTTTGAGATCCGGATAGGCTTGCACAGTGGACCTGTGGTAGCGCAAAGATAAAAGCGGAATTCGACTGTGATTACCGAGGGAAGATCATGGCCAAGAACAAAAGAGCCATCGATCAGACTACTGGACATTTTGACAATAGACGTTGGACTTGCACTCTAAAAAATTGAAAATCATGCACTTACAGAATCGTGTCTAGTGTCCAACGTCAAAATGTCCAGTAGTCTGGCCATCGATATGTATTTTTTGAATGGCTACTGAAAGAACCAGTGATTTCCACAACTGTGTACCTTGTCGTTTGTTACGCTTGAAAATCAATTCACAATTATGACACCTACAAAAGGCTACGCCGCTAAAAGTGCAACCGATACACTCGGACCATTTAGTTTTGAAAGAAGAACCCTTGAGTCGCATGACGTGCAATTCGAGATCCTGTATTGTGGCGTTTGCCACTCGGACCTCCACCAGGTTCGCAACGAATGGGGCGGTTCTGTTTATCCGATCGTACCGGGACATGAGATCGTAGGGCGCGTGACGGCTGTCGGCGATCATGTCAAGAAGTTCAAAGCCGGCGACCTCGCAGCAGTAGGTTGTCTGGTAGACTCCTGCCAGGAATGCGACAACTGTGAAAAAGGACTGGAACAATTTTGCCGGAAAGGCGCCACCGGAACTTACAACAGTAAAGATAAGCATACCGGAGGCGTAACGTATGGCGGCTATTCCAACCAGATCGTCGTGCACGAAAAATTTGTGCTCCATGTATCCGACAAGCTCCCCCTCGAAACAGTTGCGCCCCTGCTTTGCGCAGGAATCACGACTTATTCGCCTTTGAGGCACTGGAAAGTTGGCAAGGGACACAAAGTTGCAGTCCTCGGCCTGGGCGGCCTAGGGCACATGGCGGTAAAATTTGCTGCCTCTTTTGGTGCTGAAGTCACGGTGCTCAGCACCTCCCCTCAAAAAGAAGCCGACGCCTTACGCCTGGGCGCGCACCACTTTGCATTAACCAAGGATGCGGAACAACTCAAGGCGCTGGCCAATGCATTCGATTTTATCATCGACACCGTATCTGCTCCGCACGACTACAACCTCTACCTGAAAATGCTGAACACCAACGGCGTGATCATCTGTGTGGGCATCCCTCCCAAACCCTCAGAAATTCTCGGGTTCAACCTGCTCAACAATCGCCGCAGCATCGCGGGCTCTTCTATTGGCGGTCTCCCGGAAACACAGGAAATGCTGGATTACTGCGCTGCGCACAACATCACCTCGGATGTGGAGATCATTGACATGGCTTACATCAATGAGGCATACGAACGCATGCTCAAAGGAGATGTAAAATATCGATTTGTCATTGATATGGCAACTTTGTGATCAAAATTACAAGAACAATGAACGACGCTTTGCAATTTTTTCCCACCCAGACCCATGCTGCTCCAGTGGCATTAAAGATCACCGACGAAGCTGAAGCCTGCGCGGCGGTACTGCTCGCATGTCGGCGCGCCGATGAGATCAATGGTCCGGGTGGGAATGCTGCCTTTTTCACCACCCTGAAAAGTCGGAATATTTTTATTGGATATGACCCTCAGATACTCATCGAAACCGTGGGGCGGTATTTTGAACAAGCGGGAAGTTCAGCAGCGCTCATCGATGCAGCCATGGGCGCTATTCGGGAGCAAACCCGGCTTCCGCTCTTTTATCACTGTCTGGATGTTATTCTGGCGGATGGTGTCGTGACGCCTCAGGAGCATAAAGTATTTCAATACCTGACCGGAAGGTTTAAGGTAGACGAAGAGGTGGCATTCAATGCTATGGAGGTTTTGGTGGTGAAGAATCAATTGTAACCCATACACTTTCCAACAGGTAAATTTCTGGGTCTCCATAGGCCCATCAGCTCGTTTCGAACAAGACTCTTCCGTTAAAAAACATATACAAAAAATATTTTTTTATTCAAAATTTTGATTTTCAAAACAAATTGATTCACCTTTGTTCCCTTAAGCGCTTATCTGTTAAAAAAGTGTCCTTGCAGGATTCTTTTTAATCGATACCGTGCGGTGCCTTATGCACGAAAGAACCGATAACGATGCGACGTTTTCCAAGCAAAGTCTACGCTTACCTGTTCTGCAGTGTCCAACATTGTCACAGCCTTGTGAACAATCCTTTTTCATCATTTTGTGCTATTTCTGTCATTTTAAGAAAACTTGGCAGGACTATTGCCTTGGTTAACAAACACATCATTCATCATCACGTCAATGCACTTTGCTAATTATGAAATTTGAGAAACTATCCCTGCTCATCCTGCTTTTAGTTTGTACCACTGCGCTTGCTTCCGCTCAGGTCACTACAATACGCCGGTACACCCCTCCAAGCCGTTCGAACTCACTCCAAACATATTCCTATGAAACAACCGAAACCTCTGATGCTGCAGCGCGACGCGCAAAGGCACTCGCCAAGGTACAGGGTACTCCCCCTAAATCCATGACCGCCAAAGGATTTTCTCCTGCACAATACAGCACAGACAGCCCCGCTCCGGTTGAGTATATGGAGGCACCCAATCCTGCGACCACTTTCACCGTCAATGGTGCGAATGTCGAGCGGAAGGTCAAAAAGGGAGAAGGCCAGGTAGGCGATTTGTTGTTCACGCCGATCATTGAATTGCATTATGTACAGTTCGCGGTTTATTGCAAAAACACCCCTGTTGACAAAGCACCAGCTATTGAAGGCCTGATGCTGTTATGGCACGAGGGCAGCAAATGTCCGGGCGGAGCCGAAGGTGCCTGTTACATCGTTAAAGGATATAACACCGCCGACGATGCAAAAGCCGCAGTACTTCGATACAAAGCCACCCGCATTGATTGCTGGTACAATCCGGCACTCACGGGTGCATCGGTGGAGGTAATTGGAATACGGTCTTAAAGTTATATAATCAACCCATGTTAGCGCTACCAATGTTAGCCCTCTACGAGGTCCAAAGTACAAGGACCTCGTAGAGGGCTAACATTGGTAGCGCTAACATTTGTAGACACCCCATGTGCGGCCGCTATGCATTCGCGCCCAAGCTTAAACAGCTTAAATCCCTCGAAAAAACAGTAGAAATCCCGGCGAAAATGGAACTTCGTTTCAACATAGCGCCCACCCAAACCGCCTATGTCATTGCCAATGATCTGCCTGCGCTTTTACAACCAATGGAATGGGGACTGGTGCCACACTGGAGTGCCGATGGTAAAAATTCCGGCAAACTGATCAACGCCCGCGCAGAAGGAATTGAAACAAAGTATACCTTTCGCTGATCCATCGATGGACTGCTCTCCATATACCGTGTTTCGGAAAAGCTCAACAAAGCCGGTATCGCCTGCTACTGGAATACGAAGGCGCGATCATTATGTACAAAATCAGCAATGAAGTACAGCATCTGGAACAATTTGTGGCCTGCAGTAGCTCTTTTTGGCAAAAATACGCATAAAAAGTCCTGATCATGCAAAAAATCATCTATAAAGCCCTTGGCTTAGGGCTCAATTTATGGTCGCTGGCAACACCCCGACTGGCAGCCAGAACCGCAGCACAAATCTTCTCCAGGCCACCCAAACCCCGACTGCGTTTAAAAGAACGACAGTTTTTGGACTCCGCCCGACAGGTTCACCGCGAACTCGCCGGACAAAACATCGTAGAATACCACTGGGGGCCTGAAGAAGCACCACTGGTATTGCTGAGTTACGGCTGGGCGTATAATGCAGGGCGTTGGCGGCATTTTGTACCCGAGCTGGTCGAGGCTGGTTATCGCGTACTGGCCTATGATCCGCCCGGGCATGGCCTTGCCCCTGCTGGTACGATGAATATTCCAGCCAACTCCGCCATCATCCGCGCGTTGCTGGAATACTACGGACCGGCTTACGCCATCGTTGGGCATTCTTTTGGCGGCGGAAGCAGTGTAAATGCCCTGAAAGACCTGCCCCGCGGCCTGCACCCGAGTCGCATGGTGATCATGGCTTCCTTCAGTTTTGCACCGAGTATTTTCCTGGAGTACAAAAAAGCGCTGGGACTCTGGTCGCCCCTGTATTGGCGGATGGTTCGCGGATTTGAAAAACGGGCGGGACGCTCTATTGATTCTTTTGACTTTGCGCTCATGACATCTGCCTTTTCGCATATTCAGGGACTACTCATTCACGACCCGGGAGATGCGGTAACGCCCTATGCGGAATCTCGGCGCTACCATGATTTTTGGCCGGAAAGTCATTTATACAGCCCGACCGAAGGTGGTCACCATCTGGGCACGGCAGGTATCACCCGGGCAGTCCTGCGGTTTATTCAAACCGGAGCGATCCCGGACCAGGCAGAGCAGCAAAAGCTGCCTTTGCATGCAGAACACGATCTGGTACAGCATTTTGTAGGACTGTAGTGACCAGTAACATTTAAGACGACATCTTCCCACCCCGCGCAACGGCCCCTTTCCCAAACCTGTCCCGAATCTTATCCATCGCCTCCAACAACCGCGATTCCTTTTCTGTATCGTCAAACAGATTCAGCTGACTGGAGCCCTGCACCAGTTCGCTGAAGCGCACGCCCACCAGTCGGATGGCCTGGCGACGTTCGTACAAGCGGTCAAACAGGCTCAGGGTGTGTTCCACCAATGGGCCGTCCTGCGCCGTGTAGGAAATCTTGGCTTGTTTGGTAAACGTGTTGAAATCTGCGTAGCGCAGTTTGACCGTGACGCAGGCCGTGAGTTTTCCAAGTGTGCGCAGTTGATAGGCCAGTTGCGCTGTTTGTTTTCGGATTTCGTCGTGTAGAAAACGCATTTCGATCGTGTCCGTGTGGAAAGTGCGTTCGGTAGAAATAGAATCCTGCTCGCGATAAGGCACCACCGGACTGTCGTCTTCTCCGTTGGCCTTTTTCCACATCATCAGGCCGTGTTTGCCAAATTCCCGCTGCAGGAGTCGTGGAGGCACCTCGCTCAGAATCCGGCAAGTGCGCACACCCATGAGCGAGAGGCGGCGCTCCGTTTCCCGGCCAATCGAAGGGATCTTACCCACCGACAAGGGGGCCAGAAAGTTCTTTTCGGTGCCTGCCTGAATGAGTTTGGTTCCGTTGGGCTTGGCCTCACTGGTGCCCACTTTCGACACGGTTTTGTTCACCGAGAGTCCGAGCGACAAGGGCAATCCTGTTTCTTTGATGATACGTTGGCGCAGTTCAGTACTCCATTTCCAGCAACCGATATACTTGTCCATGCCGGAGAGATCCAGGTAAAATTCATCGATCGAAGCCTGTTCGTACAAAGGCGCCTGGTCTTCGATCACTGCCCGCACCAGCGCAGAATGCTTGGAATAGGTTTCCATATCGCCGCGCAATACCAGGGCATCCGGACACAATTGCAGGGCCTGCCGCATGGGCATGGCCGAACGCACTCCGAACGCGCGGGCTTCGTAACTGCAGGACGCCACCACGCCCCGGTTGCTGCTGCCGCCAATCAGCAGGGGCTTTCCCCGCAGGCTGTCGTTGCGCAGTTGTTCTACCGCGACAAAGAAGGCGTCGAGGTCCAGGTGTAGGATGGAGCGGTCGAAGTGGTTCATGATTTACGATTTTGGATTTACGATTTTGGATTTTTGATTTACGATTTTGGATTTACGATTATTTTGATCCGAATAAGGCAGGTTTCAAGCCTTATTCGGATCAAAATAATCGTAAATCCAAAATCGTAAATCGTAAATCCCTACCCTCCATACCGCCCATCCACCCGATACGGCAAACGCTCCATCTCACTCGCCTCCAGACTCACAAACCCAAAGTCTGCCGTAAGCCGCCCCCGGATCCGGTATATCCCACGCCCTCGGAAAGGCGTTTTTCTGACCTGATCCGGAAAGTGTACCGTATCAAAAAAACGTCCCTCGATATCCAGCCAGGTGCCAAATTGCATGAGTTCGCCCTTGACTGTGCGCGTATCTTTCCGGCAAACGTAGTAGCCTGTCATGGTGACCAGTTGATGGATGTGATGGCTCATTTCACGGGCCAACATGCCGGGGGTGCCGGCTTTAAACGTTTCTTCCAGCAATTCAAACGGCGAACAAAGCGGAAATCCCAGCAATTCCAATTCATCGAAAGTCTGATCCAAAGGACCGTCTTCAAGGGTCGGCAGATGATAGGTATCTGCCTCATCGGCAAACAACAAATGAGCACCCATGCCACTTTCCCGGGTCAGCACGCGACTTTTTTCCCATAACAACGCGCTCTTTTTCAGCCCGGTAAACCGAAACGCTCCGATGCGGATCAGAAGATCCAATTGTGTGGGTGCGACATGGATGCGTCGCACAAAATCCTCCAAAGATTTAAATACCCCGAACTCATTCCGTTGCTTTTCAAGGTCTTGTATGAGTTGCGACTCCAGTCCACGCACATGGATCAGGCCGAGATAAACGTCTTTGCCCTGGATACGCGTCAGGTTTTGGCTGTGGTTGATGCAGGGCGCGTGAACCGTCGCCCCGCTCATACGCGCCTCATGCACGTAGAACTCTGTGCTGTAAAACCCGCCAAAATTGTTGATCACGGCCACCATAAATTCCAGCGGGTAATAGGTTTTCAGATACAGACTCTGGAAGGATTCCACCGCGAAACTCGCCGAGTGCGCCTTGCAGAACGAGTAGCCGCCAAAACTTTCCAATTGCCGCCATACCTCCTTGCTGAGCTCATCGGGGTACCGCCGGGCGGCGCAGTTGTCAAAAAACTTTTGCTTCAACCGGGCAAAAGCCTCCGAGGAACGTTTTTTGCCCGTCATCATACGCCGCATCACATCGGCCTCATCCAGCCCCAGGCCGGCAAAATGGTGCAGGATCTTCATCACATCCTCCTGGTACACCATCACCCCGAAGGTCTCGGAGAGATGCTCTTTGAATACGGGATGGAGGTACTCAAATCCATTCGGCTGATGAAAACGCTGAATATAGGCGCGCATCATGCCAGAACTGGCCACCCCTGGCCGGATAATGCTGCTGGCGGCCACGAGGTGCACATAATTGTCGCAACTCAGTCGGCGCAACAACCCGCGCATAGCAGGGCTTTCGATGTAAAAACAACCCATGCACCGACTGCTGCGCAATTGAGCACGTACCCGTTCGTCGGTCTTTAGCTTTTCTATCTCATGCACGTTTACCGCCTTACCCTGATTTTCACGCACCAGATCTACACAGTCTTTGATGTGTCCCAAACCCCGCTGACTCAGGATATCAAACTTGTGAAAGCCCCATTCTTCCGCCGCATACATGTCAAAATGGGTGATGGGAAAACCTTTGGGCATCATCTGCAAAGCGGTGGCGTGGCTCAACGGCTGTTCAGAAATGATGACCCCGCCAGCGTGTATGGAGAGGTAATTGGGGAAATCTACCAGCATTTCGCCAAAACGCAGGATGTGCTTTGCCCAGGGATGGAGGGACGGTGCACGGTTTCCGGTGGACGGTGGACGGTGCACGGTTTCCGGTGGACGGTGCACGGTTTCCGGTGGACGGTGCACGGTTTCCGGTGGACGGTGCTCGGTTTCCGGTGCGCGGTGCACGGTTTCCGGTGGACGGTGCTCGGTTTCCGGTGGACGGTGCTCGGTTTCCGGTGGACGGTGCACGGTTTCCGGTGCGCGGTGCACGGTTTCCGGTGCGCGGTGCACGGTTTCCGGTGGAC
>JBILHS010000159.1:0-9950 GCA_044350425.1 Saprospiraceae bacterium | reverse complement strand
TGGACGCAGACGGGCGGCACCGTATCCCCTGAATTCATCAACAGAGTTGTAAGCATTGCCGGAAGTGGCGGGGTTACTTATACGGCCAGTTCCGTACTTATTTCTACCAATAATTATGGGCTTCGGTTAACCCAATATTCATCAGGTGGAACCACCAATTGGGTTGCCAACTTCAATCTTGGTGCTGGCGGAACAACGCATGTGGGTGGCATCGCGCTCGACGCGTCCGGCAACATACTCGTGACAGGTTCAGCTTACAATGGCTCGACGAATGGCCACGACCTCTACCTGGTCAAGTACAATTCCTCGGGCACAAAGCAATGGCACCAGACTTATAGTGGGACGGGTACTGGAACTGATGCTGGTGCGGCGGTGATCTGCAATGCCAGTGGCGATATTTTTGTGACCGGAATAGCGAGCCAGACTTTTCCAAATACGGATGCCCTAACACTGTGTTACGCCTCCAACGGCACTTTGGTATGGGACGAGACCTGGGACAATGCTTCTCTTGTAGACGCTGGAGCCACGCTGTCACTGCTCGGAACCCGTGTTTTCATAACTGGCGCATCACAGACCAATTTCAATACCTGGGAATACGCCGTGATTCGGTACGAACAGTCCAACGGGTCGTTTGTCAGTGCAACGGTCACCAGCGCAGGCGGCACCAACATCGAATTGGTGAGTGCGGCTACTCTGGATGCTGCCGGGAATGTGTACCTGACCGGTGCACTCGGTGTCTCTGGTCAGGGCTTCAACATCAAGACCATCAAATTGTCGCCCTCACTCGCGATACTCTGGACAGCCAATTGGAACGGAGCGGCCAATCTGGACGACGCTGGACGAAGTATTGTGGTGGATACTGCTGGCAATGTCTTTGTAGCGGGCTACACTACGGCCAGTGATCGTGACGGTATCCTTCTGAAATACACTTCTTCAGGAAGTCTGCTTTATGCGACGAGTAATGCAGCTACGGGTGCCGGGGAGTTCACTGGACTTGCGCTGAGTTCGGCACAAGAGCCTTTTGTGGGCGGTTATACCTCTGAACGGGGCAATAAAGACTTTCTTGCCCAATTGTACACCAATAGCGGCACGTTACAATGGAGCGATACTTATAACGGCTACGCCAACGAAGATGACGTAGTCCAGCAGGTCACATCCCTAAGTTCAGGTAATTTTCTGCTTTCAGGCACTTCGGGAACCTCCACGCTGGCGGTAAAGTACAATCGCCATGCGCTGTTGCTGCCTCTGGAAGAGGAAGTAAACGCGCCTTTTATAGAAAACCGGGGTCAGGTAATGAATACGGACACCACCCCACAGGATGATGTGCGTTATTATACGCGAAGCAACTATCCCAACACATACATCTTTGACGACCAGGTAAGTTTTGTGTTTGCACACATAGATACGGTAGCCAGTTCTCAGGATACCATGACCCGACTGGATTTAAGATTTGTAACAGAAACCTCGACTGTTGCAGTGGGCCTCGAACGGCAGGAGGACTTCCATAATTACTACCTGGGGCACATCCCGGAAGGCCGCGAGCGGGTGCCGCTGGAGAACAAGGTGCTGCACCCTAATATCTACACAAATATTGACGCACTGTATGGCCAGGGGCAGGATGGCTTTTTTGCGCGCTTTGTGTGTAAGCCGGGCAGTACGCCAGGTCAGATTAGGCTGCTTTTCAGAGGCCATACGGGGCTTTCTATACAGACGGACGGCTCCCTGCGGGTGGAGACTGCGCTGGAGGACCTGATACTGGCCCCACCCACGGCAATATTTTCGGATGCCAGCGGCACAGAGAGTGCTGCGGGCTGGGCGCCTGCCTTTGTACTCAGTACCGACAGCACGGTTCGGTTTTCTGTGGGGACGGTGCCGAGTGGGAGTTCGTTGATTATTAAGACCGGGCGGGGTAGGTATGATCCGGAGGAGTCACTATCCTATTGGTGGAGCACGTATTATGGCTGGACAGGTAGAGATACAAAAAATTCGATAGACAGTGATGCAGAAAGCAATGTATACACCTGCGGCCGGTCATCAAGTCAGGATTTTCCGGTTGGATTTTTTAAACTATCGGCACAAGGGCAATCAGATTGGACGGTCAACAAGTTCAATATCAGCGGAGTACCTCAATGGTTTGTGATGATTGGTGCAATCGGTCCAATAGACTTTAAGGAAAAGGCAGTTGATATTTCTGTAGGAGGAGAAGAGTTTCTTTATGTAGGAGGATTAGCCGGTTCTGCGTGGCCTAATTCACTTTTAAACAACCCGAATGGAGGATATCATGATGAAACCTACCAGCAAAATGCCTGTCGCGGAGCGATTGTTAGGATGGAAAAACTTGATGGGTCTCTAATTTGGGGGACATTTTTTGGTGATAAAGGCCTGCTATTTGAATCAATAATGGGGGTTGAAGCACTAAACAATGGAGGGGTCGCAGTGGTGGGTTATACATGGCAAAATAATGTCCAAAATAGTGAGTGGCAAAACGTTAATCCAGGGGGAGGCGCACTCCAACAAGATTTTGGGGACATGTACATAGGGGAATTTAATGCCAATGACCAGCTAACCTGGGCAACAAAGTTTGGACCGGCAACGCAAGGAGATAACGAGCAGGCAAATTACCCCGCGGACATTGCTGTAGATGGGAATGGAAACCTTTTTGTGGTTGGGCAAATTGACTTTGATAGTACGCCTTCAAGCCAGGATAAATTTCCTACGGGTGGCGGGTTGCCCATTGCGGTATTAGGAAATGACGGATACGTGGCTAAGTTTTCCACTGCCAGAGCATTAACGTGGTCAACGTACCTCGGAGGAAGCAGTACAGACTATTGTGCTGGTACTGCCATTGATCCTAATACCAATGAAGTGATCGTTTTAGGTACCACTTACAGCACAGTAGGTCAGGGCTTCCCAATTGTAGGTCAAGGACTTCCTTCGGGCGACGATGGATCATTGAATGGTCCTTGCGATTTATTCTTGGCAAAATTTTCGAATAGTGGCACATTGTTGCATTCGAGGTATTTTGGAGGAGACAATAAAGAATTTACAGATGAATATTCGGGGTATCAGGGCGATGGAATATTTGCTATGCACAATCCTTGTAATGGTGTTGCTATTGGGGCGGGTGGGAATATTTACATTTCAGGCAGCGCTGGCGATGACTTACCAACTGTTTGGCCTATCCCGCTTAAAGAATGGTATTTCCCTGATTTCTCTGGAGCAGCCAGTGATGCCTTTGTCGCAGCATTTGCTTCTGATTTTTCTTTAGGATATTGCACATATTTAGGAAGTTCGCAAGAGGATAGAGGAAATGCCATCACGTTTATAAACAGCTTGGACGATCCGACCCCAACGGTTGTAATGGTAGGTAGAACGGAAAAACCTAGCAACAATTATCCTACATCAAAGGAATTGCCAGATACCTATTATAACAATGCTTATTTGGGAGGGCCGTTTGATGGTGTGATTTCAAGGATTTCCTTCAATTCTACTGTAGATAAGACAAATGAGCCCCGTCTCCCCGCTTCTTTAGTAGAGATTTTTCCAAACCCTTCTGCCAATACTATTAGGTTCTCGATTGAAGAATATCAAATAGGCCAACCCGGCCTTTTAAAAGTATATGATTCTAATGGGAAGCTCATAATGACCCGTTCTTGCGACTTCATCCTAAACCAAACATACATGGATATTCAACACCTGCCAATTGGTGTGTATGTTGCCACAATCTCCTTTGACTCTGGTATGTGGTCTGGTAAGTTTGTAAAATCAGCGAATTAGAATTTTCTCATAACCCATCGTCGAGGCACCATAGAGTGCCTCGACGATTCTTATTTATAAGATGAAAAAAACAATAATTGAGCAGGTTTCTTACACATTGCTTATCTTTCTAGTGCTTTTTTGCACGAACCTAAACGCCCAAGCCTGGGAACCTATCTGCACATTTGACCAAAACAACAACAACATCCGAGCATATGAACTATTCCCAGACACGGTTACGGATCAACTATACATTGGAGGACTATTTAATATTATCAACGGAGATACTATGGGCAACATCACGGCCTTTGATGGGAATCAATTCCATTTCATGACAGACAGTATGAATGCCTGTTGGAATGGTGGTTGTAATGGAGTGGTTTCTATAATTCGTTACCAAAACGAGATTGTGGCAAGTTTGATGAGATCATCTACCTACGAGGTTCGACCTCAAATTGTTGGATTAGGGTTATGGAATGGCATTAAGTGGCAACCATTAGATGGGGGAATAGCCAGTTTTTACAACAGTACAATACAATATTATTATCCTTCTACTTTGTACGATTTTTGTGTTTCTGACAACACCCTTTATGTAGCAGGAAGTTTCCAAATAGTTGATTCGGTGTCGGCAACAGGGATGGCTTCATGGGATGGCGCAAAATGGAATACTTATACGATGCCACCTATACCGCCTGGTAGTGGTCTACTATCAACCAGTATAGCCAAATACAAAGGCAACATATATCTGGGTGGAAATTTTATAGCAACTGTGGATGGTCAACAAACCAATGACCTGATCCGCTTTGACGGCACATCGTGGCATAAAGTAGGCGAAGATCTGGTAGACGGGTGGATGAACTTGCATGATATGGAGGTTTTTCAGGACAAGCTTTATGTCGCGGGCTATTTTTCCAAGGCTGATGGCAACCCTGGTAATAGTATTATGAGTTGGGACGGGGAAAAATGGGATGATTTAGGCGGAGGGGCTTGTTCTCCGTTTGGGGTAATAGATGACCTTTTTGTGTATAAGGACAAGCTCTACGTTGCGGGTGGTTTTGACTGCATAAGCGGTATAGAAGTTAACAACGTAGCTACTTGGGACGGAGAAAAGTGGTGCCGCATCGGCAATTCAGTTTTTAATAGAGCCATCCATGGCGTAGCAGTTTGGCGTGACACCGTGTATGTAGCAGGCTCTTTTTTTGAGGTGGATGGCGTGCCATTTAGGTTTCTCGCTCGGTACATCGGCGATCACTCCACCGACACCTGCTCCACCCCCGTCTCCGCCGCCCCGGAACCCAGCAAAACCGGTTTCAAACTCTCGCCCAACCCAACCTCGGATCTACTTGAAATTCAAGCCCCATCGCCCATAGAATCGGTGTGGATCTACGATGCCATGGGCCGAGCCGTGCTGCAGCCGGGTGTTTTTGGCCTTCGCACGTCGGTATCGGTTGGGGACTTGCCGGCGGGTTTGTATTTTGTATCGGTTCGGGCAGGAGGGAGGAGTTGGAGTGGGAAGTTTGTCCGGCAGTAGAGAATGTCCAATGTCCAACAAGGAAAAAAATGTCCAATGTCCAACAAGGAATTTCCAATGTCCAAGTGGGCGTTGCGCTTGATAGTTCACGTTGAAATCAAGCGATTAAAATCGTACTTACCCCAGGCTCAGGCACCACTTGGATATTGGACATTCTTTGTTCGATATTGGACATTTCCTACCGTATCAATTCAAAATCCCCCTCCTTAACATCCACAGAATTCCCCCCTACAAAAACCTTGAATTGCCCGGAATCTGCTTTCCACTTCAATTCATTGTTCCAGTAAGACAGGTCCTGCTCCGAAAGCCTGAACGTTACCACGCGGCTTTCCCCGGCATTTAATTTGATCTTTTCAAAGCCTTTCAGTTCTTTGACCGGACGGGCAATGTCTGCGGAAATATCTCTGGTGTAACATTGTACGATCTCTTCCCCGGCCCGTTCGCCGGTGTTGGTCACTTTGATAGAAACCTCCACGGTCTCCCCCATCTTGTATTGCGACTTGCTGAGCTTGAGATCGGAGTAGGCATACGTCGTATAACTCAGGCCAAACCCGAACGGATAGGCTGGTGAGGTAGGCGAATCCAGGTAACCACTCGTAAAGATCTGACCAAACTGTGTTTGTGGCCGACCCGTATTCATATGGTTGTAATAGATCGGTACCTGACCTAAGTTGCGTGGGAAAGTGACTGGAAGTTTACCGGAAGGGTTGACTTTGCCCATTAGTACATCGGCCAGGGCATTTCCGGTTTCGAAGCCTGGTTGCCATGCCACCAGAATAGCGGGTATGTTTTGGCTGGCCCATTCGAACACCAACGGGCGACTGTTGAACAGCACCATCACCGTGGGCTTGCTGAGTTTGCCTAGGATACTGAGGATAAGCTCCTGTTTGCGCGGTAATTCAAGACTCGTCACCGAACGGCTCTCTCCACATTCAAAACCCTGCTCCCCGACACAAACTACTACCATATCAGCTGCCCGGGCCGCGCTGATGGCGGCAGAATAATCTTTTTCTGTGCAGGCGGCATCCAGGCAGATCTCGGTGACCGTCACTTCAAAACCAAGCGCCTCCAAGGCAGGCTTCAGGGCTTGTGCGGGCCGCACCACTTTGGTGGAATCATACTCCCGCATTCCGAGTCCGATGGTCCAAAAACTCATGTAGTCCTTATTTCCTTTACTGTCAGCATACGGCCCGATGATGGCTATTTTTTTGAAACGGCTGTTCTGGGTGATCGGCAGCAGTCCTCCGTCATTTTTGAGCAAAACCATGCTTTTTGCTGCGGCTTCGCGGGCCGTTTCCCGGTATTCAGGTTTTTCTAAGGTTGCATCGTGACGTTTCTGGTTCAGGTAACGGAAAGGATCATCAAAAAGTCCGAGCGAAAATTTGAAGCGCAACACCCGGCGTACCGCTTCGTCTAGCTGCGCCTGGCTGACCCGCCCGCTTTCGAGGGCTTTTTTAAGGCCTTTTTGAAAGGTTCCACCTACCATATCCATGTCGCTGCCGGCTGCAAGACATTTGGCTGAAGCATCGGTCTCATCTGCTGCTGCACCGTGCACGATGGTTTCGCCAAATGAGTTCCAATCGCTGACGATCATGCCATTCCAGGCCCATTCTCCCCGCAGGATGTCGGTGATCAGGTATTTGTTCATACTGGCCGGCACCCCGTTCAGGGTGTTAAAGGCATTCATAAAAGTAGCCGATCCGGCATTTGCGGCCGCCTTGAAAGGAGGAAGCACCATTTCCCGCAGACGCTGATCACTCATATCCACCGTATTATACTCCCGGCCGGCTTCAATAAAACCATACCCAGCGTAGTGCTTGGTGCAGGCTGCCACGGTATTGTTTGCCCCCAGATCATCGCCCTGAAATCCCCGGATACGCGCCTCGCCTACGCGACTTCCCAGGTACGGATCTTCCCCGGCGCCTTCCATGACGCGTCCCCAGCGCGGGTCGCGACCAACGTCGACCATGGGCGCAAAAACCCAGTTCTGGCCATCCGCGCTCGCCTCCTCCGCAGCAATACGCTCGATGCGTTCAATAAGACCCATATCCCAACTGGCAGCCTGTGCAAGCGGAATGGGAAAGATCGTTTTATAGCCATGTATGACATCGAATCCGAAGACCAGTGGAATGCCTAGCCGGGTTTCATTCACCGCCACACGCTGCATGGTAATTTTATTCTGAAAATTGACGTGCGAGAGCACAGAACCGATCTTGTTGGCACGGATTTGTGCGATCAGATCGTCTTTAGCAAAGTCTGTCCCGGTACTAATGTCTCCGGCTACCTGGTTAAGCTGACCGATTTTTTCATCGAGGGTCATTTTAGCCAGTAGCGTTTCCAACCTGCCTTCTATGTTTTTCACAGTTGTTTTTTGTGCAAAAACATTTGAAAATGAAAGGGTTAGAACGAGTAAAAGGATGGATCGGGTCGCCATTATTTTCGTCATTGGAAATATTTTTGGGCAAAAATAGAAAAGTGAATCGGTGAATAGTTCATAGGATTCAGGCACAAGCCCTTAAAATTCGCATTGCTTTCCGACTTTTGCACTTAGTACTGTCATTTTCACCTTTTGAACATCCTTACATGCAACCCACACTTCTGATTTTAGCGGCCGGTATTGGCTCCCGTTATGGTGGCCTGAAACAAGTAGACGGCATGGGCCCTGGCGGCGAAGCCATTCTGGAATATTCCGTGCACCAGGCGATTCAGGCAGGCTTTGGCAAAGTTGTCTTTGTGATCCGGAAGGAGATCGAAGCCGCCTTTATCGAAAAAGTTGGGCATCGCGTATCCTCCAAAATAAAAACGGAGTACGCTTTTCAGGAGTTTGATTCCTGTCTGGACTGGCTGGATGAAAAGCCGCATCGGGAAAAGCCCTGGGGAACAGCTCATGCCATTCTTTGTGCCAAGCACCTTTTGACAGAGCCCTTTGCGACCGTCAATGCAGATGACTATTATGGGGCAGATGCCTTTGAAAATCTGGGAAATTTTCTCCGGAACACCTGCTCCGCTACGGAATACGGTATGATCGCCTATAAATTGGGCAACACGCTTTCTGAAAACGGCGCCGTGTCTCGTGGTGTTTGTGCGGTAGACCCGGAAGGTTTTTTAAGCGGCGTTACAGAACGTACTAAAATTGAGCGCGAAGCAGACGGCATCCATTTCAGCGACGAAATAGGGCGGTATTATTTGCCGGATGAAACACCCGTTTCCATGAACCTATGGGGGGTGCATCATACCATCTTAGGCGAAATTGAAACCCAATTCCGGGAATTTGTACTCGATAACATGGACAAGCCCAAGGCTGAATTTTACATTCCGACCGTGATAAACAACCTCATTGTAGCGGGCAAGATCCGTCTCCGGGTGTTACACAGCGACAGCCAATGGTATGGCGTGACCTACCCGGAAGACAAGGCAACCGTACAGGCCGCATTGGCAGGCATGGAAAGGATCAGTAGTGCCGTTTGAATTAAAGGCAATCCCAGTCATAGAGTACCCGTGAAAAATCGAGCGCAGCCAGGTCCTTTTCACGGATGAAAAAATGTCCGACGCCCATATCGCCCCACATCAGGTCCATTCGTTCGTCCGAGTCCAGTTGCAAAAGCAGGATCATTCGGTCATCTGGTCTGCGGGGGTCATCCTGCGTAAAATAAGCATATCCACCTAGTTTGTGCCCTTGTGACCGGACCGACTTTTCCAGTTGGCCCATGACCTCCCATTCATTTTCGCCGAACTGTCTGAAAAAGTCACTCCCAAAATATTGATAGAACTGATAGTCTGAGATCGGCACGACCTCCTCAGCCAGTTCGAATACGAGAGGGTAGCTTTCGTCCGGATGGTGCGGAAGCAGATCCTCTTCCCACGCTTGCCGGGGTGATTTGGTTTGCAGGCGGGATTCCTGTTCCTGTACCTCCGGGTGAAAGAGCACCCGGAAGGTGTCCTGATTTTCGCCATCGTCGAAATCCATTCCATACAGATCATCGTCGTTGATAAAAAACTGGACGATGCCTTTGGAAGGGAAAGGGGCGAGGGAGGGCAGTTCTGCAAAATTTATTTGCGCCAGAAAAAAGAGTTCGCGTCCGTCGGGTGCAGAAGGCCAGCTGATTTCAGGGGGCAGGTAGGGTTGTCCCCCAACCTTACTTTCCCAGAGTTTGGTTTTGCGTGCAGCCTGAGAACTGGCCCGGACAAACGACTTTTTTGTCTGCTGGAGCTGTTCGCGGAAGGGTTCGAGGATTTGCGGGAGTTTAAATTTCATAAAAATGAGTGATTTTCGCATGTTTTAGGGGTCAAAAGTAGTATTTTAAAAAACTTTTAAAAAAACTTTTGAATTTACTTGTTGATGCGGGTTTAGGATTTCTACCTTTGCCGCCCCAAACGAAAGAAAAGCATTCAACACCACGAACTTAAAATAGTGGTTTAGGATAAAAGTTCATTGACAAGACTGGAAGGAATAGAAGTAGAAAGGTAAGCGTAATTAGGTCAATCGAGTAGCCGAAATGGAGCTTGAATGATAAAGCCTGTTCTTTATGATCAGGTAAGAGTAGGAAGTGAATAAGGGCGTATGGGGGATGCCTTGGCTCCTGGGGGCGACGAAGGACGCGGTAAGCTGCGAAAATGCGCGGGTAGGTGCAAACGACCGTTTGATCCGCGCGTGTCCGAATGG
>JBILHS010000178.1:0-7305 GCA_044350425.1 Saprospiraceae bacterium | reverse complement strand
GTGGGCGAAACCGACCCTGAAATGCGGGAAATGGCCCGCGACGAAATTTCAGCGCTCGAACCTGAACGGGATGCCCTGGAGGAACTGCTCATTACCCTGCTTACACCCAAAGATCCGGAGGATGAGAAAGATGTGATCTTTGAGATCCGCTCTGGTACCGGCGGCGATGAGGCAGCCATTTTTGCGGGCGATCTTTACCGCATGTATTCCCGCTATTTTTCTGATCAGGGCTGGGATGTTGAAGTGGTGGATGAAACTCCCGGCACTTCCGGCGGCTACGGCAAACTCGTGCTGGAGGTCTCCGGCGAAAACGTTTACGGCAAACTCAAATTCGAATCCGGCGCACACCGCGTCCAACGCGTGCCCGAAACTGAGGCAAAAGGCCGGGTGCACACCTCCGCCGCTACCGTGGTCGTGTTGCCTAAAATGGAGCCCGAAGACATCAATATCCGCAAGGAAGACATCCGGACCGATACCTTCCGCGCTTCCGGTGCGGGTGGCCAGCACGTAAACAAAACGGAATCAGGCGTGCGTTTTACCCACATTCCCACAGGCGTGGTGGCGGAAAGTACCGAAAGCCGCTCCCAGCACAAAAACCGCGACATCGCCATGGGCCGTCTGGTACAGCAGATCCGTGAAGCCCAGATCCAGCGCGAAGCATCCGCTTTTGCCTCTGCCCGGAAAAGCCTGGTCGGATCCGGCGACCGTTCAGAAAAGATCCGCACCTACAACTGGCCGCAAAACCGTGTGACCGACCACCGTCTGGAAGGCGACAACAAGAACTTCAACCTGGATAAAATCGTGGAAGGAGATATTGAGCCGATCATTGAGGCCTTGACGATCGCGGACAATGCGGTGAAGTTGCAGGGAGAGGGGTAAGGGCCCTGTTTTAAAATAAATTTATTTTTTTTGAAAAACATTTGGGTGTTTTAAAAATAGCGTCATACATTTGCATCCGCTAAACGCGATAAGGGCGCATAACTCAGTTGGTTCAGAGTGGCTGCCTTACAAGCAGCAAGTCGGAGGTTCGAGTCCTTCTGTGCCCACAAGGCCTTCCATTTTGGGAGGCCTTTTTTTGTTTTGGGGCGCTTCCTTTGCTCTAGTGTTCAAATTGATTTTGATAATGTGATCGAAAACAACGCCGCCTACCTTGCCGGATGGCTAAAGATTCTGCAAGCCGACAGCAAGTTTATTTTCAAAGCAGCAGCCGAGGCACAAAAAGCGGCGGATTATATTTTGGGCTGGGGGGCTGCGAAACCAAATTTTTAGAAAACTCGAAAATATCAATCCCTTAGGGCGACAGTTTGTCGTTCTGGGGGATTTTTTATAAACAATTTGCACCAAAGACAATAGATCCTCAAATCACCTACCAACTTTAATCGCTTTACCTGTTTTAATAAGCTTGCCCATTGCTAAAATTTCCCAAAAATATATTCCCGGCGGAATAGTAGTTGTGTTTATTTGCGTTTTATCAAAATCTACATTTTCCTCGATAATTTTTATACCTAATTGGTTATATAATCTAAAAATGGGATTAGGGAGGTCGATTTTTAAATGTAAATTTAGGTTATCAAAAAAAGGATTGGGAGACAATACGATATGCTTGGTATCATCTGGGCTTTGAACGGCTGATATACCTAATTGGACAACCTGGCAAAACGTGTCTACATTATACTGATTATTAACTACAAGGCATACATTATATTCCCCCTCAGCCTGATAATTATGAACTGGGTTGGTATCTTGGCTCGATGCACCATCACCAAAACTCCAATGCCATTCGACGGGTAAGTAGGAGGTAAGATCGGTAAATGTTACCTCAAGTGGAGTAAGTGTGTCCTCCTGCTCCCAGCGCCAGTTGCAAAGCGGATGATTGTCTAAGCCAAGAGTGTCACAATTTGAATTGTCTATCGGACCTAGGCGGAAATTAGGAAAGTTTGGAGCGGAGTCTGAATTGTAGTTTGGAAGGTGAATGGCTCGTTGGTGAACTTGGCAAGCCAAGCCTTTTCGATCTGGGTATTTGATGGCATGTAAGAATGGAGTACTACCAGCCGTGCTAATATATATCTTACCATCTGGCGCAAGTTGAGCACCTGCGAATGTGGTGTAAAAATGCTGCTCATGAATATACCCATCCCACTCTGCCACAAGTGTTTTGGAGGCTGCAATTTCAGGTGCTAGTAAATCATATTGAAAGATAAAACTAGCATTGATAGCATATAGGAAGCGGGAATTCCTAGAGACGGCACAACCCATGCCGAGACCCCAATTTTCATATTCAAGATGAATTGGGTTAGAAAGCTGTCCTGAACAACGGTCAAAGTCATAAATATATAAATGGTTTGGTTCAAATAAGTCATAACTGTTTACTCGGGCATATTTTGAACCATCTGGAGAGAACACTGCTTGACCTAAGCCTGAATAAAATACATCGCCTATTGATTGGGTACCCCATAGATGTAGGCCACTACTATCTAATAGCATCGTGTAGTACTTGTTTGTATGAGATTCTGGCACTATCACCCACCAGTCTTGTCCATTTGCATGCTTGACTGCCGTAATTTGACCGGCTTCAAGAGTATCTTCTAATATTATGATTTTTTTCTCAATCACCTGACTTTCATTAATTTCATTGGGGTCAATACTTACAATATTTTTGTACATTCTAATTCCTGCTACTAATTGGGGAGAGAAAATTTTAATTTCTGAAATGAAGACAAAGAACTGGTCAGAATGTTTTGGGTATGGAAGTGAAAGCACACCTTGGGGCTGTTTTGCTCCATATGCATTCGTAACATTCAGATTGTTTCCATCAACTAATAATGTATGATTTCGGGAATATACTTTCTCTCCATTTGAATAAAATAATAGATTCCCTATAGAATCACAAATACTTGAATTACTCGAACTAAAATTTAGGTTTGATGTTTGATTGTTTTGTATTGAAACTTGAGAATTTGCATCAAATCTAAGAATAGAAAGTCCAAAAGAGTCGTCTAAAGAAGATTGACTTCCTCCTCCATAGCCCATAATCCAAACATTATCTTCATTTTGGGCAAATGAATTAATAGAATGCAGAAACAATTGGACAATTATAAAAATTCGCATAATTGTAAAAAAAGCCGGGTAGCCATTTAAAAAGCCACCCGGCATATTAGGTTAATGAATGATGACAAGTTTCCCCGCCAACGGACGACTATTTTCTACTCGGACATCATACCAGTATAGCCCGGAAGCTATATCAATTGTACTCCAAGTCAAAGAAGTTTGTCCTATTGAGGCTCTTAATGTTCGTACAACTGCTCCTTGAGGCGAGAATATATTAATTTCTACCTCTGCCTGTTCAGTGGGCAAGTTGTTAAAATAAACATATTCATTGGCAGGATTAGGATTTGTCTTTACGGGATTTTCTTCAAAACTTCGTTCTCTTTCTTGGCCACGCTGTTCCGCAATAGGGGCACAGACTACAGTACTATCCCAATCCTTTCCCATACCTAGAGCATTAAGAATACTTCTCGCTCTAAATACTGAAAATCCACCTGATAACGGACACTGAATCGCAATCGAGTTGAGTATTGCAATATCTGTTGTATCAACTGTTCGACTATCCCATAACCTATTTTCAAGTATCACATGATTAAGGGCTCTTTCGTTGAACATGGATATAGTGGAAGTGCTTAGACTGGCATTTTGTGTAAGTAAGTTTCCGATTTCAATATCTTGCTCTTGACGAATGGAATCTACATATGAGATGTAAATTAGTGCCTCCTGATGCAGCTGGTTCGCTTTGAAATGCTTATGAATTTCTGTAGCGTTTGAGTCAAGACGCATAAGTCGGAGTTCTTCTGATAAACTGTCAATCCGTTCTATTGAATGCAATAAGATTTCCTGAAATGAGATATCGCGACCTATCATATCGCCAATATTTTGCTGGACCTGATCAAATAGTCCAATTGCATTGCTTTGGGCTGATTGATAAAAGCCATAAATGGATGATGAGGTTGTAGCCAATTGAGGTGCCTTTTGTAAGCGGGCGTACAATCGCTGTTGAGTCATCCAATTATAGGATTCGGTATACTGACCGAGGTTATATCCAGCGAGGGCACTCTGGTCGTCTCCATCTGCTGTAACTCGTGGCAAATCTGGATTCTCTGGCTGTGGATACGGACATAGACAAAGTGGTTGCGCCGGACCAGGAGGAAGCCCCTGCGCTGTAAACCACTGAACGGGTGGCATTCCAGGTTGATCTGCAGCCGTAGCAAAGGGTGGGATCAGAGCAGGTTCACAAATAAACTTAGAAAAATTAATAAATAGAGGATTCGTTGAATTGTGAAATGCTCCTCCATTTCCAGCAAACCACCTGTTTTTAGCATGAGATTGTGGGCTGATATGAGCACTTCCTGTCAATAGCAAACCCATTGCCGCATTCTTGATTTGAGAATACTTGAATGAGGTTCCTGTGCTAGGGCCATCAAATTCAAAACCGTTACCTGAAAGGCCGTCAACCTTGTTGCAGCAGTACGGGTTATCACTAAAGATATTAGTGAATCCTAGTACAGCCGTTCCTACACTGCTCCCGTTGACTACATCACTTTGAACAGTGTTGTCCAAGAAGTAACAATTTACATTATTGCTACCTGTTTCGCCAATGGATAGGTCGTATAGGGTATTGTTAAAGATAAAGATATTATTGCAGGTATTCATTGCCAAGCCTTTCCCAGTTGAGGGTGTTACTGGTTTTACGGTATTGTCTGAAATTTCACCCTTTGTGCATAGACTCATGGCAATACCATTGAACTCAATACTTGGATTGCCTGTCGTTAGTGAGATTTCATTGTCGTTAATCAAGAGTTGGGCCGCTGGCTGCCATTGGTACAGGGTGATACCATCTCCACAAGATGTGATGGTATTGCTCAAAATATTTGCACGACGATTGGTACCGAAATCCGCTTTAACTGCTGCTGGAAAAGATTCGTCAGGTTCAGAAAAATTATAAAGCAAATCAGCAGTTATTTCATTATCTTGCACGATAATGTTGGTTCGTTCAGCACGAACCCCTTGATGTACTCCGGTCATTTCGCAATTGGTGATGCTTGCGCTCACACAGTCAGTCGCCCTTACCCCATATAACCCAAAGTTGAAATCACCTCCCGGTGCTTGGCCAAAAGGATAGAAATAATTAACCAAATTTTTTACTGTGCATTGATCCATAGTAAACGTACTATGATTCGCTATTACACCATTGCGTATGCCATTAAACATGTTATCTACACCGATGTCGAAGCCAGTCACATCATTCAGGTATATCCCAGCCAGAGTTGTTTCGCCCGGCTCAGGGACTTGCCCGGAATAAGGTGTTTTTAAAAGGCCAGTGCAAGTAAAATCATTTTCCGAAATTGCATCATCGAATACGACTTTTAATTGGGCTGATGGGGACGTATAAATCCCAACATAATTACGATCAAAAACATTGTCTATTAGACGGAAATAAGCATTGTTTTCTGTTCTTATTGCAAATTGTGCATCATACACCTGATTGCCCTCCAAGGTTAAGTTGCCACCCTGACAGGTAAGACTACGCCACATATGATCACACCCTTCAATAAGATTATCGTAGAGATATAGGTCGTATCCATTAGTTACGACGATTTCGGCCCCTTCGTTCATGATGATGTGAGAACCACTTATCACACCCTCAATGTCCCAGACTAGATGACCGTTTATCGCAATACAAGCGTTGGTTAAGCCATCGGGGGCCACAGCTGCTAATGGGGTCTCTGAGGCAAGTAAGTTTGATTGTGGACCATTCCCAATATTAAAAGCATTTAATCCTGGTGGGCAATCACAACCAGGGGTGCAATCCTCCAACAATAGATTAACCTCTGGATTGTGATCAATGCAAGTATTATGGGAAATTTCACTCATCAAAATATTAACCTGGGTTCCCGGTTGTACATTAGATCCAACATCAAGTATTAGCGTTAGTGTAGTGCAAACAGGTGTCCCATTTAGAAGAGGAGTTAACGAAAAACTAGCATTTCCATTTAAGTCAAAATCACCGACGTTTGCGAAGGTTACTCCAGGTATTGAGGGGATTGCAGCATGAAGATCAATGGGAACTGGTAAGCCCTGTCCACCTTCAATACATATCTCAAATGAAATCTCTGCTTGATCATCAATGCATTGGGTTAATACAGAATGACTGATACTGACTATCGGTAAACATGAATTTGTTATATAAAGGTTGTCAAGGTATAAAATTGAATGATCAACAATAGTGGGCCCTGGCCAAGCTGGAACTAACAAAACATGACTAACATTAATACTCGAATTATTTGTCCATTGAATATTATACGGTAGTAAGTTTATGTTTGTAATAATACCATTATTATCAAACTGAGTTGGGCCATTCGCAATAGGTATAGAGCCAATACATATTGCATTAATTCCAGAGGATATCTGGAATGGGATAATTTGGCAAAATGGGTCGGAGTTGCCATTAGCAGGAAGGTAATCTGTCAAACCATAAATTTCTAACGCTGGCAGGGTTTGGCCAAATTGATTAGATGTTGCATCAAATGAAAAGTCAAGTGTACATCCTTCTTCAATTATTGAATTTAGTGGTACAATGATTCCATCCTGCCCTGCTGGATAACCTTGGAATGAAAATATTTTATTGCCATTTAATTCTTGAAAAAGAGACGGCAAGTTAGGGATTACAAGATTTTCAAAGTCAAAATAATCTAAAGCAACTTGTGGCCAAAACGATTTATAGCCAGCTAAAAATCCTTCAAAATCGCCAAAACATGCCAAATTGCAATTCGGGGCAATACAATCTGATGTGACTAGATTTTGCTTAACAATTATTGACACAGTGGCTTCATCACACCAACCTTGGCAACCCGATACGGAATAGCAAAATGTAAAAACGCCTACTTGCAAACCAGTTGTTGTTATTGTAAAAATATCGTTAGTAAAATCTATTGAAATTTCTGGGCTGTTCCCACAAAGTTCGATTGTCATATTTGAAGGGAAAATGTCGTTTCCCAATAATTCAGAAGCCATAATGGTAATACTTGGGCCTTGTGAGAGGACCAAAGTATAAGGACCATCATCATTTGCAACTATTACACAAGGGACAGCACAGCCGCCGCCTGAATAACCTAACAAACATATGACCTGCTGTTCTTCCGCAGATACCGTTCGATTAGACGTACCAGCTAATATTGATGGATTCATAACGAAATTAGCGCCGGGGGTGCAACTGTTGTCTAAATGGCTTAACTTGTTACCCATATCTCCATT
>JBILHS010000001.1:0-130534 GCA_044350425.1 Saprospiraceae bacterium | reverse complement strand
AGATTTTGAGGTACAGGGACAATGCTGGAGGCAATGTCGGAGGTGTCGCGAGTGGTGCCACGAATCACCAGGACCTGTACTTTACCACTAATGGTATTTGGCACCGTCCAGTCATACATTCGGCGGTCGCCGCCCAGCGTGGCTATGGGCGAAAAAGTATTGCCGCGATCAATGGAGTAGTGCAAGGCGAAAGTCCCTGAGTTTCCATAAGCATCCCAATGGATACGCTCTACTTCCCCGGGAGCGAAGCCTTCGCCGCCAGCCGGGTAGGTGACTTTAATTTCATCTTTGACAAATTCCCAGACAATGTAATAGTGTTGGGGCCCCAAGGGCACTTCGGTCCCTTTAATACGAATGGTATATATACCTTCCGAGGGGTTTTCGATCAAGACCTGCTCCACATTGTTCAAAGAGTCGCGCCCTTTTCCTGCAGGTGAATCCAGTGTAGTCGCATTGGGGGTAGGATTCAGTAACCAAGGCAGGCTTACGGTGCCAAAGGCATTGTAAACCGTTAAATCCAGGTCATTGATCAGGGCTCTGGCGTTATTTTCAGCCGCAGGGGGTTCTGCCCAATAGAGCATGATCTTGGCTTCTTTGACACCGGCAGGAATTTGAATATTATGGTTTACATCCCCATTTTGATCCGCATCCCCTTCCAGCCATTGATTTTGTTCGAGTAGGTTCAAAGCGCGCCAGGTATTTACATGCCCCCAGCCAAATTTATAATCCGGACCAATATTTCCCAGATCGTTGGCGGTGTTCAGGAGGGTCGCTTTCAAAAGCGCTGAAGGCGCATCATCTACCTGATGGATGGTTCTATAGGCATGGGTAAGTTGTGCCAGACATCCAGCAATACCAGGGGCTGCACCCGAGGTGCCACCAAAAACCTGATAGCCGTTGTTTGGATTGAGGGATTCCTGATCCTGTCCGTTGGCAGAGATATCCGGTTTAAGTCGCCCATCATAAGCCGGGCCGCGACTGGAGCTGGCTACTAAGGTCGCATCTGCATAAATGTTTGCAGTAGCAATGGAGTTTTTTGCCATTTTGTGGCCGCCAGTGATGTTTCCCCATTGATTGCCTGCCCCGTAATTACAATCTGACGGGTTGGCATTCCCGGCAGAAAAAACGTGCATCAGGGTTGGATGCTGGAATAATTGCTGATCAATCGTTTGAGTTGCAATGGTGTATCCTACATTACAACCGTCTGAATAAGATGAGTTGGTGATGGTTGCGCCTTCATTGAGGAACAAGGGTATGGTAAGGTCCTGAAAGGAATTGATATAGTCCACCGAAAACAATTCAGCCCCTGAAGCCATCCCTTTTTTGCTCGGATCCAGGTTGCCGGCTCCACCTACAATGCCGACTACTCCATCACCATGGGTTCCGCTTTCGGGTGCGCCCTGTGCAAAATTGCGCAAGCGTCCCTGTAGATCGATGTGCGGTCCAAGTTGTCCATCGTCGCGTACCAGTACACCCACTCCTGTTCCATCATACTTTTTTCCGCCCGGGGCATCACTTGATACCAGGTTTGAGCGGTGCAGGGAACGACCCCAGGTGTCCTCTTTTTGACCAGGTGGAGAGATCAGTTCCAGGTATTGGATGAAAGGCAGGCCAGCTACTTCACGCACCTGATCCTTATGGATGCGCAACTGTAAAAAACCATTCATAATACCTTCAGAGAGCACTTCTAGTCCATTTTGGCGACATAATGCAGCTCCTTCTGCAATGCGGAGAGAAGGATAAACCTGGATATTTATGTCAATATAATCACCCCGAACGGCCCAATCACCGAAAGGTAGTTCGCGAAGGCTTCTTGCCATTTTCCATTCGGCGGTTACAGCTTGTACACTCCGTGGAGAAAATGGGTCGAGCTTTTTGAAATCAAAATTTTGGGGCAATAAAACCAGATAGGTGGCATACTGGACGTACCCGATCACCCGAGCACCAGTAGCCTCAAAATCGGCCCGCTCCCGGGCATTCATTATTTTTTTTAGTTGTACATAACGGGGATAAACACCCTGTACAATTTCATCTGCCCCGACATGGCTGGTTTGTCTTACAATGGCAAAATTTTCAGAAAAGAATTCGGTGCCATGTGCAAACCGAACCGGGTATTGAATTTGAGAAAAGGCTGTAATGGAAGTAACCAGCAAACAGAGAAAGGTAGTGAGGAATCTTTTCATGTGTAATGAAGATAGACTGTTATGGCTGTTCAAGCTGATTAACCTGTTGATAATTAATGATTTGCAATCTGCATCGAACAAGAATGTAATAGATTTGCTTATGAAAAACACCGGATTCTTGGCGGGTGAAACAGAAGCAGAGCCAAATGTAATGGGCTTATTTCAAAAAATTTAACACTCAGCCCCTTGCAAATTTGTGGAAGGATACTATTTTTGTACAAAGTTTCGTGTTTCAGTATTTTTTATCCGCTGGAAACCGATCGTCTGGCAACCATTTTTTCACCCGCATGCGCTCAAAAATCTTTAAACTAAAAGCATTTGGAGCGAGCAAAACCTTCCTTCACTTTTGCCATGAGACATTGGGAAAAGACCAACAAAAAAGAACCCCGTCGTGATGATGAGCGCGACTTTCGTCAACAGGATCAGGATCAAAAAAAGAAAAAACTTAAGCCTGTAGAAAAAGCAAAATATAGAGCTAAAGGATATTTTGATCAAGAAGGCGAAGATTAGCACGCATCTTCCTCACATCAAAAAAGCCATTCCGAAAATCGGAATGGCTTTTTTGATGTGAGGACCATTCTCAGGCTCAAAATCTATGCTCGAGGTAGGATCAATTAGGCGCCATCAGGATCTCCAGTTCATAGACCTTACCAGATTCCAGCGCAAATCCGGTTTTTTCAAGCGTTTTCAGGCCAGTCATTTGAACTCGCACGGTGTATAGTGACCTTTTGGGCAAAGCCTAAACAAGGGAGAAGGAATAACCCCAAAAGTGCTACAATGTGAGCCTGTTTTTGATGCATTGCTGTATCTCTTCAAAAATTGTTTAGGCGGTGAAGTGGATTAAAGAGAGCGTAAGTTGTAAAAAAGTAATGCTTATTTTTTGATCCAGAGCGCTGGGTTCATTCGCTCCTTTTGCTGCCAAAGTTCAAAGTGCAATTCAGAAGTGCCGGTTATATTATTGGTACTCACCGGGCCAACGTTTTGTTTGGCTCTGATCTCATCCCCTTTAGCGAGGTTTGTTGAAGCGAGGTTGGTGTAAACGGTATAAAAATCACCATGTTGAACAATCAAGGTATAGTCATGTCCGGGCACAAATTGCACACCAGCCACCTTACCGTCTGCCACGCACTTTACCATGGCACCTTCTTCTGTACGGATGTCTACTCCATTGTTGGTGATGGAGATATTTTTTAAGGTAGGGTGTTTTTGTGTTCCAAAGCCCCTGGAAATAAACCCACTTTCAACAGGCCAGGGCAGGCGCCCCTTGTTTTTTCGGAAATTGAAGGATTCGTTGTCCTCATCTGCCAGGGGCTTAAGCTCTGCTACGGCAGGTTTTGCCTTTTCAGCTTTGGGCAGGGTCGCTAATGGCTTTTCTTCGGGCTTTTTTTCAGGGGTTTCTACTTTAGGCACATTTACTTTAGGCTTGCTTCTGGCTTCTTCCACCCGTTTTCGTACGTTTTCCTGGATCATCCCTTCAATTGCTGAATTCAGGGCCTCATGCGCGGCTTGTTTTTTTTCTAATTCGGATTTCAACCGCGTTTCATCTTTGCTCAGATCTTTCAGCATAGCATCCTTTTCCGTGAGTTCGCCCGTCAGGGTGGATTGCTGGCCTTGTATGGAATTGAGCAGGTTTTCCTTCTCCACACGGGTCTCTTCCAGGCCTTGAGATTTCCTTGAAAGCATTTCTTGCGTGAACCTGATGGCTTCAGCCTGTTCGCTGCGCCGTTCATCGTATTTTCGCAAAAAAAGCCAGCGGCGGAAGGCCTGATTCAGGCTTTCTGCCGAAAGAATATATAGAATAGGATTGCTTAAAGTTTTGCGCCTGAAGGCATTGCGCACGGTCTGTCCGTATTCTTCACGCATGGTCGTCACATCTTTGGAAAGGGCGTTGATAACCACCTGATTGCGCTCAATACCAAATTCAGCAGCCTGTATTTCTGCTTTTAAATTCTCGATCAAAGCTTCCCGGCTTTCGATCTGACTTTGCAGTGCTACGAAACGATCATAAGTGGCCTCCTTGGTTTTGGCTGTTTTTTGGATCATCCTTTCGGTGGCCTGGATATCACGAATGATCTTTTTGCGCTTATCCTCTAACTCCTTTTTGGATTGCGCTAAAATTGAAACAGGGAATAGAAATACCACCGCCAGCAAAATGCTGACACAGGTAACCATTTTTCTACTGTAGCTAATCGGTGCGCTAATCGACCTTTTCATAATGCTTAGGGATCTCAAAGCGAATAATTTTGGGCACATTGAATTCGATCTCCGTGAGGTCGACTGAAATACGCATGTCGCCGGATTCAGGGCTGGATGCCTCCAGAGTGCGAAGGTATGGAAACCAGCCTGCCAACGCTGTTTTTTTGTAATTTCCGAACAATACATTCATGCTTCGTGTATCCCTAGGCTGCAAAAACAGTTCCTGATTCAGCCAATATGCCTCCTCTTCGATCCGATAATCGGTAGAAAACCGCCCGTTGGATCCAGATAGGCGATGTTGACCATCTTTAAGGTCTGAGTCCAACTGAATGTCAGGAAAAAACCAGGGTGAAGCCAGCAATAAGCTTTGCACGAGGTCAAAACCGGCAGGGAGGCTATATTGTCTCTGCAATGATTCCAGGCCTTTGGCACTGTAGGTTTTTTCCAAACGGTTGAGTACAAAAACAGAGTCTCGGGTAACCAAAACCCGCGCAGCTTCCAGTCCGAATTTTTTGATATTCATCCACATTACACTGTCTCTTATCCAGATGATATTTGCCGTTGCGCCCAGAGATTGACCGTTCCCCTCATAAAATACTTTTGCCTGAGCATTTACCAGATTCAGATTTTTGTGGTCGTAGCCGCGAAGTTTCTTTTTTAAATATTCCGGGCTGCGGGCTTCGGTTGCGGGACCTGATTTGCCAAAGTTGGGTGTTTTGCGACAACCCGTTTCCTTGGCGGAAAGTAGAAACAGGCTTGCCAAAATAGCGATTGGCAGCGGTAAGTTGCGTGCATTAGGCCGCAAGTTTAAAGTTGCAGGTTTAAAGTTGGCTGACACTCCCGGGGTTTTATACCCGAAAATTTGCCACTTGAAACTTGCTACTTGGTACAATATGCTGTTTATGAGATACTTCATTCTGGATCTTCTAGGTTTAAAAGGGCGCCCTGCAACTCACTCATCGCATGGCGATCGCCTGCACTTCGACTGATTTCTATGCCTTTTTTGTAGGTTAAGATGGCATCCTCAACGTTTTCCTGTTGCTCGTAAAGTTTTCCCAGATGGTAATAGGTGCCAATATAGGTCGGATCTGTCTCTGTTAATTGAAGGTAAAACGAAAGCGCAGACAAAAGGTCACCCATACTTTCGTGTTCCTTGGCGATCGCAAAAAGAACAAATGAGTCTTTGGGAGATGATTCGAGCAGTTTTTGGAGGTATTCCAGGCGATTTGTCATGTTTTCTAAATTTTCCTGATACAAAGGTGGAACAAATTCTAAGTTTCTTTTCCTGCTCCATACCTTTGCGCGCCACAAAAGTAACGGCTATTTATACAATGAAATTATTGGTCTGTATTTCTCAAACCCCTGACACCACTTCTAAAATCTCCTTCAATGCCGATGGCACGGAGTTAAACGCTGCCGGTGTACAATTCATTATGAATCCTTACGACGAATGGTACGCTTTGGTCCGTGCCTGCGAACTCCGGGAAGCGCTTGGAGGAACCGTCGTGGCACTGAATGTTGGCCCTGCTGCCAATGAAACTACGATCCGGAAAGCGCTGGCGATCGGTGCAGATGAAGCTGTCCGTATCGATTGCGATCCCAAAGGAGCAGCATTCGTAGCAAAACAAATCGCTGAATACGCTAAAGCTGAAAATTTTGACCTCATTTTCTTTGGTAAAGAAACCATTGACCACAACGGTTCGGAAGTTGGTGCCATGGTTGCTGAACACCTGGACCTTCCTTATGTTTCATATGCATCTAAGTTGGAGCTCAACGGAACGGTGGCAACCTTGGAGCGCGACATCGAGGGTGGGGTAGAGGTGGTGGAAGTGGATCTGCCTTTTGTACTGAGTGCCGCGAAAGGTATGGCCGAACAGCGTATCCCGAATATGCGTGGAATTATGACAGCCCGATCCAAACCACTTAAAGAAGTTGCGGCAGTGCCTTTTGAGGATCTCTCCAAAGCAGTACAGTTCGTGCTTCCCCCTGCCAAAGCCGGCGTAAAATTGATACAACCAGACCAAATGGATGAGTTGGTGCGTCTGTTACACGAAGAAGCAAAAGTGATTTAATTGACCACATTGGCCACATTCATAAATTGACCACATTTTTTAAATTATGGTTTTAGTTTTTGTTGAATCCCCACGCGGGCAGTTCAAAAAATCAGCGCTGGAAGCGGTTACTTATGGTAAAAAAGTGGCCGAATTATTGGGCTTGCCCTGTGTTGCACTTACCCTGGGCACCGTAAACGATGCCGGCGAACTGGGTCGTTATGGCGCAAGTCGGGTACTTCATGTAGCGGATAAAGCTTTCGATCAATTTGATAGTCAATCATTTGCAGCAGCCATCTCAGAAATTGCAAAAAGCAATGGTGCCTCGGTGATTATACTCAGTCATTCTTCCACTGGTAAATCCATCGCAGGTCGTCTGTCGGTTCGATTGAATGCCGGACTTATTTCTGGTGTCAATAGCCTCCCGACGGGCAATGCATCGGCCTTGCGCGCCAAAAAATCAGTGTTTTCGGGCAAAGCGGTTGCAGAATACGAGCTCACGAGTGCGATCAAAGTACTATCACTCATGGGCAATGCTGTCAAGCCAGAATCCAACGGAAGCCAGGTAGCTGTGGAGACTGTCACTGTAGGTTCGGCCAATGGCCGGATTCGGGTCAAATCCGTGAAAACCCAGGAAGGAATCGTTCCTTTGCCAGAGGCAGAAGTAGTAGTTTCAGCCGGACGAGGTATGAAGGGACCTGAAAATTGGGGAATGATAGAAGAGCTGGCTACGACCCTGGGCGCCACTACCGCCTGCTCCCGGCCAGTAGCCGATGCGCACTGGCGTCCCCACCATGAACACGTTGGTCAGACCGGCATTGCCATCCGGCCAAACCTGTATATTGCCATCGGAATAAGCGGGGCCATTCAGCATTTGGCAGGTGTAAACAACTCCAAAGTGATCGTTGTGATCAATAAAGATCCCGAAGCACCCTTCTTCAAGGCGGCGGATTATGGGGTGGTGGGTGATTTGTTTGAGGTTGTGCCTCAGTTGAATGCAGCAATCAATAAATTTAAGGCAGGACATTAAAGTTAAGCGCTCAGTACACCCATCACCCATTCCCAAAATAATCAAATTACCTACGCATGAGACGCATCGAACTCGAAATAGTAGCCCTCTCCCACAGCATGACCCAATCGCATAATTATGCGGTCGTGCTGGGTGAACGTCGTGGCAAAAGACGCCTCCCGATCGTGATCGGAAGTTTTGAGGCGCAGGCAATTGCCGTAGCTTTGGAGCGGATGGTGCCCAACCGCCCACTCACACACGATCTGTTCAAAAATGCTTTTGACACTTTCGAAATTCAGTTGAAAGAAGTGATCATCAGCAATTTGCTTGACGGGATCTTCTATGCACGGCTGGTGTGCATGAAGAACGGTGAACTCTTCGAAATAGACTCCCGCACTTCGGATGCCATCGCCATGGCGGTACGTTTTGAGTGCCCGATTTTTACTTATGATTTTATCCTGGAAGCGGCGGGTGTTGTACTGGAGGAACAGGAGGGTGGCGGATTTTCTGCCGTTCCCGCATCTTCTAATCTCGATGATAATTCCATCGAAATCTGGCCAATGGACGCTTTACGGGGTCGTTTGCAGGAGGCATTAGATAGTGAGGAGTATGAAATGGCAGCAAAGATCCGGGATGAGATGAAGCGACGTGAGGCGAAGGATTGAGACACCTCTGCTAATCAGGTATTTTTACGTAAATAGCACGCGGAAATACGGGGCATCCATACCCGTATTTCCGCGCTTGTTTTTTTAGGCTGAAACAAAGCACCTTTGAGCCTGATACTTCAGCGAACAAATCTAGGATCACCCACATATCTGGAGTGATTTCACCTCGGATCTAATTATAATATCTTTGTCGCGTATGTGGAAAGCAATCCTTAAATTAGTTCCCTCCCTTTTTTTGCATCCCTACTGAATGCCCGGAAACCTGTTCTGGTAGTCCCGTCGTTACCAGATCAAAGGCAATGAAGTAGATTTGAGGGTTCGCTTGTTCAAAGGGAAAACCCTGGTCGGTGAGGAAATCAGGATCAATGGCAAGAAAGACGATGTGCCTGGTTTGGTGAAGGAGATATTAAAGGTAGTAATGCCAAGGGCGAAGTAGGGTTACCTTTTACAATGCTCCAATCTGATATCTAACGATTTGAAATTCAATGTATGAGAAAAACAATCTTCTTTGTTCTATGCCTTATCGCTTATACGACCTCGGCCCAAAAGCCCGAACTTGTACTCCCAACCATTCACTCCGATTATATCCGGGGCAAATCCTTTTCAGCGGATGGGAAATACCTGGTCACTAGTGCCGCGAATGAGATTAAACTTTGGGAAACTGCCAGTGGTCGACTCATTCGCACCATTATTTCCCCGGTCCCAATAGACGCCATTGCGCTTTCCAGCGATGGTACCCGCCTGGTTAGCGGTAGTTTTTGTGGAGCATCGGAATATGATGAATCCCAAGGTTTAAAGCCTGATCTCCCTACGGATGTTCGGGTTTGGGATATGGTTTCGGGCAAGCAGTTGCGCATTTTGAAGGCTTTTGGCAAACCATTGCGCATAAGTCAGGTAGACATTTCTTTAGACGGCCAATACGCTTTGGCAGGGCATGAGGGCAATATCACGGTCTGGGAAACCAGCAGTGGGGCCGAAAAGGCAGTCATTCAGGAAGATGGCCTGGTTTCTTTTTCGTATGATGGGAAACATCTGCTTTTAAACCAGCGCAACAGTTTGAAATGGTACCATTGGGGCAATAGAACGACCGATATGATCCTTTCGGAATCTTGTGCTTTTGCGCAATGCACGCCCAAGATGGTGGTAGTCATTACGGATTCCGGACACGTTAAAAGATGGGATATTTCAGGTAAAACGATCATCAAGGATCTGGAAACTGACTTTAACTTAGACCGGGGTCGAGAATTTAATCAATTTCCTGGTCAATCCCTTAGCTTTTCAACAGATGGAAGTTTGTTGGGAATATTTCATAAAACAACATTGGATGACGATGAAGTAAGCTGTGATTTTAAAGTCATGGATACGCAATCAGGAGCCATACTACAGGACTCAAAATGGAAGGATTTGACAGGCGACTTTTTCTGGCTATCTCCCGATCTAAGAAATTTAATCACAAAACCACAGGTAGACGTGGCTGATGTAAGATCAGGAATGCGGGCTTATTCCACAAAAAGCGGCAGGTTTTCGCATTGCTTTGGAATGATTTCTTTAGAAGAAACCACCCATCTTAACCAATTTTCTCCCTATAAGTATCAAGTCTATAATGAAGGCGAATTGTTGTTCATTGATCGGAGTGAAGCGCCAGGTATGGAAGTTAACACCGCTTTTTTGCCGGGAACCGGAAACATCTTTACCGGGATAGAACCTGGATCTCCAAAAAATTATGTTGCCGGCAAAACCTTACAAGAAGACAGTCGCTGGAGCATAACATGCAAGGATCGCTTGTCTTATCAATTGACGGATACCCGGAGTGGCCAGGTCGTCGCGAACTTACTCCTCGCGGAGAAGGCGCCTGATTATTTGGACGAAAAACAGACCGTTAGCCGCAGCAATATCTGGGCCGTCACCACGCCGTCTGGTATTTTTGATGCTTCACCCGAAATGATGAAATCATTGCACTATGTGGTGGGCATGGAAGTCATCGAATTGGACCAACTGAAAGCGCGATACTGGCAACCCGGCTTACTTCAAATGATCTTGAGCCAGAAGAATGAAAAACTCCGAAATGTGTCCGCGTTTGACAGCATAGCCTTGCAACCCCTGATCCAGGCGACCCTGGAGAAAAACATATTGCGGATCAAACTCACTGAACGCAGCGGCGGCATAGGTAAACTCAGCCTCTACATCAACAAATATAAAGAGATCGCTGCTGATATCAACCCAAAGCGGCTGAAAACCTTAACGATAAATCTGGATGATTATTACAATGCTGAGGAAACGGAAACCATCGGACTCGTGGTGTACGATGCGAACAATTGGCTCAAAAGCCAGACTTATGAACTGCCGTACAAACCGGTCGGGGCGAAGGGGGAAATTTCCGGGGAATCAGAGCGCTTCGATTGTGGCGCCCAAAATCCGAAATTGTTTCTATTGATGGTCGGCACGTCTAAATACAGCGATGCCAGCAAAAGCCTGACCTATCCGGACCTCGATGCTGCTGAAATGGCAAAAGCCCTGGGAAGTGCAGGAAAAGCACTTTTTAAAGATAATGTTCAGCTCAAACTGCTTTCCACAGCCGGTGGTGAGGTGGAGGAATCCAACAGGATCAACATTGAAAAGGCATTTAGTGACTTTGCTCAAAAAGCTACCCCCTGCGATGTCCTGGTGGTGTTTTTTTCTGGTCACGGAACTACCTGGGGCAAGGAAGGCGACAAACCAAATTTTTTCTACCTCACCAAAGACATCACCAGTACGCAACTTGCCGATGATCAGGTAAGAAATGCATACGCCGTTTCGGACGAAGACCTGAAAAAGTGGCTCGTTGCCATCAAAGCCAGAAAACAAGTACTTATCCTCGATGCATGCAACTCCGGCCAAGCAGTAGAAAATTTGAGTGGTATTGGACAGCGCGATCTGAATGCCTCACAGGTAATTGCTTTTGATATTTTAAAAGATCGTACGGGCACGTTCATCCTCAGTGGCAGCGCGTCGGATATGCTGAGTTATGAGGCCGCTGAGTATGGTCAGGGATTGTTGACTTACAGTTTATTGGAAGGAATCAGTGGCACCGCCTTGAAGGGCAACCAGGTGGACATCATGGTCTTGTTCCAAAACTCCCGTGACGTAGTTCCAAAATTGGCCCAAGGCATCAAACGCGTACAGATCCCTGTCATTTCAGCCCCCTTTGAGGCGGCGAGTTTTCCGATCGGAATCAAAGACAGCACCGTACAAATTGTATTGCCACAACGCAAGCCTGTGGTGATACAATGTAATTTTCAGGACAAGGTCGATTATAAAGACGGGTTGGGTCTGAGCCAGGCACTCAATGGCTATTTTCAGGATCAAAGCGCGAAGGGCGTACAAGCAAAGTATGTTTTTTACAATATCTCGGAGTACGCTGAAGGCTTTTCAATCTGGGGAAATTACACCATTCAGGGGAACCAGGTCATTGTTGGAGGGCGTTTGTTCAAAGGGGATAAACCCGTTGGCAAGCCTTTTCAACTGACCGGTACCAAAGACCCTGCCACTTTAGTGAAGTTGATTTTGAAGGAAGTAGGGCCGAGAATTTCAATAAAATAAAACTGAGGCGATGAAAAATCTAAGATTTCTACTGGTATGCATTGGAATGCTGCCGGTCTTGGTGCAGGCACAGACTCCTCGCCTGGTGGTGCCGATTGGGCATACATTGCCTGTTCTATCCCTTGACTTTTCACCAGACGGGAATTATGTGCTAACCGGCAGTATGGATCACACAGCGAAGTTGTGGGACCTGTCGGGCCGGGAGTTGCAGACTTTCTCACGTCATTTTCCGGGCATCAATTCGGTGGCTTTTTCCCCGGACGGGAAACAGGTCTTGACAGGAGGTGGAGATAGCTCAGTGAAACAGTGGGACTTGTCGGGCAGGGAGTTGCAGACTTTTACAGGCCATGCTGGCCTTGTTATGTCGGAAGCTTTTTCCCCGGATGGCAAACAGGTCTTGACGGGCAGTACTGATAAAACAGCGAAGTTGTGGGACTTATCAGGCAAGGAAATATTGGCTTTCTCAGGTCATGCTGGACCCGTCGTGATAGTAGCGTTTTCCCCGGACGGGAAACTGATCCTGACCGGAAGTTTGGATGGCACGGCGAAGTTGTGGGACTTGTCGGGCCGGGAGTTGCAGACTTTCTCAGGTCATGGTGACGGCGTCAATTCGGCAGCATTTTCCCCAAATGGAAAACAGGTCTTGACGGGTAGTGACGATAACACGGCGAAGTTGTGGGACTTGTCGGGTCGGGAGCTGCATACTTTTACAGGCCATGCCACAGGGGTTCTTTCCGTGGCGTTTACCCCGGACGGGAAACGGATCCTGACGGTCAGTAGCGATAACACGGGGAAGCTGTGGGACTTGTTGGGCCAAGAGTTGCAGACTTTTACATGCCCCGCCAATGGGGGCAATGTGGTGTTTTCCCCGAATGGGAAACAGGTCTTGACAGGGTCCTCAGGCGTTGATGATTATACGGTTAAGTTGTGTAATTTGTCGGGTCGGGACGTACAGACTTTTACAGGCCATGCTACTGGGATGCTTTCCGTGGCGTTTTCCCCGGACGGAAAACAGATCCTGACAGGTAGTGGCGATCATACGGCGAAGTTGTGGGACTTGTTGGGCCGGGAGTTGCAGACTATTTCAGCCCCTGCCACGGAGGGCCCTGTGGTATTTTCCCCGGACGGAAAACAGGTCTTGACAACCAGTGAAGATGGCACGGCGAAGTTGTGTGACTTGTCGGGCCGGGAGTTGCAGACATTTTCAGCGGAAGACATCTATTCGATGGCGTTTTCTCCGGATGGCAAAACCGTGCTGACAAACAGTGTGTATAGAACATCGAAATTGTGGGACTTGTCGGGCAAGGAGCTACATACTTTTATAGGACCTGAAGAAGGGGTTCAATCTGTGGCATTTTCTCCGGATGGAAAACAGGTCCTGACAAATTGGGGGGCTGCCAGGGCTGAGCTGTGGGACTTGTCGGGTCAGGAGTTGCAGGATTTTATAGGCCATATGGAAGACATTCTTTCAGTAGCATTTTCTCCCGATGGCAAAACGGTGTTGACCGGCAGCGCGGATGGAACTTCTAAATTGTGGGATTTGTCGGGCCAGGAGTTGCAGACTTTTACAGGGCATGCTGCCGCAGTCCGTTCTGTAGCGTTTTCCCCGGTTTGCCCTGCTGATCCAGGCGGGGGGAAACACGTCTTGACGTCCAGTGACGATTTAACGGCCAAAGTCTGGGATACGCATACAGGCAAACTACTCGCTACACTTATCGCGATTGACTCCAAAGATTGGGTTGTTACTACCCCCTCCGGCCTTTTTGACGCATCCGATGGTGCCAAAAAGAGCTTGTATTATGTGGTGGATTATGAAGCGGAAATGATCGTTTTAAGCTTAGAACAACTCCAGATTCGCTATTGGCAGCCCGGACTTTTAGGCTCCATTCTAGGGCTATCTCCATACCCCGTCAAAAACGTAGGCGTTTTCGACCATCTCAAGTTGTTTCCATCCATTGAAGACAGTACCCGCATCGAATCCAATCAATTATACATTAAACTCCGCGAACGCAATGGCGGCCTGGGAAAACTAAGTCTGATCATCAATGGGAGAAGGCTGGAGAATGACATCAACCCGCTGCCCAACCGAAAAAAAGACCTGGTCATTGACCTGAAGCCTTATATCAAAACGAGGCATTTACGTACAGATACCCTCAATACCATCGAGCTGGAGGTTTACGAATCCAACGACGAGCTCAAAAGCGAACCCTACAAACTTTATTACCAGGCTTCTGTGAAAAAGCGCGGCGAAGGCAGCGATGAGGAAGAATCCACAGCCAACACTTGTGACGCCCCCCGAAATTTGTATCTTATCGTAGTAGGCACCTCCCTGTATCCTCAAGGGGTTGATTCCCTCCCTTCGGCCAATGAAGACGCCGTAGAAATAGCCAGGGTTTTGAGCGAGTCCGGGAAACTTTTGTACGGCGATCGGGTACATTTAAAGTTATTGTCCACCAAAGCTGGAGAATCGCCCAGTAAGGCCAATATTGCCGCAGCATTCGAAGCCTTTAAGACCGCAAACGTATGCGATGTGTTGGTGGTTTTTTTTGCCGGTCACGGATCCAATTGGGGCAAAGACGGGGACAAATCCAATTTTTACTACCTGACCCAAGACATCACCTATGGAAAACTAAATGATGAGGGAATTCGCAAAGCCTTTGCCATTTCAGATCAGGAGCTGACGGAATGGATGACAAAAATTCCTGCCCTTAATCAATTGCTGATCCTGGATGCCTGCAATTCCGGCCAGGCAGCCATCAATATGGGTGGTATCGTAGCGCGGGACCTGGATCCCGACAAGATCATTGCGTTTAACCAGATGAGTGGAAACACAGGCAGCTATGTCATCTCAGGCAGTTCAGCCAGTGGGGCGAGTTTTGAGTCGGAGGTGTTCGGGCATGGTTTGCTCACCTACAGTTTGTTGGAAGGGATCAATGGATCTACTCTGGTGGATGTTTTGCCGCTGCTCTTAAAATCCTACAAGCGGGTAGGGGAGCTGGCCCAAAGCCTTGGTAAGGAACAAACGCCGATCATTGCCAAACCCAGAGGGAATGCGAGTTTTTTTGTGGGAAAAAAAGTGAAAGTTGAATTGCCGGAGATGAAGCCCATGGTGATCCGGAGTTTTTTGTTTGATCAGGATGCTTTTGTAGATCACCTCGAGGTAACGAATGAATTGAACCGCCTTTACCGTAGTAAGATAATTAAGGGCAAACAAGCACCCTGGTTTTATTCGGATATTCCAGAGCACCCGCAGGGCTTTTCGGTCCGCGGAACCTACACCGTTCAGCCAGATAAAAGCGTAATTGTTCGCGGCAGTTTAACCAGAGGGGAAATGCCGATAGGAGCGCCGTTTACGGTGAGCGGTGAGCCGAACGCCAAAGTTTTGGCCGATCTGATTTTCAAGGCAGTGAGGGTGGGGATAAAGTTAAATTGATTTTGAACCTAAAAATTCCATACGTATGATAAAACATTTCTTCCACCTCCTTTTGTCATGCTTTTTGCCAGCTTTTCTGTCTGCCCAAATTCTGGAACTGATTGCTCAGCAGGAAGGCCATTCTTCTGAGGTTAAGCTGGTATGTTTCTCGCCGGATGACCGTCAGGCGCTGAGCGCAGATGCAGAACGACTGATCCTCTGGGATTTGAACAGCGGAAAATTTGTCCGTGGCATTCCAATCGTAGCCAGTCCGCGCTTGATCAGCTTTTCCGCTTCTGGTCAGGAGGTATTAGCGCTGTTGGAAGATGCAAGCCTGAACTCCTGGGATTTAAATACGGGTAGGCTTCTCTGGAAGGTGATACTTCCTGTAAACAAATATTTTAAGACTGAGACTAATGCTGATGGGAGCACCCGGGTGTCAGATATCGAAAGTATGGAGGTTTATTCTGTAATGATATCTCCCGATCGCAGGTGCATGGTGGCTGCCTATAACAAAGATAAACTTGCTTGCTGTGACCTATAGGATGGCCGCCTGCGGTGGAGCCAAAGGGTAAAGAAAGCAGCAACTGGTATCCTGGTTTTTGGGCCGGAGGACCATACGGTAAGTGTCTGCAAAAACGATGGATCATTCCTGCAGGGATGGGATACCGAAAGTGGCAAAAAAAAGGCTGCACCAGATATCAACCGATGGTCTGGTGCCTTCAACCCCGCTTTACTACATAGGCATACGCTGACGGAGTTCAATGATTTCCAACAAAATATCCAAAAATGCTTGCTCGCCCTGGAGCAAGACGCGAAGGCGCTAAACCTACCTATTGTAGATTTTGCTTTTTCTGCAAATGGCAAAATATTGGCTGTAGGCTTGGGAAGCCCCACCTTTTTCACGGGTGTCACACCTGGCATTCCTTTTAAGCGGATAGGCCATGGCGGTTTAATCTTGTGGAATGTGGAAAAAGATCAGTTAATGATGTTCCATGATTCTTTGTCTGAGATTATCAATCAGGTTGACCTCAGTAACGATGGAAATCTGCTGCTTACAGCCAGCTCCGATCGGACCGTGCGGCTCTGGGAGGTGTCCACGGGTAAAGAAAAATTCAGGATGCAGTGGGGCGGGGCCATGGAAACGAATATTCAGTTCAGCGCCGATTGTAAACAAATGGTCATGAGCAGAGCCGATGGCATGTTTAGCCGTTGGGAACTGAATCAACGGGATGAGTTGGTGGTACAGAAGCTACCTGTCGATAATTTTGCCCTTAGCCCGGACGGGCGTCAACTGCTTCGGTCGGATCGCCGAGGTGAGCTTTTCAGAGATACCTTTCCCAGACTACTGGACATTTTGACAATAGACGTTGGACTTGCACTCTAAAAAATTGAAAATCATGCACTTACAGAATCGTGTCTAGTGTCCAACGTCAAAATGTCCAGTAGTCTGTACCTTTCCTTTTGGAAGCCCCACAGATACGAGCTTCGAGGACCGACATTTTGCCTCGAAGTTGCTACCGCACTGACCTTTTCACCGGATGGGAAAAAGGTGTTGGCCGGATCTTCTAAAGAAAGACGGGTGATGTATACAGATGCCAGTAAAAGCCTAAGCTTTCCTGATGTGGATGCCTCCGAAATGGCTAAAGCACTTCGTAATACCGGTGAGCGATTGTTTGGAGATCAGGTGTACCTTCAAGGGATGAGCGGCACTGCTTTAAAGGAAGGAAAATATGTAGACATTATGACGCTTTTTCAAAGTTTACGAACTTTAGTGCCTAAACTTGCCCAATCCATCAAAAAGGTACTGACTCCTGTGATCGCAGCGCCAAAGGGCACTTCCAGCTTTCCCATTGGAGTCAAGGATGAAAGTGTTAAAATTGAAGTAGCTCAACTAAAACCTGTGGTGATTTGGAGTTATTTCCAGGATCGTGAGTAATTTAACGATCCAATAGGACTTTCAGAGTCAATCAATAATTTTTTTCATGGGCAAGCAGTGAAAGGAGCTCAAGCGAAATACGTTTATTACGATATTCCTAAATACCTGGACGGATATTCCATACATGGCAATTACACCATCGAGGGAGAAAAAGTCTCTCTCGCCGGAAAACTGTTCAAAGGAAATACGGCCGTGGGAAATACCTTTCAACTCAAGGGAGGTAAAGACCCTGCAGCAAGGGTGAAACTCATTTTAGCACAAGTGCTGAATCGGCCACCTTTGTTACCGGATCCGAAAGAACCCCGAAGCTCAAAAAGATTGCTCAACCCTTACTTTTTCACCAGCGCACTCAACTTGGCCAGGCTGCTCGGACTTGCCCAGTTTCGAAAACCTTCTTCCTCCTCCACCACTTCGCCAGTTGCGTCAATCAGGAGGGTGGTGGGCAATGCAACCACATAAACGTCCAGATAACTGACATCCAAATGTGCAAAGTTGAAACTGAACTTGTTTTTTTTGAGGTAAGATTTGATGAGTGCAGGAGATTCATTGCTGACCGCAAGAAACACAATATCCTCCTTGAATTGCTGGGAGGCCTTTTCAATAGAGGCCATTTCACTGACACAGGGGCCGCACCAGGTGGCCCAAAAATTTAAAAATACGGGCTTGCCTTTGAAGTCAGAAAGCGCAACGGGCTTTCCGTCCAGATCTGTGATTTTGATCTTTGACATGCGGTTACTGGAGCTTTCCGGCTCGGAAGCAGGGGCTTGGGTCTGCCTGGGTGCGCTGCACTGAACGGCGAAGATGCTCAGCAGCAAAACAAATTGAAGTGATTTTCCAAAGAACATAATACTCTAATTTGACAATGTATGTAGTTTTACGCGCTAGTTTTAATCGGTTGCCTTCGGAAGAAAGTTCACACGGGTTCAAAAAAGCATTAACATCGTCAAATGTAGCAGTTTTATTAAAACACCATTGTAACAATGCGGATTTTCACAACACTACTTCTTTTTGTAACACTTGCCATTACGGCCGTTCAAGCACAAAATTACCCTTCAAATCCCGAGCCAGGAGCCTGTTATATCCGTTGCCCGATCGAAGAGATCTCTGAAATTGAAAAAGTGGTGGTCACGCCCTCCTACAAACAGTACAAGATCGTGCCGGCAGTCTATAAAACCGTGGAGGAGCAGGTGATGGTTCGTGAAGCGTCCAAAAGGTTTGAATATGTTCCCGCAGTGTATCGGGAGGTAACAGACACGTTTTTAGTAGAAGAGCCGATCAGCAAAATCACCCTGGTGCCAGTCAAGACACTGGATACTTTTGAGGTCATAGAGATACAGCCGGCCTACTCTCGTTTCGAGTCTCGTCCACCTCTGGCTGGCTGCAAGTCACTGATTCCCGGCGATTGCGATGTGGTCTGTTACGTAGTATATGAGGCCATCAACAAGTCGATCCCGGTCAAAAAGATCGTTTCTAAACCTACCTATTTTAGCGAAAAACAAAAGGGACGTTATAAAACGGTCAAAAGACGGGTGATCGAAACAGCGGCAACGGTCCGTGAAATTGAGATCCCGGCAGAATATGTTATCCTTCAGAAAAAGGTGTTGGTGAAGGATGAAACCACAGATTCTACAGATGTTGCACCCGAAGTCCGCGAAGAAATATTTCAGGTGCGCGACAGAAGAAGCACCGGGTCCGGAGATGGATATGAATGGAGAAAGATCGAATGTACGCTGTTGGAGTTCAATATTTTGCCAGTATATTACGGACTGAACAGTGATGTTCTGGACTCAAAATCAAGGGCCGTGGTTGATGAGAAGTTGTTTGCCCTGATGGTTAAAAAACCAGAGATCCGGGTAGAGATCAATTCTCATACGGATTCACGGGCTTCTGACGATTTTAACCTGGATCTGTCAGAACGTCGGGCTAAAGCGGTGGTTGATTACCTGGTGTCAAAAGGAATCAAACGCTCGAGAATGGAATACCATGGCTACGGTGAGACACAGCTCGTCAACCATTGTGGCAACGGAATCGAATGTCCGGAAGAACTGCACGCAAAAAACAGACGCACAGAGTTCAGGGTGCTCCCGAGATAATCCTCGCCTATTTCACGCTCATATTTTTTGCTTTCATGAAGATGCACTTCATGATCGGGGTGTTTATTGCTTGAGAAAGCCTCACTTTATAAAATTTGTGAACGATGAAAAAGTCCGTTTTGTGTTTGCTGACAATAATCATTTCCTGGACTGGAACCTTCGCTCAAACCCGCAGCTTTGGCGAATTCAACATGATTCCTAAAAAATTTGCCACCAAAGGAGCCATGAAAAAAGCAATCAAAACCGGACCGGCCTTTGAAAAATCTGTAAAAGTGTATAGCAGGCTGGTAGAGGCCAGAGGCGACTTTCGCTACCCGGTGCCTGAATTTGCAATCACCGGGGATACCTCCGGTGTAGCGTCCATCCAATACGGGGATCCTGTCAGAATATTTTTAAGTGAAAAAGCCTTCAGGGTTTGTGAAGGGTTTGGAAACCAGTCGGAGGCTGCGATCGCTTTTTTGCTTGGACACGAACTGACCCATTATTACGAAAAACATGCCTGGAGAAGTGATTTTGAACTGGACAATGCTAACCTGGGGATCGCTAAAGAGATGGACTCTTTATTTATAGAGATCGAAAAAACTAAAAAGGACACTAATTTCCAAAAAAGGGTCCGGCGTTTTGACGACCTTTTACTTGAATTCAAAAATGTAGAACGGGAAGCCCAATGCGATTATCTGGGCGGTTTCCTGGCGTATTCTGCAGGTTTTGGAAGCCTTCACATTGGCCCTAAGTTGATTGGTAAATTGTACAAGGCTTTTGATCTTAGCGATCATATGGAGGGTTATGTAAGCCGTACAGAACGTGAAGATATGAGCGAGCGCTCGGCTGACAGAATGAATGATCTGGTGGATGTATTTGATATGGCGAACCTTCTGGTTTCCATTGGTAAATATGATGAAGCGTATCAATTTTACAGAACGCTCTTATTTGAATACCAGAGTCGAGAAGTGTACAACAATGTTGGGGTGACTGCTATGCTCCAGGCTTTGAAATTCTTTACTGCCAATGAACAGATATATAGATATCCCATTCAACTGGATCTGGACATGGCCAACAGCAGGGGTGAGGATGAGGTGGCCAAACGCAACAAACTACTCCTGCAAGCCATCCAGCACTTTGAAGCAGCCATCAGCCTGGACCATAATTATGCACCTGCTTATGTAAACAAGGCCTGCGCGCTGGCCTTAATGGGGGATACATTAAGGGCCCGTTTTTATGCAGAGGTAGAGGCCAAAGGCGTTGCAATTGGTAAATATGCAAAATCAGCCCATGATATGGAGATTCTCCTAGGTATATTGGATGCATTGTCTGGAACAAGTGCCGGAGAAAATAAGGCCAGGGAGCGCTTTTCTGCTATAGCAAAGTTGGAAGGCGGAGGCCTGGCGGCGTACAACCTGGCTAAGTTGGACCATCAATCGCTTCCTGCTCCACCGCAGCCACCTGAAGCACCTTTGGAGGAGGAGCTGATCGATGGAATGGATATCTTTTTGTTGGAAACACCCACAGCAGATAAAAAAATACTCCCGGTGGGTGCAGACATTGAATTTATCCGCGACTCCCGAAAAGGCCCTAATTCACAACTTTTTGGTGCAGGGGGGATTAAAATGCTGATCACCCATTCCAAATATCCGCAAAAAACAGCCAGAGGCATCGGAATTGGAGCAACGCGGGCCGATATTGAAAAAGCTTACGGCACCGCAATGCGAAGCATTCGCACCCCTGATGGAGAGATCTTAGCCTATGATGATGCCCGGGCTATTCTGTTTATGCTGAAAGGGAGTACTCCTAAAGAGCAGAAATTAGAACGCTGGGTTTTGTTTAAGTCCTGATTCTTAAATCCCGAACAAGCTCTTAGTTCGATCCACCACCTGCCAGATTGAAGGAAACGCCAAGATAATAGCCCAATGCATAAACCGAGGTCGTGGGTGCCTCGATGGACTCCAAACCGTAGGCATCACCGATTTTATACCCTTGAGAAAGTTGCTCCTTTTTACCTCCCATGATCCCGGCATTTAGTACGATGCGTTCTCCTTTTCCAAAAAGCAGGCTCGACCCCAGGAAGAAAGAGATGGCTTGCAGGTTTTCACCACCACCGAGCGGAAAGCCCACACCAAAGGTTCCTGCAATGGATACGGCGCGTGGACTAGGCGCGTAAAAATGTACGAATGAGGTCATGACGGGAACAAAGGCATCCTTATTGCTGGATTGCAGCACGGAGTCCCGGATAAAAAAGGTTTGTGGACGGCTAAAAAACTGCCCGAAATTGAGTCCAACGCTGGCCCGGACACGCATTCCGCCAAAAACATTCACAACTACGGGAGTTAATTCAATCGTTTTTATGCCTTTCCGTTCCAAAGAATCGATCGGTGAAAGCTTCAACTGCATACTCAGTTTTTCACTGGTCGCTACATGCCGGCACTGGTGGCATATTGATCCGCTTTTTTTCGATACTCCAGGATGGATTTGGGCAGTTCAGTTTGTGCGTCTGCGATCTTGAGCACCTGGTTGAGGTCAATTTTGTTGGGATCTTTTTCGGCAAAAATCCGCTCCATATATTCGCCGGACATACGTTTGATTTGGCTGGGTTCAAGGTGTGCGTTGTAGCGGATGTGGTCGATCTCCTCTACAGCAAAAGCCTGAATGCGCTGTGCGGCTAATTTTTGTTGAACTTGCTCCTGCATGGTTTTCAGAGCGCTTTCAAGGGCAAACAATTTTTCTTTTGCAGTACTAAAATCAGCTTCCATTTTTTTAAGCTGGGCCACTTTTTCCAGACGTTCTTTTTCAGCCGCTGTTTTTGTAAACCCACTTCCCTCTTCCAAATCATCGCCAGAAAGCGGAGAGAAGAATTTACCCAGCATCTGATCACCTCCTTTGAAAAGAAAACTGAAGGGCATGGCACCGCCGCCACCGATTTGACCAAGCAATCCAGCGGTTTGGGTACTTGCTACCGGGATCTCCTCTTTTTCAATGGCAACGGAGACCTCATAAAGGTAGTTGTTGTAGTTCTCGACGTGGAGCTGTACCGTATTTCCTTTTCTGATAGTAGGTTTATCCGTGGTTTTGCCGTTTTGAACATAGTAAACCGAATCCCTGAATACGTTGTAATAAACATGCAGATCCTGCGCCGGAAGCGCTCCGAAAAAGTGGAGGAAAGAAAGCAGACAAAGGGTTTTGCGCAACATAAGATTTTTTTTGCGGTGAAAATACAGTCTTAATTTTGAAAAAGATGCTAATTCTGGTAGTTTTTATACCTTGTCGGGCAACCTGTTTTGGAGCTTTATCATGTTGAGAAAACTCATTTATCCACATAGTCTGATTGTGACCTGCCTGATGTTTGTCCTGATCTGGTTTCTGGACGTCATTCGGATCAATTTCCATTTTTTAAACCCTTTTAATGAAACCATCCGGGATTATGAGATCACAGACATTGTATACTCCAGGTTGCGGAGTAAAAGGAATATTGAAATTGATCATCGGATCGTACTGGTAAACTCGGGCTATCCAACCGATAGAGATACCCTGCGAATGATGGTGGATCGAATTGTAGAGTCAGGGGCTAAAGTAATTGGACTGGATATTCGGTTTGAAGAACAGAAGGATCCGCGAATTGATTCTATGTTCCGGAAAAGCTTGCTGCGCATGGAAAATATTGTGTTGGCAAATAAGGTAGCAGATCTCGAAAAGGATGAAAAAACTTTCAGGCGACAAGAAGGATGCGATACTTTTTTCTCGAACTATATCAATACAGGGTTTGTCAATTTTGTAGACAATGATTCAAGTACCATACGGTATATCAGTCCCCGCGAAATGACGGAGGAGGAGGAATGTCTTTCATTTGCCACCCGGGTGGTATCCATGTATGATCCGGCAGCTGTAGAACGACTCTTTAAAAGGAATAACGAGGTAGAAGAGATCTATTATTCCGGTGATCAGGACCTGTTTATTCAGTTGGGCGTACACGATATCCTTTACACAAAACCAGATCTTCGGGATAAGATCGTGCTGATCGGTTTTGTTCCAATGGATGAAAAGAACAGACCCATTGTGGACATGCACTACACGCCCTTAAACATCAGGTATACCGGACATAATACCCCGGATATGTACGGTGTGGTCATCCACGCTAACATCATCCGGATGATGCTCGACAATACCTACATTCGAGAACTTTCTTTTTGGGTTAACCTGCTGTTGACATTTATTTTCTGCTATTTTAACATACATTTGTTCTATCAAATATATCGCCGCGTGAGCCTTCCTTTTCAATTCGTCACACGCTTTCTTCAACTAGGCGAAATAATCCTTTTGTTTTTTATCGTTGCACTGCTTTTTCATTTTTATCGAATAAAAATGGATGTGGCCTATTGGATCACTGCTTTGCTTTTAACTTTCGATGCTGTAAAGTTTTATGATAACGGCATTCGTAAGCGGGTTAAGCTTTTGGAACGAATACCTTACGTGCTTCCAGGGCCGTCCAAACATCTCAAGCGTATAGAAAAACCAAGTGAGGCCGCTCAGGAACCGAAATCAACGGAGGAGAAAACACATGACAAACATTCCGGCCCCAAAGCATAGTACATTGCAAAATCGAAACAAGTAAAATCATGAGAACAATTACCCTCGCAATCTGCTGCCTTTTTCTACAATTTGACGTGTCTGCACAATCAGCCATTACGGTATTGAGTGGTCAGGTCTATTATTATCCGCAGGCGAGCTCAGCTCCGTTGCTCAAAGGGCCTGGAACCCAATTTGAAATGAAAGGAAAGATTCGTTGCAAAGGCAATGAATCAGCCAAACTGGTCTACAATGGCTATCGCTTTTGGGTAAAGGGTAGTAAATTTAGAAACGTTCAGGATGTGGTCAGTGTAGCAACCCGGGCCAGTGAAATGAGCTTTACAGGCCGCTTTTTTAATTTTTTGACCGAAAGTGTGAAGGAAGGAGAGAGTACAGAGAACGTCAAAAAATACCATCGTAAATACATGGATAAATCAAGCGGAGGGATAAAAGGCGTGATTAAACCTGACTATTCGTTCTTTCCGGCGCTTTTGAGCTCCGGCAAACTGCCCTCCGCCAACGTCATATTTAAATGGCGCGACACCACCGGTGTAGTAGGCCCATATACGTTTACCCTCTATACCGGGCAGAATGTTCCGGTTGCTCAATTGCAGGTTCGCGACACAGCCATCACCCTTGATCTGGATCAGCTCGCCCTAAACCTGGATTCAGTATATACCTGGTCGGTTACCAGAGGCCAAAGTGCAAAATCAGTCCCCTTGGCATTTGAAATTTGTCATGCTTGCCTGGCAGAAAAACAAACAGATCTTACCAGCGACCCGGTCTATCAGGAGGCAAGCCCCTTTGAACAACAATTGATGATGGCCTATAAATTAGAGGAAGAGCACTGCTTTTATGCTGCGAATAGCACTTATGCGCATTTATTGGCCACAGAGCCGGACAATGCTTTGTATCGAAAAATGTATGCCACCTTTCTTGCCCGAATGGATATGTTGCCGGAGGCTAATTTAGTACTCATGAATACCCCAAAGTAAATGATGAAGTCGTTTAGAATACTGATACTGATTGTATTTGCCACCCAAATGGCACAGGGACAAGAGTTTGGGTTTGTCCCGGGCCCTCATGGCAATGAGTTGTCTGAAAAGGTGAGCGGGTACAAAATAGCAACCGCCCAAAAAGTATTCGATGCACTACTCAGTGCGCGTGGTGATTACCGCATGCAAAGGCCCACCCTGGTCATGAATCGGAAACCCGGAGATGGCGCTTCCTTCAATCCAGACAAGATTCAGATCATCCTGGATGAAAAAATGTTTGATATATGTATGGGTTTTGGAAAGGATTCCCTCAATGCATTGGCCGCATTGCTCTCCCATGAGCTCATTCATTATTATGAAAAACATGATTGGAAAAGGCACTTTGCCAAAGAAAATGGTGACCTAGAGACGGCGAGACGTTTGGAAAACCTGGAAGAAGGTTTGAAACAGGAAACACAATGTGATTACCTGGGCGGTTTTATGGCCTTTTCCGTGGGGTATAACACCTACGGTATCATGCCTGAGCTGCTAAATAAGCTTTACAGCGCGTATGACCTGCCGGATGATCTGCCAGGATACCCCAGTCTGAACGACCGACTCAAAATGGTGGATGCCGCTATGGGTCAACTAAAAGACCTGCTGATCGTGTTTGAAACGGCCAACCTGCTCACCATTCTGGGCAACTATGCAGATGCTGCAGCCTACCACAAACGTATTCTGGAAACCTATCAAAGTCGCGAGATCTACAACAATGCAGGTGTGAACGCTGCTCTGGCCGCCCTGGGGTTGATGGAGCCGTCGGAAATGCGTTATGCCTTGCCGCTGGAGTTAGATCCCAAATCGCGTCTTTTTTCCTTGAAAAGTAATGATCTGGAAAAGGAGGCCCGGAAAAATGCGCTTTTAAAAACCGCTTTGGATCATTTTGAACGTGCTTTGCTTCTGGATGAAAACTATGGTTCAGCCTATGTCAATAAAGCATGTGTGCTGACCTTGAATCGTGAATGGGATGATGCGGTATACACGATCAAAAAAGGAAAAAAGAAGACTGCAGATGCCCAGATCGTATCTGATTTTGTGGTACTCGAAGGCGTCATTGCAGCACAACAAATGGACAGTACAACAGCAGTGAAACTTTGGGAACAAGCCAGCAAACAAGGCAATCCCTGGGCAAAGATGAATCTGGAAACCCTGCAAAAGACCCCATATCCCGCTTCAGGCGCCACCATTTCGGCTAAGGGCCTGGAGGAGATCGAACAATTCCCTTTGGCAGATTTTTTAGCGACTCCTACCACCGACCGCGAAGTGAAGGTGGACAAAAAAATACTTTGTGGCATTCGCCAGTTCAAAAATTCAAGGTTGTTCATCCACTACGCAAATAATGGCAAAAACTATGCGCTGGTGCAGGAAACCCAAGCCAATTACACCGGCCGTACGCTCCGGGGCATTGGTTTAGGTGATGCCCAGGAAAAGGTTTCTACCGCGTATGGGAAGCCACCCCGTTCCATTGCGCTTCCGAACGGAAGTGTCTGGGTTTACCCGGAATTTAATCTCTTCTTCCGTATTACACCGCAATCTAAAGTGGAAAGCTGGGGTGTATTCCGGAAGAGCGCTTCGTGACATTTCTTAATTGAAGCAAATTAAATCAATCTATTATGAAAAAACAACTCCTTTTTATTGCCACTGTAATGCTGGCATTATCCCTTCAGGCTCAAAATGAACCAGTGGTCATTGTGCGCACCACAGGGAAAGTCGGGCTGATTTCTCAAGGGAAATCCAAAGCCCGGCCAGTGGAGGCCGGAGCAGTAGCGCAGCCTACCAGTAAGCTCAAACTTCCTGCAGGCGCCAAGGCTACCATTTTATGTGCTGGGCAGTTCAAAGAAGTGGCTGGTGGACAAACCCTCGAGCTATCCAGTATTTGTGGGAATAAATCCAGCTCGGTAACTCTGGACGCAGACCATGATTTTGCTGAGAAAGTGATGGCTGCGGTGGAGATGGTGGCGGTGGCTAAAAAGCGGGGGGATGGATGGAGTAATGCGGTTACAGATCCTAAGAAAAGCGGAGATGGTTGGGGTACTGCAGTCACCGATCCTAAGAAAAGTGGAGATGGTTGGGGCACTGCGGTCACCGATCCGAAGAAAAGTGGAGATGGTTGGGGCACGGCAGTTACGGATCCTAAGAAAAGTGGAGATGGTTGGGGTACTGCAGTTACCGATCCTAAGAAAAGTGGAGATGGTTGGGGAGGCAAGGGCTCTGCTATAAAACTCATCATGCCGTTTGGCAAAGTCAGTGCTTCCAAAATTACCTTTAACTGGTCCAGACCAGCCAACAAAGAACCTTACCACCTGGAAATTAAGGATGAAGCAGGCAAAGTCGTCCATAGCGTAAACATTCAGGATACTTTTGCTGTAATTGACCTAAAAACCTTAAACCTGACCCAGGAGCAAGTTTATTCCTGGAAGGTTTCGGTATCCGGAAGCACAGCCATGGTTTCCAAGGAGCTGGAATTTGGGGTTGGATCTGATCAGGATTGGGAAAGCACCCTAAAGCAAGCCAGAAGTTCGGCCCTCTCAAAATCCAGCCTAAACCCTTCAATTAGCGCCCTGATTGAAGCGGTTGCTTTGGAAGAGGCAGAATGGTTTTATGCAGCAGAGCAAACCTATGCTTCGATGGCACAAAAGAGTCCGGATAATTTATTTCGAATGATGCATTCGGCATTCTGGGCGCGATATGGCTTTAGACGTTTGGCCGTAAAAGCTGCCCAGGGCTATTGGTAATAAGGAACCTGAAATTATATAGTTCTAACTGTATAATCTTAAGTGCCTTGTCTGTTTAAGGTGAATAGAGTAGCCAATTTTTAAGTCTACTCTATCACTTTAACCGCAATACGGATAAAGTTAAGTCCGATCTGGAAAATATTTTTTTACTAACTTAGCATATTCAGACTTATTTCGAATGGTATTTAGCCTAGATTCGGCTTTTAATCTATTGAGGTCATTGAACCCTTTTTGAAAAGCACTTTCTAAATATTTTAGGGCTAACGAAACGTTTTGGCTATTTCTAAGTGCTAAATAGAAAAAACCATTTGAATCGTCCGGCCTCATTTTGGAATACTCTTTGAACCATTCGTCTGATTTATTTAACTCGCCTTTTGATAAATAAAGCTCACTTAAACCAAGACGAGCCGCTACATATTGAGGATCAATTTCTATTGCTTTTAAAAAATGTGTTTCGGCAATTTCGGGTTTTCCAAGTTTTAATGAAACCTCTCCCAAATTCTCATAGACATCAGGATCTGTTGGAACCCGCTTCTTATATTCTTCAAACATTTGCTCAGCGGAAGTATAGGTTCCATTGCGATAGTGATATAGACCCAAATTAAAGTAAGCATTGGAGTAGTCCGGTGAGTATTCTATCGTTTTTTGAAAATAATAGGCTGCTTTTTCAGGCGTTTCTTTTGTCCAATATACGTACCCGAGGTTGTAATTTGTCAACGCTGACGTGCTATCCAAACCAAAAGCTTTCAAACCTGATTTTTCCGCAGATTCTATCTGGCCGATTTCATTGTAACTACCACACAAATTGGCCCATGGCAAAACCCAGGTCGGTGAATGTATAGTCGCTTTATTGAAATACGCTATAGATTGCTCATAGTTTTCAAATCTCCTCGCCAAAATCCCCAGCTCATTGTAAGCATAAGCAGCTGTCGAATCCAATTCAAGGGTTTTTTCCTGAAAGGCTTTGGCTATGGTATACAAAGAGTCTTTTTCTGCCTTTGTTTTCCTTTGTTCGCCCTGCAATCGGATATTTAGTCCTGAAAAATAATACTCCTTTACCTTGATCTGATTGTACGAAAAGTAACCGGGGCCAAGTAATTCCGCCGCCTTTTCCAGATATTTTGGATAAAGTTGATAGCGACTGGTATTCAGATCCCAGCGCTTTCGCATTTCCCTGGGGTCAGCATTGAGGTATTCTTTGATCGCTTTTTGGGCTTCATCCTGCAAGGTCACAGCCAGGTCATTGCGCATCCCGTTTTTATAAGTGCGCATGGCGGGTTGATCCTTGATTTGTTGAAATATCGAATAGGCGGAGCCAGCTTCCGGTTCCAATAAATGCCCTGTGCGTATCGCCTCCTCAAATGCCCCGTAAAGCCGCATCACTGCCGAGTCAGAGTTCAATGCAGTGGTTTTTGGGTCTGATATAAAAGCTGTCGGCTGAGGGTTATACTTCTGCTTGAGTGCCGCCAGCGTCGCCGCATCCACCTTCGCGATGACCTGATCCTCATCCCCCTTTGTAATGGGCGTTTGACGCCGATCCAGAGAAGCGGTGGCGCGCCTTACACTGTCTTGTAAAAAACGACCAATTTCCAGCAAACTGACCGTGCGGTCCTCATCCACATCAGCCAGGCCACGAAGTCCATCCAGGAGGTAATAAGAAAAAACACTGCGCCCGCCACCCCAGCGCTCGTCTTCCAGCGAAAGCTCATCCGCTTTGCAGGACATGATCTTGAGGTCTTTGCCAAATGAAGTAGCCAGAGCTGCGGCCGTAGTCAAACTACCCCCGCTTTCGCTACCGGCCAGATTGCCTGAATGGCAGGCGTCTGTAATGACCAATACCTGGACATTTTTATCAATCGTCAAGTTGGTGACAATGTCCTGAAGATCCCGGATCGAGATGGCTCCTCCAGCCATGTAGGTGGATTTGTTGACATCATAAGCCAGGAGGTAGCCATTTTTGGTCAGTTTGGTTTCTACATCCCCATGGCCTGAAAAATAGATAATGGCCAGATCTCCTTCTTCACTGTCCGAAAATAACCAAAAAAGCGCTGACCCGATCTGAGCCTGGGTCGCTTTTTCGTTGGTCAGCAGCATAATATGATCCTCCGGCACATTACCTCCTGCTGTAGAACGGAGGTATTCGGCGAAAGCTTCTGCGTCCCTGTGGGCAAAGCGCAGTTTGGCAATGTTTTGATAATTAGATATTCCTACCACTACTGCCCGGGTGGCCGTTTTGGGAGCCATCGACTGGATCTGCGCCATTGAAAGTGTTCCTGAAAACAGGAAAAATAAAAGGATACTTCCAGTTAGGGAAGCACGGCGCAGGGATAACCAGGACATCATAATTAAGTTGATTACAGATTAACTGGTTGCGAAAGTCGCAAATATGAATCAAAAAAATACTATTTCTCCAATTCAAATTTATATTCTACAGATTCAATACGTGGATTTCCGGCAGTATCTGTGTTTTTAAACACCACCGTAATCCCGATGGTTTCAGAGGCATCTTTCTCGGTACTGTCAAAAATCACATCAAATCTGCCTTTGTCACCCGGAGCAATGGGTCCTCTGGGGTAATCTACTTTGGTACATTCGCAGGCATCTACGATCTCGATCTGAACCTCCTGGTTGCTGGTGTTGGTGAGCTCAAAAAACAAGGTTCGTTTTTCACCTTTTTTCACCTTGCCCAGATCTACCATTTTTTTGTCCCAGGTGACGAAAGTCGGAGAATGAAGTGGCTTGGGAACGGGTTCTGTAGAAACGGGTGCTGATAGGGCCGGCTGCGCTTTTTGAGCGGTATTACAGGCCAGGAAGATGGCCAGGGTAAGGAAGCAGAAAAGATTATTGAATTTCATGTTGTTCATGCTTTTTAAATGGTTCATCTGGTTATGGAGGGGGTCCCACATGGAGACACCCTCCATTCAAAACAGGTTATTTTCCCTGTAATTTTTTCCCGGCCTCCAGGGCGGCTTTGATCTCTACCTGGTTCTTTTCAATCAGTGTTTTTTGTTCCTGAAGGTATTTGAGTGCATCTGCCGGGGCCATCGCATCGATTGCCTGGTAGTTTTTCATCCAATCCATCATGTTGTTTTCGGCTTTTCCCATGTTGGTGAGTACCTCGTCATACACCGCAGATTGCTCCGGTGTCATCGTGGCCGCTACCAACGTTTCCTTGAGTTCGCGGGCAATACGATTCATGTCGGCCAGATCCTTCATGGCTTCATCATGCAACGTTTCAGTGGCTTTGGAAAGGGTTTCAATTTGTTTCTTATCATCGTTGCAGGCAGTGAAGAAAAAGGCTGAAAAAAGCAGGCTGAAAAGGCTGGCCTTAACTACTGACTGGACGGTAAAAGTGGCTGATTTGTTCATGTCAAAAAGTTCGTTTTAAAAAAGAATACGCAAAGGTAGGCCGAGCTTGCTTTTGCTGGCTGGAAAACACGAATTTTGCCGCGCAAACGATTTCCAAACAGCAACTCCATGTCTCTACTTGCCATCTCTCCCATCGACGGGCGTTACGCCGACAAAACCCGCGAACTCGCCGACTATTTTAGTGAATACGCGCTCATTCGATACCGCGTATTCGTTGAAATTCAATACTTTATAGCCCTGTGTCAATATGGATTGCCACAGCTTTCCAGTTTCGAAGAAGATAAGATCGACGAGCTGAATGCCATTTTTGAACGCTTCAGCAATGCCGACGCAGAACAAATTAAATCCATCGAACGCAAAACCAATCACGACGTAAAGGCTGTAGAATACTTCCTGAAAGAACGTTTTGATGCCCTGGGACTGGATGAATTGCGTGAATTTGTGCATTTTGGACTTACCTCACAGGATGTGAACAACACCGCCACGCCGCTTTTATTTAAAACGGCGATGGAGCAAGTGTATTATCCATTGTTAAAACAAATCCGTGACATGCTCGAGCAGGTTGCCCAGGAATGGGGGCGTGTGCCGATGCTTGCCCGCACCCATGGCCAACCCGCGTCTCCGACACTTTTAGGCAAAGAGTTCCAGGTATTTGTGGAAAGGATTGATGTTCAGCTGGAGTTATTGAAAGCCATTCCGCATCGGGCCAAATTTGGCGGAGCAACCGGTAATTTCAATGCGCACTATGCCGCTTATCCGGATTATGACTGGCAACGCTTTGGCGACGAATTTGTGCGCGAATTCCTTGGACTGGAACGCTCCAAACATACCACTCAGATTGAACATTACGATTGCTTTGCCGCTCAGTGCCAGGCCATAGCAAGGATCAATACCATTCTGATCGGATTTTGCAGGGATGTGTGGACCTACGTCTCCATGGAATATTTCCGCCAGAGGACGGTAGAAGGAGAAGTAGGATCTTCCGCCATGCCGCACAAAGTAAATCCCATTGACTTTGAAAATGCTGAAGGCAATCTTGGCCTGGCCAATGCCTTGTGGCAACATCTGGCAGAAAAGCTCCCGATCAGTCGGTTGCAACGCGATCTGACAGACTCGACCGTGCTTCGTAACATCGGAGTACCCATGGGCCATACCATCATAGCCTTAAAATCCATTCAGAAGGGATTGGGAAAGCTGACCCTGAATGAGGGTCAATTGTACGATGATCTCGAAGACAACTGGATGGTCATTGCAGAAGGTATTCAGGTAATTCTTCGGAGAGAAGGTTATCCGCAGCCTTACGAAGCACTCAAGGCGCTTACACGTGGCAGGCATCTCATTACCCGCGAACATTTGCATGAGTTTATTGATACCTTAGCCATAGCTGAGGAAGTCAGAGAAGAATTGAAACGGCTCACCCCGCACAATTATGTCGGTGCCTGATTGCGGCTTCGACTCCAGCCAGCATTAAAAAAGAGGCGGCCTCACATCGTTCGATGTGAGGCCGCCTCTTTTTATTTTAATCCAAGAAATGGGTAGCGTTTCAACCCGAATCCAAGCTTATTTTGTAACAGCCAGTCGCTTCAGGATCGTACCTTTTTCATTCTGAATGGTCAGGGTATAAAGTCCTGCCGGAAGCGCATCCGTAGGTATTTCCAGCAAGTTTTCCCCAAAGGACAGATTCACCGCCTGCCGCTGACATTGTCTTCCGGATGCATCCGTAATGGTCAACACGGCCTCCATATTCTCATCAGAGGTCAGGAGCAGCTTGGCAGGGAAACCTGCAGCAACAGGATTTGGTGATAACTCTGCAAGCACAGTGGACTCCAAATCGTTGGTAGCAGAAAAGTTTTTAGTTTTGAAAACACCCAGCTCCTGAATGTTTACAGGCTGGCAAAGATCCCATTCGTTGTAAGCCCGTACGCGCCAGTAGAGCGTGCGGTTGTTAGGGATGCCCTTATTGACCGTAACTGAAGTAGTGTTATACACCGTTTGGTAGAACAGGCGCGGAGTCAGGTTACTGAAAAGGAAAACTTCTACCGTGTAAAAAGTAGCATTTGGAACCGGATTCCAGTGCAGCGTAAAGTTGTTATACTGAACGGTTTGTGAGTCCAAAGGCATGGCGAGTTCAACCACAGCATCATCTGCGATCTCGACTCCTGGTTCTGTTACCTGAAGATAATCAGCATGCTCATCCTGAAGGTTGGCGCGCATGGCACCTACTTGTTCAGGGGTGAAAATTGCACCACAATCATCTGAAGAATAACCCATGATCAGGGTGCCGTCAGAGCGGAAGGGTACATTGTTTGGGTCACGCTGTTGGGTTTGACTTTCGCCATTTGCCATACAAGGCCAGCGATAGTTCAGATAGTCTGCGCGTGTATCACGGAAGAAATCGCCGGAAACATAACTATTGGTAGAATCAGCCTTTTCAACCGGGCGGCCGTTGATTTCTGCAGGAGCAGCCTGCGAATAATCCCAGGTAAAACCTTCCCAGCCATAAAAGGGGTGGGGTAGGGACAGGTGGTGACCGGCTTCGTGCGCCCAGGTTCGGTTGCCCGGACCGGAACAGTTTTTAGACATTACAATGGCGTCCATCCAGGAATAACCACAGTTGCCTGCCGGATCAGCTACAATAAAGGTATTGAGACGACCTGGGATTCTGTTGCTTTCTATCAGGTCAGCACCGCCTTCCCATTGGTGGTTGTGCCAATCTGAATTATTGAGGTAGCGAACCGGATCCCCGGGTTGCAGGTAGTAGCGAATGCGCGTAGGAGCAAAATGTTCGTTCATCTGGCAAACCGACTGAATGGCCTGCTCCAGTGGATAATACCCACTTCCGGCATCCGTTCCGGTAATTTGGATGGTGACAGGTACATAGAGCCATGCGGTATCATTTCCGCCACGTTCAGTGGTAATCGCCTCCCGATTCTGTACGTAATAGTCGAACCAGGGGGTAATGCCCTTTGTGCCACACCATTCTGTATGGTTGGGTTCTTGGCCAAATGCTGCCCCGGCATTCAGAGTGAGGGCAGCCAGTAAAGTGTAAAATTTCAATCTCATTGAAAGCGCAGGTGGTTGGTTTGTTTCGCAAATGTCACACTTCTTTTAACAGTTTGCCAAACTCTTTTACAAAGAGACAATGGGCGACAGAATTTGTTTTGCATTATCTGAAATAAGCAATCTGTTTTTTGACTTTTGAGCAGACTTTCGGGATAATGTTAGCCGGAAATTTTCAAAATCTGCCTACGTTTGCCGCAGATTTACCAGATAAAAAAACATGGGCACACAAAGCCATCACGGACATCACCCGCTCAGTAAAGCAGGATTGCTTATCACATTAGGAATTATTTTTGGTGACATTGGCACTTCGCCCCTTTATGTAATGAAGGCCATTGTTGGAGAAGGTGAGATTATTGATCGATTGACTGTTTTAGGCGGGGTATCTTTAGTATTTTGGACACTACTTATCCAGACGACGATCAAATACGTTTTGATGGTACTTCGCGCAGATAATAATGGTGAGGGTGGCATCTTTTCGCTGTATTCATTGGTGCGCCGTCGTAGAAGATGGCTTTTATTTCCTGCCTTGGTAGGCGGGGCTGCAATGTTGGCGGAAGGGATGATTACGCCACCGATCTCAGTTTCTTCGGCAGTGGAAGGGTTGGCCATAAAATACCCTGGAATTCCTCAGATGAGTATTATTATAGCCACCATTGTGATTATATCAGGTCTTTTCTTCATTCAACGTTTTGGGACAGTTACGGTGGGCAAGGGATTTGGTCCAATGATGTTGATCTGGTTTTCTATGCTGGCAGTCTTAGGAATAGGACAAATTATTTATATGCCATCCGTTTTTCAGGCGATTAACCCCTGGATGGGTATCGAACTTTTGCGACAAAGCCCTCACATGCTGGTTGTAATGGGTGCTGTTTTTCTATGTACGACCGGGGCGGAAGCTTTGTATGCGGACTTAGGCCACTGTGGTCGGGACAATATCAGAGTTAGTTGGATTTTCGTTAAAACCAGTTTGCTGCTCAATTACTTTGGCCAGGCTGCATGGCTATTACATCATGAAGGCATGCCCTTAGATGATAATCCATTCTATGGAGTAATGCCAGGTTGGTTCATTTGGCCAGGTATCATCATATCTACTTGTGCAGCCGTAATTGCGAGCCAGAGTATGATTTCCGGTTCATTTACGCTAGCTTCTGAAGCTATACGACTAGGTTTTTTACCCAAAATGACAGTCATGTTTCCTACTAACATGAAGGGGCAAATCTATATTCCGGCTATAAATTCGGTCCTTTGGATGGGTTGTATTGCAGTTGTACTCTATTTCCAACAAAGCTCAAAGATGGAGGCAGCTTATGGGCTTTCGGTGGTCGTCACGATGATTTGCAGCACAATTTTGCTTTCTAATTGGATGGTATTACAACGTTATAAAGCAGGGCTAATTTGGTTTTTCTTACTCTTTTATCTATCCTGGGAAGGGTGTTTCTTTATTGCCAATACACTCAAGTTTTCTGAAGGTGGCTACGTGACAGTTATCATGGCATCTTTGCTTTTTGGAATCATGTACTTGTGGGTAAGGGCCCGACGCATCCGGCAGAGTTACTCTGATGAATTGAAAATTAAGGATTATCTGGATCAGTTGATCACTCTGAGCAACGATATGGATGTGCCCAAATACGCTACCAATCTTGTCTTTCTCACAACGGCCAAACATCCTCAAAAAGCAGAAGAGAAGGTCTTCTATTCAATCCTCCAGACCCAGCCTAAGCGAGCTGACGTTTATTGGTTTGTGCATATAGAGACTACGGATGAACCATTTACCATGGAATACGAGGTGAATACAATAGCTTCTGATGATGTTTACAAAGTAAACTTCCGTCTGGGCTTCAGGGTCCAACAGCGCATGAATGTATTTATGCACAAAGTGGTCCAGGAACTTGTTGAAAACGAGGAGCTTACCATTTACTCCCGCTACCATTCTACGGATAGTAAATATCCTACAGGTGACTTCCGCTTTGTTATTATTCAGGAGTTTCTGTCGAACGAAAACGAACTTCCATGGGGGGAGCAACTAATTCTTTCAACCTACCTCTCCGTGAAGGGATGGGTTTCATCCCCTAAAAACTGGTTCGGCCTGGATTCAGATTCTGTGGAAATGGAGGAGGCACCGCTTGTATTACAGCCGGTAAAACAAGTCGGATTGAAACGGATTATCAACCCCAGGCGCAATTAACCTTGATTTCGGCTTCCTTGCAAACGAGGTCTTTGTGCAACAATTTATAGTGATGCATTGACCCTGGTTTTTAGGTCAATGCATCACTGTTCAGCATTAAAACATAGTTTTATCGTAGCGTCCTGCAACCAATTTCCAGTTGATCAGGTTGTAAAAGGCCGTGATGTAATCAGGCCGTTTGTTCTGATATTTGAGGTAGTAGGCATGCTCCCAAACATCTAGTCCAAGAATGGGTGTGCCAAGTTGTTTGGCGACATTGAGCATCAATGGATTGTCCTGATTGGGGGTGCTGCTGATAAACAGTTTTTTGTCCTTTCCAACACACAACCAGGCCCAGCCGGAACCAAAAACGCCTTTGGCTGCATTGGTGAATTGCTCCTTGAAGTTTTCCTGTGAGCCAAAAGCTAAATTGATGGCTGCAGCCAGATCTCCTGTTGGCTCGCTTCCGCCACCGGGTGCGATGGTTTGCCAGAAAAAGGAGTGATTCCAGTGGCCACCCGCATTGTTTCGAATTTTTTTATCAGCATCTGAGGTGCTGATTCGTTTTACAATATCATCCAATTCGTAATCAACATATACGGTATCCTTCACGGCATCGTTTAGGTTGGTCACATAGGCATTGTGGTGTTTGCCATGGTGGATCTCCATGGTCATTTTGTCAATATGGGGCTCTAATGCCGCGGCATTGTAGCCTAAGGCAGGCAAAGTAAAGGGTTCTGTACGCCGCATTTTAGGTGGAGGCAGGGTGGATGTGGCCGGTACGCTTGTTTTGGCAGCAGATTTGCAGGCATCTAAAAATGAAGTAGTGGCGGCGGCAATCCCCAGAAAGAGGCCGGTCTTGAGAAAGGTTCTTTTTTCCATAATGATGGATAAATGCTAAATTATGAGATTGAAAAAATTACAACGCGAAAGTAAGCAATCCATTTTTCCTAACCGCTTAGCTTACCAAAAACATAGCGGCTTAATTTCACCAAAAACTAATCAGTCCTGATTTTGAGCAAAATGTGTTCTTTTGCGCATTGACTAATCATTCCTATGCCAGAAACTACCATCCCTTCTTCCACGATCACTTCAGCTGCCTATTCCGGAGCAGCCCTTGAATGGCTTAATGCCCAACCCGCACCACCCCTGCGTGCTGATCTCAGTGCTTTGGGCGACGATCTGGCGATTCGGGTAGTACACGAGTTGCTCGACAACCGACCCTTTGACTTGCCACTTCAGGCAAATCCGCCGGCGGGTGATTGGATCAATCATTTTTACTTTGAAGCCAGGAACCGCGAAAAGGTATTTGGAACCAAAAATCTTGGGATTGGATACCCATTCTTAATGGCCAAACTGGGCGGACAGGAAGTCGCCGCTCCACTTTTTGTATGGCAGGTTAGCCTGGAGCCCAGCCAGCAAAATGCAGATCTTTGGCAACTGCAGCGCAATGAGAACCATCGGGTACAACCCAATTTTCCATTTTTCCACCTTTTGGACGCCCTGTACCATACGGACTTTTCTAAAACTGCCCAACTGGTGGCAGATGGAAAGCGCATCGATGTCCATGCTTTAAGTGAGCTTTGTGAAGCAGTTCGTCAGCACCTGAGTCTGGTGGAAGATGGGCTTCCCTTAAGCATACAGCCTTTCGAGCGTTGGGAAGGCGAGCGGAGTTCGGGCCGTTTGTTGTGGTCGGCCGTGGCAGGGATTTTCCCTTCCTTGTCAAGGACTCAGGTAACCCAACCACCATCGGTTGCTCCGGATCTGCCAGCAGATGCCGCGAGTTGGGCCCATAGTTTTACCATGTTGCCGCTTGATCCATCTCAGCGATCTGTCATAGGGGAAGTCCAGCGCAATGCGCTCACCGTAGTAGAAGGATCTTCTGGTTCTGGTAAGACCTATCTTATTTCGGCTATCGCCATGAACGCGCTTTCCAACGGAAAAAAGGTTTTGGTGGTGTCAAAAAGTATCAATGCCCTTCGCAGAGCCCAAAAGTTTTTGCTGGAAAAAGGGGTGGGAGAGCTCTCCTTTGTGGTACGTGACCTTGAAGGCGATAAACTGATGTTATCCGATATGCTTCGGATGAGTGCAGACTCCAAAAACAAATCAAACTACAACCCCGAGCTTTTCAAAACGGTCCTGAATAAGACCCAGCGTGAACAGGGAAAACTGGATCAGGCCTGGGTAGATATTCATCAGCCTTTTTTCGGAGCATTGAGTTTCACAGAAACGGTAGGCCGTTTTTTGCGGGCCAATCGCACCGAAGGGAAGGACCTTCTTTTGAGTCAGCTCAATCCTTCAGATTTCGCATTTAACCTGGAGGAGTATGAAGAATCTGTGGCAGCTATATACGCTTCAGAGCCATTATTTCGAAGGTTTCCAACCCTACATCACCCGCTCAATCGTTTGAATCACAATGTATTCAACGATTTTGACAAGGATAAAGGCCGTGCCTGGGCAGAAAGTCAGGTGCTTGCTTTGCTCGTGCAGGCTACGGCGTTGCATCACCGTTATATCGGACAGACCAATGATTATGATGAGAGCCTTCACGATCATTTTGAGCAATATTACAACGATCTGGCGCTATACATTAAGCGGATCCAGAATGGTCTCGAAGATGGCGTGATCCGCTTTGGACCGGACTTTGAAAAGCCCATTTCCAGCGGAGAAAAAATTTACGGGGTATTTTCAGACAAGTATAAAGAACTTGTAGCAGCTAAAGAGCGCATCGGGGGCATTTTTACCGAAATGCGACAGGTGTATGGTCTGCGTAGATATTTTGAGTTTGATTTTCCAGCACAATTTGACAGTCGGAATATTCGAAAGATCAGTGAAATGACCCGGGATTTTGATGGCGCACTCAAAATGTGGCGTCGACGCGTCCCGTCTATCGTTCGGGAGGACGTGCGCCGGTTAAATGGCAAAAGTATTCATGCCGAAATTGATTTCAGGGAGCAGATCCGCGATCTGGAAATGGCACTGGATGCATATGTGGAAGAATTCAATGCCACCGGTCTTTATCAGGATACGCTCAAACATGAAATGCTCACCATCCCCAAGCGCCAGGAGTTTTTGGAGGATATCATCGCGCGCCTTGAGGACACACAGTTTTATTTGAGGGACTTCGATGATTTTTATATTTGGCAAAAACATTGGCTTTCGCTCGGTCCTGCCGCTCAAAAGACGGTACGTACCCTGTGCAAGATCAAGCCGCAGAACTGGCAAGCCGCATTTGAAAGCTGGTATTTGCACCACTTATTACAGAAAGAATTCCGCCCTGATTTCCTTTGGGATGAAGATACCTTGACCAACGTAAGCATTTATGGCCGTGAACTGCGTCAAATGCTTCCGGCGCAGATCAGTACATTGTGGCAGGACCGCAAAAATGCCGCTTTGCGTGCCATGAAATCCTCCTATTCAACAGAGTATAAAAACTGGTTTGGTAAGGACAATCGAAAACTTTCAGCCAATTTGAAGGCAGAAGAGCTGTTTCATAAGCACATCTTGCCACTTACGGATACACTTCCGGTATTGCTTACCACGCCTGAGGTAGCACTGGATGTGGTACAATTGTCCAACATGCAATATGATGTGGTGCTGGTAGATGAAGCACACAACATTGCCAAACAGGAATGTTATCATCTGTTCGATATGGCCAAGCATCTGGTTGTTTTTGGGGATGCCTGTCAGGACATGACGCCTTTCGCAGAAGACGATATTCTGGAATTTTGTAAAGGAATCGGCGCTAAGACCCTACACCTGGATTATCAGCATCAGGACACCCCGGAAGGTTGGATCCGCTTTAATAAAATAGCTTTTGGAACACCTTTCAAGCGCACTCCATCGGGCAGATCCGCTCTGGATTCTACGGTAGTCGTGAATGTGGAAGGGCGTTATGACGAAACTGCAGGAACCAATGAAGCGGAGGCGCGTCAGATCATTGACTGGTTGAACCTCATTGAACCAACGTCTTCAAACATGTACCCGGTGGTAGGCATTGCCTGTGCTACTGTGCAGCAGCGAGATCTGATCTCGGCGCAATTGCTGCGCATACGGCAAAAGAAAATGGCCGGCTGGGAGAAGATCCAACAGCTTTATCTCAATGGCTTGGGTGTGTATCAGTTTGCTGAATTGCAGGGGCAACACGTGGATGTTTTGCTTTTGTCGCTTACCCACGGCACCACCGATGCACACGGCTCCCTTACGCGTCACCTGCATTTCTGGAACAGTCAACTGGGCTTTAATCAGTTGCACGTGGTACTTACCCGCGCTACCCAGAAATTTTACATAGCACACAGTATTCCGGAAGGACTTCACTCCGTCCTGGCAGCAGATAAAACCTTTATTGGCACCTGCATCCTTTCTCATCTGGTCACCTTTGCTGACTTTCTCCAACGCGGCGAAAGAGACGCTGCTGAAGAGCAATTAAACAAGATGAAAAAGTTGCTGGCCTACGAAGATTCATTCTTTGAGCCAACCGTATTTGGAGAGGAAGTTGAACTGGCGCTGCGTCCATATTTCGAACAGAATCAAATGAAACGTTCGGCGATGGCCGTCGGGGTCAGGGTTCCCTTGTTCATCCAGGGCAAAGGCGCCAGCGAACAGAGCAGTGTCCTTGCTTTCGATGGTGTATTGGCTAAAACTACCCTGCCCAGTTATGAGTGGGAAGAAAAACTCGGGCAATATTTTAAGCAACAAGGGATCTCTTTTGTTCCCGTATTGTCAGCTCAATGGTGGAGAAGTCCAAAGCAGGAAGCCCGGAAATTGGCCAGTCGATTGCTTAGGGGAGGGGAGTAAGCGCTTACCGGCCAACCGTATGGGCTGCCCATGAATCCCAGTGGTACGGCGAGTCTGGCCTATATCCTGATGTTCTCAACTTCCTGGTTTTTAGGCAGTGCCCTGTTTACTTTTTTCTGGAAAAAACGTTTTAAAAACGGTCCTATGGAATTGTTGATGCGTCGATTGGCTGGTTGATGGACGTTGGACAATAGACATAGGACTTGCGCTCTAAAAAACCTGAAAATCATGCACTTGCTGAATCATGTCTAATGTCCAATGTCCGTTTTTTTTCTCATTTTTGCTGCCTCATTGCTCAATTTATATGCATAAATTTTTATATACTACCCTGGGCCGCTTACGGCTTATTGCCTTTGTTGAAGGCGTTTCTTTCCTGATTTTACTATTTATAGCCATGCCGCTCAAATATTTTTTTGAACAGCCTCAGGCCGTACGCACAGTGGGTTCAATTCACGGGGGGCTGTTCGTTGCCTACGTGATACTGGTCTTTTTGACCATGAAAGAACTCAAATGGGATTGGGCCAAAACACGGCTCTTGCTCTTGATCTCGTTTATCCCCTTTGGCAATTTTTATGCAGACGGAAAGTGGCTGGCGCCGGAACAAGATTAACGAAGGTTCCATTGAAGTCCAAACAATCCGGGTAAATATAACGGGCAGCCTGCTGGCCCCAAGGTTCCCTACAGCGAATTACCTAAGCACTCCATTTTGTAATGATTGCGCTGTCCATTGGCTAAGTGTTCTGGAACTCTGGCCAAGAGGGTGATCCGTCCAGTTTCGGTAAACTTGACGGCGTTACTCAAGAGGTTCAGGAGAATTTGGCTGAGGCGGCCAGGGTCTGCCAAAATGCCCTTAGGTAGGGGGCCGTATCTCGTGACTCATGTTGGAAAGAAACACACTTTTGAAGCGGTTTGCTTCAGGAGCAACGCTTGCTCACGGTAAGGAATTGGTATTTGGCACAATTGGTGCAGCAGTAGCGAGCACATAGGTGTTTATTTCGCCTACAATGCAGGCCATTAGACCTTTAAACCAAGAAAATATGGTCTCTGTCATTACAGTAAATTATAAGCAAGCTGCGCTGACTTGCGCGCTGCTGGATAGCATTCGCGATGTGAATCAATATTCTGATATTGAAGTGATCGTTGTAGACAATGGAGCAGAAAGCGACGAAACAGCGCTTTTTAAACAACATTACCCTGAGGCCATTGTATTAGTCAGTCCGGAAAACCTTGGCTTTGCCGGAGGGAATAACCTTGGTATCCGCCAGGCAAAAGGTGATTTTTTGTTTTTGGTCAACAACGATACAGAATGGACCGCTGGCTTGCTTGGAAGCCTTTTGGCTCGTATTAAGAACCATTCCCAAGTGGGAGTCGTTAGTCCAAAGATCCGATATTATAGCGATCCCCAACGAATACAATACGCAGGTTTTACCCCAGTGAATCCATGGACCGGACGCAACCGGGCCATTGGAAAAAATGAGCTGGATAAAGGTCAGTTTGATCAGGCAGAACCGACTGCCTATGCGCATGGAGCTGCCATGATGGTCAGTCGCCAGGCCCTGCGTTCTGCCGGACCGATGTCCGAAGATTTCTTTTTATATTACGAAGAACTGGACTGGTGTGCACGGATCCAAAAGGCTGGTTTTGAGATTTGGTATGAACCTGCTGGACTTATCTTACATAAAGAAAGTGTTTCTGTTGGCAAACAAAGCCCTTTGAAAGCTTTTTATCAGACTCGGAATCGTTTGTTGTTTATGAAAAAGAATTATTCTGCACTGACGTATTATTTTTTTATTGGATTCTTTTTAACCATCACAGTCCCCGTACATTCAGTACGCTATTTATTCCGCAATCAAATCAGATTGTTTTTAGCTTTTTGGCGTGGCTTTTTAGCAGGTTTAGTATCATGATTCTATCGGAGCATGGATGAGTCGTTTGAACGTATTGTAATCTCGACAATACCCGCATAGAGCATCTGTCTCATTTGTATCCTGAAAAAAACAAATGCTTGCTGTACCACAAAGACCAGTAGTATCATAGGAACGGAGATCATTCCAGTATAGGCCTCCATCAGCCAATAGACGGCCAACAAGAGCAGATTTAGTCCAATAAATCCAGATATTAAGCCAGAAAATGCGGTGCGGTTCTTCCACAGGTTTTTCCAGGCGTCTCGTATGCAACGGATCATGAGAATAGAGGCATGTATATGCAATGCCCTACTGACTACAGACCACAAAAAAAGTATTACAATCCCAATCAAATAGATCAATAACAGGCTTATTACCAGCACTATCGTATACTTTTCAGAACTAAAATATTCAAGTGAGGGCTCTAAAAATATCAAGGCTGGTATCCAGATCAATGCGGACCATACTAAGGCCATGAACAAAAACAGGAGGCTGATCTTCCCAAAGGGGAAAAAGTAGCTTGTAGCCCCTCGCCAGAATACTCCCGGAGCAACGTATCCTGGCGTGTATGCAGCATACAACAAGCCCCCATTGATAAACACAGAAAATATCAGCCAGGTCAATAACAGCCAGCGCAATTGTCCGATCAAGGGTGTGATAGATACACCATGTATTTTCAAAAAATCCGTAAATACTGTATGGTCATAATGCACGAGCAGTTTATTGAGCTCTAAAGAGTGGCCAATGGATGCTTTTAAGACATCAAATACCTGCATCCCCAGGGTAAATGCCAGGCAGAGCTGGAATAAGTAAACAATCGCAGTGATCCGCCACTGTCTAAGCCCTGTTGAAAAACTCTTCCGAAAAACACTGGATCGTTGCTTCATTATACGAGAAAACTAATCATTTGCATTAAATTTTGTACCCAAAAGATCGCTTTTGCCCCATATTTCCAAAGCGGACCTTCTTTGGGTTGGAGCGTCAGACTATTATTGTTCAGATCGATATCCAGACCAATTTTCTGTCCCGGGTCAATTTGCGCGGACACTACTTTTAAACCACTGGTAAACTCGAACACCTTTGCACCTGCTTTGCCATCCCAATGGAGTCGTTGGGTGGAACCATCCTCAAAGGTTATCAGCGTTTCGACCGGAAAAACCCAATCGCCCCTTCGTTGAATTGCTACTTTGGAAAGGATACTCGGCTTGTCAGTGCCTGGCTGGTAGGTGAAGGATGCACTTTGATTTCCAAAAATACCCTGGGAGGGCGGGATTTCCTCATTTGAAATATGCTTCACGGCATAGTCCAATACGATGGCATGATAAATACTGTTTTCAAACAGATCAAATACCTGAAGTCCAAACGTAGTGTCAGGCAATGTCAATAGCGCCTCCTTTAAGACTACCATAAAATCCTGACCTTTTGGATGCCGGAATTTCCATCTTTCAAAATAGGTTTGAATGATCTCATCCATCTTTTCAATGCCAACAAGGGCCTGAACAGTGCGAAGCGTAGTTGCTGTTTTACTGTAAATCAGCGCTTTAAAGTTGCCGTCGTTAAAATGCCATCCAGGGCGTGCAACAATTCCTGCCCGAGGGTAAGCCATGGTGGTATATTCCAATCGGGATAGTTCACGGTTGTCGAAGCGATATCCAAACACATCTACCAAGGATTTTTTTTCTCCAAACAAGGCATCAATAATTCGATCTTCGTAGTAGGTAACGAATCCCTCATCCAGCCAGGCCTCTTCTTTTTCGTTGGAAGCAACCATACCCATAAAGTATTGATGCACAAATTCATGGACCACCAGCGATTCGGTGATCCGGATAATTTCTGGCATGCCATAAAAAGTGCCTACAGTGATTAGTGTGGGATATTCCATGAGTCCGGAACGCAGCCCATGAAATGGAGGATCCACCACCGTAATGGAAGGATAGGGGTACTTTCCTACATGTTGATCGAGATATTCCAACGCGAATTTGAGTGCATTTAGATATCGCGGCCCTATGTCAGCGTGTTCCGGCGTGATCAACAAACGTATCTGGACGTCCCTCCAACGGTCTTCCTGTACGGTGAATTTTGGATAAATGGACCAGGCAAAATCGATCACATCTTCCACATGATACCTTCGGGTGACCGTTCCATTGTCGTGCTTCTTTTCTTCCAGAAGACAGCCGGATGCACCCATTACAAATTTTTGGTCTGTTGTGATAGACACATCATATACGCCGAAATCTGCGTAGAATTCGGTGGTTCGAAAAAACTGGTGGCAATTCCAATCCCAGTCACCGGACTTGTTTTGTTCAAAAACGCCCAACTGAGGAAACCAATGACAGAAAAGGTAGAAATCTTTGCTGTGTCCGGCACGTGCAATGGTTTTAGGCATTCTAGCCCGCCATTTCAGGTGAAATTCAGCAGTTTCATTGGGTTGGATCGGTTTATCTAGAAGGACTTCCAAGACAGATTGGTCCGCAGTATTTCCATCATCCGGTTGGACATAATGCATTTGGTCACTCAGATCGGCCCCGCCTTCCCGTACTATTCTTTCCACTTCGATCCACCCCCATTCATCGGCAGTTCTTCTGGTAAACCCTTGTCCGAAAATTTGATTTGTGCCTTTTAAAAACGAGGACTCCGAGTTCTTGAAAGCGTTCAGATATTGGTACATCCGGAGTTGCCTGATCCCAACCGGTGACTGGTTGGTAAACCGAATGGTCTGTGTAGCTTCAATGATATGGCTTTGATCATCCAATGTCAGATTTATATCATAATTCGCTATCCGTTGACTTAAAGCCTTCGGGAAAAAAGGATCACACTGTGCAAGTCCGGATTGGACTGTAACAAAAAGTAAAAAATGACCCAAAAGGAGATAATAACGACTATTCATGCAGATTTTTTGATGAAAAACCAGAGTGCCCACAAAGAAACTAAGAATTAAAGCTAAACGCATCGGTTCCGCCTTCAATTCCAAAAAACCTGCAAAATCTACCAAATAACGAAAGCCGCTCAAACCTGTCTGGAATGGAACTGATCCGAATTTTTCAATTAGCCATGCCTTTTACCCCGTTAATTGTAGTGAGTGGAGTAAAAGAAAGTAAAACCCGTCTGGAGGCACTGGCTGCTGGGGCAGATGAATTGCTTTCAAAGCCATTTCATCCGGCAGAACTGGCGGTGCGCATCCATTTACGCCAATTTTAAACAGATAAAAGACGAAATCATCAAAGGCGTTAAGCGAAAATACTGAGCAGTGTTTAAGACCCTATATTTGCTATCAAAATTCTATCTAATATTCAACGCACCATGAAAAAAACACTTTTGACCGCCATTGCCCTGCTAACCGCTTCTTTGTTTTTTGCCCAGGAAGCAGATCCTGACAGCTGGATGCGTTCCGATGGCTCACTGGAGGGTTTCGTTCTTGGAAATCAATACTTTACCATGGTTACAGACGCCAATCTGCGCGAGAAATCCAATACCCAGTCCAATGTTGTAACCAAATTGGCCATCGCAACCCCGGTTGAAATTATAAGTGTTAGCACAGATTCACTTTTGCAACGTGGGGTAAAATTGCCCTGGGTGCAGGTGCGCACCAAAACTACTCCTGAAAGGACTGGCTACCTCTGGGGTGGTTTTCTGGCTTTGGCCAGTATTCAGACGCCCAATGAGGAATATACACCCAATGCAGGCGTACAATACCTAACCGGAGTAGCAGCATATGATGAGGCCAAACACCAGATCACAGTGCAGGTCCGTGCAGCAAAAGAGGGCAAGGAGCTTTCAAAATGCGAATTTATAACAAATGGCGACCTTTCCTATTACCCCAGTTTTGAGGTGCTTTTTGAGCCTTTGCAAAAGGTGAAGGCTGTATTGTCGGTCAATTATTATTACCCTGCTTGTGGCTACCCCTCGGGCAACAATTTGCTATTTTGGCAGGAAAACAACCAAATGACCAAAGTGCTTGAAACCTCTTCAGTTAGTGATGGCGGCGTGTTTTATGATTCAGAAGAATTTATTCTGCCTAGTCAGCGGGGCGGTATTGGCGACCATGTGGTCGTGCTGCGCGATCATTCTGAATTTGAAGAAAGAGGCGAAGAGATGGTTCGCAGCATGCAGAAATTTGGCATTGTAGTTTATAAATGGAATGGCGTTAAACTTACGAAGGTGAAGGAACTCAAGTAAGTCAACTACCTTAGAGTTCATCTCCGGCAATGTTTTTCAGACACACTCTAGGGCACAAACTTCTCATAGGCCATTCGACCGGTCAGAGCTTCTATGCCAAAAATTTCCACGAAATGAATATTGGGCTTGAGGCCAAAAAGCGTAGGTTCAAGATCAATGAACACCCTTTTAAGATACACCTCTTTGCCATTGAGCATCATGACGGCTACAGGTCTGCCCTGTGCATTTTTTTTCAAACGAAACTTTCGTTGCCCGTAGGAAACCAGGTTGAAGATGTACTCATTTGCGCTTTCAGCCATCCGTGCGCTTACGCCATAGGCCAGTGTACGTTGCAAATAATTCAAATCCTGCCGTTGTCCATAATCTGAAAAACGCAACCAATACACATCAATGGGTTGATCTTTTTGAAACTGGCCATCTGCGCCGAATTTTGCATCATAAACTACTGTATTTGGACTTCCGGTGCGTTGGATATAAAATAGCCTTTGAAATAAATCTGGTGGGGTAGGGTAGGTGGTCTGGCTCTGAAGATAGAAACTGGAAAGCCCCAGGAATAGGACCCAAAAAGACTTTTTCATTGTTTGAGATCTACTTGTGATTAAAAATCCAATTTAAACCGGGCTCGAATACCCCACTTGCTCACTCCTGGCAAATCAGTATAGGTCAAGCGACGCACATAGTCTACCCGGAACAGTTTGAAGATATTGGCAATACCAACACTAGCCTCCATGTAGGGTTTGTTCTCTAAGGTATTCGTGACGGTTCTTCCATTTTCATCCACAGGGAAACGAAGCAGGCTATTAGAAGCAGAAGGCTGATTTCTTTTATCCAAACCACCGTACAAACCTTTAAAGCTGGCAACTTCCCGCCATTTCAAACGACGTAACCAAGGAATCTTATTAAAGAAGAAGCCTCCAAAATTGTGTTGAATACTCAATGCAGCATACTTGTCACTGGCGAACTCCAGAAAATTCATCAGGTTGTAGGCTTGTAATTGATAAGAGAAACTCTGATTGGCGCGATGTATTTCCAACAGGGGATAAGGCACAGTGCCAAACACCCGTCCGGCTTCCAGGGCCCATTCAGAAATACCGAGCGGTGCGATATAGAAGGTCTTGGATACCTTAGCCACCAGGGTCTGATAATTGTATTCTCCTCCAAGGATGTCTTTCATACCTGCCTGGAAATTAACCTGAAACACCGGGTATTTGTTCATAACCGGGATCCGGTAGGTTTTACCCTGATAGAATTTTTCATTGGGAGCATACCGGATCGAAAATCCCAGGGTCGCCGTAGCTACCTGAACCTGATAAAGCGACCCCTCGACCCCAATTTTCTGATAATCAAACAACAAGGTGCCTGCGGGCGTTTTTTGTACTTGCCGAAAAGTCAGGGAATAACTCACACCCCGACGCAATTCCCGCATGTATTCTACCTGAAGGGCACGATTGTACAACATTTTGTTATTCACGCCTCGTTTAAAAGAGAGCAAGATGTTGTCTTCCTGAACAAATTGAAGGCTTTCACCTGGTATTTGCGTCTCGTTCTGGTAGGATACGGTCAGTTGATTCATAGGGAATGCCAATGGTTTTTTATTGCCAAAGGCGTATGTCACCCCTCCATAGTATTTCCATTTTTCGTCCTTAAATCCGTAGGCCGCATATCCTTCCAGCAAGATGTTTTTGGCCAGACGAGCATTGGTCCTTCCGCCGATACGAGGTCTGAAACCTTCAATATCATTAAAGCTGTAGAATGTATTAACTGGTCCCAGATCAAACCAGCCAAAACTCTTGAATCCTGCCAGAAGCAATACCGCAATATCCATGGTGCGCCGAAAAGCAGGGACATTTTGAACACTGTCCACCATTTTGAAAATACCTAATTCGGTTTTCGAGAGTGGATTATGGCGGCGATTAACCCAGAAACTGGCATCCCGTTGTTTCGAATTTTCATCTGCAATCGTAATCTGGTTTGTCCGAAACAGGCTATCAGGCAAAGGCTCGTTGAGTTGGTAATTTTGATAAGACACGGACTTGTGCCCCAAAACACTTCTTCCTTTTTCGGATTTAAGCAATTGAAAATCCATGGAGATCTCGTCCTTCACCAACATGAGTCGACGGTCTTCTCCAGTCCCAAAAAAATCGAATTCCTGTTCCAAGTGTAAATCAGAGACCCAATTCAGGTTTATTTTTTTAGAAATACCCATTTGAACCTTTCGCACGGCATAGGTCGAATCCAGAGACACCAGCATGTTTCCGACAAAAGCCAGATCATTTTTATTGCCGGGGGCAAAAAAGAGATCCACGTATTTAGCACCCTGGTACTCAACGGTATCAATGATATAAAACCGGTAGATGGAGGGGGCCAGATTTGACAATGGACCAACAAATTGAGTACTCAGAAGGCTAATGTTGGCATCGTAAATATCCACATTTTGATAGAGGTTATTCAGGTAAGCAGATACTCCATCTTCTTCCAGATAGCCTTTCAATCCGGTTTGCTGTTCTCCGGTTATAAATTCCTTTTCTGACTTCGGATCCTTGCGGTAATAAACGCTCATCAAACGCTCCCGCAAATAAACCGGCAAGGCAATTTTGCCATTTACCGCATTGGTATCCACATTTTCAAAAATGAACTGAAACTTGCGCAGCGAACGGCGATTGCGAAACTTTTCGCTGACGTTGTTGATGTCCAATTGTAGTTTCTCATAGGCTTCATAGTTGTAAAAATCAAGCCCTTGCCTGCGATTTTGATCTTTGTGTGCAAATACCTGGCCGATCAGATTGATGGCGGGATTGTTTTTTCGGCGATATTTTTCAGGTCGGATTTCTACCTCGTTCAAGGTAACGGTCGCTTCTGAAAGTCGTATCGTGATTTCATTGTGCTCCCCGGGTTTGACGTTGATCGTCGCTGTTTTATATCCAACATAGGATACCTGGATCTGATTTATCAGCGCAGGGGATTCCAATAGAAAGTTGCCGTCTAAGTCAGTTCGGGAACCCAGGTTGATGCCCTTTGCCTGAACCGTTGCATAGGGCAATGTTTCGTTGGTCCGGGTATCCACCACTTTGCCATGAATGGTGGTTGGATTATTTTGAGCGGCCACCCAGGTTGAAGAAATAAAGGCCCAAAGCAGTAAGCTGTACTTTAGGTAAAAAATTGGTTTAGAATGGTTCATGACCAAGACTGTATATGATTTTTAGGGCTCTAAAGAGCTTTTTGTTATAACCAACCTGCTTGCCGATACCATTTTACGGTTTGGTGTATGCCGCGAGATAAGTCGAATGTAGGATTGAAATTTAGTTCGTCAAATAGTGGGGTGGTATCACAATGCCAGTTTTCGGCGGCCAGTTCCGGGATTTTGTCCCGGTTCAGGGCAGAGGCTTTGTTTTGCCACCGACCAATCGTTTCTGCAATGCCCGCGACCGGTTTTATCAACCCCAGCGGGACTCTGATTTTTACTGTATTTTTTCTTCCCAGGGCTTCCCGGACGGCTGTGCCCAGGTCTTCCGTTTTATAAGCATTGCCATCTGATAAAATGAATTTTCTATGATTAACGGCGGTTGTCGTTTCCAAAATCTGGAAAATAGCGTGGGCTACATCGATGGCATGTATAAAACTCAGGCGTTGGGATTGTCTGCCAATGCTTAGTTCCAAGCCTCGGTTGACCAATTTAATGAAACTTAAAATGTCTCGCTCCCAAGGCCCATACACCGCTGTTGGCTGTACCACTACCCAGGGAAAGGCCGGATTAAAAGATTCCAAAAAAAGCTCCGTTTGGAGCTTGCTTTCGCCGTAAAGGCTGAGCGGCTTGGGTGTCTGGTTGGCCTGGATCATGGTGTTACCTGCCGGCGCAGCGCCCAAGGCGGCTAAACTGCTGACAAATAAAAACTTGTCGGGCAGCAAACCTGCATTTTGCAAGGCCATTGTTAGCCGGCGGGTATTTTCAGTATTTCCCTCGTGATATCCAGTGCTGGAAAGGGCTTTGGTTACCCCGGCATTGTGTATCACCCAGTCAAAACGCCCAGCTTTTTGGATTAGGATGGTCATGCCATCCTGGTCTCCCAAGGGCAAGTCCAGAAATTGAATCCGGTCATCCTTCAAGCGGGTCCGATCGCTGTTGGGACGGGTCGCAGCAGTAACTTCGTGGCCATTTTCAAGTGCTTTAGCAACTAAATGTCCACCAATAAATCCACTGGCTCCAGTAATAAGAATGCGTGCCATGGTTTAGAGCGATTTCTCGTAAATTCGATGTTTTCTGAAGACTTTTCCCTGAATTTGCACGAGTGCCCGGTTCATCAGGTCATTGTTTTCCAAAATCCAGGAGGCTTCGGCACGCTGGATACCTTTGCGCAGGGCGGTCTCGTAACTTCTAACATAAAAACAGACATCCAGACCCGTTCGCCTGAATTCTGGCAGAATACCCAATGCAACGATTCGAAGGGTTTTAATGGATTTTCGGCCAAAAAGGAACTTAAATACCCCGGTTGGAAACAACCGGCCCTTGGGGATTTTGATAAAAACCTCATTAAGGTTTGGGATAGACAGTGCGATCCCAATGGTTTTTCCGGCTTTTTCTGCAAAATATATGAATTCCGGATCTATGGCCATTTTCAGGTCTTTACCCAATTGCCTTACTTCAGCCTCCGTCATGGGTACAAAGCCTAAATTTTTATCCCAGGAAGCATTGTATATGGGTAAAAAACGGTTCACTTCGGCATCAAAATCCTTCATGTTGATGGTCCGGATCGTGATTCCGTTCTGAGCAAGTCGGTTTTCCAACTGATTGCTCAACTCCTGCATCTTGGGGGTGAGATTTTTAGGAAAAAGCTCATAGCTCAGCAAATCGGTGTTTTTTACGAAGCCATACCGGTCTAAAAATTCAGCGTAATAGGGGTAATTATAAGTCGTCAGCACAAAAGGCGGCTCATCAAAATTTTCGATCAACACACCACAGGTTTCATTGGTGGATAAATTAACAGGCCCCAGCACAGTACCAAAACCCTGTTGTCGCAACCAATCTGAAGCTGTATCCAGCAGCGCTTTAGCCACGTTGTAATCCTCTACCACATCAAAAAAACCAAAAAAACCAGCTTTGTCGCCCGTGAAAGCAGTGTAATTCTTGTTATTGATCGCCGCAATTCGCCCCAGAATCTTCCCGCTAGCCGATCGGGCAAGAAAGTATTCTGCCGTAGAGTGTTGAAAAAACGGGCTTTTTTTGGGGTTCAACAACGCCTCCTGGGCCATAAATAATTCAGGTACATAGTTGGGGTCGCCTGCAAAAAGATCGTGTGGAAAGTCGATGAATTGCTTCAGGGCTTTATTTCCTTGCACGTGTTCAATCTGAATCGAATGACTTTCAATTTGGTCAGGGGCCAAAGTAGTGGTAAGACTCATAAGTACAAATGATTCAAACTATTGAAAACTGGCCAGTTCATGCAACTCAAGTTGCTGAGCATTGGCATACATGATCTCTACAGCCCGGTCAATCTGTTCAAAAGAGTGGGTAGCCATTAAAGAGAATCGGATCAAAGAATCTGTACTTCGTACTGCTGGAGAAACAACAGGATTTACGAATACGCCATCATCCGCCATCATGCGGGCAAACTGGAAGGTTTTTTGGTTGTCGCGAATGTAAATGGGCAAAATAGGAGATTCTGTATGCCCGATTTCAAAGCCGGCGCTCTTCAATTGGGCCATCGCGTAATGGGTGTTTTGCCAAAGTTTATCAATACGCTCCGGTTCAGTCTGGATGATCTCCAGCGCAGCCAGTGCACTGGCCGCTGAAGCAGGTGTCATGCTAGCGCTGAATATAAGGGCGCGCGAGTTGTGCTTCAGGTAATTGATCATGTCATGGTCGGCAGCTACAAAACCACCCAGGGATGCCAGTGATTTTGAAAAAGTACCTACGATCATATCCATTTTGTGTTGTAAACCAAAGTGGTCGCCGGTACCTCTGCCGCCGGTACCGATCACTCCAATCGCATGTGCATCGTCTACTATGACCGTTGCATCGTATTGTTCGGCAAGTTTGACAATGCCTGGCAGGTTGGCAATGTCGCCTTCCATGCTAAAAATGCCATCCATGACGATGATTTTTGAACCCTCTCCTTCTGTACGACGAAGTTGTTTTTCGAGTGATTCCATGTCATTGTGCCGATATTTCATCACTTTTCCAAAAGAAAGTCGTGTGCCGTCAATGATAGAGGCATGTACCAGCTCATCAATAAACAAGTAGTCGTTTCGGCCCGCGAGGGGCGCAATCGCCCCCAGATTCGCCTGAAAACCGGTGCTGTAAAGCAGTACGGCTTCTTTGTTCAGATAATTGGCCAGGGCCTCCTCCAGTTCAATATGGATCTTAAGCGTGCCGTTCAGAAAACGGGATCCGGCACATCCGGTTCCATATTGTTGCACGGCACGATTTGAAGCTTCTTTAAGCTTGGGGTGGTTGGTCAGTCCCAGGTAACTGTTGGAGCCGAACATCAGTGCCGGCTTTCCATCGATCATCACTTCAGTGTCCTGTTCTGATTCAATCACACGGAAATAGGGGTATAAGTTGGCCTCTTTTAGCTGATCCGCAACGTCATATCCCCGGATTTTTTGTAGTAGGTTTTGGTCCATTGCCTTAAGAATTTTGTTTGTTGTAGAAAATGTGAGCTAATCGCAATTTTCAGAAAGTCAATATAGTTGCAAACACTGCAAGTGGATTAAAAAATTTAACTATTTAGTTAAATTAAAACAATAACATTTGTTTCTGATTTTGGTTGACTGGAATTAAGAATGTTTTTGGGGAGAAAGCGGCCACACGCTAAACCAAGCATTGGCTTTCAAAAAAGCTTTTTTTGGGGACCAAGGCTGGTTATCGAGCGCAAGTTGAGGCAAGGACAAAAGTCGATCAAAGGCTTTGGGGTGAATGGTAATTTCCGACGGTTGAACGGTATTGTTCGACAGTTGAACCAATACGGTCTTCAGGAAATATTGCCTGTCAAGCAGTTGATTTCAATCAACTGGCGTTTCTAAGAAATCTTCAAGGATTGGATGAGCATATCACTGGCATACTCCACCCGGTCAGCGATTATTTGATCAAATGTCTGGTCATCTATGTTCAAAACGTGTTTGATCATCGGCTGGGCCAGGAAGGGAAACATGGTCAATCCAAGAATGGACAAAAATAGTTGTCTGGGGCAAACAGGTTTGATCCGACCTTCGGACTGCTCTTTGACGACCATATCACTGAACACATTAAATATCTCAACATGACGGTGGTTTGATCCTAAAAACTGGTTCAATCGTTCCGGATTGCTATGCATCTCGTTTAACATGAACATTGGGAGTGCGGGAGCCGATGACATCTTTTCAATATCCTTCGCAACCATTCGCTTTATTTTTTCAAAAAAAGTATGGTTTGAATTAAGAATAGTCAGGAAATCAACGTGGAATTTTCTGGACTCCTGCTCAAAAATGATCTCAAACAGCTTGTCTTTTTTGCGGAAGTAGTAATGCAGTAATGCCTGATTAATGTTGGCTATTTTGGCTATTTCACACATTCTGGATGCTGCAAATCCTTTTTGCATGAATACTTCTCTGGCGGCATCAAGGATGGTCTCTTCTGTGCTTTTTGTTGCTGTCACGGTTGCTGTATATTAGGTTTTATTTTTCTCATGTGGGCAAAGGTATGCTGTGATTATAGTGAGTTCAATGATTTGAGTGATACTTTTGCTTGTGCCGGACGGTTATTACATCCCAACTTATTGTTAAAATGATGGAAATAGGCTGCTGTCATTTTTTCCCAGCCAAAATTTTCTAATACATACTGTCTTGCTTGAACGCCAAAGTGGCGAACAAATTCGGGATCCTGTTTCAAAACATCCAATGCGTTCAACCAAGCAGCGCTGTCATTTGCTGCAAGGAGCCAACCGTTTTTTTGATCCTGCACCGCATCAGTAATGCCTTCTAAATTGGACGCAAATACCGGCAAACCGCGAAGGTTGGCTTCGATGCAAACCAGCCCAAAACCTTCCATGTCGCCTTGCACCGGAATGTTGGGCATGAGAAAAGCATGGGATGCCGACATAATTTGCATAATGTCCGTAAACGGAAGGCGGCCAAGATGTCGGACACGTCCCTGAAGCTCCGGGGATTTTAAAACAATGCGCAGCCTGTCTTCATCAGAGGGCATCCCAAACATCAACTCAATTTGTTTTCGAAAATCAGTCGGTAAACAATCCAATAAATAAGCAGAAAAAGGGCGCGTTTCTCTAAAAGGGCCTATGATTAATACCTGAAAATCTGCCGGAAGCTGTGGGAATACAGCGTTTAAAAACCACGAGAATCCCTTGCGCAAAACGGGCCTCCCCATCAGAATCAGCGTTTTTTTACCACCCAAGATGCTGCCATATTGGTCTAAAAAGGCCTGATGTGCAGTGGCGTCAGGCTGATAAGTTGCAATTTCATGGTCTACACCATTGGGGATGACCGTAATTTTTTCAGGGTTGAGCCCCCGGTCTATACATGCTTGAGCGGTGGCCTGACTGACGGCGATCAAAGATTGAAAATGCCGGAAACGGGGCAAAATTTTGCGTTGAAAGAAGGCATTTGGAAAAACCACGTCCAGGCCATGAACGGTCACGCTGCGAACAAGCCCTGGAAAATCATGCTCATCTGAGCAAAAGGAAGCAGCCAGTCCATCATTAAAATGCAGGATGGAAATGCCGGGATGTTGCTTCAGTTTTTCGCGGATACGGCTTTTCAAAGACCAGAAAAATCGAACTTTCGACTCCGAGCCGTCACAGCACAACAAATGTACCCTGGCATGTTTTTTCATGCCTTGCGTGAGTTCGAAACTCTGTTTTTCCATACCTCCAATGGAGGGCGGGTATTTATGTGTAATGAAAAGGATCTCCATCGCTAGGTTTGAAAATTGGTCAATCTTCTGTTGAAAAATACAAAATAGATCAAGAGGCTGAGCAAGATCCAGCTCAACTGCCGGGCGCGACGCAAAACCGAAACCGTGATCCAGATGGTCTCCCCGGCAATCCCGATGATGCCAAGCATTACTTTGTTGCCATATTCTTCGACCCCGATCTGGCCCGGCACAAACGCGCCAGCGGATTTAAAAACGATGACCCCCATATCAACCAGCAAAGCTTTCGCAATGGTGGTTTTTACACCTAAAAAAAGCAGAATAAAATAAAACTCCAGGGAACCTACAATCCAGTGCAAACAGGATGCGATGAAGGAAAGCAACATGGCGCGCCGATTTTCCCGGTAAAAGGTATGAAGCTCCGCCCATAATGTTCCGATGAATTCCCGGATTTTCAAGTATCTGCTCAGCAATCCCAGGCGCAATAGGACCGCTTTCGAAAGGTCTCTGAAAAGACGATGCCGCAGGATGTAAAGGACTGCGGCGAGGGTAATGGGAAGGATAATCAACCCTTTCCAACGCGCACCAAGGCCTGAAAAATCGCTTATTTTAAGACTTAAAAACCAAGCCCCGGCAATCACAAGCAGCAGAATCTGGCTGATGATTGTGAGTGCTCGTGAAAGTAAAATAGAGTTCAGGGCCTGTTTTTTATCTACGCCAAGCTCGCGGAGCATGTAAATCTTCATGGCCTCTCCGCCAATCACGCTGGTTGGATTGAGTATCGCTACGTTTTCTCCAATCTGACGGATCCAGAATAGTTTCCAACCCGGAACGATATGGGCTTCCTTCGGCAGACAATACCGCCAGGCGACGACGCTTAACCAGGCTGAAAGGAAACTAATAAAGAGTAGGAAAAGAAAGTTACATCCCACTTGTTGCACCGAGTCCAGTACACCCCTCCAATCCGTAGCCCGAATGAAAAAGCCCAAAAAGACCAGTAACAGGAGCGTCAATGCAGCCTTAAAATAGTTACTCATGGGTTCTGCCAGATTGCAAGGCTATTGCAGTGAGATCCTTAAAATAGGTGGCTGCCAGATCATCCCAACTTAGAGATTTGCTGTAATGCAGGCCTTCCGCTACAAATTGCTGATGCAAGCGGGTGTCGTGAATCAGCGTTGAGATATGATTCAGGTAATCTTCAGCGTTGTTAGGCTGGCATAGAAAACCATTCTGACCCTGTTGAATGAAATTCCGGGAACCACCCCCATCGGCGATGACACAAGGAAGTCCGGATGCCATGGCTTCAACGACCACATTGCCATAAGACTCCGAAATAGAAGGGAATAAAAAGACATCTGCTGAGGCATAAATGATCGAAAGTTGCTGATGATCCACTTTTCCTGTAAAGGTCGCCTTGGGCATTCGGCGTTGGCAGGCCTCCAAAGCTACCCCATCGCCGACCACCAGAAAGTTGAACGGAAGGTTTCGATCCTGGCTGAGTTGATAAATGGCTATCAGCGTTTCCAGATTTTTCTCCCATACCAGCCGACTCGCAAACAAAATCACAGGATCGTCATTCCCAACCAGCGCTCGCAGCATCGCCTTATCTTTTTTCTCAGGCGAAAATAGTTGGGTATCTATCCCTCGTTGCCAAAGCTGTAAACGCCAGGCTTCCACATTCCAGGATAAAAGCGCGGCGAGCATTTCCGCGGAGGGTACATAGATCCGTTCGCATCCATTATAAAAAGTATGTTGACTTTTTGTAATAAGGCTTCGAATAAAACTTGCCAGGCGTGGACTGGATTTTAGGTAATAATCCACGTAAGAAATGAAATGGGTGTGGTAAATGGTCAACACGGGTATGTGCTGCGCTACGGCATATTTCAAAGCAAACTCGCCCAATAAAGACGGTGTAGCGATGTGAATGATATCGGGCTGGAACGCCTGCAGCTTTTTCCGCATTTTGCCGCTTGAAAACCAGGGAATCGCCATTTTGTAGGTCCGGTTGATCGGAATGGTGGCTGCTGGGATTCGCATGCATTCAAATCCGGCAAGGGTATCCGGTCCTACGCCACAAATGAACAAGAATTCGAACCGATCTGCCGGAATCCGATGGATCAACTGAAACATAGTGCGGGAGGCCCCATCAAAGTCTTCAATGAGGATTTCAGCAAAAAAGGCGATTTTAATTTTGTTCAACACAGGTAAGTGTATGCTATTTCAGCGCATTGAGTAAGGGCCATGGAACAATGATGCTGCCTAAAAGTTGAAACGCAGCAGGTTCATTACGCCTCAAAAAGCCTCCCCAAAGGTAAGGTAAAACCCACTGGAACGATATCCCCAACCATAGTCTGCGCGTATATTGATCTTTTGAGCCTTATCGATCATCAGCCGAAGCCCGGCACCCAAATGAGGTCGGGTGTTGCGAATGGCAAGTGATTCAAAGCGGTCGCCAACCAGTCCCAAGCCTCCAAAAGCAACCGCCCCCAGACGCCAAAATAAGGGCTGGCGGTATTCGCCCTGCAAAATTAGCAGGTGCTTGTCGCGGTATTTCCCTTCAAAATAACCTCGCAAGCGTTTGGTGCCACCAATGACAGGCATCTGGTGAAACGGAACCGCCCCGAATGAAAATATACTGACTGCGTTGAGTGCAAAAACGCCCTTTTTTCCCATTTTAAAATAGCGGGCTGCATCTGCTGAAATGCGGCGGTAATTGAACGGACTTCCTGTGAGGGAAGATTCCGAATATAGGCTTGCATCTACCAGCCAGCCCTGGGTCGGGAAAAAAATACTGTTACGGGTATCATAATTAATGCCTCCCCCAAGGCCTGAAATACGTCCTCCATTGGAACCAAGCACTTTATTTTGATCCAGTTCGCCGCCGCTTTCCTTGCGGGTGAAAGTAAAATCATCGTAGGCATAACGCAGTCCGGCGTAAAGCCCGGGCGCTACTTTTCGACTTAAATTCAATCGAATACGCGGAAAAGTAGCATCATATTTTTCAATGTAATCCGGAGGAAATCCATTCCCGGTACCAAAATAATTGAACACATAGCGGTAATAACCCAGCTCCCCGCTGATCCAGTATTTTTGATTTTGAGGAAACAGTTGAAACGGAAAATAGAGCAGCAATTGATTGAGCTGGGTATACACCACACCCACGGTAACACTGGAACGTCTTGCACCCAGGCTGTCCTTTGGAAAATTTAAGGTGGCCAGCCCCCCAGCACCGCCGCCAAATTTGGTGTCAGGAGTGAAAAAGAACACAGGTAAACCGATGACTTTGAAACGATTGGGGTTTTTGGGTTGGGTAGTTTGACTAAAAAGAAAGCACTGCCCACCAAAGACAAAAAGCAAGAAGAGATGCCTGGTTTTCAAAATCAGATTTTTTGTAAATATACCAAGGCCTGAGTGATTGTACATTTTATAAAGGCACAATGTCGTTGGCAGGACAAGAATAGCTCGTGCTTTAGTATAATAAATTAAAAAATGTGGGCTGGATTTTTACCAGCCCACATGAATTAGCCCCAATCTGCACAGGTCAAATGCATTGGTTTTTTCGTACTCGATTTCTATTGTATGACAACCGGGAAGGTCACCTCAAAATCTACCTCACCACCTGGATCTGCCGCGTTTTTGTCGGTTGGTTCGTGAATCAATTGAATTTTAACGGAACCGGTTGACGTTGCAGCGCTTGTCCATTTAGAGTCAATACCCAAAGGTTGACCCTCGGTGTCAGGATTTAGATCACTAACCACCAGATTTGCACCCGTAATTTTGTAAATGAAAAGGTGTGCAGTGCTTTCATCCTCGATCTCGCCGTCAATTTCCGTTGCTCCGTCGTACACATGAATATGTACATTGAAGGTGGTACTGTCTGGAATGTTAATACTTGGAATGTTGTTCCAGATACCATCACCTTCCGGGTCTTCGGCCTCAAATTCCTGGTTGAATGTAGATCCATTGGTGCCGGTCAGGTGTACCACTACTTTTGTAATTAGTTCTTGTGGGGTTGGGTCATCTCCTTTGTCACAACCCACGGTGAAAAGTGAAGTCATAATAGTAAGGAGGAGCAGAATTGTTGGAAGGTGCATTTTTTTGACAAACATGATGTAAGATTTTAATGGTTAAAAGTTGAAAAATTTGAATGAACAGAGGTTGCTTGACTAATTATTTGATAGTCAAAGATCTAAAAGGGTTATTTTTAGCCTCCGAAGGTCAATTTTGCCCGTAGCCCCACATTAATGCCGGGCGCATCTGTAAAATATCGGAAGAGGTCGAGGTATTCCCGGTAACGTACATTGCTCAGGTTTTGGATGTTCAGACCCACTTCGAGCAACTGCCCGTTGCGCTGATCTTCAAGCTTTGCGTGCCTGTTTAAATGAAAAGTATGCGCCGCATCAATGCTTAAGGTGGTGAAAGTGACCGGAGCCGCTTTGGTCAATCCTTCCAAGGGGACATGCGTCTGGCGTAGCGTAGTGCTTGCCAGTAGCCGGACAAATGTTTCTCCCAGGCTACCTGCCCGGTTTTGTTTTTCAGCCGAGGTTTTAGAAAAGGAGTTTTTTTTACCAAAAGTCCACTTCAGGCCATATTGATATCGGTCGGCGGGCATTAATGGCAAACAATCATGGAAATTTTCTCTTTCATTGGGGGGGCTTTGGGAAGCGATTTGAAATCCCCGAAGGATTGAAATGCGAGTTTCGGCAGACAATGAAGCAAAGAGTTCCATTCCTAAACTTGCATCCAATCCTTGTAAAATAGCATCGTCCTGCTGATAAAAATAAGCGGGAAACGGCCCTCTGATGGTCAATACGATGCTATCGCGCGGCTGGTTTAGGTAAATGAAGTTGGCCATCCGGTTATGATACATAGAAACCGTTGCGTGTATAGTCCGGGATTCCCAGCTTAAACTAAAATTTGTGTTCCAGGCTTTTTCGGCCTTTAGATCAGGGTTACCCTGTTCGTAGGTTCCGGCGCCATGGTGTACTCCACGTGCAAAAAGTTCATTGACATGGGGGGGGCGCCAGGCGTAGCCGGTATTCAATTTTCCAGTTAACTGGCTCGTGAAGTGGTAAATGACTCCGGTAGTACCTGAAATATTGCCAAACGCCAGTTTTTTGTCCAGGTTATTGCTTCCATTACCTGTTGTGGTAATGTGGTTCCAACGATAATCATAACGGCCCCCTATCTCAAACTCCCAAGGATTGGGATATCGTCGCCAACGTTCCATAGCCCATATAGAACCACCTAATCCCAGGTAGTCCGGTATAAAACCGCCCCGGCTGACATGGTTCAATTGCTGCGATGCCTGTACCCCAATACCTCCCTGCCAATGGCGAATGGGCAAATGTTCCAAGGCAACATCCAGGGTGTTGCTCCACAACTGGAAGCTTATCTGCGCTTTGTCATCTGCGATGGTGTTTGCTCTCCCCCTGTCATATTCCCGGCGCTGGTTGTTTTGAAAACTGTATTGACTGGATAGTTTCCAGAGGTCATTTAAGTGGAATACTCCTTTGTATTTCAATACATTGTGTTGTACACGCTGTTTCGGGCGATCCAATTTATACGTGAAATAATCAAGATTGTTTCGCGGTGTTTCGCTTTGAATCGCCAAAAGCAGATCACTGACACTTCCCGTATGGGCAGCTCTTAGGATTGAAAACTCCTGGACAAACTGGGACGTGCTTAAAGTGTGATGCCAGCGATTGCGTTCCCAATCGGCAATGGCAGAGAAATTGACCTCCCGGGTCGCTGTGTTGCCCAGCCAATAATTGGGGGCACGAAGATTGCCACTGCGTTTGGCTGTCCCCTGTACCCGGAAAGTCATGCCGCCATGCCGAGGCCGCCAGTCCAAACTTCCGGAGGCTACTCCTCCCAGACCGTTTGAAAAACCACCCAGACTTGCCCAGGCATTCGTACCGCTTTCCTTACGCAAAGAAGCCGGTTCAAGTACAATAGCACCAGCCATAGCGCCCACCCCATATTTGACCCCGGCTGCGCCTTTTACAACAGTGATCTTATCGGCAGCGAAAGGGTCGATCTCCGGGGCATGGTCGCTGCCCCATTGTTGGCTTTGCAAGGTCACACCATCTGTAACAATTGCGATGCGGTTGCTGTGAAGCCCTTGTATAACAGGTTTTGCAATAGTGCCCCCAGAACTCAAAAGGCTTACCCCCGGGATTTTTCGCAGGGTTTCGCTAAAATTAAGCCCTTTTGAAGCCTCTAGGTCCGCTCTTTCAACCAAATTGTCGGCTTGCGTGGAGGGTGGAACGATGGCTTTTTCCTTGATGACTACCTCGTTTAAAATCGCATTGTGCGTCAAATGGAAATCCATTTGCGCATTCTCCCGGAGTTGCACCACCTGCGTAAAATGGGCGCATTCCAGATGGCGGATTACGACCGTATAATCTGTTTTTTCGCAAAGATTTGGAATGACGAAATACCCGTTTTCATCTGTTTCGGTACCTATTCCGATTTCTTTTATAAATAAAGAGGCGTAAGCCAATGGTTCGTTGGTTCCTAATTCTGTGACATGGCCACGCAAGGCGAGGTGACAGTCCTGAGCATTTAGCACCTGGCTAATGTACAGCGAGCAAAAGCCCAGCCATACGGCTTTGCTTTTCAGCATGAAATGGAAAATATAGAAAAGTGAAGATTCCCGAATTAGAAAATTCAGGTCAGAGCCATGGAATTGGTCGTGATAGCCGGACACCCAGGCACTAATTACACCAATTCAACTTGAACTAAACGAGGGGGCCCTCGTCGCATCGCACTATCGCAGGCCTTTTTAGAAAAAGCAGGAGCCTGGTAGTAAGCGGGCGATGCAGAATCAGGAAGTTTGGATTGAAAATCGGGTAGGAAGGGCAGCGAAAATGGTTCGGAAGCTGCAATTACAAAAGCGCAGAGTGAACAATCTTCATTGGCCCAACGCTCATCGTGGATGTGCGCACTGTTCGAATCATGAGAGGCTTCGCAAACCGGGTGTTCCTCATCGTGGTGGTGCAACAAAAGCACGTGGGCTGTTTTCAAGGTCCAGAAGGACGAGAAAAGAAGCACCAATGCCCATGCCCATGCGCGCCGATATGACTTGATTTGTTGCAAATTGCGAAACTTAGATTTGCAAATATAACACGGAATTTGAAAAACAGTTTGTCATTTTTTTCAGAACATTCAAAACGCTTCCCAATCCTCCCCCAATTCAAGCGGATGCCAAAAATGAACCTTGAAATCTACGATGCAGTCATTTTCTATTCTAATTCCTTCGTTTTCAAGTAGTTGTTGCATAAGCGCGGGCGGAGAAAAGTGGTGGCGTCCAGTCAATTCTCCTTTTCGATTCACCACACGATGGGCGGGAATGTCATCCATATGGTGACAATTGTTTAAGGCCCAACCCACCATACGTGAAGAGCCCAGGGCAATGAAATCTGCAATGGCCCCGTAGTTGGTTACGCGTCCCCGCGGAATTTGCCGAACCACGGCGTAAACCAGATCATAATAGGTAGGTTGTTCTTTCAGAATCATCAAAATCACTAGAATCACAGTAAATTACTCGCCAACTACCCGATTGGTCAACGCCACATATTCCTCCCATCCCAGGGTTTCAGGGCGTTTTTCAAAGTAGGGGTCGTTCATCAGCAATTCATTGTCAAAGAATGGTTTAAGCGTGTTCCGGAGCATCTTCCGGCGTTGACCAAAGGCAGTTTTTACAATGGTCTTGAAACGTTTTTCATCGCAGCCGAGCTCGAAACCTTCTTTTCGTGTAAGTCGGATCACGGCGGAAACGACCTTGGGTGGAGGATTGAACGAACCTGGTTCTACTGTAAAGAGGTATTCGGTGTTAAAATAGGCCTGAGCTAGCACACTGGTGATGCCGTATACTCTGGAGCCAGGTTTTGAAACGATGCGGTCCGCTACTTCTTTTTGGAACATCCCCACCATTTCAGGGATCTGGTTGCGCCAATCCAGCAGCCGGAAAAGGATCTGCGTAGAGATGTTGTAAGGATAGTTTCCAATGAGGCAGAATTGCCTTTCGCCAAAAAAGGCCGGGGCGTCAAAATCCAGAAAATCTTTTGAAATAAGGTGCTTTTCGGCAAATTCTGCATAGTTTTTGTTCAAATACTCTACCATATCCCGATCTGCCTCCACGGCAAAGGTCTCATATTCGGGGTGAGCGATCAGGTACTTGGTCAGCATACCCATTCCAGGACCCACCTCCAGCACACAGCCCGTTTGGTTTGCCTGTAGTAAACCCTCGGCGATGCGCTCGGCGATCAGTTCGTCTTTTAAGAAATGTTGTCCGAAGGATTTTTTTGCTTGCATAGTTGAAACCACAATGAATAAAATAAAAACCAAGATACCCCGATTGCGTTTTCAATCGTGCACTCAATCAAAAAAGATGCAAAAGCCATGATCTGGAAGCTCATAAAAAGCGCGTTTTTACGCGCTGCATAGATTGGTCCCCAAAAGGCGATCAGGCTGAATATCAATCCCAAAAGGCCGGTGCTGGCCAGGATAAAAATGAACTGATTGTGTGGCAGACGCGGCTCCTGGGCATAGGTAGGAAAGAGCGCTGCAGTATTACGTTTGGTCTCACTCCACAGGTCTCCGGCCCCCGTGCCCAACATCGGATACTGCTGCCATAAACTCCAGCCGGATTTAAGCGAAATCCAACGCGCAGCATCAGAGTATAAATGTCCTTCATCCTGCGTACTGAAACGTTCCCAATCGTATTTCATGTAGGCGATGCGCATTTTCAGGCTGGGAACAGTTTCGGCAGCGAACCAAAGCGCTGCTACCATGACGCCCAGTGTGGCCAGTCCGGCAAGCCATCTTTTGCTCACCCAGACATAGCGCAGCAGTCCAAAAAGTAACGCTGCATAAAGCGAAAACATTCCACCCCGAACAGAAAGCACATGCAGAAACACAAACAAAAATAATACCCCGGCTGCCAGGGCTTTTTTCTCCCAGGCCCGCCACAAATAGAAACTTTTATACCAAAGCCAGGCACCCACCAGGATAGAAGTGGCTAAAATAAGACTAAATCGAACATGTGAGCGGGGCACGGGTATTGGATTGCCCCGACCCAGACCCTCTATAATGGCATCATAGTGCCAAAAGAAATTGATTCCAACCAAGGTACAAACCCCCACTATAAACCAGAAAAAAAGATACAGCACTGATTTTGTCTTCCGTTCAGAGAGGGTAGGGAGGTTGGCAAAAGCCCAGGGTAACACCAGAAATGGCAATCGGGTTTGTACCAATCGCAGCCAATATGCTTTGTCGTCTGACCAGAAATAACTCAGAACCGGTACTAAAAATAAAAGGGTGAGTACCACCCATTCACGACGGCGATAAAAGCGAACAAAGGAGATTTTTAAAACTTTTAGCCAGGTTTCTGGTTTCCGAAGCGATGTCTGTAAGGTCTCAGCAGTGTGCCACCAAGCTGCGGTTACTAAAAACCACATACTCAAAGAAAGCAAAAACGGAGACAGCACCATACTGACCACCAGCAGATTGGCGGACCAAAAGGCGAGTCCGGCAGGTGTCGAAAGCGGATTTGATCTGGATGTGGACAAAGTCAGGAGCAGTTCGGTGTGCTAGCGATGTTTAATTGAATTTGCGCAAAGATAGTCGCCTCCCGGGCGTTTTTTCGGTCGTTGAAACATTCCTGCTCGTCAAGTTTTCAACGCTATTCAACACGGGTGCCCTACATTTGTCTCCGTTCTGCTCTACACAACCTACACATGAGGCACACTACTACCTTCCTCTTTTTATTTACAGCCTTTATTTCGTGTAAAAACGAAGCAAGTCCCGGCTCCAATGATCCTGCACTGTTCCGTGAAAAAAGGGGAGCAACTACGGTTTCGGAGCCGATCCAGCTGCCCACAACGGGTGCTGGAAATTTTGAAAGTCTGGTGGCAGACTTTGAGGACAAGGATCGGGGTATCTGGCAAAAACCTGAACTCGTCATTTCTTTTCTGGGGGATATCAAAGATAAAACCGTTGCAGACATTGGCGCCGGCACGGGCTATTTTACCTTTCGTCTGGTGCCCAGAGCAAAAAAGGTGATTGGTATTGACATTGATCCCCGCTTTATCAATTTTCTCGACAGCGTAAAGGTACGACTCCCGGAGGTATACCGGGACCGGTTCGAGAGCCGACTGGCAAAATTTGACGATCCGCTACTGAAACCAGAGGAGGCAGATCATGTAGTGATCGTGAATACCTACGCATACATTGAAAATAGGGTTCAATACCTCAAAACACTCCATAAGGGTATTGCTCCCGGGGGACAGTTGCTCATCATTGATTTCAAAAAAAATAACCTCCCCATTGGTCCTCCGGATGAATTTAAAGTCTCCTTGGCTCAGGTGGAACAGGAACTAATCAGTGCAGGATTCAAAATCTCCAAGATTGATAAAGAGGTGCTGGATTATCAGTATATTGTCCTTGCCACAAAACCTGCAAAATAGGTTCATCCCGATTTATCCCAAAGCGGTCCACGACCGCTCAAAAACTCTCAGTCTTAACCTCTCTCAGCTACCTAAATGCGCGGATCTTTTAAAATTTTCACCTGGCTCGGTATTCCGGTTTTTTTACACTGGACTTTTGGGTTGATCTTTCTTTATATTTTATGGCATGCCCAGGCTGAAGGACTCGGAACCATTGAAACGATTTGGTTGACGGCGCTTTTTTTGTCTTTGTTCCTCTGCGTGTTATTGCATGAATATGGTCATGCGATCGCAGCGCGACGATATGGGGTTAAAACACGTGACATCGTTTTGATGCCCATTGGAGGAGTGGCCCGACTGGAACGGATGCCCGAAAAACCGTTTCAGGAATTTGTGGTCGCCATTGCTGGCCCGGCAGTGAACGTAGTGATCGCAGTGTTCTTGTTCGCCATTTTAGGCTTTACTGTAGAAGAAGGTGCGTATGCAGAAATGTTGTTTTCAGCCGTACAAACCCGGGATATCGGACAAGAAATTGCTACTGAATCCGGATACTTAATGTCCCCGGCGGTGCATTTTTTCATCTATCTGGCTTTTACCAATGTTGTACTGGTCATTTTTAACATGATCCCGGCTTTTCCAATGGATGGCGGACGGGTTTTTCGGGCCTTGCTTTCCATGTGGCTGGGTCGTCCCAAAGCAACCAAAATTGCTGCCTGGCTGGGACAGGTCATCGCGCTGATGCTGGTAGGTGCGGGAATTTGGGGCAGTGACTACATGCTGAGCCTCTTGGGCATATTTGTTATTTATGCTGCCCGTGCCGAGAACGACAATGTGCAAACCGAAGACTTGCTGTCCAGATATAAGGCCCGGGATGTATTGCGCCCGCATTTCACCCGGCTGCGTTCAAACGACTGGATGCTGACCGCCATCGAAACCCTTAGACATGGCCTGGAAAGGCATTTTCTGGTATTTGATGTAAATGATCGCCTGGTCGGCATGGTGGAAGAAGAAGACATTGTGCGCGCCATGCGCAAGCCCGATGTCACCACGGAGATCAGTCAATATGCCCAACGAGCCCAGGTGGTCCAGTTGGAAGACTCACTTGTCAAGGTCAGTAGCCTGATTCGTCAGCAGGGATTTGGCATTGTGGGCGTGGCCGATGAATCGGGAGCCTTGCTTGGGGTGATCGATGAAGCCGGAATGGCTTATTTTGTACGGATGGAGGAGGCTAAGTGAGAGGGCGTCTCTAAAGGTTGATGATGGTTAATGAAGGTTTATAAAGTAGATGATTTGCACTCGAAAAGGTTGAAATCTCTCCTTTCGGGCTCAAAAATATAAACCTTCATAAACGCTATAAACCCTTATCAACTTCTGAGACGCCCTCTGACTTTAAGCGAGAAACACCCACTTTGTTTTGGGTGAGGAATCAGGACTATTTTTCAGTCTCGTTATCGGCAAATTTCCAGTTGACCCCAAACAAAAATCCACTAACGATCGAGGTGTTGCTGATATCAATACCTATGTTATTGTTGTTCAGGCCAAACCCAAAACGCGAGATAGTCTCTTTATCTCTAGGGTTTTGATCGTCTTTAACGGTAAATTGGCTGTATCCCAAGCGCCCGAAGGAGGCTTCAAAAGACAATCGGTTGCCAACATAAAAAATCACCCCTGGCCGAATGCCAGCATTAAAACCGTTATAATTATTCTGGGTTACTCCCTCCACTGAGTTTTTTCCAAAACTTGCACCCGCCTGCGCCTCTATCCAGATGCCCATGTTTTGAATCGGGTTTTTTGTGTAGCGGAAAAAAGGACTAATGGAGGTAATATTTGTTTTAGTAACGTAATGGTCGGTGCCTGGAAATTGTGTTTCTTCAGTTTTTGTCCCGTTAAAACTGACGTCAACTCCTGCCCAAAAATCATTAAAAACGTATCCTAATCTGGGGCTAATGGTGAAGTCGGTCGTTGTAGCCTCAATTTCGTCACCGCCTATCTCTTCCAAGTCATTTTGCTTGGAAAAGCCTAATGCTCCCCCAACCTGAAATTGAGCCTGTACATGATAAGAAATGCCTAAAAAAAGGAAGATGGCCAAGTTTAGAAACTTTTTCATACGGTAAGATTTTATTTAGTTAGTGAAAGAAGCCACAAACTTATGTATAGGAAAGAACTACTATCAAGGATCAAAAGCATGCATCAGGATGATGTTAGTCATTTTCTCAAAAGATCTTTCCCCAGATCAAATCAAAGACCTCGATACAGATCAAGGCAATAATGATCCACTCCAGCTTGCTGCTTTCGCGGTGCAGGTATAGTTCCCGGAACACAGAAAGGTTGTCTTCGATGACCTTAAACGTATACTCCACTTCTTTAAACCGGCTCTGAATTTCAAACGTGCGTGCCAACCCAAGGTGGATCTTGTCGAGATACTCATCATCCCAGGTAAGGTCCGGACTGTCGAAAATGAAGAGGTTTTCAATGATCCGGTTCTTGCTGTTCAGCATTCGACCGATAAACTTGATCATGTTGGAGCGGCTGATGTGGATGGTGCCTTCCTGCTCCATTTGATTGGTGAACACATGAATTTCAGCCAATAACTCCTCTACCCGTCGGGTATAAAAATCCATGGATACGGAGTGGGCCACATTCATCATCACAATTTTGGCCACATCTTCAGTGATCCTCGGACAGTTGAGGCTGCCGAATCCAAAATGCAGGGGTTCATTGGCCCGCAGCACAATTTCAAAGTCATCGCGCAGCTTTTCAGCCAGTGGGCGCAGGCACATGGGTTGCAGGAGCGCAAGGTTCTTGCTCATATCGGTATCACCCATGTTGGCAAACACGACTGCGCCGTAGTCGAAGACATAAAAATAGCCTTCGTCATTTACACGGTAAAAAAGTTCAAAAGGCGTTTCTTGAAGGAGAGAACCCGCGTAGGCCTCTTTGAGTGCTTTAAGTCTGATGCCTTCCGCAATATAAAATGCAGTAATTTTCATGTTTATGGACGGTTTTTAGTTTTTCCGCTGCAATATCGGGCTAAATGCTTTAACAGGCTTGCAGAGCTGGCTTAGCGTTTTACTTTTGTGCAGAAAAAAACAAGTTACCCTTTGAGTCCTGCGTTCTTCGTTGATCTTTCGGTTGGTTCAGTTTTAGCACTCGTGATGTTTGGAGTGGGCTTATCGCTCACATTCACAGACTTCATGCGCGTGGTACGTCACCCCCGTGCCTTTTTTACAGCGCTTACGGTTCAAATGGTGGCATTGCCTTCCATTGCTTTTTTGATCACGTTCCTATTGCCTATCCCGGCAGAGATAAAAGTTGGTTTTATCATTCTTGCGGCGAGCCCTGGAGGCGCTACTTCCGGATTTTTAACTTATCTCTGGCGTGGCAATGTGGCATTGTCCCTTTCACTCACGGCGGTCAACAGTGCCCTCACCATGTTTTCTATCCCGATCGTGGTGAATATGGGACTGCGTATTTTTCTGAGCAAATCTTCGGACCTGCACCTCCCTTTCTGGGATACCATGGGTCATATCTTTTTCATCACCATCATCCCGGCTTTTTTTGGCGTTTTGCTTCGGAAAATGCGCCCGGTCTTTGCAGAACGCATCAGTCAGCCAGCTAAATTCGTCATGCTTGGATTGCTGGCGATTGTGTTCGCGGTCAAACTTTTTGGCAGTCAAAGTGTGGGTGGAACCGGGTTAAAAGCAGATGATATCTTGCTCATTTTGCCCATTGGACTCCTGCAAAATGTAGCGTGTTTGCTCACTGGTTATTTTGCCCTTCGGTATATGCGGATGCCCCATGCTTCCCGTCTGACCGCCGCGATGGAAAGTGGGGTTCAAAATACTACCCTGGCTTTTTTGATTGCTGGTAATATGCTTGGGAATGCTGAAATGGTGAAGCCAGCACTTGTGTATTCGATGTTCTCCTTTTGGACAGCTTGTATATTTGCATGGGTCGTAAACAGAATAGTAGGACATGAAAACAGGTCCGTCCAATAAAACGGTGAGCCATTTTTTGATAAAATTACAACCTCAATGATTAAAAAGACAAGTTGGGCAATTGCTCTTTTTCTGACCCAGGCCTTTTCACTGGGCGCTCAAAATCCTGCTCCTGCTCCTGCTCAAAGCGGCGCAGTGTTGATCCTGGGAGCCACGGCACATTTGGGCAATGGCGCCGTGATCGCCAATAGTGCCATTGGTTTTGAAGGTGGCAAACTAACCCTGGTTGCCGATGCAACTACCATTCGCATCGATCGTACAAAATTTGCGGCTGTGTATGATGCATCGGGAAAACATGTATATCCCGGGTTCATTGCACCCAATTGCAACCTGGGCCTTGTAGAGATCTCCGCAGCACGAGCTACGGTGGATTACGCAGATATTGGGCAATACAACCCGAACCTTCGGGCTTTGGTCGCATACAATACCGATTCTGAGGTCATTCCTACGGTACGGTCTAATGGGGTGCTCATGGCTCAGGTGAGCCCTGAAGGGGGTACTATTTCGGGGACTTCGTCGGTGGTGCAACTCGATGCCTGGAACTGGGAGGATGCAGCTTATTACACCGATGGGGCCCTGCACCTAAATTGGCCGCAAATGCGCAGTTTCGGTGGCTGGGAATCAGGTAATCCTGAAATGAAGAAAAATGACCAGTACGATAAAGATGTACAATCCCTCCGCCGGTTTTTTGAAGAGGCGCGCGCCTACGCACAGCAACCGATGCCTGAAGTGAAAAATCTTCGTTTTGAAGCCACGCGCGGACTTTTTGATCAGAAAATCAGCCTCTTTATCAATGCCAACAATGCCAAAACCATTCAGGAATCAGTCCTATTTGCCGAAAGTTTTGGCTTTCGTAAAGTGTTGGTTGGCTCCAATGACACCTGGCTGGTGGCCGACTTTTTAAAGGCGCATCAGGTGCCGGTTATACTGGATAAAACCCAGAGCCTGCCTTCCCGGATAGACGAGGACCTGGACCAATCTTTTAAAACAGCTGCACTACTCCATGAAAAAGGGGTGCTTTTCGCCTTTTCGAATGATGGTTTTTGGCAGCAGCGAAACCTTCCTTTTCAAGCCGGACAGGCCGTAGGTTTTGGATTGCCCAAAGAGGCTGCCATCAGTGCGCTTACCTTGAATACCGCCCGGATCCTGGGTATAGATAAAACCTGTGGTTCGCTGGAAACTGGCAAAGACGCCACCCTGTTTATTTCTGAAGGCGATGCACTGGACATGCGTACTTGTCAGGTGACTGCAGCCTTCATTCAGGGGCGCACCATCAGTCTGGACAACAAGCACAAGCAGTTATATCAGCGGTTTGAAAAAAAATACAAGCAGTAAAGTTTGTTGACGGGTCCACGTTTATAGCCTTAAAACGATCTATTAATGGATATCGAGCAATTCCAGGAATATTGCCTGGCTAAAAAAGCCAGTTCTGAAGATTTTCCCTTTGGACCTGAGACCTTGGTCATGCGGGTGGGCGGGAAGCTTTTTGCCTTGACCGGACTTGATGGTGAACGGTTTACGGTCAATTTAAAATGTGATCCCGACCGTGCAGTAGAACTTCGGGAACAATACCCTGAGATCCAACCCGGCTGGCATATGAACAAAAAGCACTGGAATACGGTGGATTTTGAAGGCAGTCTGGACGGGAAGATGCTTCGGGAGCTGATCGATCATTCTTACGATCTGGTGGCCAAATCTTTAAAAAAGTCGGAACGGGAAGCTTTGGGGTTGTAGGGGGTTAGCTGTGAGTTGCAAGTTTAAAGTTGCAAGTTTAAAGTTGCAAGTTTAAAGTTGCGAGTTTAAAGTTGCGAGTTTAAAGTTGCGAGTTTAAAGTTGCTGTGAAGCGTTATAAGCTGCAGGTTTCATTTAGATTTAAGTTTTATGTCCGGGACTTTTATATAGTTAAAGCGGACTGGATCTCCATCAAAATCAATTCCTTATTCCGGGCTGCAAAGGCAGAAACAGCTGCTTCATGCTCGATTTTGATATAGCCAAAAGTGTCGAAGTGACTGCCTATGATGCGATCACATTGAATGAAATCACTGGCAATCAAGGCATCCTGATAGTCCATGGTGAAATTTGAACCAATGGGTAAAATTGCAATATCCAACTTAGGACAAGTCATTGATATCAATTGCATATCCAGGGTCAATGCGGTGTCCCCGGCGTAATAAATTACACCATCTGCCGTTTCAAATACAAAACCTGCAGGGGAGCCGGCATAGGAACCATCCGGCCAACTGCTGCTGTGTACGGCATGAACCATTTTGACACGGCCAAAATCGAAGGACCACCAGCCACCGATGTTCATCGGGTGCGTTTTGTAGCCCTTTTTGCTGTACCTTTCATGGATCTCCCAGATGCCGACAATGGTAAGCCCCGGATTGTTTTGGGCAATGGCTTCCATATCAGCACAATGGTCCGAATGACCATGAGACAGGAAAATATAGTCGCACTGGATCGAGGTAACCTCTACAGCCTTTGCAAGAGGGTTGCCGGTTACGAAAGGATCGAACAAAATTCGCTTGCCGCCTGCTTCTACTAAAAAACAGGCATGACCCAAATAAGTAATTTTCATCTCGCAAAGTTAAAACAGTATGCTTCGGAATTTCATCAATTTTCTACTGGTATTGGGCTCTATGAATGCATTGTTTGCACAAACGACCACTCAGGCCGCGCTCATTGGCCGCTGGGAAGTATTGCAGTACGCTGAGCAAGGTCTGCAGGTAGACAAAAAAAAGCCAACCTTACCACAGGCACACGAGGTATATCGTCATGTGCAAAAAGAACGTGCCAGAACCTGGTATGGCTATGACTACGAATCAGCTGACGAATACAGCAAACGACGCGCGCGTGAGTTCGAGCGTTGGGAATTGCGAGACAGTATCAAGGAAGTGAACCGCATCGCTGAAGCCATTGAGACGCCCTATTACGCGGTGTTTTTTGCAGACAGTACATTGGCCTTGTACAACAAAGATGCGGCCACCGGCCTCATTTCCTTCCCGGAATCCCGGCACTATATATTCTCATCCGGTACCATGAGCCTTGATATTTATCCACCAGGATACTTGCCTGTGCCCGGGGCTGGTTGGATAGATAAATGGGATGTTCAGGTGCTCTCTTTGACAGAAACCAGGATGACCTTGTTTTTGCCGCAGGATGCAGAGATCGTGGAATTGGTTAAGACGGAGTTTAAATTGCCGTAGCATTTTATTGGTTCAAATACATCATTTTCACTTCATAAGTCCCATTCACCACCACTTTTTCACTTTCTGTTATCCCTTTCAAAATAATGGTTCGGGTTCCATCGTCTTCTCCTGTCTGGACATAGGCCAACTCGAATACTTCTGCATTGTGCTTAAGGAATACGGCTGTTTTACCGTTGATCTCGGTGAGGGCCGCATTGGGTACCGTGATTTGTCTGGTGCTGCTGTTATCTAAGGCTTTTACAGTCACAAATTCGCCAATTTTGAATTCCCCCAAAGGGTTATCCATTTCAAAAAGTACCCTTTGACTCTGGTTTCCAGGGTTCATCGTTTGGGCTTGTGAAATGAGCCGAACCTCTGCGCTTTTGTGGTCGTCGGTAGAGCAGGTTACCAGAAACTTATTCCCTGTCCGGATCACAGAAACATCGCGGTCGTAAACTTGAGCCTCTACATATACCTTGCTCAAATTAGTGATGGTAAGTAAGGTTTGTCCTGCCACGACTTCGGATCCTTGTGAAAGTGTAAACGCACCTACCACACCACTTATGGGAGCAATAAGTGCCACACTGCGGCTATTTGCTGCAGAACTAGCGCCTAAAGCTTTGTTTTCGAGCACCTGGAGTTCGGCCAGCGACTGATTGTATATGGCTTCGGCCAACTGTACATCGCGACCCGCGGCGATGTCTTCGATTTTTTTAAGTCGGTCTAGTTCCCGTTTGCCTGCCGTGGCGCTGGCTTTTGCCAACTCGATTTGTACGGCCAAACCACTGTTGCTGGTCGCAATGCCTACCTGGTCTGATGTTCCAATGTTTTGCTGCAACATAGCCAGCGTTTGCCCTGCACGTACCGTTTGACCAACGACCACATTAACCTTTGTAATTCGCCCACCTTGGGGTGCTATCACAACTCCCATGCCGCCAGAAGCGGGTACCACCGTGCCGAACATGGTTGTTGCGGATTGATAATTTCCCATTCCAATGGGTTGGGTAAGGATCTCAAACAAAAACTGAGTCTCCTTTGGAGCAAAGACCTCCTTTCCATAGCCACTGCCACCCCCACCTGGTCCGTGTTCATCGTCGCCATGTGCAAACGTCGGATTCCAATCGGGTACAGAAAACCAGGCGCTCGCAAGTAGCAATATACTGGTCAAAACCCGACTGCGGCGGCGACTGACAAACCACACCAGTAAACCACCCATCAGCAGACCGCCAACAAACCATAACCAGTTGCCAGCATGTGAATGTGTATCAGGCAGGGTCGCCTCAGCAACCAGTTTAGCACCCACGTTTACGCTTTTAAGCCCTATCAGATCGGCTCCATAGGAATGAGCCAGTTGTACATTCAACATGTAGGACTTGTTTTCGGAAAACGTAGTGTGGAGTTCATACACGCCTGGCGAAAGCATTTGTACCTCAAATAATTGCTGGGGGTTTTCTGTGGTGCTGATCTTCAGTTCCGCCTTTTCTATGGGGCGATTGGTTGCGTAATCGGCCACAAAGAGCTTCAGGTGTGCCTCCTGCCCTGCATTTGTTTCGGGGTAATAAAGCGTGAGTTCATACTTGTCTGAGTTGCCATAAACTGTAAAATGGTCGGCACCGGGTTTGGCAGTGGCTGTTGCAGGTTCGTCGCCATGGGCGGCATGGGTGGTGCCATCTGCATGCGTATGCGCTTGTGACCAAATCAAATTCGGAAACGATAGCATGGCCAGAAAAAACATCAGGTGATTCATATTTTTTGATTTTATTTTTTGGTTAAAACGTTGATTACCAGGTTCCTGAAAGGTATTGCCTTTTCAAGCGAGCGGAGTAAAGCACATAAAGCTGCTCCGAATATTCCAGTTGTATCAAAAAGGCTTCATCCAGTATCCGCAGGTAATTCATGTAATCTATTTGTCCAACATCCTGCATTCGTTTTGCAGCGTCGATCAGGGAACGGCTGCGCGTCAAAGCCTCTTTTTCGAAATATGCTACTTTTGACCATGCAGCAAGTGCTTCGCTGACCACCTTTTGCCTTTCTATATCCATTGCCTGGCCCTGCGCTTCGGCCCTCGCCATCACTGCCTGGCTTTCTGCTTCGGCCACCTTTTGGTCTGCCCGATATTGCCCGGCCCAAATGGGCACCCCAATACTTGCCCGAAAGCGATAATCAATGGGCGAATTTCGTGCCCCTTGATTCATATAACCGAGAGAAAAATTAGGAAGCCCACGGGTTTTAGCCAAAGCAATTTGTTGTTTGGCCACTTCAATGGATTGTTGCTGGTAGCTTAACATAGGACTTATTTGCCCCAGATCATTGACCAAGAAGAGGAAATCCGTGCTGTCTGAAGTAAGTGGTTCTAAACTCCCCAGATTTTCCAAACCAGTAATTTTGCTCAATTGAACGTGTAGGCCAGTGACTATCATCTCTGCGGCCAAACGCTCCTGATGCACCTTACCTGTCTCATTTTGGACCATGGTTTTTTGCAAAAAATCTATTTCTCCAGCCTCGAATTGTCGGGATGCTGCTGAGGCAATCTGTTGGTATATGGTATCACGAGCTCGCCATTGATCGCTTTTGTAATCGGCGACCTGTGCTTCCAGGTATAAGTCTCGAACCGTATAATGTAGTTCGTTTTCGTTCAGGCGCTGTCCAGCCTGGGCAAGTTTGGTTTCAGCCTTAGCCACCTGCTTTTGCCGGGCGTACACCGTTGGAAACTCGAAGGATTGAGATACCCCGATGGTGTAAAATGTGCCTGTCGGACTTTCCGCATTTATTTCAGGATTAGACAAGTTCAGTGCGGCCTTTTCGGCGTGCTGCTTAGCTTTTACATCAAAGGAAGCAGCTTTTAATACCGGGCTGTTTTGGAGTGCAGCTTTAACGGCTTGCTCCGGACTCAGGGTATTTTGACCGAGGGTGATATTGGTAAAACAAAAGAAAATCAGTATTTTTAGTATCAGTTTCATAATCATCAAGGCTTTAATAAACTGTCCAGTGAGGTGCTTTTTACCCTTTGCCTATGGTTTTGGACTTCATTTTTAACCACTTTTAATTTTTAACTTATGGCAATTTCACTTCAATTAACCAAACCAGCTTCTGAAATGAACGAAAACGAACTTGCAGAAAATGTGCTTGAAATCGGGTTCCAGATTCATAGAAAATGGGGCCCGGGCCTGCTTGAAAGTGTCTATGAAGCACTTATGGTACATCATCTGAGATCTAACGGCTTTTTCGTGGAACAACAAAAAGAAATTCCATTTGAAGAGGATGGTGTCAGGCTATCTGCTGGGTTTCGGGCTGATCTCATCGTAGAAAAAAAGCTGATTGTTGAGCTAAAATCTGTGGAAAGGCACGCTCCTGTTCATGGAAAAATTCTGCTTACTTATCTTCGACTCACCGGTTTGAAACTAGGGATATTGATGAATTTTGGTGAGGTTTTGCTTAAAGATGGGATAAAACGGGTCATTTGGGGTTATTTTTAGTTCATTTGACAGGGCGACACAACGTATTTACCTCACACAACGCCACTACGACACAACGTTTAATACTACCAAAGATGCTTTATAGCTGCGAAGCGTTGTTTGTTAGGTTAGACTTGCTCATTAAGTATAGACGTTGTGTCGTAGTGGCGTTGTGTGAGGCAAATACGTCGTGTCGTTGCGCCGTTGTGTGAGGCAAATACGTCGTGTCGTTGCGCCGTCGTGTGAGGCAAATACGTTATCATTTAAATCGAATCCAACTTTCGCTGCTCAAAATATTCCGCTACCGCCTTCCTCCCCCACACCCAAAAAACCGTCGGCGTAACAATCATATCCAACAAAGTAGAAGATAATAATCCACCCAGGATCACCGTAGCTACCGGGTAAAGAATCTCTTTTCCAGCGGCCTGCGGATCCAGGGTCAGCGGAATCAAGGCCAGTGCAGCCACCAGGGCAGTCATGAGTACCGGCACCAATCGCTCCAACGAACCACGCACAATCATCTGTTTATCAAAATGTTCGCCCTCATATTTCATCAGGTGTAAATAGTGCGAAATCATCATAATACCGTTCCGGGAAGCGATGCCAGTGAGCGTAATAAAACCTACCAGCGTCGCGACAGAAAATGTGCCTCCCGTGAGCCATACTGCAGCTACAGAACCGACCAGTGCGAGCGGTATATTGAGCATCACCTGCACCACAATGCGCCAGGAACGAAAATGACTAAATAATACCAGAAAGATGCCCAGCAAAACGAAAATACTCAGGATGCCGATACGCTGCGAAGCTTCTTTTTGAGCCTCAAACTGCCCGCCAAACTGAAGATAATACCCCTGAGGCATTACCAGCTTCGCTGCAATCGCTTGCTGAATTTCTGCAACGGTACTGCCCAGATCGCGACCCTGAACATTGGCGGAGACCACCATGCGCCGTTGACCATTTTCATGACTCACGGAATTGATACCCTTTTCGTACTCGATGTGTGCGATACTTTCCAGGGGAATGAGCGTTCCATCGGGTGTATGGATTTGCGTTTTTCGGATGTTCTCCAAATTCTCCCGATCCTCAGGTACCGCGCGTAGCACGAGATCAAATGATTTTTGGCCGTCCAAAATCTGGGAGATCACCTTTCCTCCGAAAAGTACTTCAAGGTCACGGGCTACTTCACCGGTCTGCATCCCGTAACGTTGTAGAGCCGTCCGGTTCAGGCGAATAGTCAATTGTGGCACCAATACCATACGCTCTACCTGCACGTCTACAGCACCTGGGACAGTTTCGGCAGCTACTTTGATCTGTCCGGCCAACCCACGTAATTCGGTCAGGTCCTCTCCAAAAACCTTGATGGCTACCTGAGCCCGTACGCCCGAAAGCAGGTGGTCCAGACGGTGAGAAATGGGTTGTCCGATGCTCACAGATACCCCTGCCAGGTTGGACAGTTGTTTGCGAATATCAGCAATCACAGCGGCACGGGGACGGGCACCAGGATTTAACGCGACGTCAATTTCAGAGTTGGACACAGGTTCTACATGTTCATCCAATTCAGCGCGGCCGGTGCGACGGGCGGTGTATTGTACATCCGGCACGCGCAAAATAAGTTTTTCGGCCACCGTACCGATCCGATTGCTTTCTTCCAGGGAGGTGCCGGCCGGGGCAAACAAGTTTACAGTAAAGCTGCCCTCATTGAAAGGTGGTAAAAATTCCGTACCAAAACGCGTTACCATGATCGCGGATGCTAAAACAAGGCCCGCCGCAGTGATAATGACCACTTTTGGGCGATTCAAACCAAAATTCAGGAGTTTAACATCCTGTCGTTTCAGCCACCGTACCAAGGCACTTTCTTTGCCCTCGTTGAGTTTTGACTGGGGCAAAAGGTAACTACAAAGTGCAGGTGTGACCGTTAAGGATACTACCAGTGAAGCAAGAATTGAAGTGATATATGCAATGCCCAGTGGTGCAAAGATCCGTCCTTCGATGCCCTGTAATTGAAATAATGGCAAAAACACGAGCACCACAATGATGGTAGAATACACGATGGAATTTCGCACCTCTTTGGATGCCTCATAGATGACTTGCAAAGCCGGTTTGGGTTGTGCTGCTTCGCGATTTTCTTTCAATCTTCGGAACACGTTTTCAACATCCACAATGGCGTCATCTACCAATTCTCCGATGGCAATGGCGAGGCCTCCGAGGGTGAGTGTGTTGATGGAAATATCGAACCACTTGAAAATTAGTGCAGTAATGACCAAAGAAAGTGGGATCGCTGTAAGCGTAATAATCGTCGTTCGGTAATTCAAAAGAAACAAAAAAAGCACCAGGATAACCAGAATGAAGCCGTCCCTTAAGGCGTGTTCCACATTGCTGAGCGAATTTTGGATAAAACTTTTTTGCTGAAATACCTTTCCGTTGAGCCTGACATCGGGTGGGAGGGAGGGTTGAAGTTCTACCAGGGCTTTTTCAATAGCATCGGTCAGGGTTATCGTATTCGCACCAGGTTGTTTTTCAACGGTCAATATTACAGCGGGGCTGGCGTTCACACTTGCATCGCCGCGTTTGATGGCTGCGCCGAATTGCACATCGGCTACCTGGCTGAGCAGTACCGGCGATCCTTCCCGATTGGCTACAACGGTTTGCTCCAGATCCTGAAGGTTTTTGGCCCGGCCCAGCACTGAAATGAGTACTTCGGAGCCATAACGGTTGAAAAAACCTCCTGTGGCATTGAGATTGGCATTTTCAAGGGCACGGTCAATGTCTTCGAGCGTCAGGCTATACTGTTTTAGTTTGGCCGATGATACCAGTACCTGATATTGTAAGCGGTCGCCGCCGATCGGAATCACCTGAGACACGCCTTTAATGGCAAGCAGTCTGCGCCGAATGCTGAAATCTGCCAGTGTTCTCAGATCTGCCGCCGTGCTCAGGGCTTGCCCTGTGGTATTGTCAGGCACTGCGGTCACGCCAATGAGCATGATTTGTCCCATTACAGAGGAGATCGGCCCCATCACGGGAGTAATATTTTCGGGCAGTGGAACGGTGGCCAGTTTTTCAGCAACGAGTTGTCTTGCCCGAAATACGTCCACATCCCAGTCGAACTCCACAAATACCAGCCCGATGCCACGAGCGGAACTACTGCGCACCACTTCCACGCCAGGGGAGCCATTGAGTGCGGTTTCGATAGGCAATACCGCTTGTGCCTCAATTTCTTCAGGAGACATCCCCCCTGCTTCCAGGAACACCGTCACACGTGGACGATTGAGGTCGGGCAGTACATCCACCGGAAGATTTATGGCAGTCCAGGTTCCCCATACCAGCAACAGAGCAGCTGAAGCCACCACAAAAAGGCGGTTTTGCAGGGAGAATTTTATGAGTTGATTGAGCATTTTTTCTTGAAATTAGTGGGAATGCCCTTCATGTCCTGGTTCGGGTGTTTCGCCCATACCTGCTACGACATTAACTATAAAGTCAGCGGTTTGAATCTTTCCTTCATGCTGGAATTGTAACCAGGCACGATAAATCCCTGGTTTGCCGAAAGAGGCCGCCAGGTGCAGCCGATCCTGCTCTACACCTGGATGTAGGTGAAGGTATCGGTATTCGCCATCGGTGCTGACAATTACACCATGGCCTTTTGCGCCGAGGAAATTTTCGAGTTGGGCGGCAAGGATTTCTTTTTTACCCTTCATTACCTTCACAGTGATATGGGTTTCGCCTTGATCTACATATTTTCCAATTTCAGAATCCAGTGAAACCGTATACCCTCCTGTTGTGGTAGAAGTTGTTTTGGCTTCTGACCATGTTTTGGCTGGCGCAGATTGTCCCTTCACATCGAGGCTGATTTTTTCCAGTTGAGGGTCGCCTCCGGTAGGTTGGTAGTCTGTAAAAAGCATGAATGTTCCACCCTGCTTAAAAGTTGTTTTCACGTGATAACTGCCGTCTTCCTGAAATTCAGGGTGAATATGCTCAAACGACGCCAGATCGCTGCTTACGACAATGAGGTGTATTTTTTTCTCATGTTGCACATCGAGCGGTACAAGAGATGCTTCGTTTCCTTTGATTTTCGGGGTGAAAATTAGCGTCAATTCCTTACCTGCAATGGCCTCTTTTGGAGCTGTGAAGCGCATTTCAAATAGGGTAGGATCGGCATGGCGTTCTTCCAATGCAATATTGCATTTTGGACAAGTGCCGGCCTGGTCACTTTTTACTTCCGGGTGCATAGGGCAGACGTAAATGTGCGCATGATCGCCGCTGGCGTGGTCGTGTGCGGTAGCGGTTTCAGGAGGTTTGGATTGCTTGTTTTGGCAACGGGCAAATACGCCGGGCAACCCCGCAAGCAAAATGCCTGCGAAGACGATATGTTTCATAAAATGTTGACAATTAAAAATTTAGAAAAAGACGGGATTCGAGTTCAGCATATGAAATTACCAATGTGTAAAGCGAAAACGCTGTACCTATTCCTAAGTCCAAATACTATACACTTAAATCAAAAAGAAACACGTCTGGCTAACGTGACTCTAGGCAACAAGTTTGGGTGGCTGCCAAATAGGGAAGTAAACGGCTTCAGGCAGGTGATCGGCAAAGTAAAATGCCTGACGTGCTGCCGATTTATCGTAGAAAAGCCGATTAGAAATTGTAAGCTCAGCGGGTGCAAATATTAAAGGCGTGTGAAAGGTCGTACCGCAGCCAGGGCAATGACAATGACCGTCCTGGCCTTCTGAGCTTGGCCGACCGGATTTTTCCTGATTACAATGTTCTGAATTGTCTAAGCAGCGGCGATGATTCTGAGCAATTTCGTGCGCATGTGCTCCTGAATTATGCCCATGGTCGTGATGAAATTTCGATATATGATCATCGTCTGGGTTGCCACATGCCAAGGCGGTGCTCGCCGACCATGCAACGAACAGACTCAGAAGAAGGAACAATTTAACGATTTGAGCTTTCATAAAACAGAAAGCAAAGATAGGCACCTGGCTCCAGTAGATCAGAAATTTAAAGTCAGAAGCAAATTTCAATCGCTAAAACACCAAAACCCGATCACTTTCGATGGTCCAGGCCGCCAGATCCTGCATATTACTCATCTCAACCCCTTCCAGCAAGGTAAGTCCAGCGAGCCCTCTTGCCTGAGCGCAGCTACCGCAAAGTTTGATTTCGCCGCCATGGTTCAGTACAAGTTGGAGCATCCGGCCCATGTTATAATAACCATTGGGCGTTTCCTGACCATTTAACGCCGCCGTGACGGCATCGGCCATTAGAAAAACGCGGATGTCGGTTTCAGGCGTGTCTTTTTTCAATTGGTGTGCCAAACGTAGGGCATTGTACATTTTTTCGTTGCCGTAGGGGGCTTCATTGATGATCAATAGAACTTTCATTTTTAGTCTGTTTTATGCTGATTTTGGACAGGAAAACTTTCGATTTGATGATGATCACAGTTTTGATGATTTCTATTGGTAAAATAGGTTGCGCCAGTCACCAGAAGGATACCTGTACACCGAAAGTTAAGTGTTGTTCGCGTTCCATTCAACTGCGTTTGGTTTGGTTGTTTGCCGGCTTTTTCTGATCGTTTTCTGACGCATCCAAGTCAAAATGCCGGGGCTACTTGTCCCGCACCGCATCCGATAATCAGCCCAAATTCCAATTGCCACGGTCAATATTCCGACGGCTACAATACTTGCTGGAATACCAAAAGCATCGGCTAAAATCCCTGTGAGTAAAGCCCCGATCGCGTAACCCATGTCCCGCCAAAACCGGAATACGCCCAGGCTTTTGGCCCGATCCAACGGGTGTGTATTTTCGGCAATCGAAGCGAGAAATGTTGGGTACACCATGGCTGTCCCCCAACCAAGAAGTGCCAGAAGCAGGGCGAAAGAGACAAAACTGCCCGCCATCGCCAAACCCAACAAGGCCAGTCCCTGCAAGATCATTCCCCACAGTAAAAGGTCTTTTTTGCAAACCCAATCAGAAAGCCGTCCGCTAAACAACTGCCCAATGCCCCAGACTGCAGGATACACGGCTGCCAAAATGCCAATTTCATGCAATGAAAAACATTTTTGGAGTAGTAAAATGGGGAGTAGTCCCCATACCATGCCATCGTTCAGGTTGTTGACCAGGCCGGTCACGGTCACGGAGCCGAGGTTGCGGTGCCGCCAGCTGGTATCACGGAATATTTGTTCAAGACGCGGAACTTTGCTTGTGACTGCTTCCGCTGCCACATGGGCATGTGTATCCTTTACAAACAGTAGCGTGGTAACAAAACCTAGTACCGACAAACCGACCCCAAGATAAAATGGATATGGCCGCAATCCGTATTCCCCTGCGATCCATCCAGTTGCAAACGCGGCCAAGGCCACAGCGAGATAGCCTGCAAATTCGTTCAAGCCCATCGCCAGCCCCCGGTCGCGCTCGCCTGCGAGGTCTATTTTCATCACCACCGTGGCCGACCAGGCAAAACCCTGATGTGCGCCGAGCAATATATTGGCGCCGATTACCCAGCCCCAGGTGGGGGCAAACATCAGGATGAAGGGCACAGGCAAACCTAGCGCCCAACCCAGTAACAACAGCCGTTTGCGCCCCAAACGGCTGGCCAAAGCGCCGGTGAACAGGTTGGCAAATGCTTTGGTAATACCGAAGGCCACAATAAATGACAGCACCGCAGTTTTTGCTGCGATGCCGAATTCCACTTCAGCCAGTTGCGGCAGGATACTCCGTTCCATCCCGATCATGCCGCCTACGAAGCCGTTGATGATAACCAAAAGGATAAACTGGGAGAGATTGGCGCGAAGGCCGAGTTGTATTTGTTTCACCCTGCAAAGGTGGCCTCCAACCTTGCGACAAACACTTTACAAATGATAAGAAATCAGTGATGCGCCCGTATTCGGCTGAGACTCACAGGGGTAATACCAAGATAGGACGCGATGAGTTTGAGGGGGACTCTTTTTAGAATATCTGGCGAAGTCTGCAATAATTCACGGTATCGCTCCTCTGCACTGTGAAATTGTAGGCTTTCAATACGGTTAACGGTGTCAACATAGCCTGCTTCAAAGATCCTTCGGAACAACCGCTCTATGTCCGGGAAAGTATCATAGAGTTGGAAAAGCTTGGTCGCGTTGATTGCGACAACTTCTGAATTTTCCAACATTTGTATGCCTTTTCGAGAGGGTTTGCCGCTAAAAAGGCTTTCAACCCGTGCAATAATTTGATTTTCAAAGGCAAAACATTCCGTTACATCTATATCGTCTTTAAAATAATAAATGCGTGCCATCCCCTTATTGATATAATAAATGGTTCGACAGGTATGCCCAATGGATTGCAAGTCCTGGCCTTTTTTGAGAGATTGGGTGAGGCAAATCGCCTGAATAGCCAATTTCGCCCTTTCTGAGAGGGGATTGAATTGATCAAAATAGAGCATCATTTTATCCATGGCCAATCCAAGTCAATTAAGGAAGCTTGTGTACTTCAAATATAAGTCAATAAGTAATAACCAACCCAACACCCAAGCCCATATCGCTGTCATAATGCGAAGACAAGGCGATGTATTTAGTCAAAATGTATCTCCCGCCCACCATGTATTCCCTGTCAGAATTGACCATGAAACCCAAGCGCAGACGGTTGGTGACAGCAATGTCTTCCCGACTTAGCTGCATTCGGAATTGGCCATCGTGATCCAACCTAAAATCTGCGATCAAAAACATAGGCAAGGTGTACCGGAAGCCAGCGCAGATGACCTTGCGACTGTCTTTGGAGTTGGTTTGTCCGAAAATATCAGTTTCGGGTTCCTGGCCTGCCCGGTAGCGATAATCCCAACCCAGATAAGGCAGGAAAAACTGGTTTCGTCCGATGTATCGCCCAAGGTGGCTTTCGTATCCGTGGTGGTCATTTAGGCCCAATCGCCATTCAGTTTGTAGCAGCCAGCCAGGGCCTTAACCTTTTTTCACGTGTAATTCACGGTCGTATCGCTGATATAAAGGTCGTAACGAACCGTTTTCTGAGCAATAACCATCGCGGTAAAAAGCAACAAGACCGTTACAGGCAGCACTTTTTGATAAATATTTTTTTGAAAAGCCATTTTTGAATTTTCATGCAGGCATTTAACTGAAGCGCCGATGGTGTATAAAACAAATTGCATTCATCGAAAAATTACCTTTTCTACCCCCAAAATCCCGCCATCCCGCCGGGCCGTCAGGACATAAATCCCTGCGGGCAAATCAGTCGTTTTAAGTTCAAATGATTGGTTCCCAAACGTTTTTTTAGGAAATTCAAATCCCGCCACAACTTTGCTGTTTGCATCGATTAAAACAAAACTGAGATCCCCGGCTTTTTTCAGGTCCATTTCAACCAGCAGCGAACGGCCTAAGGCCACCGGGTTAGGGAACACCGAAATGCCACTCAACGAGACTGGTTCTTGTGTCAGGCTGCTTTGTGTCAGGGTGCCTTGTCGGTACAAAACTTTGTCTGCAGCTGCGTCAGCGTAAATGAGGTGGAAAACCCCGTCTCGATAGGCCAACGAGGGATATTGAAGGGTATGATTTGGCACTGCGAATCGTATGGCTTGATTTGCCAATCCGATCGTGCCATTCGTGGAATAATGAAACACAATTTCCTTAGATTTTTCTAAAAAAACCACTCCTATGGTATCCCCTTGGGCGGTTATATCCGGCAGGCTTTGAACCGTGAGCGGCAGAGGGCTTGGAAACCCGAATTGCTGACCTGTTTGCATGCTGCCAGCATGCAAAGTACTGAGATATACTTTTCCGCTACCGCTGGCACTGCTCATCCAAACTGTAATCAGGCTATCGCCAGAACGCGCCATTCGAGGCCCTGCTATGGGACAAACGTTCAGATGCCAATCGGTTGCATCCACATCGGAGGCGATGTCGAATGTCGCTGCCAGATCGCTGGATCGACTCACCCAAATATCGCGGAGGTCCTGGTTGTTGTTGCGAAACAACAGCCAAACCGAATCTCCCGAAGTCAGCAGGTCTGAGACACAACACTCGCAAACGGCGCCACCTGGTGCAGGCGCGTTGGCCGTCACAGAGGCTTGGAAATTGAAGCCACCATCCATGGAGCGACGGACTTCATAGCTGGTGCCATTTTTGTCGCGGATATAACTGACTATTGGATTGCCTGTTCCATCCACAGCCACGGACGACAAGGTTGCATATCCCCCTGAAATGGGGCCTTGTACCAGATTAGGATCTCCAAAACTGAGTCCTCCGTCATCTGAGCGTGTTAAAAAGATACCGCTCTGGATCTGCTCAAATACGATGAACACCTGGCTGTCAGACACCGCCACATCATAGCCTCCAAAGCCAAATAAACTTGGCTCCGCCGGTATTTGGAGCACGCCAACGGGCGTACTGAACGCCCCGTTTTCAAAGCGGGAGCACCAAATCTGAGCGGGGTTGCCACTCGTGCCCCAGGTCACCAAGGGCGTGCCGTCTTTCAACAAGGCAATGCGCGGTGCCGTGATGGGTAGTGGGGTGGAAGTTACGACCATCGAATCTGACCACTGTACTATGTTTTGTGCTGGTAGCAAAAGATCTGAAAAGACGAGAAAGCAGCAAAGCAGAATTAATTTCATGTTATAAAAACAGTAATAGTATTGAACAGCCATCAAAGTTAAACGAATCCATGGATGATTACTCCAAATCTTTTTTCAACAACTGGGCGTTTATCGCCACCACAATGGTGCTCAAACTCATCAAAACAGCCCCCATAGCCGGACTAAGTACAAAATGCGGGTACAACACCCCGGCAGCTAATGGAATAGCGACCACATTGTAACCTGTTGCCCACCAAAGGTTTTGCACCATTTTTCGATAGGTGGCTTTGCCGAAATTCACCAGTCCAAGGACGTCTGAAGGTTTACTATCTGTCAGGATGATATCCGCAGTTTCGGCGGCCACATCGGTACCTGAGCCAACGGCTATGCCCACATCGGCCTGGGCGAGTGCGGGCGCGTCGTTCGCGCCGTCGCCGGTCATGGCCACAAATTCGCCTTTGGCTTGCAAGTCTTTTACAATCTGGACTTTTTGGTGGGGCAGTACTTCCGTAAAATAACCGTCCAGACCCAGGTTTTCGGCTACGGCCTTTCCGACGGTTTCATTGTCCCCCGTTGCCATAAAAACTTTGATGCCCTGGTTTTTCAATTGTTTTACCGCTTCGGCAGCATCAGGTCGAATTTGATCTGAGAGCGCTAGAAAGCCCACTGGGTTATCATTTTCCAAAATGTAGACCACGGTTTCAGCAGCATTCCCAGCGGCATTGTCGGGTATTTTGAGATTTTTTTCTTTCAAATAGCCGGGACTGACGACGCTGATCTTTTTGCTACCGATCTCACCAGTTACGCCTTTCCCGGTAATAGATGTAAAATTTGAAACGGACGGCAGCTTCAACCCGGCGGCTTTGGCTGCAGCCACGATACCTTGTGCTATCGGGTGCTGGCTTTCCTGTTCAAGTGCGGCAGCCGTAGCCAGCAGGCTGTTTTCATCAAAATCATTTCCAATGGACTCGATACGCGATACACCAAACTTACCCTCGGTCAGGGTGCCTGTCTTATCAAATACCATCGCCGTGATCAGGCGTGAGTTTTCAAAAGCTGTGCGGTTTCGGATGAGCAAACCCCGACGGGCGGTCATGGCCGTAGAAATAGCAACTACCAATGGAATTGCCACCCCCAATGCATGGGGGCATGAAGTTACCATGACCGTGACCATCCTTTCGAGCGCAAAGGCAAAGCTCTGCCCTTTGACAAGCCAGAAAGCAATCGTTCCAAAACCAGCACCCAAAGCAATGAATGTCAGCCACTTGGCTGCACGGTCGGCCAGATGTTGGGTGTTTGATTTGGCAGATTGGGCTTCCTGTACAAGAGCGATGACCTTGTTGAGGTAACTGTCTTTGCCTGATTTGTCAACGCGGATTTTCAAACTGCCTTCACCATTGAGTGCTCCGAGAATGACTTTTGCATCCTTCTTTTTTTGCACCGGAACACTCTCTCCTGTTAGCATACTTTCGTTTACACTGCTATTGCCATCGGTCACGGTGCCGTCCACCGGAATTTTCTCGCCGGGCTTCACTAGCACAAGGTCGCCGATTTTCAGCTCGTCCACGCGCATCTCATGCAGCATCTCGCCGTGATACATGTGAGCCTCAGCAGGCAGCATTTTGACCATCAACTCCAATGCATTTGATGCTCCGGCGACGGATTTCATTTCGAGCCAGTGCCCCAGGAGCATAATGACGATCAGCGTGGCCAGTTCCCAATAGAAATCCATGCCTTCCACCACCTTGAACACTACAACGGTGCTGTAAAAAAAAGCGACCGTAATAGCCACCCCGATGAGGGTCATCATGCCGGGCTGGCGACGGCGAACTTCGTCCCACAACCCGCTCAAAAAAGGCCAGCCGCCATAAAAATAAATGATAGACCCTAGCACGACCGACACCCAATCCCGCCCCGGAAAATCGAAGTGATATCCGACCGCCATTTGAAACATGGGTGAAATGGCCACTACGGGGATGGTTGGCACCAGACATATCCAAAAACGTCGCAGGAAATCGGCGATCATGGCAGAATGGTCGTGCCCTACGCCGTGACCGGAATGGTTCTCACCATGCATCGCGCCATGCATCACGGTGCCGTCGGGCATGGTGTGGGTGGCACGATCTGAATGGTCTGCTTGTGGTGGTTTTGGATGGTCGGTATGTTGGTGTTCCATAGTTTAACTTAAAATCACATTTTGTGATTCATGCCCTCCATCTTTTTCATGTCCATTTTATTGCCGTTCATTTCCTGCATCCTATCCATCATGGCCTGCAGCATTTCCTTTGACATACTGGCGTCATTGGCGATGGTTTCCATGATTGCCTTTCTTGACGCAGTATCTGATAGGGTTTGCTTTGGGTCGGCAGAAGACTGGCAAGATGCGAATGAAGCCATGAATGCCAGTGACAAAGTAACTCGTTGTAATAAGTTCATGATTGTAATTTTTAAAACGGAGTGAACGAATTCTCACGGTGCAAAGGTGGAATCGGACCGGTTTAAAGAAATTACAGAATTCAAAAGAAGAATTACATGATTCACAGGAAAGATAGCGTTTTTTCGATCATTTTTTCACAAAAACACCGGTATAAGTCTTATCGTCTGATCGTATTTGAACAGAATACGATCCTGTTGGGAACTTGCCTAATTCAAAAATTTAACACCCCAAAAAATAACATTTTCGCATATTGTCCCGTCTTAGGTTCGCACTGGTTTTTTAAATATTTTTCACCCACTTATTTCTCTCTTTTTATGGGCGATCTCAAACTTTCCCGCAGACGATTTTTTAAAAAAATAGCGCCTTTACCCGCCGAAGCTTCAGCGAAGGCGGGTTCCTCAACGACCCTGGGTCTTTCCGCGTCAGCGAAGGCGGGCTCCTCAACGCCCCAGGGTCTTGGCGCTTCAGCGAAGGCGGGTTCCTCAACGCCATCGGAAATAAGTGTCAAAATTGAACATATTCCTGATTTATTCACCCAAGCTTCAGCCCGTGCAGGAACATCGAACCAGGCGACAACTGATTTTTCTTTTGCCCAGGAACTTACACTCCAAGGTGGCCTAAACCCCTATCAGGGTCCCTGGACAAAAGCAGAAGCAGCACACCTGCTCCGCCGCACCACTTTTGGTCTTAAAAAGGCGCATCTGGACCAAATGCTTGCGCTTGGAAATGCAGCGGCAGCCGTTGATGCGGTGCTTAATGTGCCGACTACACCTCCAGCTCCTCCGATCAATAATTATAACACCCTTCCAAACAATCAAAATCCATACATGGATCCCGAGGTGCCATCCGGAACCACTTGGGTGAATGCTCCTTACGATGTAAACGCCGAAGGGTTCCGGATTGAAAGCTGGCGTGGCTGGTGGATCAACCGCATGGTTGATGGGGACGCCAATATTCAGGAGAAAATGACCTTGTTCTGGCACAATCACTTTGCGACTAAAAGTGATGCAGTTTTTTTTGGGAGGCCTGTTTATAAGCACAATCAGATGCTTCGGGCCAATGCCCTGGGTAATTTTAAAGCATTTGTAAAAGCGGTAACCCTGGATCCGCTTATGCTCAGATTTCTAAACGGCTACCTGAATGTTAAGTCGGCACCTGATGAAAATTATGCCCGCGAATTGCAGGAGCTTTTCACAGTAGGCAAGGAATCAGCCAATACCTATTCTGAAGACGATGTGTTAGTGGCAGCACGGGTATTGACGGGTTGGGGGCTTGATGCTAATGGTGATACGGTTTTTCGCATGAACTTGCATGATGCTGGACCTAAAGTATTTTCAGCTTTTTACAATACCATTTTGCCAGGAGATGACGATGGAAATGCAGAGTTGGATGCAATGCTGAATATGATCTTCCAGAAAGAGGAGGTGTCCTTATTCATTTGCCGCGAGATCTATCGGTTCTTTATTTATTACAAAATTGACGCAGCAGTAGAAAACGAGGTGATCGTGCCCCTGGCACAGGTATTCAGGGACAATAACTATGAGATCCTGCCGGTCATGCGGACCCTGCTTTTGAGCGAGCACTTTTTTGATGCTGTGAATAAGGGCTGTCAGATCAAAAACCCGCTGGACCTGACCATTGGTGTTTTACGCAATTTCAACCTGAGTTTGCTGAGTCCAACCCTTTATAATCAGTACTTTCTGCGGCTGAGCCTAAACTATTTTTGCGGAGCCCTGCAGATGCTTCCGGGGGATCCGCCCAATGTTGCGGGATGGCAGGCTTATCGGCAGTCTCCCAATTACTATCGTAACTGGATCAGCAGCGATACCATTCGAAACCGGAACGTTTTGACGGATGTATTATCATTTGTAGGAGTCAATGTAGGCACGGATAAGCTGATCATTGACCACATCGCATTCGCCGGGCAGTTTTCCAATCCCGAAGATCCAAATGCATTGATCGATGATATATTGTCCATCACGTTCCCAATGCCCATTTCAGTGCTGAAAAAGACTTTTCTCAAAAGTATCCTGCTTTCTGGTCAGACCAGCGACCATTACTGGACGGATGCCTGGAACGCGCATATCAACAATCCTTTTGATCCCATGGCTTATCAGACCGTATGGTTCAGATTGGCAAGCCTGCACAAATATGTGATGAATTTGGCTGAATATCAGTTGATTTAGGGGATTTGGTTAACTGGGGATTTGGTGATTCGATCACCAGCGCTTAAACCAACGAGTCCGCCTAGTGATGATACTCACTCATTCACTCATTCGCTCATCCACCCATTGAAATGAAAAGAAGAAGTTTTCTCCGCAATACAGGCCTAGCGGCTGCATGGGCCACTTTTCAACACCAGGGTCATGCCTTGAATCCGATGGCTCAGGTGCCATTTCTCCGTGCTTTGGCTGAGGGCGGAAATCCGCAGGATCGTGTGCTGGTACTTATTCAATTGAATGGCGGCAACGATGGCCTGAATACCTTCATTCCGCTGGATCAATATGACAACCTGGCCGCCAAGCGCGCCAATGTCCTGATCCAGGAAAATCAGATTTTAAACCTGAACGGTACGGTTAAAAATGGCTTGCACCCCAGCATGACCGCCCTTCGTAATATGTACAATGATGGGCAGGTGTCGGTAGTGCAAAACGTGGGTTACCCCAATCAGGACTACTCTCACTTCAGGTCTACCGATATTTGGATGTCAGGGGCTGATTCGGACCAGTTTCTGGAAACAGGTTGGGCTGGGCGCTATCTTCAAAGCCAGCATCCCTTGTTTCCTGATGGTTACCCTAATATTGATAATCCGGATCCATTAGCGATCCAGATCGGTGCTGTGGTCTCCCTTGCTTTAATGGGCAACACCGTTCCAATGGGCATGGGAATTTCAGACCCGGATGCTTTTTATCAGTTTGTAAGCGACATTCCGGAGCCTGCGCCTAATTCGCCCTATGGACAAGAACTGGAATTTATAAGATTAGTGACCCAGCAGGCTCAGGTTTATTACCAAACCGTAAAAGATGCCGCAGACAATGGACAGAATTTAGCGCCTTATCCGCAAAACAACCGCCTGGCAGATCAACTCCGTATCGTTGCTCAACTGGTCAGTGGGGGCCTGAAAACGCCCATTTATATTGTCTCTTTGGAAGGCTTTGACACGCATAGCGAGCAGGTAGATGGTACTTTCGGAAATGCAGAAGGTGCACACGCCAATCTGCTTCGCACGCTGTCCGATGCGGTGGGTGCATTCCAGAACGACCTGAAACTTTTGGGGGTAGATGACCGTGTGGCGGGAATGACCTTCTCAGAATTTGGCCGGACCATTGGTTCTAATGCCAGTATTGGTACAGATCATGGAGCCGCAGCGCCTTTGTTTGTTTTCGGTAAAGAGGTGATACCCGGCATTATTGGGGATAATCCTGTAATCTCCAACAACCCGCTCGTCTCCTATGATGTACCCATGCAACATGATTTCAGGTCGATCTATGCCAGTGCTTTGAAGGACTGGTTTGGCATCGCAAACCCGGAAAGCATTCTGGGACAATCCTTTCCGATCCTGCCGATTTTCAAAGCCGGGCAATCAGGCACCCAGGTGCTGCATCAACCGGACGTGATGAATGTGGGCAACTATCCCAATCCGTTTCATGGTGCCACCACATTCAACTTTACATCAGAGGGTGGTTATGTTGTGATCTCGCTTCTGGATCTGAGTGGGCGTGTTTTACAGATCGTGGCAGAAGGCAATTATCCTTCCGGCACCCACCGGGTAACCTATAGTCGCGGCGACCTTCGTCCGGGGAATTACTTTTATCAGGTGAAGGTGAATGGTTCGAAGGTGACGAAGCAGTTGGTTGTAATCTAGTTACCCATGGCGGTTACTGGTGGTGGGGTGTTGTTCTGTTTAATGAGCATTTTTGCCTGTGCGGAACAGTTGACTCCGGCAATCGGAGATTTTACTTCATGGAAATAAAGCCCGGGTGTACTTACTGGAATGGAATTTCCCGTGCCGAGTGTGTCGCCCCCCAGGTTTTTCCAAAGGTGCCACATTAGGGACATTCTGAGCCTGTAGCAACAGCGTAGGGTGGTTGCAGGTAATGGTTTGGCCTTGTGGCGCTTGAATAGCGGTGGCGGAATTTATTGGAAAGGTTCCTGAAGCAATATTCCCAAGGCAAGGCGATACAAACTGAAAATCGACGCAATCTGAGGAAGATAAAACGGCTGCTTGAATCGCATTCCCTGACGAAAATTCATTGGTACATATTACAAAATCTAGAGTGGGGCCCCCTTGGAAACAAAAGCCAGCAGCAAGTTGGGAAGGAGGAATAGCAGTAAAGATTGATTCATAGGGCTATAATTTTGTAGTAAGATACATCGAAGCATTCATTTGTATATCCCTTAAAAACGATTTTTCAGTTTTTAGTTATACGCAATGGTCCTTGTCTATCTTTGCCCGCCCAAACGACCTGCAACAGTCAATCAAACATCCGTCCTATGAGTTGGTACAAACGCTTACGCGAGGGTATTACCACTGCCACCAAGTCCAAAAAAGATGTGCCTGAAGGCATTTGGTTCCAGTGCAAAAAATGCAAGGAGACCAGCACCACCAAGCAACTCCACGACAACTATTACAAATGCCCGAAGTGTGATTATCACACCGCGATTGGCTCAGAGGAATATTTTGGTATACTCTTTGATAATCAGGATTATATCACCCTGCATGACGACCTCATATCGGTTGACTTTCTCCATTTTACTGACCTGAAGCCCTATGATAAACGCCTCGAGGACAGCCGGAAAAAGACTGGTCTGAACGATGCCCTTACCATTGGCGCCGGCAACGTAAACGGACATAAACTAGTCATTGCAGCCATGGAATTCAAGTTTATTGGGGGCTCCATGGGGGCTGTGGTGGGGGAGAAAATTTCCCTGGCCATAGATTATTGCCTGGAAGTGAAGAGCCCGCTGATGATCATTTCCAGAACCGGGGGCGCCCGTATGATGGAGAGTGCGTTCTCCCTGATGCAAATGGCAAAAACCAGCGCAAAGCTTACGCTGCTGGCCAAGGCCAAACTCCCTTATTTTTCACTGATGACCGACCCGACCACTGGTGGGGTGACCGCATCTTTTGCCATGTTGGGTGATGTGCATCTGGCTGAACCGGATGCACTCATTGGCTTTGCAGGCCCGCGGGTAATTCGTGAAACCATTAAAAGAGATCTTCCTGAAGGATTCCAGACCTCCGAATTTTTGTTGGAAAACGGATTTGTGGACCTGGTGGTCAATCGCAAAGATTTGAAAGAAACTATGAGTGACCTATTGGCGTTTTTTAATAAATAATCCAGCGCTGACTTCAAATGACCCTCTTTGAGACCACTCGCCTGTCTGTCAGACCCTTGGAGGACTCAGATTTTTCTGAACTGTATCGGTTGTTGAGCGACCCGGAGACCATGCGTTATGTCCGAGCGCCCTACACGGAAGTGCAACAAGCAAAGGATCGAATGGCACTTTGGTCAAACTATGCAGCCCAATGCCCCGGCTTGGGCACTTTTGTCGTGGAAATGAAGGATACTTGCAGCTTTTCGGGGTTTTGTGTTGCCCGTCAGGTTGCTTACGATCCGGCAAGTAATGAGTATGAGATCGGATATATTCTGGCGCCTGAGTGCTGGGGAAAAGGATTGGCCAGTGAATTAGTGCCGCCCCTGAGTCAATATTGCTTTGGCAGGTCGCCTGCGAAACATCTGGTCGCATTCACCCATCCGGAAAATGCGGCTTCCCAACGCGTGCTCGTGAAAGGTGGGTTCAGATACATGGGCCCCCGGGAGACCGCAGACGGTACCAGTGCTGAGTTTTGGCTCGTAAAGAGTGACCTTTAGCAGCTACCTTTGCCGCCCATTTATGAGCAACCTCTCCCACCTCCTCGCCGCATACCACAAACACCCGGCTGTACTTAAGATTTCTCAATCCCTGGGCACTCAGGCTGCTTCAGCGCGGATCAGGCTTACGGGGCTTACGGGTGCGCAGGAGTCATTTATTGTGGCTGCGGCTGTCAATATTCAAAAGTCGACCCAAAACAGCTGTCACCTTTTTGTAGCGAACTCAAAAGAAGAAGCTGCCTATCGGCAAAATGATCTCGAAGGACTCTTGTCAGGTCAGCCAGTCTATTTTTTTCCGGATTCATTCAAGCGTCCCGCCTTTTTCGATGATCTGAATCCAACGCAGATGCTGCAACGCTCGGAGGTAATCAGCAAAATGACCTCAATAAGCGGTTTTTCTGAGGAGGTTGGAGTCATTGTGACCTATCCCGAAGCCTTGTTTGAAAAGGTGGTCAAGCCAGAAGTCCTTAATCAAAGTCGGATTGAAGTTAAAAAAGGAGAAAAGCTGGATGCTGATTTTGTCATCCAGGTGCTGGTGGAATATGGATTTGAACGAGCCGATTTTGTATTCGAACCCGGGCAGTTTTCCATCCGGGGTGGCATCATTGACCTTTTTTCATTCGGGAATGAGCTGCCCTATCGGATCGAACTTTTTGACGATGAAGTGGAAACCATTCGAACCTTCGACCCCACCACCCAGCTTTCGCAGCGAAATCTTACTTCCCTGAGTATCGTACCCAACCTGAGCACCCGATTCCGGCAGGATCAAAAAGTGTCTCTGTTCCGGATTTTACCCGCCAATACGGTCATTTGGATCAAAGACAATCAATTTCTACTGGATCGACTTCAATATTGCTTCGAAAGAGCCGAGCAATTTGCTTCCAAACTCACCGCATTAGATTCTGCCGAATTGCGCGAATTATTCCGGGATCGGGCATTCCTGTACCCTGCTGAAGTCACAGATGACATTGCAGAAAGGGCCATCATTTGGCTGGATGGTAAGTAACGAGAACAAGCAAGCTTTAAATTTTTATCAGCTTCCGGGTGACCATTCCTGAAGCAGTTTCCAGCCTGCAGTAATAAATCCCAGGCGCATATCCCTGAGCATCCAGGTAGATCTGACCCTCCACGCGGGTATTGAAATTTTTCTCAAAAACGATTTTGCCGGAAGGATCCACCACGCTCAAACGTCCGAACTGTGGTAACCTAGTCTTCCAGTTTAAATAGGCGAAATCGCGCACCGGATTTGGAAATACATTGAAGAAAAGCAGATCTGAGGGCACCGAGGTGGATACCATGGGGTTGGAAACTAAAATGTCGTCTACCTGTAGCTGAAAATCATCGAACGAATCGTGCAGATAAGCGATGTAGATCGTCTGGCCGGCATATTTGGACAAATTCACGCTGTGCGGCTCTAATTTGCCGTGATAAAACGGGTCGTTTCCTTCAAAATCAATAAAAAAGTAATCAGCATCGGTATAACCATTTGCGTGGATGTACCCGTTCGAAAATACATAATCATTCAGGTCAAGCGACCCGACCTGAAACCTGGCAACCGTCTGTGCTGCGCTAAACAAGGTATCTGTAAATGCCTCAGGAAAGTTTGTGGTGGTTGAAACCAGCACCCGATAACCGTCCATAAAATCCGGACCATAATAAGACAGCGAACGCCAGCCCAGCCAATAGGTGTCGTCCGGAATATGGACCGGACTGGTAATCAGCCAATTCCGATTTTGAGGGTTGGATGATTGAAGGTAAGAGCAACTCGTGAAAGCGTAATTGTCCGCCATATTAGGGTCGCTAAACCCCAGATCACTTTCCCAATACCAACCCTTTGGGGTCTGCCCATTGCTCACACAAAGACCCACTTTGTTGTCCTGATCGTAGTTTATCCAGTGCAAATCATCCCCGGTAGGGATATTCAGCATGGTGTCAGCAGGGTCCAGGATCCCTTCAAAAGAATGCTGCAAAAGGGTGTCAGGGGCCTGGCCGCTGCTTTGTCCCAACAAAGGGGAAATGCAAAATAAGGTGGCGAGTACTGCGTAGAAAGTTCTCATATAGACAGGTATCTTAACAAATGAATCATCCAATACTTGTCAGACGTGCGTTTAGGATTTAAGCGTTGGCTAAAGCCAGCTCTTTTTCTAAAAGAATTCGATCTACGGGCACCACACCGGGCAGTTCACATACTTGTCCGCCCGCCAGATTGGAAAGTAAAGCCACCGTTTCCAGATCTAATCCAGCCGCCAGACCCATGGCTGCTATGCTGATGACGGTATCTCCTGCGCCGCTGACATCGGCTATATTTCTGGGCGTGGTTGGGAATCGTTTTCCACCCAAACCACCATCCAAAAATAGTCCTTTTTCAGATAAGGTGAGCATGGTGTACTGGTTGCCCAGTTTTTCCCGAAGGAAATCGGATGCTTTTTGGAGAGAATCCGGTTCTGTTGTGATCGGGAAAGGGGCGCTTTCCCGGACTTCTTTCAGGTTGGGTTTAAATAAATTCACACCTTTATAGGTAAAGAAGTTCACCTTTTTGGGGTCCACAGCCGTGAAGATGCCCCTGTGTTTAGCCTCCGTCAGGATGGATGCTATAAGGCTTTCTGTCAATACGCCTTTGTTATAATCTTGCAGAATAATGACCTGAACGGGGTTTTTGTCCAGCAATTCTTTCACCTTGCTGAAGAGTTGATCCGCTTCTTTGGCAGAAAGATCGTGGGTGTCTTCACTGTCGATCCGGATCATTTGCTGATGGTTCCCAAGTACACGGGTCTTAACCGTCGTGCGTCGTTCTGTAGAACGGATCAAGCCCTGGCCATCCAAGCTGCTTTTGGGCAGAATTTCCTCGATCAGTTTCATTCCATCTGGATCTTCTCCGACCACACTACATAAGATCGGCCGGCTGCCCAGGGCCTGCACATTGAGGGCCACGTTTGCGGCGCCACCCAAACGATCTTCCGTATGCTGATGCAGCACCACTGGCACTGGCGCCTCCGGCGAAATACGACTCACAGAGCCTTTCAGGTAACGATCGATCATCACATCGCCAACAATCAGAACGACCTGATTTTCAATTTTTTGCAGCATACTCATGGTTAAATGTAGTTAGTTTTTTCTTCCAGTATCGCATCAAACCGCCCACTGACATAAAGGCCGGATTGGCGGCTTCATAACGAGGCAGATCCGCTTCTGGCACACCGGCGCTCAACAACTCCGCATGCACAAAAGCTTGAAAATCAGGTACAATAGACGCAGGTTCGGAGTTCGCCACTGCATGTGGCCGCATCCATTCAGCCCAAGCTTTTAAACGCTCCTCCAGGGCATTCAGATGCGCAGTCTTATCTTGAATTGCTCCAAAATGGGTCAGATAAAGCTTTTCTGCAGGCATTTCCCGCAACAATTGAATGGAGGTCAGCCAATCTTCCACCTGGATGTCCGGCGGTGGGCAGGGAGGCATCACAGGTCCTTTGCCCATGCGAACTCCCCCGACATCGCCGGTAAAAACTACTGCCTCAGACCTAGGAGCATCGAGGGAATTTAGCTCCCAGGCAATGTGGTGCACCGCATGGCCTGGGGTGTACCAGGCCGTAAATTGAAGGCCCACCGCGTGGATGATTTCGCCGTGTTCAGGGGCGTATAGTTGATTTTCAGGGATCGGGCGCATCTCACCCCAAAGTCGATCCATGTCTTCACCATAGATCATCCGCGCTGAATTGTAAAGCTTTTCTGGTTGAGCCAGGTGCGGGAGACCTTTAGGATGCACGTAGATCTGCGCACCGTGTTCCGCAAACACCCAGGCAGCACCCGCGTGGTCAAAATGAATGTGCGAAAGGAAAATATGCTGAAAATCGGACAGCTGCCAGCCATTTTCAGCCAATACCTGTTTCAAATGGGGTAGGGTAGAGGCCGGTCCGCATTCTACCAGGGCCAGTCCCCCGGGACCTTCCACAACAAAAACTGCGATGGATTTTTCAATCCCCAGGAATTTCAGGTCAAGGGTGTGAACTTTCATTGGGCGAAGGTAACGCGGCATCGAAATAATTCAAGAGTTCCCGGCGGACTCCTGCCAGAATTTCATCCAATACCCGACCCTGCGGTATTTTGTATAGCCGAGTACCTTGCTTGTCGATAATAGTGTTTCTATATCGACGTTATATCCGTGTTTTAACCTTGTCAAACTTTCAGCGAATTGAGTTTCGCCTAATTTATGCTATGAAAAACTTACAAGACTTTTTTCTTTTCTGCTCCGGTGTTGAATCCTCCGTGCTTGAAAAATGCCCGACAGACCGCAATAAATATGCGGGCATCGGTGCCACCGTATTTTTTACGGGGGTATTGGCGTTCTTTTCCTCCGGTATGGAACAAGAAGTATTCAAGCAACAGGAAGATCGGGTGAAAGTACGGTATCAGACGCAAATTGACGACTTACGAGGCCAGGCGCTGGCACTCAAAGCAGAGATCACAGCCAAAACGGCGTACCGGGATTCCCTCGCCAAAATCGCAGTAATGGAAGCTGATGGCACAGGTGGTTCCCGCAAGAAGAATCTCGGGCCGATCTATCGTGCAAAAAAGGATGCTGCGGATCAGGCCCAAATAGAACTCAATAATTTTATACTTGAAAATCAACCGCTTATCCGTGAAAAAGAGCTTGCAGCACAACAATTTGAGCAGTCCACCCAAAAGGACATTGCGCAGTTGGATCGCGGGCGATACGATGGATTTGCAGCCCGCTTAGACGCACTTTCCCGGTTAGCAGATCGAAGCCTGACCATTTTTTATGCCAGTATTTTCATCACATTGCTTTTTGTAGCGGTTGAAACAGCCCCCATCCTGGTCAAATTGATCTCTTACAGAAGTCCCTATGATTTTGTGCTGGATCAGCAGGAACAGGTTTATCAAATGGCCCACCTGGAACAAACCACCCTGCTCAGCAACAGTGTAAAAAATAAACTCAAAGTGGACACCGAAGTAGGCATTCATCGTGCCGATGCAGAAGCACAAAAGGAAAAAGCCATCATCGACCAAAAGCGCAGCAATACCCTGGAAAGCCTGAAAAACAGGTCTTATGATTTTGCTGGATAAATGGTGATTGGGTTAATGGTGATTGGTTTATTAGGGTGTGTTCAAAAACCTATGTCTTAACCTGGCCGCAGCCCCTTAGGGTAAAGACTTTGACTTAGAGATTTTCAACCCACGACTTCAGTCGTGGGCTTGTGAGCAAGCGCGAAAAAACTAACCGATTTATCGGTTTTGTGCAGTAAACCGATAAATCGGTTCAACGAACCAGGGCCTTATTTCAGGCCCACGACTGAAGTCGTGGGTTGAAATTGTGACTCGTTCCTAAAGTGATAAAGTAGAATTAAGTCAATGACATTGCCCTTAAAGAGTAAGGGCTGAGGCCACGACAGAGGTTTTAAAACACGCTCCTCAATTGGCCTTTTAAAAAACTCAAGCCCGGTCAAACCAATCACCAATCCACCAATCACTATTTAACCAATCAACAAAAAAAACACCTGCAACGCCAGAAGGCATTGCAGGTGTTTATTTTTTTTTCTCACAGGGAAATTACTTCTCTGTGCGGGAAGTTTTGGTGTCCAGAACGTCTTTACGGAGATCCGTAGCCAGTGCTTTCAACTCTTGCATTGCTTTGCGTACGCGAGCACCTGCAGCGTTGTTACCACCGTAGAACTTGTTCACGTCTCCTTCGATCTCTGCGACTTTAGATTTGATGTCGTTAAAAATTTTGCTCATGATTGTGATTGGTAAAAAGTTAGCAAATAAGGCTGTAAAAGTATGCTTTTATGCCAACTTCCAAACCAAAGTACCGTCTTTGAAAAAAAATCATTTTTAACTTTTCGATGCATGAGCCTGCAAAGTATACCGAACAAGCTGGAAGCCAATAGAATAGATATTTTAGTGCCCTCTTTTTCTGGTCGTTTTTGTAGTGCTCTTTTTTACGCCTACATTGCCGTTTCTACCCCTTCCAGCGGTGGTAGTGGTGGTTTTGGTCTGTTTGCCCCGGCCATTTCGCTGGGTAGTTGTGGTAGTTTTTTTACCCACAAAAGCCCCGTTTTTTCCCCTGGCAGCCACCACTGTGGTGGTGCGGGTGCGGACCACTTTCGAGTGCGCACGATGGGGAGCATATACGGCATGCGCCCGAACTACCCGGTGGGTACGAACCACACGGCAATGGGCACGATAGGGCGTGGCGCGCAAGTGAAACACACGCCATGGATGAGGTCTCCAGGGGCGCCAATAGCTTGGATACACCCGATAGCGCCATGGGGAGACCCAAGAACGGTAGGCAGGTGCATACATGAACCGAACACTCGGCCATAGCCAAACATTTACCACCACGCGTATCGGGGCGACCTGCACGGCCGGGCCCTTGTCTTTGCCACTTTTTACCTTTGCTTCCTCAAAAGGCTCTGCAATGGTTTGTTCTCCAAACAGATCCTCGTCTCCAACGATCTGCAGCAGGGCATTTTCATTGCCTTGTTTTTCGATCTCGATGACCGCTACGTCCTGCGATTCAGTTTCACTGACAGCGATCTGAAGCACCAGTGCATGTACATCACCCTCCGAGTTATCCACCACCCGAATGTAATCAACTTCACCATCCTCGTTCAGGTCGAGGTTATTGACATCGTTTTTTTCGCTGTTCAGTCGTTTTTCAAAATCTTCCGGCGAGGTAGATTTTTTAAACAATTCAATGGCCGCCTCCAGGCTAAAGTGGTCGCCGGGCAGACCAGTGCTATCGGACTCCATGTCGCTTTGCGCGAACAGCGTGCCAGCAAAGAGTAAAAGTGCCAGGGCACCCAGAAAGGGTGAAAATTTGAGTGTTTTCATACTTCAAAAATGATTGGTTAGCAAAAATGTTTTGACTTCGATGGGGGACTGTACTTGAGGTTTAATGGTCGTGTTCAAAAAGATGCCTTTTTTTCTGCGCATCTTTGCGCCACAACATGCTAGGTAAACCACTGCTACAACTTAATGACGATTTCCGACACGCGCTCGACGTGCTGGAAAAAACCGACACCCACCTGTTCATCACCGGAAAGGCAGGGACAGGTAAAAGTACGCTCCTTCAGCTTTTTCGCAATACTTCCCACAAAAAAGTAGCGGTTTTGGCCCCCACAGGTGTGGCCGCCCTTAATGTGCAGGGCCAGACCATCCACTCCTTTTTTGGTTTTCCTCCGCGCATTGTCACCCCCGGAGAAGCTTCCCGAAAAGTGACCCGTAAGGACCTGCTGCGGATCTATAAAAACCTGGATGTACTGGTCATAGACGAAATATCGATGGTGCGGGCAGATCTCCTGGATGGAATAGACAAGTTTTTACGGGTCAATCGTGAAAATTACCGGCCCTTTGGAGGGGTTCAGGTGGTGTTTTTTGGAGACCTTTTTCAGTTGCCACCCGTGGTCACAAGGGATCCCGTGGAAGCCGCTTATTTCAGCGAATATTACGATTCCCCTTATTTTTTCTCTGGAAAGATCTTCCAAGACCCTGATTTTCAGCTGGAAACCCTGGAATTGCGAAAAGTATATCGCCAGGAATCGAGGCATTTCCTGCGGCTTTTGGAGGCGGTCAGGGTCAATGAGGTGGATTACGATGATCTGGAGGATCTGAATGAACGCCATGAGCCCGGTTTTGCAGCTACCGACGGTTACATTACACTTTGCGCCAGGAATGCGACCGCTGATAAGATCAACCAACGCGAATTATCCTTGTTAAATGCCCCGGAACATGAGTTTATCGCCGAAGTAAAAGGACAGTTTGATCCTGGTCTGTACCCCGCCGATTTTGGTCTGCGTTTGCGCAAAGGGGCTCAGGTAATGTTTGTGCGTAATGATATTGAGGAACGGAAATTCGTAAATGGCACCATCGGCAAGATCACGATGCTGAATAAAGACACCATTGTGGTAGAAACGGAAGGGCCGGATGGCCAAAAACGGCGCATTGAGGTTGCCAAAGTTGAATGGGAGATCATTCGATATAAAGGCGGGGCCACGGGTGGACTGGAGACGGAAGTGGTCGGTTCGTTTAGCCAGTATCCTTTACGCCTGGCCTGGGCCATCACCATTCACAAGAGTCAGGGTAAAACCTTCGACCGGGTTTTGATCGACCTGGGGGGAGGCGCCTTCGAACATGGACAGTTGTATGTGGCCCTCAGTCGATGCCGTACCCTGGAAGGGGTGGTGCTCAGGCACCGGATCCGTCCGCAGGATGTGATCACGGACGAACGTGTGGTTGATTTTTATGAGGGGCGGTTCAGGGGTTAAGTTGAACTTTGGAAAAAATGAATGCCCTGAAATTACAATGGCTAATCTGCTTTTTTGCCGGAAGCCTGATGCTGCTGGCCCCGGAACTAATTGGCGCTCAGGACGCTCGCTTTTTGTCCGCTCCGGATTATAATCCCATACAAGTCAGGATCAATCTGATCATGCTTCAGCGGGCAGATGGTTCGGGGAATTTTCAGGATAATGCCGCTGACCGGGCTTTTCTTCGAAATATGATCCAGGTGACCAATGGCGTTTTTGCTGACCTGAGCAATCGAAACGAGGAATATTATCCTGGTCAAAATCTGCCGTTTTTATCCAATGCCAAAGTGCAGTTTGTGCCTAAAATTCTGTTTGTCAGAGATGAAAAAGGCTGGAATAACCGCAATGACACCAACTTCGCCGGTGTACCCTACCTGTCGGGTTGGTATCTGGATACGCTGGACCAACAGATCTATGGCAGCGATACCCTGGCAAAGGCCATCAACCTCTATTTTACAACCGATGGTCAGTTGTATGAAGAAATGGTCGTCAAGGGCAGCACGACGGATTATGACCATCGGGTATTTTTTAAACAACATGCAGCCAGCGAGATACCTGTGGCAAATGCAGGCACATACCACTATGGTAAATTGCATTCCATGCGTTGCCATATAGGGAATGTGTGGATTAAACTCTGGTGGAAACGCAAGATCCTGCTGGAACCCGACTGGACCATGGAATATGAGGTAGGAGAAAGTATTGCGCATGAACTCGGGCACCTCATGGGCCTGGGCCATACACCCGACAATCACAAGCACGCCCTGATGCGTACCAGATTTGGAGGCTTACGGGATTATCTGACCACCAAAGAAATTGCCACCATGCATCAGGTATTCGGATGCTATCCTTCCCTTTGGCAGTGTATACCGGATAGCATCGCATATGGAAGCGCTGCGGCAGATTGGGTGATAACGGGGAACGAGACCTGGACACAAGACCGGCGAATCTTTGCAAATGTGATCCTGAAAGCCGGCGCTTCTCTAACCATTACCAGTGAAATTCTGATGCCACCCCAAGGCGTTATCTGCCTGGAGCCTGGAGCCAACTTATGGATCGCAGAAGGGGCCGTTAGGCGTATCAACACGCTGCTGCCACGGACCTTTGATGCTGAGCCAGCACAGCAATCAGCATTTTCTTCCAATTATCTTTGGGCGGGCGACAACTGGGAATATGCAGGCACGTTGCACTTCAGCGGAAATGGTCAGATAGAAGAGGGGATCATCAGAGTTGTCAGAAATTAGCATGAAGGCCACTTTGCCACCCCTAGGCAAATTTTATCGCCGACAAATCCCAACCTTTTTGCTCAAAAGACCTTTCTTTGAGGCAACCAAAACTACTTAATCGGATTCATCGCCCCAGCATTCAAACAAATACTCGTATATGAAAAACACAACCTGCCTGCTTCTGCTCTTATTTTTTGCCGGAGGCGTCTTTGCCCAGAATCCGTTGACTGAACGCCGAAGCGGCGAACTGTTGGTTCAGCTGAAACCAGGTACCCAGCTTCAAACGATCCTTCCCGAGATCAATCGGGCCACTAAAATCACATTTGAACTCAAAAAGAATGTGGCTAAAAGCTGGGGGATCTACCTGCTTCAATTTAATGAAAATCAAGACAATAGCGATAATTTACTCCCCCTGATCCGCCGTTTGCCCGGCATACAGGCGGCACAATGGAACCACCGGGTAGCTGAACGCTCCGTCGAGCCTGATGATACAGAATGGTGGCGACAAGGTGATATGACCCTGATCAATGCTCCGGACGTTTGGGAAACTTCCACCGGCGGATTGACTCCCAATGGGGATACCATTGTGGTCGCAGTGCTTGAAAAGGGCGCATTGCTGACCCATCCAGACCTTGCTCCGAACCGCTGGTGGAACTGGCATGAGATCCCGAACAACGGGATTGATGACGATGGCAATGGTTTTATCGATGATTTTGGGGGCTGGAATCCTCAGACTCAGGCAGACGATCTGGGCACCAAGGGCTTTCACGGCACCGCGGTTCATGGAATTATCGGCGCCAAAGGGAACAATGGTTTGGGCGTAACAGGCGTAAACTGGGATGTAAAAATGATCAACATTTCAGGGATCGACTTCGAAAGCAATATCATTGAAGGCTACGAATATGTGGGCAATACCCGTCGGCTGTACAACCAGACCAATGGGGCAAAAGGAGCCTTTATTGTGGCTACAAATGCTTCTTTTGGCTTTGATGAATGGTTTGCCGAAGACCATCCGATGTGGTGTTCGGTTTATGATTCGCTGGGCAGGCTGGGAGTCTTAAGCGTGGCTGCAACGGCCAATGACCCTGTAGATGTAGAAATTGTGGGGGATATGCCCACCACTTGTACCAGTGAATACCTCATTACAGTCACCAACATCAAAAAAACCGGTGTTTTAGATCCCGGCGCGGGCTTTGGCAAGATCTCCATTGATCTGGGCGCTCCGGGTACGGACACCTACACCACTTATAACAACTCGAATGACGTCGCTACTTATGGCGCCCTGGGTGGAACTTCTGCAGCTGCTCCGCACGTTTCCGGAGGCATTGCCTTGCTTTATAGCCTGGGTTGTGAGCCTTTTACCAGCGATGCACTCAGTGATCCAATTGCCTGTGCCCGCCGGGTACGGGATGTGATCCTGAATAACACAGAGCCCAATGCTTCCCTGGCCAATATTACGACCACTGGCGGACACCTGAACCTGGGTAGAGCGCTTGCAGGGGTGCGTGAACTCTGCAAGGGGGCTGTAGTTGGTCCTTTGGAGTTAAAGGAGGTGAAGATTCTGCAGGAAGGAACCAAAGTGCGTATTTATTTTCAAACACCCAATTTTCAACCTTACACTTTTCGGGTGTTCAATATGCTTGGCCAACAGCTTTTTGAGCACAAATGGACCCCAAAACAGTTTTCAGAGAGCTATTTTGATTTTGAATTTGAGACAGTTCACCTTCCGAAAGGGGTGTATGTTTATTCGATTGGAAGGGGGAATGCAATTAAATCAATAAAATTTCCAAAAATTTAAATTCTAGTTTGGATTTTACATCCGAGTAGTTTTACCTTTGCCGCCCGAAAACCAACAGGAATGGCTCCGTAGCTTAATGGATAGAGTCCCTGACTACGGATCAGGAGGTTAGAGGTTCGAGTCCTCTCGGAGTCACCCACTACTGTTAAGTGTTTGAGTGTGCGAGATTTATCTTGCACACTCATTTTTTGAAAAGCAGTACAACAATTAGAACACTTAAATTTATCGATCAATGTCAAGAATTTGCGATCTGACGGGTAAGAAGCCGGTTACAGGCAACTACGTGTCTCACTCTAACGCGAAGACGCGCCGTCGCTTTTATCCAAACCTCCAGACGAAAAAGTTTTTCATTCCGGAAACGAATGAATGGATTACGCTCAAGGTAAGTACCAGCGCGATCCGCACCATTTCCAAATTGGGTATTTACCAATACATCCAAAAACTGGAGAAAAAGGGCGAGATCACGTATTACCCAATGCCAGAAGGCTGTTAAACTCCATTTATTCTCTTTCAACATTTTCCTTTTTCCGATCTTTTCGGAATTGAAAAATAAAAAATTGCATCATGGCAAAGAAAAGTAAAGGCAACCGCATCCAGGTTATTTTGGAATGCACGGAGCACAAAAACAGCGGCCTGCCAGGCACGTCGCGCCACATCACGCAGAAAAACCGTAAGAATACGCCTGACCGTATGGAGTTGAAGAAATACAACCCCATCATGCGTAAGTACACGGTTCACCGCGAAATCAAGTAATTCATTCACTCACTGCTCAAATATTTGAGATACCATGGCTAAGAAAGTCTCTAAAAACGCCCGTGTTGCACAACGTGCAGCAAACGCTGGCTCCGGCAAAGACCATGTCAAAGTGGTGAAAGCCGTCAAAGACCCGGTAACGGGCCGCTACACCTACAAGCAAATGATCGTTCACAAAGACAAAGTGAAAGACTTCTTTGCTGACGCAAAATAAGCAAGCAACTGATTTTCAGTAATTTGTCAGGATATAAATCGGGGTGTTCCGCAGTTGCGGCACACCCCGATTCTTTTTGGTGCAGCGGATTAGTACGAACTTCCTATTCTGACACCCATCCCTTCGGGCATACCTTTGTCGCATAATCCATCTTTAACAAGGCACATCCCAACAACTACTTTCAATGACTCCATTGCGTTTGATTATTTTCGAGGATAACGGAGATTTCCGGGAAAGCCTGTTGCATCTGTTTCGATTTACTCCTGATGTGGAGGTGATCGCAGCCTATTCTGATTGTTCAAAAGTGCGGGAGGCGGTATCTGAATTAAAGCCAGAGGTCGTATTGATGGACATTGATATGCCGGGTATGAACGGCATCGAAGCCACGGCCGTTGTAAAGGAAGTTTCTCCAGGCACCCAGGTCGTTATGCTGACGGTGAGTGAAGAAGAGGACAGGATCTTTCAGGCGCTCCGGAATGGAGCCACCGGATACCTGCTGAAAAAATCAGGGCCGGATGAATTGGTGGACAGCGTGCGTCTGGTACAAAAAGGGGGGTCTCCCATGAGCCCTGCCATTGCCAGAAAAGTGTTGCAGTTCTTTCATTTGAACCAAACCATTGCTCCAGCCGCTGCGGCAGCTGTAGTCAACAAAACCATAGGAAGCGATGATGATGGCCTCTCCACCGGACTAACGCCTCGGGAACAAGAAATTCTTGAGGCGTTGGTGGACGGGTTGTCCTACAAAATGATCGCAGCCAAGCATTTTATCAGCACAGACACGGTAAAGAATCACATTCAGGGCATTTACCGCAAGTTGCATGTCAATTCTAAAGGAGAGGCGATCAGCTATGCATTGAAACGAGGCATTGCGGGCAACAACCGTTAAGAAACACGGACAATTCTGAACAACAGACACTTGCCAATCAAAGCAATTGGCAGACACTATGACTCACGGCGAGCATGCCGCTCCGGAATGGACCAAAAGCCGGTTATAACGAGTATTTAGGCCCCCCTTCAGCCAGGATATTTGTGTGCTCAGGCCCATTCCTTTTTTGCAGCCCCGATTGGCAGTTTTGCTGATTGGGGCTGCTGTTTTTAATTTTGGTTTCGCCTGATCTTCCTACCTGCTTATCCCCCAATGCCAAGCCCAGCGCCGCGCTTGGAATCTTTGTTTGGCTAGAGGAAATACCTGGCAAGCATATGTTTTCGTGGTCGAGAAATATATGGCTTTTTGAAGTGCGAAGTTAGCTTGTGGTGTATGCAGGAAGCAGCATCAGATAAGCCGAGCCAGTAGTGGTTAAGAAAGCTCATTGGGGGGTATTGGATTTCATACACTGAATTTTTTATCTTAAAATTTCAATATATTTCTCAGTGCCTTTTTGGCTTTAGAAATCAAATCTGTTTTTTGTTTGGGTTTTGATTTTCGCTTCCTGGTTGCTTTCATCAATTTGGCAATTTCTGGCGGCGAGAAGTATTGGATGTGTTTTTTCTTATCTGTAGCCGACAGATGATCATTGTTGAAATAAAACGGGCTTGGAAGGCCACTTAAGGAATTAATTATACTGATTTTTAGAGCGAAACGTGCCAATTCCCAAAAATCCTTTTTGCTTTTCCACTCGGTAAGAGGCTTTAAATAGCCTTTGTAATTGGGGATAAATTGTAAGTTGTTGATACTGCTGTTGATATAATCGCAAGTATCTATCAAAACCGGTATCAAATGTATTTTGCTGTCTTCCCGACGTTGCAAAGCCAATGGGATTTCGAACGTCTGAATATAGCCAGACTCCAAAAAATTAGGTGTGACAAAAAAAAGCACTACATCTGCTGATTTCAACTTCCATTTTATTGAGTCATCCCATTGCGCACCAGGGCTTGTATTTTGGTCAAACCAATAGGATATCTTGTGCTTTTCACCGTTAAATGTCACCGTCTTTAGCAAGGTTTGGAATTGGACAAAACACGGGAGCAGTTTCTCATAGTCTTTTCGGGAGTAGGAAATGAATATATTTACAGTGCGCATGAGGACATTTTAGCTAAGAGGGAGTCGTTTTTATCAAGATTTCTTATAACAGTTATAATTTCAATGGCTTTACACCAAACATTTCAAAAATAGCAAAACTATTGATCATTTCACTTCTCGTTCAGCTTTAACAGCTGCCTCCGCTTTGTATTTCAAATCTTCAAGATAGCGGGTGTGTGATACGAGCAGACGGCGGCCATCTATGTTAAATTCAATGACCTTCACTGTGACTGTTTCACCAGCATCGAGCAAGGAGCGGTCGTCCTTGCGGATGTGCTTGGCAGGAGCAAATGCTTCGATGCCTTGTGGCATTTGAAAAGTAGCACCTTTGTAATCGCGTTTCAGTACAGTAGCCTCGTGATATGAACCAACAGTGAATACGCTATTGAATGCATCCCACGGGTTTTCCATAATCTGTTTGTGACCGAGGCTTATCTGCCGCTTTTCATGGTCAATGTCTAGTACGACTACCTCAAGTAGAGCACCAGGCTTGATGAATTCGCTTGGGTGCCCATAACGCTTTATCCACGAAAGGTCACTTATGTGGACCATACCACTTAGTCCAATTCCAAATTCAACGAAGATGCCGTAGTTAGTCATATTTTTTACAGTCCCAACATGTCGACTGCCAAGAGGGAAACGATTTTCGATGTCGAGCCATGGATCATTGGTCAACTGCTTTACTGAAAGTGCCATTTTATGATTGGCACGGTCAATACTTATTATACGTGCTTTCACTTCCTGCCCTACTTTGAAAGATTTTTTAACTACTGCACTTTTGGGGTTATTCCACGTGATTTCACTTTTATGGATTAAGCCTTCAATCCCAGGCTGGATTTCCACAAAGGCATAGTTGTCTTCAATTTGGACTATTTTACCAGTAACTATCGATCCTTCACTCAGGTCTGATTGCAATAATTCCCAAGGATGTGGGGTGAGTTGCTTGTAGCCGAGGCTGATACGTTTCTTTTGTGCGTCAAAGTCGAGCACTACCACATTAATTCGCTGATTAAGTGCAATTAATTCAGTTGGGTGAGTAATACGACCCCAAGAAATATCAGTGATATAAAGTAGCCCGTCTACTCCACCTAGATCGATGAATGCACCAAAATCTGTGATGTTCTTTACGGTTCCTACTAATAGCTGACCTTTTTCAAGGCCGGCAAGAATTTGCTCACGCAGTTCAGCAAGATCATTTTCAATCAAAGATTTATGACTTACCACGGCACTTTTGAGTTCCTCATTGATCTGTACCACTTTGAACTCCATCATTTTACCTACATATTGATCGTAATTCAATACTGGTTTAATGTCGATTTGAGATCCAGGAAGGAAGGTTTCGAGACCGTTGCAGTCGACAATCAAACCACCTTTGGTTTTTCTGAGAACAGAACCGCGAATGATTGTGCCGTTTTTGAACGAATCCACGATGCTTTCCCAAACACGAAGGATTAGTGCTTTGCGATGCGAAAGGCCGAATTGGCCCTGGCTGTTTTCCCGACTCTCTACGAATTCCTCGACATTGTCGCCAGGAGCGAAATTAGGCTTATCGTGGAATTCCCTGACGGCGATAGGACTGTCACTTTTAAACTTGACAATGCTGTGCACTTCTTGTATTACTTTAATCCAAGCTTCCTCTTTATTAATTGCATTACTAATAGCCTCATTCTTGAGTGGCAAGCTTTTTAATTGCCCAAATACTGTATTTCTCCATTGACAAGGTCTTAATATAATTGGAATAACTTTGGTCAGCCCAATTTCATGGCGTTGAATTGCGATCTTCATTTCAGCGTCCCATAAGTAATCTGAAGCAATATGGTCAGCACTAATCAGCACGAAGATTATATCTGCTGATTCCAGAGCCATTTTAATACTGCTGTACCATTCTTCTTCTGGTGAAATTTGGCTGTCATCAAAAAATGACAGTTCATGGTTGCGAACTAATGGTTGAATATGTTTTCTGAACTCTCTTACATAACCAATGTCATGCTTTGAGTAACTAATAAATGCCTTAAGTGGATTTTGAACACTTTTTGAAACCTCAATATCGGCAAGTAAAGATCTGATGGCGATATCTTCAAAAGATATATCACATTGAACTTTTTCAATATGACGTTCAATTCTTTTGAGCAACATTTCATAGTGAAAAAGATGTGGCCTTGCTGATTTGGAGCATTCGGAACATTTGCATGGTACTAGTTTTTTAACTTCTATGCCATTAAATTCGGTATGTAACTCATCAAATGCCTTTAGAATTAATGTTAAAAAGCCCTTGCAGTCTTTACCTTGTATTCTGATTTTAATTTTAATATCATCGAATTCAACTATTTCTGCCATAGTTTGATTCCAATCAAGCACGACTCCTTTTCTCCAGACCCAATTTTGGCCCTTTGCAATATCATTATGTTTTCTTACAATAAATCTGCTTAAAAGGTTAGTAGGTTTAAAGAAATAGTGTAGTTCCATCTGTAAATTGTCCCCCTCCTTCCAAAGGTAATCGCTGGAAGGATGAGGTGGCAACAATTGTGGGACTATAAAAGAATCACTTTTCCCAATTTGAAAACATATTCCAAACGATTTCATTAACTCAATTAATTCGGGTTTCATTTCTTTCCATTCTTTGCTTGCTATCGCTTTATCAAGATCTTTTAAATTAAATCGGCCTCTATTATGTATAATAAAATCATTATTTAAAATTTCATATATCGCATTACTAGCCCAATTCGGCTGTAATATAACTACCCGACTCAATATTTGATTGTTAGGGTAATATAAAATAGAGCCAAGGTTATGTAGATAATTGGCAATACTTTCAGCGTTTTTTGCTTCAAGGATGCCAATAAAGTAGTTACACGCTTTTAGGAAATCACCCCAAGAAATATAGGGTCTTTCTAATCCCATTTGTTCGAGATATTTGCGAATGTTTGCCCATGATTTAGGTATTTCACTGCCAATTTGGGGCAATTTCTGAATATTGCTTTGAATTGAGTGGGTTAATTTGTCCAATCCTCGCCCATTCATAAAATTTACATGGTGTTCTTCTTTCAAAAATGGGAAACGCAATTGCAATTCTCTAAAATAGTGATTTTCCTGCCATAAGTCACCTACTTCGTTGTGTACTAAAATTACAGGACTACCATTGCCATAAATTTCTACTGATTCAAGCCACTGTACTACCTGATTATTATTAATCCTGCTACTTTCAACTAATAGATACAATGTTCTTTCTTTGTAAAAGAATTGATGAGTCGTATTATATATTTCTTGACCGCCAAAATCAGTAATACTTACGCGATATTCTTCTCCATTGATTCCGAGGAAATTATAGTCAGTCTTCTCTATCCCTCTAGTACTAATAGTATCACGCGGCATTGGGGCGTTTTTATCTAAAAGTTTATGAACAAGGGTTGTTTTTCCTGCCCCCCCTTCGCCGATAACTATGATTTGGGCCTCAAATAGCCTTTGAATATTTTGCTTTCCAAGTTCAAATAGGTATTGCTGAATAGCAAGATCCCCCTGAGCCACGATTTCGGGTGGAACAGGAGTCGTTTCAAGTTCTATATCCTTAAAAATATCCTCCCACACCTCTGGCAAAACAAAATCCCCCCAACCAGCCTCTCTATCCAAGCGCTTCACAACTGCACGCAAATCTGCCACGGTTTCTGCATCTGGTTTTTCCCCTGTCATGACTTTCAGCACTGCCAAATTCACTCGGTGCTCCGCATACGCTACACTATTTTCATTACTAGGTGGGTTGTCTTCCATGAGTTTGCTCAGGTATGCAAGCACTAGTAAGCGTCTTTCTGGGTGTCGCTGCTCTAAATACTTCATCAAGTCGGTGCGCACAGGCAGTGAAATCCTGCCGCTTGTGAACCAGGATAAGCGCGATAAAGTCAACAAATTTGCGGCAGTGACCAAATTATATCCAAGCGATGTAGAAATCACCTTACCCAATTGCAAGGTCAGTTCGAAATGTAGAGCGGGATACACTGCACAAGCAGCAATCCAGCACAACATCCCGGAATCGAAATGTTGCCGTAAACTCCGCATGATGGGTTCTTGCAAAGTTATCGGCTCCTTTTCAGCAATTTCGCGCAAGTAATCTGGCAATAATTCATATTGAACATCCCCAGCATCGGGCGATTCTGCGATATATTGAAGGCTTTCGACCGAGGCGGGTAATAACAAAAAAGCGGCACCTAATTGCCCTTCCTGGTAACCCCATTCCGCATGTGGCACAGGAGTAAGAAGGGCACGCACTCGCCATGATTGAAGGGGCAAGGTCCACTCCGCCAACTTACCCGTACGCGGACTGAGCAGGCGATGTCCCGAACCCAGTACGACCAAACGGGCATCGGGAAAGCGGTTGCGCAATTCGTGCAGGTTCAATCCAGCAGTATATTGTTCGTTGCGGTTGATACGCGGGTCGCTATCGTAGAAAAAACGCTCTACAAAAACCTCATTGGCGCGAAGTGCCTGAAAAACATAGTCAAAAAGCCCTGCACGGTGATCATTTCTGGAAAACCGCTCGACCAAAAGTAAGTATTCTGGTGGCCGTGTTTGGCGTTTATAACGAAAGGTTGGGAGTCCGCCTTGTACTACGGATGCCTTAATCGTTTCAGAGACATCTATGGCGGTGTAGTCAGCCCATTCACGGCGGCGCAAGTGGAGCAGGGTTTTGGTAAAACCTTCACCAATGTTTATTTCAGCATCATTTTCTTTGGGGGCAATATTCCAAGAAAAAGGTGGCTCCGTACATCTGTCCAATTCAGCAACCAAAGGGCGGCGGTTTTGGCTGTTTTGAAGTGTATTAGAGGGCGGATTCGCAGGCTGGGGCGTTATCGAGTCATTTACTGATTTGACGGCATCTTCTGGTTCAGTTATTTCCGTATTGGTTTCTTTTGGCAAATCTGCGACGGGTTCGGCTCTTGGCAATTCCAAATTATCCCGCACAATCCGCTCAAAAGTATCTATAAACAAATCCTGTTGCCGCTCATCGGTCGCAAAAATCGGGCAAAGTTGATTCCGCATCGCATTCATCGAGCATTCGTCAGGCAGCAACTGCCATAACCGCTGCAACCGGATGAGTCGGTCGGGGCTTAGCGTCATCCCTGCTGCCTGCACAGCGGGCAGCAAAAAGGAAAGCAGGCGGTGTTGTTGGGTGGCGATTGCGATGCCTTTCATGTGGAATGGTTCAATTCAGGTTGTCTTCGAGCTTTTGCAGGTCTTCACGCGACTTGGCAAGTACTGCAAAGGTAATTTTGACCGTTTTTTTATCAGATGGTGACATTTTTGAGGGATTACTGAGCTTGGATGTATTGAATTTGAGTTGAGACAAAAGCATTGCCCACGCGATTAATTCGGCAGTTGCGGGTTTTTTGCTTAGGCTCATTTTACGAATGTCTAGAAAATAATTTACAATAGCCATCAAATCCAATTTTTTGTTAATACTGGTTCCTTTGGATTGCAGAATCTCCAAGAGCCGCGCTTCGTCTTCCGGAAATTTAATATGGTGATAGACTACGCGGCGTAAAAAAGCATCGGGCAAATTCTTTTCTGAATTGGAGGTAATGATGATAATAGGTGGCAGTTTAGTCGGGCAAACCCATTTGCGTTTTGATGGGATTTCTGGCACCTCAAACTTCAACTTTTCTATGGCGAAAAGCAAATCATTGGGCAAATCACGTGGAGATTTATCAATTTCGTCAATCAACACTACGCTGCGTTTAGGTGCTTCAGCCTCATTTGCCAACCGAATGGCTTCTCCTAATGCTTCATATCGAATGAAACGGTTTTCCATCTCAGTATCTGAAAGTGCTTCGTTCTTTTGGTTTTGGACATACTGGAAATGCCCCAAGGCATCATAATGATAAAAGAGGTCTTTCTTAACTGAATTGGTCTGTGCGTGAAAAACCAATGGGTCGCCCAAATCAAATTGCTTGGCAATATGGAAAGCGAGCTGGGTTTTGCCCGTGCCCGGTTCGCCCGTTATCAGCAGCGGTTGGCCGAGGGCTAAGGCTACGTTGACGGCGGCTTGTAGTTCCTCGGAAGGGAGGTAAGTCTCGTCCTTTTGTGTAGGAATGAAAGCGGGAAGTTTTTGATTATCTTCCGTGTTTTTATATAAATCAAAGGGCATAATAAGGTGGTTTTATTATTTAGCAGTTCGAAGATGTGCATACGCAGCTCGTTGCATTTCTTCGAGCACTGACATGTCGTAACTAACGCTTTGGGTTGTCTTGGTTTGTTGGGGCAGTTTTTTACGAAGTTCTTCAAGGAGGGTATCTACCTCATGGTCTGATTCTAAAACACTATTCGCCCATACTCTAACATCAGATTCATTAACCACATCTAAACGATGAATGTGCATTCTATGAAATTCTTCTGATGCAATATCATTAGCCACTGCAATAGTTTCAAGGCAATCCAAATGGCATTGGCAAACCTCCGAGCGATGGGAATGCAAATCAGGGAAACGAAAAACAAAAAAGAAGACGAATTTGCGGTATTTTGTAGGTAATCCGTCAAATTTTTCAAGAATAAACTGTAAGTGTTCATGCACTTCGCTAACGTCTCCCCAAATATTTTCTTCAATCCGGAATGCTAAAGCGACCCTGTTTTGTCTTTCTAACCAATCGGATGGATTTGCAAAAAACTGCTCTTCATCTACATCCGTTTTCAAAAAGTCACGCTGAAAGTCCTGCCAAAATAGTTTCCAAGTTCCTATTTTTGATGATTTTAACTGCAGGTCAAGAGTGCGCATTTCATTCTGAAACTTTTCATGTCGAATGTAATCAGTAAAATCATCATCAAAAAAGTACACCAAACGTTTTGCAATACTTGCAGGATTTTGCTTTGGACAAGCACTAATTAAATAAACTAAATTTTCAGATTTGTCCTTATGCTTTTTGAAATGTTGCAACAGTTTTCGGGAGTAATGCTCTCCACGGTCGCTGTTTACACTCATTAATGGAGCTATTTCAAGTGTTTTTTTAAAATGTTTGTTTAAGAAAAAGGTATGCCAGATACTTGTGAGATCATCGTTTGGCTTAATGTTTGATTGAGAGCGCAGAATTTCGATGCTATTTTGAATATCTAGAATAAGGGTTTCAAGTTCTTTTGCGATATTATGAAATGCATCATTCGGTCTTTCCCAAGCCGCTATTTGCAATAACTTTCTGCTTTTAACGTCCTTTGGAATAATGGCGGCTTCTTTAATACGCTTGTCTTGATCCCAGAGGCAATTTCTCAATAATATTGGAATTACCTTGCATTCTTCTTTATCTCGACGATCAAAAATTATGGTTAATTCGGTATCGTTAATATATCTGGATGCTAAAAAGTCCGGACTGAGTAATAACAATACAATATTTGCCGAATTCAAGTTTTCTTTCACCTCATTGTCCCACAACTCACCCGCTAAAATGTGTGAGTCATCCCATATTTTTATTTTTTTATTTTCTTCCAATGGTTGCAACATCTTTACCAACTCGTTTAGTTGGGAGCGATCAATCTCATTGTTTGAATAGGAAATAAAAATGTTCAGCGGCTTGTTTACGGGCATAAATGTAAAATTAAAAGGGAGAGAGACAATTTTTACAAAATTAAAGCACACTTAATCAATTATCATTTTCCCTCTTTTGGTTTTTCTCCTTTAGCAGGAGGCGGTTCGGGCTGTGGGTGCTCTTTTTCCATAGTGACATGTATGTTAAGCGGAGTTTGAGCATTTTTCAATAGCAATTGCAAGGTTGTGCTATCCAAGTGTATCGAAACAGGCTCTTTCAGCTGCTTTGCTTCTGGCAATATTTCCCCCTTGAAGGCAGTAAAAAGCACAAATGCCGTAGGCAGCAAATAAAAAGGAGTCAAGGTCTTGGAAAACATGACGGAGGCAATCGTGCTTATCTTTGGAGGTGCATTTTTACTATTTCGCAGAAGCCAATAACCCAAACGTACCAAACGATTCTTTACATACATTGGAATATGCGAGAACCAGAAACTTTTATTGCGAACAGATACGTCTTCGTAGCGCGTATAGTTGAAGTCAAACAGTTTACTCCAATCTGATTGCGTCTCACCTTCCAGTTTGTAAAAACGCTTTGCCACTACATCATTAAAAAGGTCGCGGTAACGTTGTTCCGTATAAAGGAAAAAGCCATCCAAGTACCAAAAAACGAAAATAGGAAGTAGCAAAATGAGGCTTTGAATGCCGGAGAGCAAAATGGTGTCTTTGTTGATGGCCAAAACAATGGTCACAATGCCTATTGCCCAACCTTTGCACTGAAAGGAATTGGTCGCCATCCGACTAATGATGGATTGTACTTGATCCAGTTCTTTTTGAACGTAGTCTTTCTGGCTGTCCAATGGGAAGCACAATTCAAACTTTGGAGGTTTTTGATTGCTATTAACAGGTTGACTCATGTTGACTTTTTAGATTATACGTTTATTTCAATCAAGTGAAACAAATTAAAGGCATGGAAATGGCTAAACAGAAAACAGACTGCAAATATAGTAAATTTGAATGATGCTTTGATTGCTAAAGTTATTAGCTCACAAAATCCAAGTAAAAATCTGCAATTTTTGAAATTCAAAGTTGATCGTAACTATTTTGTTCGAATACATTTTATTTGGCGCATCACCCCTTAGGATTCTGAATTTTTTTCAAAGGAAAGCTAATTTGAAAAAATTTCAGCAAAAATCAGCCTAACCTAAAAAAATGTTCGTGCAACAAAGCTGACTTATAATACTATTATTTTGCTCTTATTTTATTTTTGCCAACTACTCCACTTATAAGCACATATTTTACCATTTCAACCCAAATCGACCCTACTCCTCCCCACACCCAATCGGTTGCCCGGGCGGCAACCCCAGGCCGGGCAATGGCTTGAAAGCTTCCGGCTTCTCTTGAAACTGACGGATTTGATGGAGTAGATAAGTCTGGTTGGCTTGCTCGTCCACCTGCTTGGATGCGGTAAGTCTTTGACGAATTTCTTTTTCTATCGTATTGATTTCCAACAAGATATTTCCCTTGACCGTGCTCGTGGTGGATTCTGATACCGCCAGCGCAAGCAAGCGCTGGAGGTAAAGTTGCTGGATCAAGCGACTGATTTCAGTCTCCATAGGTGACACGCTGGCTTGCTGTGTAAAAAGTTTCTCCCGCAATTGCTGCAATATAGCTCGGAGGGTGAAGGATCGCAGCGCTCCCCGTGCCTGCTGTTCAGAGAGCCGGTTGAGTCGTTCAGGCATCAGCAACATATCCAGACTCAGACCCGCACTGCTGGCTGCGGCTGCCAGGGGGTCAAAAAAGCCCCCTGTATTGCTTTTAAACATTTCCCGGTCCCGGTCAAAACCAATGGGTTGGGGTGGTATCAGCCGAATGATAGACTCCGGTATGACTAAAAAATCAGGTTGCAGGGTTTGCATCAAGGCTTCGAAAGCCCGCTGTTGATCTGCTTCAGCAACCGGTTCGTTGGTGGGCTGATCATCCCCCCGCATCGCATAGGTATATTGTACCCCACCGATAGACTTAGACACGGCCTCAACCTGATAGCGGTGTGCCAGATAAAGTGGCACCAGCACGTGTTCCAGTTCCGCCATTTCGCGGCCTTTGGGAATGCTTTTGGTTCCGAAATTTTTCAATGCAAGCTCCCGGATACTGATCAAACGTTTTAACTCATCCGTAGCATCCGTGCCATTGTCCCAAAGGTGGGCTTTGGGGTGGGCGCTGTTGGGTGGTCGGGCGCCTTCATCGGAGATATGCCGGAACCCGAGCTGGTTGTTTTCTGTCAGGATCTTTTCCAGCTCCGCAGCCTCATTGAGGTTCGCCGGGAAATCCTGGTACCCATAAAGGATCGCACGTTTGTCCCAGGCGCCGATCTTGTCGTCATAGGCCTGTGAAAAATCCAGTTCGCCTTCCCTGGTCAGCGTGATATAAGGATGCGGGTAATCCATTACAGAAGCACGACCCTCCATACTGGCTGCAAAATTATGTGCCAGTCCCAGGGTGTGGCCGATCTCGTGCGCTGAAAGTTGGCGAAGCCGGGCTAAGGCCATTTGTTCAGAAACAGGGTCCGTGTCCTGATCCCCATCAAAAGGGGAGCGCAAGCCCTGCGCAAGGAGATAATCCTGCCGTACCCGCAAAGAGCCCAGCGAAACATGCCCTTTGATGATCTCGCCGGTTCGTGGATCACTCACGGTACTGCCATAACTCCAGCCTCTGGTGGATCGGTGTACCCATTGCACCAGGTTATAACGCACATCCATGGGGTCGGCATCCGCCGGCAACTCCCTGACTATAAATGCATTGCGGTAACCGGCGGCTTCAAAGGCCTGATTCCACCAGCAGGCTCCATCCAGCAAGGCAGATTTGACGGGTTCCGGTGCACCCGGATCCATATAATACACAATGGGCTCCACCGGATCACTGATGGCAGCGCCGGGATCTTTCTTTGCCAGTCGGTGGCGCTGGATATACCGTTGGGTGACTGGCGTTCCAATGGGCACAGAATAATCTCTCCAGGTCGTTTCAAAATATCCACTTCTGGGGTCGAACAGCCGGGGCTTGTACCCATTGTCGGGCAATTCAACAAAGGAATGGTGCTGCCGTACCGTCACAGCCGATGGGGTAGGGGTGACGGAGCGGATATATTCACCGGTAGGTTTGCCCGTGAAGGTCAGCGTGGCTTCCCACTCGGAGTTTTTTGGGAAATTTTTGGTCCGTTCGAGAAACATTGCCGAACGACTCTGTTCCACCGTATAAGTGCCCTGGTTGCTGCGGGCCAGGGTGCCACTTACCTCATGCGCGTCCTGCATTAAAAATGGGGTAAAATCCACCAGATAACGGTTGCCCTCTTTGGCAGCCACGGTAAAGCCCCAGAGCACAGACTGAGCGAAAGCTTCTTCCACCGATCGGCGTTCAGAGAGGTCTGTACTGCTGGCTCGATAGCTCAGGTTGGGCTGAATGAGCAGGATCTTGTTGCCACTTCGGATAAATTTCACCACCCTGGAGCTTCCGAGCTGTCCCCGGTCGAGCCCGATGTCATTGGACCCCACACCGGCTGGAAGCGAATTGACGTAGAGGAATTCGGTATCAAAACGGCTGATTTCTAACCAGATCTTGCCTGATTTTTCATCCCACCAGTAGGGGAAGTAACCGGGGTAAGCGGTGGTGTTTCCAAGGGTACTGGCAAAGGTGCTGATTTCGGGACTGGCTGATTTGGGTGGGTCTGCTGTAAGGGGTGGAGTAGGGGCAGGTATTGTTTTGGGTGAACATGCTACAGCAAACAGTAAAAGACAGAGGAGCAGACGCATTTGAATGTATAAATTGTGTTCGTAAAGGAACGGAGCCTGCAGGGATTTTGCAGAGGTAATCCAGACATCTTAGATAAAACGGGTATAAAGATGCAAAAGTCAGATGTTGATTCATTTTTTAAGGTTTGAGTGGCAAATACTATTCCTTAGGGTTCCGGCTTTAATTAAACCGCGTACCTTCACCCCGATTTTTTCAAACCCATCTCATTCATGTTTATTATCAATATTTACCTCCGTTTCGCCCTGATCGTGGGCGGTATTCTGGGCGGCATCGCTTTGTGGAGCGCCTTTGGTTTTTGGTACGGCTTTCCTTTCCTGCTTGTCGGGATACTTTTGCTCATAGGATATCTGATGTTAGGTACCATTTTGTCTACCAACCAACTGCTGGCCAAGCAACAATTGCCGGAAGCAGAGGCCAGGCTTAAACTCACCTTTTTCCCCAAAATCCTGCTCATGGGCTATAAGGGCGTGTATTACATGACCCAGGGAGCGCTCTACATGCAAAAGCGGGACTTTAACACCGCTGAAATGTGGATCAAAAAATCACTCGATTCCGGCCTGCCTTCCGACAATGAGCGCGGCGCTGCCATGCTTCAACTGGTGATGATCGCAGCGGGTAAAAACAATATCCGGGCTGCACAGAACCATTTCGCTGAACTGAAAAAACTCCACGTGACGGAGACCATGCTCAAAGACCAGATCAAAGAGGTTGAAAAGCAACTCAAACAAGCCGGACAGGCCATGAGCCCTAGTATGATGGCCCAGATGGGAGGAAAGGGATTTCGGCCTGGTGGGAAACGGCGGCAACCGCCCATGCGCTAATTTAAATATCCAATGTCCAACAAGGAATGTCCAATGTCCAGGGAGGGCTTCGCGCTTGGCATTCGTGGTTGTTCAAAAACCTTTTATTTGGTTGAGATGTTAAATCCAACGCCTACTTGGACATTGGAAATTCCTTGTTGGATATTGGATATTAAAAAACATGTCATACGCCTCTTTACGTGATGCCGTGCGCGACCTCGAACGCCACGGAATGCTACTCAGAATTCAGGAAGAAGTCGATCCGAACCTGGAAATCGCCGAGATCCATCGGCAGGTCTTTGACAGACAAGGCCCTGCCATCCTGTTTGAACGGGTAAAAGGAAGCCCGTTTCAGGCCGTTAGCAATATTTATGGCACTTTTGAACGCACCGCGTTTCTTTTCAGGCATACCCTGGAGGCCGTGAAGCGGGTGATCGAACTGAAAAAAGATCCCACCAATTTCCTGCAGCACCCTGGCCGTTATCTCGGTGCTCCCTTTACAGCCTTGTCGGCTTTGCCGATGAAAAGCAGGTTGGGTGCTCCCGTGACCTGGAGCGAAACGACCATAGACAAACTCCCGCAGATCAAGAGTTGGCCCATGGATGGCGGTGCATTTGTCACCATGCCACAGGTTTTTACCGAAGACCCGGACAAGCCTGGCGCCATGGGGGGCAACCTGGGGATGTACCGCATTCAGCTTTCTGGGAATGACTACATCCAAAACGAAGAAATCGGACTGCACTACCAACTCCACCGCGGCATCGGGGTGCACCACACCAAATACAATCAACTGGATCAGCCCTTTCGTTGCAGTATTTTTGTGGGCGGTCCGCCGAGTCACGCTTTTTCAGCCATCATGCCGCTGCCAGAGGGCTTAAGTGAGCTCACCTTTGCAGGTATGCTGGCGGGACGGCGCTTTCGTTACACGCGCAATGAGGGGCATTTCCTGAGCAGTGATGCAGATTTCGTCATCACAGGTGAGATCCTGAAAAACGTACAAAAGCCGGAAGGCCCTTTTGGGGACCATTTGGGCTATTATTCCCTGACCCACGATTTTCCGGTGATGAAAGTCCACAAGGTTTTTCATCGAAAAGATCCACTCTGGCATTTTAGCGTAGTAGGTCGCCCGCCCATGGAAGACAGCAGCTTTGGCTGGCTGATACACGAGCTGGTGGCACCTTTGGCCGCGCAGGAATTTCCGGGCTTAAAAGAGATCCACGCAGTGGATGCTTCCGGGGTTCACCCTTTACTGCTGGCCATCGGTCACGAACGCTATATGCCCTTCCGGGAGCGGGTGCCTGAGGAGATCCTGACCATCGCCAATCGGATCATCGGATCCGGGCAGACCTCCCTGGCCAAGTTCCTGTTCATTGCTGCCAGCGAAGATGACCCGAAGCTGGATACCCACGACATTGCCCATTTTTTTCAGCACTTTCTGGAACGGGTGGATTTTACCCGGGATCTGCATTTTCAAACCAAGACCACCATCGATACCCTCGACTATTCTGGCTCCGGCTGGAATGCGGGTTCGAAACTCATTGCTGCCTGCCGGGGAGATCAGCGTCGGACCCTGAAAGCTGAATTGCCGGACAACTTTTCACTTCCACCGGGCTTTAGCAAGCCCCGGTTCTGTTATCCGGGTATTCTGGCCATTCAGTCGCCCAAATTTGAAGTGGAGTCAACGGCCAGGACACAGGTGACCGAACTTTGTCTAACGCTCGAATCGTTTGATCTGCAGCATGTGCCGATGATCCTTCTGGTAGACGACAGCGAATTCACGGCTGCTACACTCAATAACTTTGTTTGGGTGGCATTCACCCGCGCCAATCCCAGTCATGATGTGCACGGTGTTCGGTCTTTTACCGAAAATAAGCACTGGGGCTGCCAGGGTCCTCTGGTGCTGGACGCCCGGATAAAACCTCATCATGCCCCTGAATTGGTGGTGGATCTGGAGGTGCAAAAGAAGGTGGAAAAGTTACTGGAACGTTATCGTTTCTAAATCATCCAACCTTTTCCAGACAAAGGGCAGTCTTAGCAGTGAACTAAATTTTTTACACCATGAAAAAATTACTTTTTGCTGCAATTGCTCTTTCGATCCTGTTCACAGCTGCCTGTAGTAAACCTACTGATCAGGTGCTGGTTCGTTTTCAAAATTCCACAGAATCTGCGATCGAAGAAGCCAGTATGGATTTCGATGCACAGAACATGACACCGGTTGGCCCGATCTCGGCCGGAGAGACCACAGACTACATTGCCTTTAATTATTTTGAAGTAGGATACTACCCGGGCGGCGATGATGTCCATCCGGTAGGATCCCTGAACGGTAAAAAGGACGGGGTCGATTTTAAAGCCTGGTCCGGGAACTGGTGCGGCACCGGCGTGGAATACAAACAATTGGAGCCCGGCAAGTACGCTTTGGAGATCGTTCAGGTAGGGGAGGACTCGATTGGTTTTTATCAGATCCGGTTTTTGGACTAAAAACCGCTGTTTTAGATACTTTTTCAGGGCTGTCTATCCGTGGCAAGAACTTTTTTCAAAAAACTTTCAAACTGGTTTGGAAATCAAAACTATACGGGACTATCTTTGCCCCGCTTTTGGAACAAGGTCCGTTCGTCTAGGGGTTAGGACACGTCCCTTTCACGGATGAAACACGGGTTCGATTCCCGTACGGACTACAGAGCATTTTGCATAAGCCCTTGTAAGTTAATCACTTACGAGGGCTTTTTTTATTTATTTGGTTCTTTTTGTGGGCGATTTTTTTTGCTACCGATATTGGGTCCCTACGGGACGTGAAGAAAAATTTGAACACGCTCGACTCAAACGCCCCTTTAGGGGCTCAATATCGGTAGCAAAAAATCGTCACCACGTCCACACGTCCCTTTAGGGGCGAAATGTCGGTTGCCTGGCAGGATCAAATCAAGGGTTTGAAAACATACCGCTCGTCATATTCAACCTCGAACGCCTTTAACAACTCATCGTACTCTTCCAAAAACGTCTTTTTTCGATGATGCTCTTCTTGTTTTTCAATGTAGTTACAAACCGCTGACACATGTGATCGGCTGTATGAAAATGCCCCGAACCCCTCCTGCCAATTGAATTGATGCCTTAAAAATCCCCGGCTTTTTATCCAAGTGGAACTGTCCTCCTTCACCTGTTGCATTAAGCTGGACAACCCTTGGGTAGGACGCATGCCGAAAAAAATATGAATATGATCTGGCATGCCGTTGATCTGCAACAATTTATGACCATTGTTCTGGATGATACCAGTAATATACTTGTAAAGCTCATCTTTCCAATCTGGAGCAATGAGTGCAGCGCGGTATTTCACCGCAAAAACGGCCTGGATATGGATTTGTGTGTAGGTGTTTGCCATTTGCCGATATTGCGTCCCTATGGGACGGGTACATTTTGTGGATGTTTTTTTTGCTACCGATATTGGGTCCCTATGGGACCTAGTACTGCCCATTCCTCTTGTTGAGGATTTTTGAAAGCGCCCTTTGTTTGCCTAAATGCAACAAATTCATTATCAGGATCAGCATTGTGGATAATGAAAAGCAAGCATAGCGTGAGAGTTTGACGCTCTCGACGGATCTTTAACCCCTTTTCCAATTGTGACCATTTCGAGGATATCCTCGAAATGGTCTGTCACATTTTGACCGCTGTTATAAGAGGCTTCTTTTGCTCGTTCGATGGCAGGTAAAAAGTGACGATACTCAGAGTATTCTAGCACCTTGCTCAGTTCTCTGGCTGACCAGTATTCTGTGCCATGATCGTCCACACGTTTTATCTGCTCAAAAATGGGTGGAGTAGGGGAACTTGAAAGTTCTTTTTTCATAGGAGATAGGGTGTAAGTTGAATGAGGAGCAAATTTAAAATAATTTGTTTTGTTTTAAAAACAAAAACACAAAAAATTTTAAATTTTCACTACGCATGCCTATTCCAACTTGACAGCTACCTTGTAGAAAGTTATTCTGCCTAGCATGATCTTCCCCCTTGCTTACCCCAAAATTCCATGCTCAACGCCGCACTTGTGTCTTTTGACCAAGCGCCCTTGAGGCAGGGAACTAAAAATCCATAAAGCGTTGAATTTGTTTGTTTTAACATGGCCCGCTTTGAGCGCTTGGTCAAAAGACACAAGCGCGGCGCTGAGCAGGGCATTTGTTGGGCAGCTAAGGAAGACCTGGTGGGACAAAAAGGCCACGGCCTCGCGGAAAGCAGGTGGGCAGTGCGGATCGAGCGGGTCGGGCACCAGGCTTGCAAACACCACCGCGCGACATACGGGCAGTGGTCGCCGCGCCCACCACAGGTGCAGGGTACTGATATGCCCGTGCCGGATGGATTTGTCGTGTACACTTTCGGCGGAGATTTCCTTGATGGGGAGGGCTTCTTCTATTAGTTTTTTTGCGGTGGGCAGGGATTAAAATGATGAATGGAGGTCAATAGGTTGAGGAAGCGGGTTTACCAGGTTAGAGCTTCGGGGGCTTGGATAAAAAGCACATTCAATTCCGCATCAACTCCCTCTAATATGCCTCTTCGGTGATAGCGCTGCATTTCTTTCCAAACGGTAGGGTGGCCCTTCTTTTGCAATTGAGTAATTATATCTTGAAGCCTGGCCAAGGTAGCACCGGCATCGCGGCGTTGAACATATTCCGAAAGTCTGGCCTTGTAGTCGCCATAGGCTTCCTCGCGTGCCTGACGGAGAAATTCACGTTCCTCGTGATTCAGGCGCAAGACATCGTTGTAAGTATAGTCTGCTTTTTTATATTCCCGGGTGTTGATGGTGGCAATGATGACAAATTTGAAGGTGCCAGCCAAATCTAGCATACAATACGCCAAGGGGTCTTCTACGCGCGGGTTGATCAGTGCCGGATCGCCAGCAGGAGGCTGCTGGGCAGGCTGTTTAGGAGGAGGATTTACGGTCTGGAATATACCCGTAGTGTTGTGAAATACGGCAAACTTGTTGTTTTTCGGGCCATTGCAATTGCCGCAGGCATACACGTAATTATCCCAGCGGAATACCTTTTCAGGATACAAGTCTTTCGGGAAAATATGCTCTACTTCGTCGCCCACGGAGTCTTCACAATACACACAACGCCTTGCACCTGAACACATTTCGATGAGGCTCTTTTTTACCGCATTGAAGACTTTGTTACTTTTCTTATTTCGGGCAGAAAACTTGGCTTTGCCTTCGGCAGAACGTGCCAGGAAATCTGGTTTCGCGTCCACGTCAGCCTGATATTCCGCCAGTTTATTCAGTATGTCCTGGGCGGGGGCAATGGTGTTGTCAAGTTGGATCATGCGTGGGTCGGGAAAATGGTTTTGAGTTCGTGCATTTCCGATTCTTCTCTTTTAGAGATTGCACCGATTCTTGACTTGACATTGAGTTCTGCGAGGCGGTTCATTTTCAGGTTGCCCTCTTCGGAGCGAGAAGTAGTCGTGCCAAAGACTCCGGTTCCATAGGCATCCAGTACATTGCCATAGAGTAATCGGTCGCGGCTGGTATCATCCAACAAGCCACTAATCTCTTTACTTCCCGGCGCAGCCAGCCGCCAGATACTTCCATTCAATTCACCGGCTTCGTTCAGGCAGCCTCTACAAATTAGTGGGCTATGGGTAGTCACGATGAACTGTAGCTTAGGGAAAAACTTGGTAAACCATTGACCGATACGAGTTTGCCAAGTAGGGTGGAGGTGGGCGTCTATTTCGTCAATGATGACGACGCCGGGAATTTGGAAATGCAGAACTTGAGAATTTATTGGTTGGAATACAGCCATGGCGCCATAGACTCGAACCATCTGACGGATTAGCTCAAAAGTCATACTGAGGATGGAGCGATATCCATCACTTAATTGAGTAATCTTGATGGTATTACCATTGCCATCAATAAATTCGGGTTCGCCCTCAATATTTACTCCTGAAAAAGAAGTTTCGTGCGGCAGCAGGCCACTTTCATTGATGAACTTTCGCAATCCATGAAACACCGCATCGGCCTCCGACTGGTAGTGAGCATTCGATTCATTGACCATATTGGCCATGGTCGCCGATTCTTTCTCTTTCAGCCTGCGGCGGTCCAAGTCTTTAAGCCATTCCAATGCTTCGGTCAGTGCAATATCCTCGCCGAAGACGCTTAAGTGGGCACCTGCTTTGGGAGCGGAATAGTACACTTTGTTCCAATCGGGATTGCCCCCGGTGAAACGCCGAAACGGACCGTAAGCAACGGAGAACCAGCCTTTGTTGTCGCCCCAGTTATAGTTTTTAGGGTTCAGGGATTTTGCGTTGATATTGGACTCCATGACAACGCGTCCATTCCGTTTGAGCATGATTTCATTGGAAATGGCTTGGTGTTTGAGCGGGCGGGCCTGACCTGTTTTGTCAAATTTGGAGTCGAATATTAATTCAAGTTTGATGCTGCCACTTGGTGTCTTCTGGCTTAGCCATTCTTCCCAATAAAGGCGGACGGAACCGATTTCTTCCGGACCGATCAACGCTGCAGCAATGCTGCGTACGATGGAAGATTTGCCAGCCCCATTGTCCCCAATCAATACATGCCAACCGGCCTCTTTGCCATCCGGGAACTCCATTGTAAATTCCGAGATGGCGCGGATATGTTTGATTTCAACGTTCCTGATGTACATATTCGTTGTCCGTTAGATTTTAGATTTCCAGGCATTCATTGGCAGAAAATATTGAATGCCCTTAGATTTTTGCTCAAAGGTCAGATTTTTGGCTGGATTTTGAATGCGAAACAGTTCTGGTTGGCTTTTGCAATTTCTGCCTAGCGTGGTCTTCCCCCTTGCTTACCCCAAAATTCCATGCTCAACGCGGCGTTTGTGTCTTTTGACCAAGCGCCCTTGAGGCATGGAATTAAAAATCCATAAAGCGTTGAATTTGTTTGTTTTAACATGGCCCGCTTTGAGCGCTTGGTCAAAAGACACAAGCGCGGCGCTGAGCAGGGCATTTGTTGGGGAACAAAGGAAGACCTGGCGGGGAAACGTCTTTTCCGGAAAATTCTTAAAGATGGACTGACCAGTCACTATCTTTGCCGCCCTGCCCCAATATACAGCGCACAACATGACTCAATCAGAATTGCTCGACCGACTTGAACTAGACCTGAGCGACCTGTTAAAAACGGTGCGCAGCAACATGTCCAACCAGGCTCCGGAAGCACTTTTGCAGCGGCCGGCTCCGGGGCAATGGAATGTACAAGAGTGTTTTGCGCACCTCAATGCGCAGTTTGAGTACTACCTCCCACGCATAGAACGGGCACTCCACAAGGCAAAAGCCCGTCGATGGACGCCTGCGCCGGAAAGGGAATCTAACTGGTTGGGACGCAGTGCCATTCGTGCGGTAGATCCATCCAGCAGGATTCAAAAACCACTCCGCAGTCCCAAATCCTTTGATCCCTCCCAATTGTTGAAAGCCAGGGACAACGAGGTGAAGGTATTCCTGATCAACCTCGAAATGATGTTGCGGCTGGTGCGGCAGGCTCGCGATGTGAATACCAATAAGCCAAAGATCAAGCCCATGCGCTGGAATATTTCGTCTTACCTTCTGGGCGATTTATTGGTGTACCTCACGCTGCACGCACAACGGCATGTCTTGCAGGCTCAGGCGGCAGTTGGGTCGTCCTTCGAAACCTCATTTTCCGGCGTCCGGTAAAAGGTCATCAGCATCACCAGGCTTAAAAAGCTGGGCGTCAGCATCAGATAGGCATAGGGTGTCTGGATAAATCCGTAGAAAATGGCAAAGTAAAGTTTCAGACTTCCCAGCAAATACAAGGGCAGGTGGCGGATCTGACTCCGTTTGCGCCACCAGATTAAGGCACAAATACCCACCACCACCAGGGACAGTATCATTTGCGTTTTTTGAAGTGCCGCCAGTCGATCGGCCATTTCACCGCCCATATTTTCTCTGAAAATACCTGCAATTCCAATCCCATCATTTAATGGGCTGACATTCACGGTTTGCGACCAGATCGCCAGCGCTGCAGACGAATAGTGCTTGAGACCATTGAAATAAACCATTGGATCCTGGCTGAGAAACGGGAGCACAAAAAGTGCCAAAACCCAGACAGACACCCAGCCAGCGGTGTACCAGGCCAGCTTTTTGTTTTCACTCCAGACTACCAGGAAACAAAACGGCAGCCACAGTAAAAACGAATACCTCGACAACAGGCAAAGGGCTATAAAAAAGCCAAGAACAGCGCCCTTTTTTAAGGAATTGCCTGTAAAATAGCTCCGGATATGGTCTAATTGAAGGGCAAACAGCATATAAAACCCTGCGATCATGATCTCTACAGTACTGGCGTAGATTGCAACCGTTGTTTCTCCAAACAGGATGAAGTAAAAAAACGGAAGGGTAGTCAGGAGCCATTTTACTTCTATTGAAAAGTTTGACTGATGTACCCGGCGGATCAGCAAAATGCTGGCAAGCATCCAGATCATCCAGGCGATCCAGCGTTCATCCAAATGCAGGGCTGTGGCCGGCAGAAAAGGCATCCACATCAGCGGCAGGTAAGTAGGGGAGAGGTCATACCCAAAGTCCTGAATCAAAGCGTATGGATATTGGCCATCCAACAAGCGCTGATTCATGGTCTGAATGGTGGGCAGGATATCAGACACATGCACATTGACCGGTTGATTGCTTAGTTGGCGACCAAAGTGGAATAAGCTTAACAAGATCCCGATCCCGGTTGCTATTTTCAGGATCCGGTTTTCCCAGGGAATACCGCCATTTTTTTCGTTGGTTGGAACGGATTGAAAAGAGGCCAGCAAGGCAAAAACTCCCAAACCAGCGCCCATTAGAATGATCACAATGGCATTTTCGCGGTAGCCCAGATAGCGCATCCGTTGTCCGGTCAGCAACAGGACTTCGGCAAAAAGGAAGATGATAAACAGGATGCGGTAAATTTGGTAGCGCATAGCGGGAATCAAATGAAAGGGATAAAATTACAGCTCAGGAGGGATTGAACTTTCCTGAATGATATAAGGTGGCCGGCCCTTGGCCTGAATGAACAATCGGCCGATATATTCACCCAGAATACCCAGGGTAAGCAGTTGCAATCCCCCGATCAGCAGGACAGAAACCAGAACGGAGGTCCAGCCTTGTACGGTTTCCCGGAGTACGATGTGCGCGTAAAGTGCATAGATCGCGTACAGAAAAGCCAACCCGGAGATACAAGCGCCCAGGATGGTAGCGATCCGCAAAGGGCGCACCGAAAAAGAGGTGATGCCATTCAGGGCCAGTCCCAGCATCTTTTTCATGGTATACTTGGACTTTCCGGCAAATCGCGCATCCGGGGTATACGGGACAATAAACTGACGGAACCCAACCCAGGGAATAAACCCACGAATAAACAG
>JBILHS010000102.1:0-21264 GCA_044350425.1 Saprospiraceae bacterium | reverse complement strand
CTCACGCTGGCAGGTTTTCAGGTGGATTTCTACACCAACCTCGGTTATTTTGAGCTCACTGCTGCCATGCGGGGGTTTAGCGAAAAAATCAAGGATAGCCAGGGCACTGCTTTGTTTTACTATTCTGGCCACGGCGTTCAGCTCGAAAATGCCAACTATCTGGTGCCCATTGGCGCTAAATTCACCACCGCCGATGACATCAAGGAAATGTGCGTACCGGTCAGTCGCATCGCGGCCCGCATGATGAATGCCGGTACCAGTCCGAACATCCTGATACTCGACGCTTGCCGCTCCTTCCCAATCCCCAGTGAAGTCAAGAGCGCCAGCCAGGGATTAGCCAAAGAAAACTTTGCCGTGCCGGAACTTCTCGTGGCCTATGCTACCGCCTCAGGCAGTACTGCCACCTTGCGTGGGGAGGGTGGACTAAGCCTGTTTACCTCCCAATTGCTCCGGCATCTCAAAACACCTGGCCTCTTGCTGGAAACCGTACTAAAAAACACCCGCCGCGATGTGCTGGCCAAAAGCAACAACCAGCAACGCCCGGATGAAACAGGAAACCTGATCTCCGATTTTTACTTCTTCGCGCCGGTTAAAACCACTTTGGTACCCGATAAAGAAGTTGTAGTACCACCCGCGGAAGTACAAATTACCCAAAAAAAGAATACAGAAAGCCCACGCGGCGTTGATTCTGACCTTGACGGCACACCCGATGCCACAGATCCATGTCCTAATGATTACGGCACCCTGACCGCCGGAGGCTGTCCGGACTACGACGAGGACGGGGTGCCCAACCAAAGCGACAAATGCCCCAATGTGGCAGGTAAAAAAGCCTGGCAGGGCTGCCCCGATTCCGATGGCGACGGGCTGCCTGATCACGAAGATAAATGCCCTGCTGAACCCGGTACAGCCGAAGATATGGGTTGCCCGCCGCCCGATGCCGACCGGGATGGCACACCCGATGCAACCGATCTCTGCCCCAATGCCTACGGCCCCAAAAACCTCAGCGGATGCCCCGATACCGACAACGATGGCGTGGCCGACAAAAGCGATAAATGCCCCACTACCGCCGGGCTTACCCGATACCAGGGCTGCCCGGATACGGATGGGGATGGTATACCTGACCATGAGGATACTTGCCCCAGTATAAAAGGCTCCGCTGCTGCCAAAGGGTGCCCTGATTTGAGCCAGTTTGGTATCCGGCCTGACGATTTTGTGCGGGTGGCGGGTGGAAAATTTCAGATGGGCAGCGATGATTATGATAGCGAAAAACCCATCCATAGCGTCACCGTGCCGACTTTCGAAATTGGCAAGTACGAATTGACGGTGGCTCAATTCAGGGTCTTCATCGAAGACTCCAAACAACAAACTGATGCAGATAAAGAAGGCTGGAGTTATGTTTGGACGGGTTCGACCTACGAAAAAAAGAATGGGGTAAACTGGCGTTGTGACGTTTCAGGGAAACTGCGCCCAGAATCTGAGTACAATCATCCAGTCATTCATATCAGTTGGAACGATGCAACAGCGTATTGTCAATGGCTTAGTCAAAAAACCGGACATACTTACCGACTGCCTACCGAAGCAGAATGGGAATATGCCGCCAAAGGAGGAAATGCCTCTAAGGGCTATAAATATGCAGGCAGTAACACGATTGAGGATGTTGCTTGGTATAGCACCAATTCGGGCTCTAAAACGCACCCTGTAGGGCAAAAAGCTTTCAATGAACTCGGTCTTCACGACATGAGCGGCAACGTATGGGAGTGGTGTGCCGATACCTGGCATGAATCTTACACAGGTGCTCCTGCCGATGGTTCTGCCTGGATTGCTGGCGTAGATCAGGATCGCGCTGTGTTGCGCGGCGGGTCCTGGAACTACGATGATGGTCTCTGCAGGGCTGCTCTCCGCTACTGGTACGGTCGGACTTACAGGGACTACTATGTCGGTTTTCGCGTTGCCAGGGCTGCGGGGGGGAAGTAACCCTGTGTCACTTTTACCCTTTTAAACTCTGCACTTTTTCTTTTTTTCTTTTTCTTTTCGGCGTAAGCCGACGTTTTTTTTTGAAAAAAGCGATATTTGCCTCGGATACGGCCTCAACGCTGTGTTGCGCGGCGGGTCCTGGAACAACAATGATAATAACTGCAGGGCTGCTAACCGCAACAGGAACAATCGAACAAACAGGAACAACAATATCGGTTTTCGCGTTGCCAGAACTCCTTTTTACATAGGCCAGTAAACAAGCATTTTGCACGGCGGTGCTCAAGGTCACCGCCGGCTGAGATGTAAATGAGAAGCCCACGGCCGTGTCCGGGTTTCGAGATTTTCGGAACCGAACAAGTAGCGAAGCCCAGGTACAGTTAGTAGTTCCGGGTAATCGGAATCGAAGCCCGTGCCTGGGCTTGTCATTTTTCAAAGAATTCTTTGAAAAGACGTCTGCGTAGCCGCCAAGTGTTCGCCCGCAAGGCATGTCCTTCCCAACCTTTAAGGCTCGCTGTAAACGCGTGGAGCGAAATTTTTTTCGTAAAGTATTCTTTGACTTTGCTGCGGGTACGCTTTCTAAACTTCCGCACATTGGCTGAAGGCAGCAACCGAAATCCCGGAAACATTCGATACCCAAGGAAGGTAACGCCTTCCGAACATTGGTACACGCGACTTTTCCGCTCGTGGAGCAGGAGTCTGTAAGCTTGTAAAAATACTTCTATCTGGCGTTTCACCTCCCAAAGTTCTTCTTTGGAATGCCCGAACACTACAAAGTCGTCCACATAACGCAGGTAGGCACGGCGTTGGAGTTTTTCTTTCACGAAATGGTCTAGGCGGTTGAGATAGTAATTGCCCCAAAGCTGGCTGGTTAGGTTGCCGATGGGCAGCCCACGACGCCGTGTTGTGGGCGCGAACAAGTCGTCGCCAGGAAAATAAGCCAGGTGTTCTTCCTGTGGGTTTGAGTTGTCAAGGATGAGGTCGCAGAGCCACAAGGTGCGCTGACAAGCGATCTTTCGGCGAAGTTCCTGCTTTAATATTTCATGGTCAATGGACGGAAAAAACTTTTTGATATCACACTTCAATACAAATGGGTAGTGTCGGGCATACGCATCAAATCGTTCGATCGCGAGGTGTGTGCCTTTGCCGACTCGGTTGGCGTAGCTATCCGCGATCATTGTTTTTTCTAGCAGCGGAGAAATGATATTGCACAGGGCATGATGTACCACGCGGTCGCGGTAAGGTGCGGCACTGATCATTCGAGGCTTGGGCTCCAGAATGTGGAAACTTTTGTAAGGTCCGGGCCGATAGGTTCTTTGTTCCAATGCATCCAGGATTTGGAAAAGATTGTGTTCCAGATCAAGATTGAAATGCGCTACGTTGGGCTGTGTCCGTTTGCCGCGCTGTGCTTTTTGTGCGGCTTGCAACAGATTAGGAAAATGGGCGATCTGTTGCCAAAGATTGTGATGACGTTTCATGCGAGACTTTTGAGCCATGCACCATTTTGGACACCGATTTCATGGATTTGCTTTTGTACCAATTCATAGCGGCGTAGGTCGAGGCATCGCAGGTCTTTGGCCAGGCGAATGAGGTAGCGCAGGACTTCTAGGTCAAGGTTAACTTGCTGAAGGGCAGACCGTTTTGGTTCTCCACGCGGAAGATAGTAGGCTCGGATGAGGGCTTCAAGTACCTCGGTCAGCGTATTTTGAATTCGGTCAGCGAGGGCAAATTTCTGGCTGCGCGGAAACCTGGCAAGTTGCGGTACAAGATAGAGCAGCAAATCGTAGGTATGTTGGACGATAACAGGTGAGTCATTCATGGGGCGAAAGACGGCAAAAAAACAGACTTGATTTGACTGATTTCGCCTTACTTTTCGCCCACAAAACACGCTCCATGTCCAACGCCCGCCATTTCATCGAAGACCTGCTCACTAAAGGCAAACTGGAAGCCGCCATTGAAGGGTGTTTGATTCTTGTGCGCCATTATGGCGATCAGGAGCGCGGCGGTATGGTGGCCCAACATTCGGCCCGCTACCATACCCTGATGACCGACTATCACGCGGGCACCATAAACGACGATGATTATCGCCTCGAACGCGCCCGTATCAATCGGGCCATGCTTGATCTGGTGCATTCCATCCCGGCAGATTGGACTGATGATTCTTTGATACAGGCCGGATTTTCTGCCAGGGCTTTCGACAAAGCTACTGGACAGCAGCAGAAAAGTTTTTTGGAAAAATGGGGGCTTGTGCTTGGCATTGTTGCCAGTCTGATGGGCATTTTGGGTGTGACCCTGCGGGAGATAATCTTTCAAAAAAAGGAAGATCCTGTAGCACAAACCGCCGAATCTAAAACTGGCTCGAATGCTCCGCAACCAACGGAACAAACAATGGTGAAAGAACCTCAAAAAACAGATGCGCCAGGATCTAAAACAACGGCCACACAAACCAAGGTTCAGTCCAAGAAGTTGCCAGATGCTACCATCCCTTCTGCCAATTCAGGTGCTTCCCCCCAGGCAATACCTGACAAGGTTTTCCGCAGCTTTTCCAGATTAGTGATTGCGGATGATATGGAGCTTGGCAAAATCGGGGCTGAAATGGCTTTCCGAAATGTGAAGACCAAGGAATTGCTCTGTTGTTTCAAGGACGCAGAAAGTTTTATGAATGGTAAAGCATGGGTCAGCAAAGACGGAATAAATTATTACTACATTGATCCAAGAGGAAATAAAGTGAAGTAGATCGCTACGGAAGTTGAAAAATATTAAATTTATTATTCATAATCCGTGACCTTTTCCCACTTCCACGCTTCAATATCAAATTAGGAAAACTGACTATCCGCATATTGGGTACTAAAAGTATTTAGCGGTAAGTTTTTGTTTCTATAAATCACTAAAATATCCACTAATAACCTTCCGCAACTGGTCAACTTTTTCATCGTTTACTGAATTTTCATTCATGTATAGCCGTTTATTCACCTCAATCATAATGCCCTTAACCTTGTCGCTTTTCAAAAAATAAGGTTTGGGAATGATGCAGCCAGAATACGGATTGTTTATCTCAACGGAATATCCAAGGTTTGTGAAATAGTTTAAGGTATAGTTCAACAGGTAATTAGGAGTGTGATACGGGTCAGCCCCAATGCAAATATCTGGCGACCTTGGTTGCTCAATAAAAGGAACTAACGGATTGTCGTTAAATGAATGGCAGTCAACTATGTAACATACACCATGCTTATCTAACCTTCCCTTTACCTTATTGTAAAACAGTTCATGGTGCTTTAAATAGAAGTCCCTGTGAACCAATTCTTTCAATCCACCATCGGACTTTCTCAATTCCGAACCATTGTACCCGTTAGTGTAGAAAAATCCCCTGCCCACATTAACCATTGGCTCTGATTCGTCCTCAAACCTTTCAACGTCACAAAACAATCTACTATATGGCGTAACAATTTTTTCAATGCCATCAACATCAAATATTTTATCGGTTGACCAATCAGTGAGGAGGTTGATGTTTTCTTCTACTTTATCCAAAACAAAACCTTCAAGGTTCGGAATATAAGTAGAAGCGTGTGGTATATGCAGTATAAACGAATCTAAAATGTCGCCCTTAAACAAGGACAACCCTGATTCCGTTTCGTGTTTTATGTTCCTCATTTGCAGTTTTTATGTTTCCGATAGATAACGTCCGATTCGCCGTATTTGTTCCTAAAACTACCGTCTTGGTCGTATTGTGCATCAAATTTATCCCTATCAATCTCTTCAAATCCCAAACTGTCATAAAATGACGATAGGTAGCCGTCAAAGTGGTCTAAGTAGCAACCTCCTGCTTTAATGGCAGATTTCATCAATTCCTTGCCTACGCTTTTAACGTCTGGCTCGTTGTTGTGGACTGCTACGATTTCTTTGTATCCGCCGTCTCTTTTCTTCAAGGCAAACCCGATGTTGTAACCTTCCAACTTGTATAACTTCATCTGTGACAGTTCGCCAGTTGAATAAGGTGTCAACATTTCCTTGTGCTTGGATATGTCCATAGAAGCCTTGAAACTTTTAGGACTTTCAAAGTCTCCGTTACTTATTTTCTGTAAGACATCTGCTCGTTTGTCACTATCCGCTTCTTCGTTCAACCGACCACGAACTACGTTTTCTTGAAGTGCATGGTTGAAAATGAGCGACTGATACTTCTTCCGTTCAGTGATTATTTGGTTTACTATTGGTTTTAGTTTCATATTTCGATTCCGTTTTTAGTATAAATATCCCTCAGCACCAATATTCATCTACTGCCATACACATTGCCCTTTCAAATGGGTCACTGTTAAAACCTCTGCGATTTATTTTCCAGCAAAATTCATTCAGGTAGTTTTGAAGATACTCTTTTGCTACCGAATGGTGGACACCCGCTGTCATTTTCTTGGCATTGCTGATTACCGTATGAACCCAAGGCAATTTGTCCATTGCCTGTTTCGGAGGAACTACCATTTGGTTTATTTTGGCAACAACTTTACCTAATCCACGATACCCTTTCCAGTCGTCGGCAATTACCGAAACATTACTATCAAGCCCTTTACTGGCTTCATTGTTGATTGTTTCACCTGAAAGGTCATCAACTACTATCATTTTAACATAGCCCATTTTGCGGTCTTTTTTATGTGGAGTATCCTTTCCGTACTTAGCAATCTTTACTTCTTTACTAACGGCTTCACTTTCTACCATCACCAGAACCTTTGCTTGTCTTTGGCTGCCACGACCACGTTTTATTTCTTCTTCTTTATCACGTCCCAAGTCAACTGCCACGAAAAAAGCATCGTCAATTTCTACTGTTCCATTCAGACTATAATGTGCATCACGTTTCCCCATTGCGCTACGAATTTTGTGCATTGCGTACCAAACTGTGTCATAACGAGCATCTAACTGTCTTGAAACTTCTAATGCACTCAAAGACTTTTTGATGCTTGTCATTAAATGAATAAGCATGAACCAAGTTTGAATGTCAATTTTGGACTTCTCCATCAAAGTGCCAGACTTATAGGAAGTCTTGTACAGACATTTCTTACATTTGAACTTCTTATCGGGTGCAAGCCAGTATTGTTTGGTTTGCTCGTTACATTTAGGACAAGTAATACCACGTTGAAGTCTATAATCAACAAACTTTTGAAGACAAACTTCTTCGGTTGGGTATTCTTTGATGAATTGCAAGAGGTTCATAATAACTTCGTTTGAATTATACAACATAAGTTATCTCCTTAGCCTCTGATTTATAGATACTTACGACAAACGCACCCCTTTAACCGACGAATTAGTACCCAATATGCGGATAGTCAGTTTAGGAAAACAAACAAACACCCGCTCAAACACCGATTTAATCTAAGACATTCCGAACCCGATTTATTGCTGACTAAACAAAAAGCCGCTCCCCTCAGGAGCGGCTTTTTTTGTACGCCGGAATGCCGTTCCTATGGAACGGATGAAAAAAACCTGGGCATCTCTACAAAGATGATGTCCCGCTGGGACTTTTGGCCCAAGCCACACACTACCGAACCACCGTAACATCCCCATAAACCGCCTCCACCTCGCCATCCAGATATTCCACCTCTGCGGCCCAGACAAACACTGCAGGCGTTACCGGAGATCCCCGGAAGCTGCCATCCCAACCCAGCGATTCATCGTTGGGCTGGAAGTTTTTGCGGACAAACAGCTGCTCCCCCCAACGATCATAAATGGCCAGGCTGCGGATCTCCCGCACGCCTTTGGTGAAAAGTGTGAAGCGATCATTTTCGCCGTCTTCATTCGGGCTGAATGCGGTGGGTGGGTAGATATGCCGATTCCGGCTGACACGCAGCAGGATGCGATCTTGGGCCTTACATCCGTTCAGGTCTTCTACGATCACCTTGTAATACTGATTGTTCAAAGGCTTTGCCCAGGGCTGCTGACAGTCGGTACAGGACAGTCCGGTTGCCGGCGACCAGCTCCAGGACAGGATCTGATTCTGGGCAATGTTGGTCAAAGGGGTGAGCAAAACAGAGTCGCCTTGTTCGATCTTCAATATATCCGTCAAAACCAGATCCGGAATGAAAGGCGCATCGATCGTCACAGATTCTGAGGCGGTGCAGCCATTGGCGTCACTCACCACCAGCGGATAACTGCCGGGCTGAACCCCGGTGTACAAGGTCTCGGTACTTTCGGTCTGACCATTGTCCAGGGAATACTGGAAAGGCGCGATTCCGCCAGTGACCACCCCGAAATTTACGGTGCCGGTTTGCACCTTACAATTGGGCTGTACCAACGCTGGATCGAACACCGGGTCCGGAACGGCAGTGACTGTCAGCGTGGCAGCCGAACTACATCCATTGGATGGGTTGGTAACCAGCAGGGTATAATTTCCCGCCTGGTCTATCTGCGGCGTGGGCGTATTGATACCACTGACCAGATTGCCGCCTGCGCTGGAGGTCCAGGTATAGGTCAAAGTTCCAAGCGTGGCACTGGAGCCCATGAGTGTGATCTGAGGCTGATTGCAATGCAGTGGTTCCGCCGGAAGGATGAGCGCCCCGGGGGTATTCTTGTTTGCGGTCACAAGGATCTGAGCGGTTTCGGTGCAACCATTCTGGGTGTTCAAAACGGTCAGAATATAGTTGCCGATCTGATCCACAGCTACGACAAAAGTTCCTTGTCCGGATACAATATTGCCCGCGGATGTGGCCCAGGAGGCGGTGAAATTTGTCCCCTGACTGGAGCCTGTTCCATTCAGGCTGACGGAATTTTGTAAACAGGTCAGGGGCCCTGCCGAAGCAATGGCGGCTACCGGCGGTGTGGTATTGTTCCCCACGATCGTCGTAGCCGAAGCAGAACAACCTGTCGCGTTATTGGTGATTAGCAAGGTGTATGTGCCGGCACTGCCTACAGTTGGATTCAGGGTGTTGATCCCGCTTAAAAGGGTGCCTCCCGGACTGGCCGTCCAACTGTAAGCCATGTTGCCCGTTGAAGAGCCCAGACCGCTTAAGTTCAGGGATGGCATAGCACAGGTAATATCGCTGCCCGGAGCTGCAATGGCCGTAGGAGGCTGGATGTTTTGATTCACCGTGACTTGCTGCTGTGCGTCGCAGCCATTAAGCGTATTCTGGATGCTCAGGATATATAGCCCTGGTGCATCCGCGCTGGCGTTCAGGGTGTTTTGTCCACCCAGGATATTCCCGCCGACCGTGGTCCAGGCGGCAGAAAAATTCCCGGTTCCGGGTTGTTGTACCGAAGCTGACAGCGGTGTGCTCAACTGAACACAGGTAAGTAGCAGCGGCGGTGCAATTTGAAAGCCTGGCGCCAGGGTGTCAATGCCAGCCACTACCTGATCACTGGCCGTACAACCATTGCTGCTGAGGGTAGCAGTCAGGGTGTAGGTTCCGGTTTGGCTTACGGAAGGATTGAGTGTGTTGTTTCCGGAAAGGATATTCCCATTGGTGGTGGTCCAGGTATAAGTGGCAGTTCCGCCGGTGGTGCTGCCCGAAAGCGACAAGTTGGTTACGGCACAGGTCAGCGTTACTCCTGTTCCGGCATCGACTACAGGTGGAAGGATGTTTTCCGGTACGGTGACACTGCTGGTCGCGATACAGCCATTGGTGCTATTGGTGACGGCCAGCGTGTAAATGCCGGGCTCGTTTACGGTGGGCATCAGGGTATTTTGCCCGTTCAGAATATTTCCGCCGGAAGCAGCGGTCCAGTTGTAGGAGATATTGGCTCCTGTGCTCGCATTAGCATTCAGCGTCGTTTGCAGGACTGCGCAGGTAAGTGTGGCCGCAGTGCCGGCATTGGCCGTTGGGGCATTGGCATCGGTGAAGACTTCTACGATATCCTGTGTGGCACAGCCATTAACCGGGTTGCTTACGGTGAGGGTATAAGTGCCGGACTGGTTCACGAGTGGGGTAGGGGAGTTGCCTCCGGATACGATATTGCCGCCATTGGAGGCTTGCCAGGCATAGGTCAGGCTGGCAGCGCCACTTCCGGAGCCGTTGATGGTCAACGCATTGGTCAGACAACTCAGGGTGGCATCCGCGCCTGCGCTGGCTGTCGGGAAGTTGGTGTCCTGCAAAATATTGATACTCGAAACAGTGGTACATCCATTCACCGTGTTGGTGGTGGTCAGAATATAATCGCCGCCGCTATTGATCAGCGGAGTCAGGGTGCTGTCGCCGGAAAGGATATTGCCGCCGTTGGCAGCCACCCATTCATACACGAAGTTGTTTCCGGCAGATTGATTTTGGGCCAGAATGGTTTGGGTCAGATCGTTGCAGGTAATGGGTGCGCCGGGTGTGATCTGTATGTTGGGCGGATTGATGTTTTGAAAAACGATCGCGCCGGCGATTTTGCTACAACCATTGACCGGATCGGTGATGGTGAGGTCGTAATTGCCTGGGGTATTCACCACCGGCATGGCTGTATTCTGCCCGGATACAATATTGCCACTCCCTGTTTGCCAGCTGAAAATCAGGTTGGGGTTGGAGGTCATCGCATTCAGCGTCACATTGGTATTCGTACAGGTGAGCGGAAAGGGTGGGGCAACACTCAGGCTTGGAATAAGCACATTTTCAAAGATCTCAATATTGGCCATGGCCGTGCATCCATTATTTGGATCGGTTGCCGTAAACAAATAATTACCGGGTGCGTCTATTTGCGCAGAAAAACCGAGCGTAAATAAAATGTTTCCGTTGCTCGTGGTCCATAACCCTGCGCCGGTTCCGTCCGCGATTAATTCGAGTTGGGTGCTCATGCAGGTCAGGGTATCGGAGGGTGTCATGATTAGGGCGGTAGGCGGGGTAATGTCTTCCACGACCTGAACAGAGGAGCTTGCAGTACAGCCATTGGCCGCGTCGGTGATCTCCAGGGTATAGGTCCCGGGAGTTGTCACCGTAGGGCTGGGCGTGTTTTCTCCCATACTAATGATGCCGTTTTGAGTGGTCCAGTTGTAAGTAAAGGTAGGTCCGCTGGAGGAGCCATTTGCAGTCAGGATCTGGCTGGCAATCGTGCAGGTCAGCGGCCCGGGAACGGATGTCGCTACATTAGGCAAAGCATTGTCAAGGCCCACCGAAACACTGGACGAACGGGTGCAACCATTGACCAGATCTGTGGCAATCAGCGAATAAGTGCCCGCCTGGTCTACTGTTGGCGAAAGGCTATTTCCGCCGGCCATAATATTACCTCCATTGCTGGCAGTCCACTGATAGGTATAGTTTCCGGCGCTGCTGCTGTTCTGGGCCTGAATGGTTTGGGAGAGGATCGCACAAGTGAGCAGGCCGGGAGGGGTAATGCTAATGGGTGGTTGCGTAATATTCTGTTCGACGATGGCGAGGTCTGTTGCGGCGCAACCGTTGATGGTATTGGTAAGCAAAAGCTGGTAGGTTCCGGGAGCGTTTACACTGGGATTGGCACTGTTCTGTCCGCTGGTAATATTGCCATCCGTAGTGGTCCAGAAATAGCTGACACCGCTGCCATTGCTGGAACCATTGGCGTTGAGGGTCACCGTGTTGATCATGCAGTTGAGCGTGTCAGGTGCGTTTGCGATGACCACTACTACATTGGTATCCGCTAAAACATTCACCATCGCCGTATCCGCACAGAGGCTGACACTATCCCTCAGAATGAGCAGATAATCCCCTGCAGCATTGACCGTTGGGCTGAGTGTATTGCCGCCGGAGACAATGTTGCCGCCGTTGCTGGCAGTCCAGGCAATAGAAAAATTCGCTCCCATAGTGGAGCCAGCACCTTGCAATTGAATGCTGGGCGATTGGCAAGTGACGGTATCTGCAGGCAAAATGTCTGCCATAGGGGCAGTAAAATTGGCTAATACCTGGATGGTGTCATAATTGAAGCAACCATTGGTCGTATCCAAAACCGAAACCGAATAGGTGCCTGGTAAATTGACCTGTAGTGCAGGGGTAAATTGCCCGGATACGATATGGCCATTTGTGGTGGTCCAGTTGATCAATACAAATGGCGGAGGACCCACCTGGATGAAGATCGAGATGGTGTCCTGATTGGGATCGCAGGAAATTTGTGGCGGCAGGGTTCCCATCACAGTAGGCAGGGTCACATTTGCCGGCACGATCACCGTATCCATTTTGGTGCAATTGTTAGCGGTATTGGTTACGTTCAGGATGTAAAGTCCGCCAGCGCCAGCAATGGCGTTGAGCATATTGGCAGGGCCTATGATCTGACCATTGGGTGTTGTCCAGGTATAGGAGATATTTGGTCCACTGGTACTACCTATGCCCAACAAGGGGACGGAGTCATTGGCACAGGTGATGGTTCCGTTTGAGTTGGCATTGGCAAGCGGTGCATTGTTTGTTATCGTTACAGTCACCTCTGCTGTGGCGGTGCAACCTGTATTGGTATTCGTGACCAAAAGGGTATACGTGCCAACCTGGTTTACGTTGCAGTTTTTCTGATCCGAATTGCCGACGATGTTTCCATCCAGGGTAGCCCATTGGTAGGTAGAAAATCCACCCTGACTGGAATTGCCAAATAGGATGGTCGTAGGCGCACCGCATCCAAGCGGCTGCGGCGGATTTATCCAGGCTGAAAGTGGATTGGGATTAAGAATAACGTTGACGGTGGCGGTTTTTGTACAGATCGGAGCTCCATTCACTTCATAAGAAACGGTCAGTACATATTCTCCCGGAGCGTCTACAGAAGGGGTGAGTGTGTTGCTCCCACTTACAATATTGCCATTGTTTGTGGTCCACTCATAGGTAATATCGGGCCCTGTACTGGATCCGTTTCCGGAAAGTTGTACAGTAGCACCCTCACAGGGAATGGTAACTATGGAAGGTGCTGCAATGGCATTTACATTGATGACAAAAACTTTCACCGTATCCGTTACGGTACAAACAGGGGCAAAAACAATGTCATCCAGCGCGAAGTCATTGCCACCCAGGCTGGTATTTTGGTTGACGATACAAATGGTAGCACTGGAGCTCCCGCCGCTGTTCCAGACCTGGAAGAAGTTTTGCCAGTTGCAGGTGCCGCCCGGAGCGTTAAAAATGCCGCCTAAGGGGGTACCATTGATGTTAAACTGAAGCAGCGCAGGAGAGCTTGCCACCACAGAAGTCACCCAGGCCGAAAGTACATATTGGGTGTTTGGAGTCACCTGGACGGTTTGGCACCAGACGTCCTGATTGGGAGTACCTGCACCATTCACCACCATCATGTTGCCGGAGCCGGAAGTGTGGTCATCGCAGGGGGCAAATCCAGGGTGGTCATCCTGCGGGTTGTCGATCACATCATACAAGCCCTCCGGCACCAGATCGCCCGGGTTGTAACCATAATCGCTGGTAAAACCTGCATTGCCTCCTTCAAAATCTCCGTTATCCACCAGATTGTTCCCAAAATCCGGCGCAGTAGCCGTCAAAACGTAAGTGCTGGTCTGGCTTACAGTGACGGTGGGAGTTAGTGTGGATCCACCCGACAAGCCGGTTAATGGGCTCCAGTTGAAGCCCAGGTATGGCCCGGAAATGTCACCGTTCAATTGAGTAGGGGTGGGTGGTGCGCAGAGATAAATATCATCCCCGGCATCTACTGTAATGGGACATTGTGCCCAAAGGTTTAATGCGGCAAAGAAAAAGAAACAACAAACAATTGAAAGTCGATAGTGGAACATGGAATACGCAAGTTTGAAAAAAACAATCATACAGATGCAACTGAGCAAATGTACGATGCTTCCCGGGCTTCCACTATCTTGAAAAAAAAGTGCTCACTTGTACTTAAATTTAGATTGTATTCAAGGAATGATTTCATGATGACAACTGCGTGCTAATTTTGCCGCACTTTAGCAGCTGCAAATGACCAACGACGAATTCAAAGCCTTCGCCCCCACCATCCCCACAGACCCCGGTATCTATCGATATGTAGATGCTGAGGGAATCATCCTATATGTTGGAAAAGCCAAAAACCTGCGCAACCGCCTGGGTTCTTACTTTGGTGAAAAAAAACACCAGCTTGCCAAAACAAAGGTGCTGATTCGGAATGCCCACCACATCGAATTTATGATCGTGGAAACGGAACACGATGCCTTGTTGCTTGAAAATACCCTCATCAAGAAGCATCAGCCGCGGTACAATGTGATGCTGAAGGACGAAAAATCGCCCCTCATTTATATTTGTATCAAGCAGGAGCGGTTTCCGAGGGTGTTTCTGACCAGGAAGTCTTTCAAAGATGGCTCGCTCTATTTTGGCCCCTATTTGCAGAGATTTCGCGTGGAACAGATCGCCGAGCTCATCCGAAAATTGTTCCAGCTCCGCACTTGTCAGTTGAATCTATCGGTGGATAATATTGCCAGAAATAAATTCAAGCCTTGCCTGGAATACCACATTAAAAATTGCGCAGCGCCCTGTGTGGGGTATGAATCAGAGGAATTCTATCTTCGGAAGATCGAGCAGATCAAGAACATACTCAAGGGCAATTTTTCGGCGGTAAAAAACCACTTGAAAGAAGAAATGGCCCGTGCAGCAGAGGAGATGAAATTTGAGCAGGCGCAGGTTTTGAAGGAAAAACTCGCACTTTTTGAAGACTACCAGGGCAAAAGCACGGTGGTAAATCCCAATATTCGCGATGTGGATGTGTTCGCCATTGCGGATGATGAAAAAGAAGCTTTTGTCAATTACCTCAAAGTGGTCAATGGCGCCATCATCCACACTTACACGCTTACCCTGATCAAAAATCTGGACGAAGACCAGGAGATCATGCTCGTGCTGGCCATCCAATCCATGCGCGAACGATTTAATAGTATGACGAAGGAGCTCATCGTTCCCTTCGAGGTCGTGCTGCCTGAAAATGACCTGATCATTACTGTCCCAAAGATTGGCGACAAGAAAAAACTACTCGAGCTCTCCGAAAAAAACGTGCAATACCACCTGCTTCAAAAGAAAAAGCAGGCCATGAATGCCACCGGTAAGCAGACCAGCGCGGAGCGTATCCTTCGTACCCTGCAGGACGATCTGCATATGGAAGCGGCTCCGCTTTGGATCGAGTGTTTTGACAACTCGAATCTGCACGGAACCAATCCGGTATCCAGTTGCGTCGTGTTCAAAAATGCGAAGCCTTCCAAGCGCGACTACCGCCATTTCAATGTTAAAACCGTGGAAGGGCCGAATGACTTTGCCAGCATGGAAGAGGTGGTACTGCGGCGCTACCAACGCCTGCTCACGGAAGATGCAGGGCTGCCCCAACTGGTCATCATTGACGGCGGGAAGGGCCAGTTGAGTGCAGCGATGAAAAGTATCCGTGCCCTGGGCCTGGAGGGCAAAATGACGGTGGTGGGCATTGCCAAGCGTCTGGAGGAGATCTATTTTCCCGACGATCCGGTAGCGGCGCACATCAACAAAAAATCAGAATCATTGAAACTCATCCAGCAAGCCCGGGATGAGGCCCACCGTTTTGGGATCACTTTTCACCGCAACCAGCGGAGTAAGGATTTTATCAAGACCGGACTCACCGAGATTCCGGGCATTGGTGCAAAGACCTCGGAGAAGTTGTTAGCGCATTTTGGGTCTGTGGCGCGGCTTAAAGCGGCTGAACCGGAAGCGGTGGTGAAGTTGATTGGGAAGGTGGCGGCTGGGAAGGTGGCGGGGTATTTTGGGGCTGAAAAGGATTCAACCAAACAAAGTTAATGGCTTAACAGTAGCAACGGCTTCACGAATATAATTGTCCAATTGTTCTCCATAAATGATTTTTGTGTTGGCGACTGGGATGGCCTCAAGAATACCTATTGCTGCTTTGAAAGCTTTGTTCAAATCTTGGTTTGCAGGAGGAGCTACCAAAAAATCGAAACGGCATTTATCATTTTCAGCAGCTTGTGGGTATTGGGCAATTCTGCCGTACCAGCGTTGTGCTTTATCAAAGACAGAGTTCTTTTCCTTCAAATCAAAAGATAGAGCCTTTACAAAGTTCGTCTTGCCATTTTGCCAGCCATAATCGAAGGTTAATTTTAAATCACTAATTGAAGGGTGATTAAGCACAAAATCTTCCTGAAAAAGGCCGATGATTTCCAGTTTTTGAGATTGCTTTTTTAGGCTTTTGGAAAATTGTCGCTTCAAATCTTCATCTTTAATCAAGGGCTTAGCAGTACTTGATTCACCATAATATTTAAAAAACAATTTCTGGTAATGCGCCAATGTCGCTTGACGATCAGCGAAGTAGCCGGTTTTCCAGTCAGAAAAGCAAAAAGCATTTGCATCAGGTGTAAGAAGTGAAGTAGTCAAATCTACCTGATTGAGATAGAGTGGTTTTTTATTTAAACCAAGTGCTTCATTTCTAAAGGAGCGCAAATACTGCCGTAACAAATGAGGCTCTTCACCTGGGAATAGGTGGTTGATGCGGCTCAGATGTTCTGGGAAAACGAATTCTACGGTTTTCTCTTCCACAAAATGAAACAACAAGCCGACGTTAACCCGTTCGTCAAGCAGGTAAGAAGGCCGATATTGCAGCACGGCATATTTGAAAGGCTGTTTCATGCTAAATTAAGCTAAGTAATTGATTAACAAAAATATGGGGCTGTGCTTTGGCTTCGGCTAAATAATCGAACACTGCGGTAAAGTCGGGCGCAAAAATGTCAAAATCTTCCAACTCGTTTAGGCAACCATGCAATTTTGATAAATCCAGAAATCGGAGGTGCTCTTCGAAAAGATAAAAGTTGATCCGGCCTTGCTTCTTTCTTTTTTTTAAATAGGGCAACATCAAATGCTGACCTTTTTCTCGGTACGCTATCTGTTGCCAGCCATCGTTTTTTACATGCCAATCAAAAGTCTGAGGAATATACAAACCATACTCATGATCAATTAAGTACAATAAGTTGTCTTTGAAAAAGCAATTGGGTTTTTCTGCGCGGCGATCCCAGTTTCGAATTAGCATGTCAAACCCAAAAACACTTTCAACATCAACTAAGTTTATTTTCCCCGTCGGAAGGGGATTGGTGAAGTCTAGACCTCCTTCCAAAAAAGTGCACCCAAAATAATTGCCAGGTTCCAGCCTCTTTTTCTCATATCTCGGATCCTTCCACAACTGGCCCATTATCTCTATGCCCATCGCGATAACTATGGGCTCTGGAGTCGGCAACCCAAATTCCTTAGCCAAAATGGCACAAAGAAATTCTGAGGCAGTCCGTCGTTGCAAATCCTCAGCATCTTTTGGGTATAGTTTTACAACATAGGCTCCCGCTATACTTCCTGATGAATCTTCTGCTGTTACGATACACGGCAAGGATGAGCCGCCAGTAATAGACACCTAATCAAGGGTTAAAGCATTGAGATGTTGGAGCATGTAACTGATTAATGGAGCAAAAATAGGCCAATTTGGTTGATATTCCCTAGGTCGGCTAAAAACATCGGGGCAGAAAGGACATTTTAACTAACAGGTTCATGCATTTACTATTTCTTCCAAAAACACCCAACTGCTCCAATCCTTCCCATCGAATCTATAGGCTTCTGATTGATTCAACATCCAAACCCCCGAAGTTCGTTCCACCAGAATCCCGCCCCAAAGTCCTTTCTCTCCGTTGCCGCCGTATTCTTTAAAATAACGCTGCAAGGCTTCTGACCTTAATCCGGCATCTTTCGCAGTCATACCATCCTTTGTGTCGAAAATTCCGATGCTGCCGTTTTTAAATCGAACAAGATAGTCCGGGTAAAAAGTGCGTGTAACCTCTCCATCGGTGTACTGCACGCCAAAATAAGTCTCTTTCGATTCTCCGTTTTTGTACCACCATTCCAGCTGCTCAGACTTACCTTCAAGCCATTTTTCAAATGCTTTTTCAGGAGCACTACGTGTTTTTGACAGCCAGCACTCGTTGTAGAAATGCAGTTTGGTCGGAAATAACTCGTCAGTCAGGTCGCTGTATTGGGCAGATTCTGCGACGTGCCAGTTCGGGTTTGTTTTGTCTTTCGCCTTTGACTCGACTTCATTTACCCGCAGAGGTGCATATTCATCCACCGCTTTTTGCAGTGCAGTTTTTATTTTATCCATGTTCTCCGGACGAAGAACGACATGCTGGACGGCCAAAACGCCACCATTCATGGGCGAGTAGGCAAAGTGTCTGCTGAACCAATCGTACAAAGACTTTCGCAAAGTAGGTAAGGAACGAGCCCGGTTGTAAGTACCCAAAAAGCCCAGGAGCATTTTGTCAAATGCAAACTGAACGTCTGAATCAGAAATGTGTGTGACGTGCTCTGTCAAGTCAATGTTTTTGGTCGTGTAACCATAATCATCATAACGATCCATGACCATCATGCCCTCCTTGCCCATTTTTACATCACTCCGTCCCAAATCAAAGTTCATTCCCAAAGCCTGGATGCGGCGGTGATTTTCTTCCTGGTCTACCAGCCCGTAAGTATCCAAGCCAAATGCTTCACAGAAAACCCGGTTTTGCAAGGCATAGAAACTGGTCGTTAAATCGTTGTAATCAGCACGTTGACGATAGTACGAAACTAAGGACACATTTTCTAATCCTGCCCGCTTTCTGACCGTGATGTTTTGTAAAATGCCGGTTGGTTCGCCGGCCTCTTCTTCTACACTGAGCGGGTAGATATTGGTGTACACATAGCCCCTGTTCAGGTCTTCTTTTAGATAGTGTTTTTGCTCCGGCATCCGCAGGATACGGCCGACCGTCTGGATTTTGAACGGCTCGCTGCGGATGTCGCGGAACATCACCAACACCTGTGCTCGCGGGCAATCCCAACCAGTCGCCACAGCCTGCTTAAACAGCAGGAATTGAATGGGAGAATCCATGTCGCGAATGCCTTCCAGATTGATTTTTTCGTTGGAAAGCCAAATTGCAAGAAGGCCATTTTCTGTCGAAATGCCTTTCTCCAGCAAGTAATTCACCACCGTTTCCTGCTTGGCATCGCCCGCTTTACTGTCGGGTAATTGTACCAATACCAATGGATTGATCCTGGCGCCCTCTTCTTTAAAAGCGTCCAGAAGGCTGGTACGACGGGCAAATGCAGCATCGAGGATGACTTTTTCGCTGGTGGATTCGTCGGATTTGTCATCGAACCGCCTTACATCATCTGTTCTGTGGCGGGTTCGGCGGCCATGCGGTCGCGCAGTTCGGCCACGTTTTCCGGAGCATCGTCGTAAAGCAGGGCAAGCAGGCGGTTGAAGTCGCGGTAGAGTTCCCAGCCCTCGGTAGTTCGGATGTCCTGAATGCGTTTGAGCAGTTCTTCAAAATAATCAAACGGCAGATTCGGGTTTTTGAGCCGTTCGTCATCGAGGACAAAACCTTTGACAATGTATTCTTTGATGTGCTTCGTAGCCCATTGGCGAAAACGGGTGGCGACGGCTGACTTTATCCGGTACCCAACCGAAATGATGGCATCCAGGTTGTAAAATTTTTGACTCCGCTCCACCATGCGTTCGCCCTCTTTCCCAACTTGTAAGAAATCCTTACAAGTTGCCACTTCCTCCAATTCACCCTCTTCAAAGATGTTTTTGAGGTGGATGGTGATGTTTTGCGGAGTTGTTTGAAACAACTCCGCCATGAGTTTTTGAGTGAGCCAAACGGTTTCGTTTTCCAGACGAACCTCCAATTTGGTTTCGCCCGCTTCGGTTTGGTAAATGATTATCTGCGATGCATTTGCCATTTGCTGTTGATTTTGATTCTCGTGCCCGCTTATTCCCGGTAGTCCCTGAGGCGACTCAAACTATCGGGTTTCGTTTTTTATAGCGACATCCTTTCCGCGCTTTTCCCCATCCTTTTCTGATCGTGGCCATTTCGTGGATATCCACGAAATGATCCGCCATTACTTGGCCGATGTTTAGGTAGGCTTCTTTTGCCCCGCCTTTTTTCATAGGAGATTGGTTGAAAGAGGAATGATCAGCAAATTTAAAATACTTTGTTTTGCTTTCAAAATAAAAACACAAAATATTTTACATTCCAGCCATATTACAGCTTGGAGGTATGCTTGTTATTCCTTCAAGCTGTTCCCGTAATCCATCTTGTACATTCAGTAGAGCTCATATGAACCCTTATGCCAGAAGTTCTGTCTGGGGTAGATTCAGATGGTATGCGTCCTCCATCTACACAAATGGATTGCTGCCGCGAGGATCAAAAATGGACATAATGGTAATTGAATGCTCGCCGACCTCATACACGAGTGATAAATGGCGAGTCACTACACATCTGCGAAACTTTGGAAATTTTTCGGTAGGAGGGCAAAAATGCTTGAACTGACGAAGGTTTTCAAGCAGGGATTCCATTCGCTCAAATAATGCAACACCTCCCTCAGTTGAGTGCATATAAGTTTGTTCCAAAAGTGCCAGATAATCATCCTCAGCAACGGTTGACCATTCAACCCTGTTCATTGCCGGACACTTTTTTGCCAATTATACGCTGTGCTTTTGCCCGTACAACTTCGTGCGGCACCGTTTGACCTGCAGCGACTTGGGCACGCCCCAGTTCAATTTTTTCTTTCTCCTCTTCTGAGATTAAGTCCCACCAATCGCCGCCTTCTTCGCGGAGTGCTGCGAATAGCGCGGCAATTTCTTTCAAGATTAGAGGGTCGTTTGTTTCGTCCACCATTCGATGGAGGTCGTTTTTTAGTTCAGTCGGCACCATAAGAAGTAATTTTCAACAAAAGTAAAAAAAGCAGACCAATTATACAAATCCAATCACCCCACCTGAAAAGTCCGCATACTCATTCCCCCATATTCCACCGACTCATAAACCTGCCTGATCTCCTCCTTGCCATCAGCTAGTCCGAGGGTATAAAGCATTGGGATATAATGATCTGTAGTGGGCACTGCCAGCTTTCCGGCAGTGCCGATCTGCTCGTAATTGGCCAACGCGCCATAGTCGCCGGAAGCGATCTTGCCGGCTACCCAGGTATCAAATTCCACCGCCCAGTCGTACGGTTTGTTATCTCCGGTTTGAAGTTTTGGAATGCTCATGCGCAGGTTGTGCACGATGTTGCCGCTGCCGATGATGAGCACGCCTTTTTCGCGCAGCGCGCGCAATTCCTTAGCCAGATCGAGGTGGTATTGCATCGGCTGATAATAGTCGATACTCACCTGGAACACCGGGATATCTGCCGCCGGGAAAAGGTGATGAAGGATGGTCCAGGCGCCATGATCCAGTCCCCATTCATTGGTTTCATGCAGCAGATGGCTCAGGAGCGCCGCTTCTTTGGCAGTGGCCGGAGAACCTGGCGCCGGGTATTCCATATCAAACAAGGCTTGCGGGAAGCCCCCGAAGTCGTGGATCGTTTTTTGTTTTTCGCTCACATTCACAAAACTTCCCCGGGTGAGCCAGTGCGCTGAAACAACCAG
>JBILHS010000125.1:0-15370 GCA_044350425.1 Saprospiraceae bacterium | reverse complement strand
GAGCCTGGGATTGCGTTGATTCATGAGATAAATTTAACTTACCCGAGTACAATTCACATTGACCACATTGACCTTATTGTCCAAATTATCCACATTCACCATTGACCACATTGACCACATTCAATAAATTGACCACATTATGTTATTCCAGCCCTCCGAAGCAGAACTAGAGATCCTCCAGGTCATTTGGGAGATAGAACCAGCCACCGTCCGAAGCATCCACGAACGCATTGCTGCCGCAGGGAAAGAGGTGGGTTATACCACTGTGCTCAAACAGATCCAACGGCTCACTGAAAAAGGCGCGCTTGAAAAAGAGATCGTGGAAGGCTCACATTTATTCCGAGCAGTGGTCAAAGAGACGGATGTAAAACAAGAGCTCGCAGGTAAAGTGATGCGCACTGCCTTTGGTGGTTCAGCGCTGCAGATGATGATGCATGCCCTGGGCAATGAAAAAGCAGATCCTGAAGAATTGCTGCAACTCAAAACCTGGCTTGACCAACAACTTTCCGGAAAATGAATTCAGTAAATGCGCTCTCGTACTTAGCCCAGGCTTTTGGCCTCACCGTAGCCCATTCTCTTTGGCAAATCGCCCTGATCTGGCTCGTTTTCAAACTGCTGGAATGGAGGTTGAATACTCGTCACCAAGCGGTCTATTTCTTATCATTGACAGCCATGCTCGGATCTGCTGTATGGGCCTTGCTCACTTTTTATCAGGAATGGGAAAGGCTTAAACCGCTTGCAACGACGCTGGCGAATATAGAAACCGAGTCGGCTTTTGTACCTCCGGCATTTGTTTCTGCCGGGACTACATCAACGCGGTCGCTTTGGGAGTCTGCCCAAATCTGGCTCGAAAGTTATGCAGCACAAATTGGCTGGGCCTGGTTGATCTGTGCGGGACTCTTGTGGCTGCGACTCATTGGAGGCTGGTGGCTGGCACAAAGACTGCGCCGAAGAAATGTTTCTCAGGCATCGGATGTCTTTCAAAACCTCTGTAATCACTGGGTAAAACACCTGAATATAAACACTAAAATCCAGCTTCTGGAATCACCCCATATTTCCGAACCACTCACGCTGGGCTTTTGGAAACCGGTGGTGCTCTTCCCGGTGGGCATGTTGTTGCAACTTTCCACGGAACAGGTAGAAGCCCTGCTCCTGCATGAACTGGCGCACATTCGTCGCCACGACTACCTTGTAAACCTCTTTCAACTGGGCCTGGAAGTCTGCTTTTTTTACCATCCTTTGTTCTGGCTACTTTCTCGGGAAGCGCGCTCCCGCCGTGAGTTTTGCTGTGATGAGGTGGTGATGCGGCATACCGCTAACCCGATTTTGTACGCTAAAACCCTGACAGACCTTCAACTCTCTGCTCTTCACCCTTCAACTCAATTCGTTATGAATGCTACTGGTAAAAGTCGTTTCTCAAAACGCATATTGCATATTGTGGGCATCTCGCCTAAACGCTCTGCCCGTCCCAATTTCCTTTTGATCCTGCTGTTTCCGCTTGCAATCACCTTGTCATCATGGGATCCTTCCCCGCCCAAATCCAGCTTGGAAAATACTTGGGACTACCCTGTCTATCCGGTATTGGATACGACCCCGCCACGCAATGCAGCACTGGATCCTCGCATCGCCAGACCTCAGGAGAACAAACCGTCAGATGCCAACAAAGGACTGAATGACGTTGCAAACCAAATAGGAAATCAATATCCAAACCAGCGGGCCAGCGTCAATATTGAACCTGAAATACCTGAAAATGTAGCGATTGAGGTCGTAAAAATGAATGTCTTCTATATTGGAGTTGACAACCCATTGCGTATCGCAGCAGCCGGTGTTCCAGCCAATGAACTTGTGGTAGAATTGATTGGCGAGGGTTCCATAAAAGGTAGTGGAAGTAATTACATGGTTAATGTCACAAATCTTGGGGAGGTAAAGGTCCGGATCATGCGAAAGGTTGGGAATGAGATCAAATTTGTGGTAGATCAAAAATACCGGGTAAAACGTATTCCGGACCCAGCGCCCAGACTGGACGGAAAATACCGTAGTTCCACCATTACACCAGAGGAAATGCAGGCAACAAAAGGTATCGTGATGCTGATCGAAAACTTTGACTTTGACGCCTTCTGCGAAGTCGAGGGATTTGAGGCTACTTATTTGCCCGTAGGAGAGGATCCGACTACGAAAGTAAACCAAGGCGGAACATGGAATAGTGGTGTCCTGGAATGGATTCAAAAAGCAAAGTCAGGAGACATGTATTTTTTTGATGACATCAGGATTAAGTGCCCGGGGGATGCAGCGGCCAGGCATGTGGGGGGCATGGCGTTTAAGATCAAGTAATGAGTTTCAAGTGAAAAGTTTAAAATTTCAAGTTTCAAGGGGCAGGTTTTCCGTATTGAGCATAAACAAGATTTAAGTTTCAAAGCTTGTTAACCTCTTTTTCGCGAAGTTGGTCCCTTGAAACTTTCTACTTGAAACTTGCACCTTAAAAACTAACTAACTATCACTTTTCTTCTTCCTTACCCCAAAATCCACCGCGATGGAAAGGCCCGTATTTAAACGATTAAAGCCCCAATTGTTTGTGTTTTGAAACACAGAAGCGATGTTTAAGCTGATCGTAATGGGCTTTAAGCGCATGCCAACATTAATACCAAGCTCGGGTAGAAAAACGGGAGAAGCCTTTTCGAGGTTTTGAATGTACCGGATATCTGGTTCATCAATTGCAAATGATACCACCCCTTTTTGGTAAAAAAGGTAGTTGAGTCGCAGTGCCAACCCCGCCTGGAAATAAGCACTGCGATAATTCAGTCCAGGTTGAATGAACACCCGCGTAATATCAAATGAAGCCGTGCGGTCTGCGCCATAATGACTGTATAAATCCCCTGCTCCGAAGCCGGCAAACAGACTGGCAGAGCCTTTGGGCGCTTTTTCGTAGATACCCAGAGCAGTCTCCCAAAGATAAAAATCAGTGCCGTTCAGCAGGTTTTTCCGCACCTCCTTATCCCGCGCTCCAATGTAATTGGCCATCACTGCAAAGTGCGGCAATGGGCTATAAACTGCCTGTAATTCAAGGGCCTGAAACGTCGCGCCGCGTCCCCATCCGATCCCCAGCGTAGCATCTCCTTTTTGAGTCAGACAGGGAATGTTCACCATGTTGGGTGCATAGTTGAACGTTTGGGAAAATGCCCCCAATGGTATTGCCATCGTTACGCAAAAAGAAAGGAGTCTGTTTTTCATGGTTGCTATTTATCGGCCTTTTTTGCACCTTTTTTAAATAATTCCTGCAATTCTACAGAAATTCCGACCCCCGCATTGGAGCCATCAAATCCATAATCAGTTGCCCGGCGGGAGGCTACAATGACCAGGTTGGCTGAAAATGTTACCGGATGAAAATGTATTCCAATATTGCCTCCAAACTCAGGAAACCAAAAAGGAGATTCTCTTTCCAGTCGTTGAATGATCTCGATATCCTGAGGCTCAATACGATAATCAATATCTCCGAAAGGATAATTCAAACGAACCACGCGCATTCCTACGCCAAACCGAAACCAGTCGTTTTTGAATGTAAAGGTGGGCTGTATAAAAAAGCGTTGCAGGCGGAGATTTGCTATTCTTTGAATCCCGTAGTCATTGCGCATTTTCCCTTGTCCATAACCGACATACACGGCTCCGGTGCCAAAGGCCAGCGGCCGGTAAGCTCCTGCCGCGCCTTCAATGAGATGTCCCCTTGCACTTTGAATCAGCGTAGGCCCGCCAAAGAAATTTTGATTTTCAAAGCTTGAGCGGTTTCTAAAATAATTGAGCATCAGGATTCCATGCTTTACAGGACTGTAGGAAACATGGAAATCGCCATTGATTGAAACCGGGCTGCCACTTACTGCGGCGGTTATAACACCATCCCCCTTTTTTTCTATATAGGGTGTCTGAACAAAATTCGGGGAGTAATGATATTGGGTGCAACTGGCAGCAAGGAGCAAACAGGCTGAAAAAGCCAGGGTAACTGATCGCATAAGGTCTGATGCTAGTTTAGGTTAAAAAAAATCCGCCCGAAAGCACATCAGTTCAATGGCCTCCGGGCGGACGTGGGTGATGCCTGTGTTTATTGTTTGAATGGATCGGAAAACTTTTTGTCAGCAAGCAAGTGGTCATCCGTCAGCGTGTTCAAAAATGCAGTTAGATCTTCCTTGTCCGTTGCCGAAAAATTCATGCGTTTGGGTTGACCATTGGTGGTCAGGTCAGCATGCAGGAAGGGGTGAATCTTGATACCGGTGCTGTAAAAGTCCAGCACCTCATTCAGATTGGCAAAGCGACCGTCGTGCATATAGGGTGCCGTCAGCGCAATATTACGCAGGGTAGGTACCTTAAAGGAACCTTTCTCTGCCACATTTCCGGTAATGCCGCCTACGCCCAGGTCAGTTGGATTGGATTCCAGACCATTGTTCGCCAGTTGCAATACCGGGCGGCCCATATTGCCACTGTGGCAGGAGGCACAATTGGCATTGTAAAGTGTTTTTCCGCGATTTTCGGAAGCAGTAAAGCCTGCAAAATTGTTGGTAAAGGTGGTGTTGCCAAAGAAGCCGGTAGAACTGGGAATGCTGTTATTCGCCTGTGCATCAAACTTACTCTGGTAAGAACCCATTGCATTGATAAAGTTGGCAACGGCTTCCAGCACAAGCTCTTCTGTAACTACTTCACTGCCAAATGCTTTTTTGAAAAGCGGGGCATAATAAGGCTGAGACTCTACCGTAGAAGCGATCTGGTGCATGGTCATATCCATTTCCTTAGGATTGGTCATAGAGCCACGGCTTTGAGCAGGTGCAGTTTCTGCCCGGTTGTCCCAGAAAAAACGAATGGCGCTGGAGCCATTCAGATCCGTGCCATAATAGGCAGAGAAATTTGCAACTGAACCTAATGCGATGGAATTGCGGTCGGTAGCGCGGTCATATACGCCTTCACTCAGCGCCTTATCATCCGAGAAGGCGAGCTCCTGTTTGTGGCAACTGGCGCAAGACACAGTGCCATCGCTCGAAAGCTTTTTGTCGTAAAAGATCACACGACCCAACACCGCCTTGTCCCTTTCAACGGCACGTGCGAATAACCCCGTGTTACTCAGGTGAGTAGGGAAATTTACCGTGTAGTCATCCGGAAATTCCGGCAGATTGAGATACTGGGATAGCACCTCCGCTTCCTCTTTAGAGTAATAATAATAATTGAAGTCCGATTTGCAGGCTCCAAGGAGCAGAAAAAGAGCGAACAAGGCGAAAACAGGGGTGATCTTTTTCATGGCATAATTTACTTTAAGGTGATTTAATGTTGAACTTGAAATTTTATTTAAACGGGCTGCTAAAACGCGCATCCGCAACCATCTTTTCATCACTTAAGCTGCGAAGGAAGGTTACCAAAGCGGCCTTTTCTGCCGGAGAAAAGTTGAATTTTCTAGGCGTTCCATCCACGTTTTTAAGCTCGGGATTCAGGTTGTTATGTTCCTTGATCCCGGAGCTGTAATGATCCACGACTTGCTCCAAAGTCTGGAATCTGCCATCGTGCATATAAGGCGCCGTAAGTGCTACGTTGCGGAGAGCAGGGACTTTAAAGGTGCCCATTTCGGAGGCGTTTTTACTGATTCCACCAACACCTGGATCTGTTGGATCAAGATCCAGACCATTCGATGCAAACTGCAATTTAGGGGCTGTAAAAGTGGAGGTATGGCAGCTAGCGCAATTGTTCTGATACAATTGTTTGCCCAGGTTTTCTTGTGCTGTAAACTTTCCAAAATCCTGGAATTCAAAACCAAAAAGTTGTTGACTTGCATCAAACTGTGCTTGTGCAGCGACGTCAAATTTGCTTTGAAAAGAGGAAAGTGCATGAACAAAGCTCTGAATAGCTTCGGTTACACGTTCTTCGGTAGCAAGTTCATCCCCAAATGCTTTTTTGAAAAGGATCGGGTAATAGGGTTGATTCTTTACAGCAGCCACTACTTCGGTCATGGACATGTCCATTTCTTTGACATTGCCGAGGGAGGCGCGGCTTTGTTCCTGTACTGTTTTGGCGCGGTTGTCCCAAAATAGGGAGTTTCCGGTATTTTCATAGGCGCCGGAGAATGAAGGCACTGCGCTTAAGGCAATAGAATTGCGTTCGCCAGTGCGGTCAAAAACACCTTTGCTTACTGCGGCATCATCGCCAAAAGCGAGTTCCTGTTTGTGACAATTGGCGCAAGCTATCTTGCCATCCTTAGAGAGGTTTTTATCGTAAAACAGCACTCGTCCCAACGCAACTGATGCGGGCGGCTGTGCAAATCCACCATTACCGGTAAATGACAAATAATTGGGCAGTGTGACGCTATAATCGATCGGGAGTTCTGGCAGGTTAAGGTATTGAGACAGAACAGCCTGCTCTTCAGGCGAATAGTAATAATAGTTGAAGTCATTTTTTTGACAACTAAACGCTAAAACCGAGCAGCAAAAAGCGGCGAGGACGGTAATTTTTTTCATAGTTCGGGAAGTAGTTTATGTTGTTAAGGTGATCAAAAGTAGTGTTTAGTCCTTTGTCATGGTTGTGTCATGACTTCCTTTACGAAAGATTTAACAGCACAAAGACGCAGTAAGACGAAATAGGGTTGGGCGGAGCCTGAAATTTTGCAGGATAAAATTAAAAAGCCCCGTTTCCGCAGCACAAGACTGAGAAAACGGGGCTGTAAAAAAGTGCTCCTTGGAAACTATTCTTTAGCCTTCTTCGGATTGTTGCGGTCCAGGACTTCGTCTACCAGGCCATACTCTTTGGCCTCCAGACTGCTCATCCAGTTGTCGCGGTCACAATCCTCTTCAATTTTCTGGTAAGATTGACCTGTATGGTGGGCAAGAATGTCGTACAAGGATTTTTGCATCTTTTTGATGAGCTTGTAGGAGATCTCGATATCCGAAACCTGTCCCTGGGCACCACCCATAGGCTGGTGAATCATAACATGGCTGTGGAACAAAGCACTGCGCTTCCCTTTTGCACCTGCTGCCAATAAAACGGCACCCATGGAGGCCGCAAGACCTGTACAGATGGTTGCTACATCAGGAGCAACATATTGCATGGTGTCATAAATGCCCAGGCCATCAATGACTGAACCACCGGGGCTATTGATGAACATCTGCACGTCGCGCTTTGGGTCCGTGCTTTCCAGGAAAAGCAATTGTGCCTGAATCACATTGGACACATATTCAGTGACGGGTACGCCCATAAAAATGATGCGGTCCATCATCAATCGGCTAAACACGTCAAGTGATGCAGCATTCATCTGTCGCTCCTCAATGACATAAGGCGTGAAGGCTTTGATGCCAGGCACAGATGTACCCATATATTTTTCAAGGTGCATACTGCTCATGCCAAGATGTTTCGTGGCATACTTCTGAAACTCGTTTTTGTCGAACATTTTGGAAACCTGTTTTTAGTACCTCAGCATCTTTCGAATTTTCAAACAGATGCCAGCGTACATGTTTTGTGAGGCAAAGGAAACAATGAAATCGCAACAAGGTTACGTTCAAAAAAAAGGGAACTGAAATAAAGTATGAATGTTCCAATATGAACTATGAAAGCAAGACAATAAACGACCAAAATCAAGACGTTCATACATCATACATCATACATCATACATCATACATCATACATCATAAATTACTCCTCTTCCAGCGTCGTGCGCATCGCAACGTCTTCAGATTGTTCTGCTTTTGCTTTAGCCGTCACCTCTTCCACAATTTTGTGAAACTCCTCCGATGAAACTGCTTTGTCTGCCAGGGTTACCTGTCCACGAACCGCTTCAAGCAATTTGTCGGACTCGAGTTCGCGACGGGTGTTTTCTACGTCTTTTTCATCTTTCATCAGGCGATCGATGCTGCTCTCCAGGATGTTGTCAGGCAAATTGGACTGGAAATAATTGCGCACACGACGGGCGTATTCAGCCTTCATATCGGCATCGGTGACTTCTACGTCATAGGCTTCCATCAGGTCATCGCGGATGATAGACCAGCGAAGATTATCTGCAAAGGCAGGATACTCGCGCTCGATCTGTTCAGCGCTTAGCTTTCCTTCATTGGTTACGCCCAACCAACGTTTAAGAAAGTTGTCGGGAAGTTCAATTTTATTCAATTGCAACAAACGCTCCTGCATGGAACGGAAGAGCAGCGCATTGGATCGAACATCATAGAATTGAAGGATGCCAACTTTTAACTTCTCAATGGCTTGTTCTTTGGTGCTCACACCTTCGCCAAAGTATCCGTCATAAAACTCCTGATCCAGTTCGGCATCGGCCACCCGGCTTACTTCTTCAATGGTTCCTTCAAACCAGTCACCCACTTCACGGGTGTCGCCTTCAGGAAGGGCAAGAATGTATTTGCGGTGCATGTCTTCTTTCTCATGCGCCTCTACGGAGCGTGCATTGTAACGCAAGGTATCGCCCGTTTTCAGGGTCAGTAATTTTGCCTTGAGTGCTTCGTCCTTAATGTTCTTGACAAGAAAGGTCATTTGAGTTTCCCATCCGCCTGCTTTTACTTCACCGGTTTCTGACTCCAACTCATGGGCGTCAATGCGAAGTATGTCGTTGTCTTCGATTCCATCCGTAGGATTGCTGCGTTTGCCAACGCGTTTGCGGGCATATTGCAGGTCCTCTTCAGCCAACTCATCAAGGTTGCTAACCGAAAGACGCTCGTAGGTTTGACTTTTATCGATGCCCTGAATATCGATCTTTGGTACAAAGCCTACCTCGTAGTCGATGACATATTCTGGGTCAGGATTCGAAATGTTGATGGAGAACTTCATGGGTTGCTCCACTGCAGGCAATGGTTGGCCCAGTATGTTTAGTTGAGATTCGCGCAGGTATCCCACCAGCGATTCGCTGAACATCTCATTCAGGGTATCTGTAAAAATGGAGGCGCCATGCATTTTTTTAAGGTAGTCCATCGGTACCTGTCCTGGGCGGAAGCCTTTTAAAGGCATCTTTTGACGAACCTTTTTTAGTTCGGCATCAAGTTTTGGCTTCAGTACGTCGCGGGTGATGGTGACGGTGAGGATAGCGCTACAATTGTCTATGTCTTTGCGGACGACCATGATATTAATGTGCTAAAGTGAATGTGGCCAATTGATTAATGTGGACAATGTGGTCAATTAGATCAATGTGGTCAATGTGGTTAATGGGCTAGGAACATTTTTGACAAAAAAAAGATTTGGCAAATTTTTAAAATTTGCCAAATCTCAGAAATTCAAATCAGCCAAATTACAAATCAACCCTGGGTTTTGTTGTGCGGGCGGAGGGACTCGAACCCCCATGCCTCGCGGCGCCAGATCCTAAGTCTGGTACGTCTACCAATTTCGCCACGCCCGCTTTACTCGCCATAGCCCCGCTAGGGGCGAAGGCGAGTTTATCCATTTACTCGCAATTACCCCGCTAGGGGCGAAGGCAAGTTTACTATCAAAACAGCCAATTTGGTTGCTAGAAACCAAATTCCTTTGCTTTTCAGCGAAACCGCCTTCGCCCTGAACGGGCTATAACGGTTAAAAGGGACGCAAAAGTAATGCCTTCTCGCATAAAACAAAGCGAAGGCTTTTGAAAATCTAAATAAAATTTCAAAACAACGATTATTCCATCAGCCGGCACTCTACCCTGCGGTTTTTCTGACGCCCTGCTTCGGTATTATTCGGGAGACTTGGCTTGCTTTCTCCATAACCTTTCCAAGAGAGTTGAGCTTCATTTATGTTTTTGGATATCAGTGCTTTATAAACATTCTGGGCGCGTTGTTCTGAAAGGCTTTGGTTGCTGGCATCGTCTCCAACATTGTCTGTATGGCCGCCAATTTCAAAATGGAGCGAAATATTTTTTTGCAACACCAGGGCTAACTTTTCCAGGGCGGGTTCGGCATCCGGACGGAGTTCAGCCTTTCCAACGTCAAAGAGCAGTGCATCTTCCATGGTATATTTCTTTTCAACCAGCAAGGCCTGCTCGATCGAAGCATTTTCATCGGCCACAATGCTAAAATCATCAAAGAGGTAATAAGCGATGCGTTTGGTCTTTTTCCAGAATTCCAGCGTTTGGTTTTTCTCATCCAGTTGCATGCGCTCCTCATTACCCATGTTGATCTCTGCTATGGCATCCGAAAAGAAGTTGCCAAACAGAAAATACTTATAGCCGCCCCGCTCAGCTTTGTAAGCCAGAGAGATTTTGCGCCAACTCCCTTTAGTTTCTACGATCTGGGCCAGATTCACCTGTGGTTTTACGGGGAAATCAAGCTGGCTGGTCATGAAGTTTTCAGCACTGTTGATCTTTGCATCAGAAAAATAAAACCCAAAATTCCCGCAAAGGGTCGGGCGAATTCCTGTGGTGCGACCATATACCTTATTCAGGTGGAGGCTGCCCAGCGAGTCATTGGTATAGACCCAAAAACTGAGTCGGTAGGTTTTGCCTTTTTCCAGCGGTTTTGCAAGTGTTCCCTGAATCAATTCATGATAATCAAAAGCGAACTGACCATCCTGGAATGGGTGATACATGATGAGCCCCATCATACGATTGCCTTTGCGGGGTTTCGGGAAAAAAGGACAGGTATTTATCGTGTCCCAAACCAGCAGGTCGGGCGTTTGCACGTTAAAGGTCTTCCAGCCTTCGGCACTGGTATTTACAATATCTGAAGCCCCGGCAAACTGGCAGGGTTTGGGTGTAACCTGCCAAACGCCGGCTACTTTTGGAGCCTGACGTTCGAAGCCGCCATTTACCACCAGGTTTTGAGCGGGGCATGGATCGCTGGCCAGCAGATAAATCAGTGCAGAGATTAAAAAGGTATTTCGCATAGCTGGTTTTTTTCTGGAGAACGAAGGGGTAGGGGATTGGATTGTTCAAACCTTCCGGCAAACCATCACCACTTTTTTGTTTTTAGCGTCCGAAGCTGCAAAAAGGTAGATCTCACCGCCATCGGCAAGCCCGAGTTTCTGACGCACCTGATCGGGATTGTCTGGGAAATTCCGGCAAGTAATATTGGCTTTCCCACTGGGCACATACGCTTGAACGGCTTTTCGGTCGTACTTAACAAGGTGCTCGATGGCAAAACTTCGGGCTGGCAGATCTGGACAGAACTCGGTGGAAGTGTACAAATGCGTGTTGGCGTGGAGCTTTGACAAACCAAATCGCTGAGCAAAAGAACGGAATGCTCCTGCTTTCAAAATGGCCGGATTGGGTTCGTAAAGGAAGTTTTGGGGCGTGGAAAAAGGAGCGACCGCCTCTTGTTCCTCAGCCAGGGAAAACGTGAAAATCTCGGATAGTTTATCAAACCTTATAGGTCTTGATTCCAGGGATACCGCTTGAATAGAGATTGCTTCGAGCGGAGGGGCCTCGCGTTCAAGCAGGTATAAGACTTCGCGACAATCGCCGTCAGAGGCCACTACCCAGATTTTGGAGACTTGCCTCAGTTGCCCCGCAGCCAATCGAAGGTCGAGCAAGGGCGCTGTTTTTAACAGTACCCTCGGCGATTTTTTTAGCATTAAATCCTTGATCTTCAAGACATCTGGTGAGCAGTCAGCCAATTGGAACACTTTGCCTTTGCGTTCGTCGCGACGGGCCGGGTCCAGGTAGATAAGGTCAAAATCCTGGGTTGTTTTTTCTAAAAAATCCTCTGCGGAACAGTGCTCAAAATATACGTTTGTCGCACCCAATTGAGCAAAGTTGTGCCTGGCTGCCGCTAAAAGTTCCGCATTTTGTTCCACATAGGTCACCGATTCAAATTGCCGGGAGAAGAAAAAGGAATCCACGCCTAAGCCGCCCGTGAGGTCCAGCATTTTCTTGCCTGAATACAATCCAGCCTTGAAACGGGCTGTATGCTCGGAGGATGCCTGCTCCATGGAGATCGCTAAGGGGAATTCCATGCCGGGACGGTACCAGGTGGGGGCTTTTACACGAATTTTCTGCAAAGCCTGTACCTGTGCGGCAAGATCTGACATTTTGAGGTCTGGATGTTTATTGGCGGAAAGGGCCAATTGGCGCGGGTCATCGTCGCGGTGCTGCCAGATGAGATCATGAAGGGTGGAGATTGGCATAGGGCGAAGGTAGAAATTAGATCACAGCAAAAAAAAACCGATCACATTCCAACCTTTCTTTGTTACCCCGTACTCTTTATTACAAAGACATCCTGAATCACACTTTCTTCCTGTGACAGACCAACAAATCATATCTCATTGCCAGCAAAACGACCGAAAGGCCCAAAAAGCCCTCTACGATCGGTATAGTAAGGCCATGTTCACTACCGCCTATCGGATTACAGGCGATATGGAATGGGCGGGAGAAGCTTTGCAGGATGCTTTTATGCAGGTATTCAAGCACATAGGCGATTTTGAGCAACGCAGTACCCTCGGCGCCTGGATCAAAACGATTGTGGTGCGCGCCGCACTGCAAAAAGTCGAAAGACGAAAATTTCACCTGGAATCCTGGCCAGAAGATTTCAGAGAAAACATGCTTGATTGGGGCAGTTCTCCTATCGACGCGATGCAGTTGGAACAAGCCATCCAACGCCTGCCCGAAGGCGCCCGAACCGTGTTCGTATTGGCGGAGGTAGAGGGCTATGCGCACAAAGAGATCGCCGAGATGGTCAAAATATCAGAAGGCACCTCTAAATCACAATTGTTTGCAGCCAAAAAGCGGCTCCGTGAACTGCTTTCACCTCAAATGATGTACTAAAATGGAATTAAACAGGGAAAATTTACGGCGTGCTATCAACCAGTTGCCTGAATATCAGCCTCCTATGGGGTTGTGGGATGATATTACGGAGCAATTGAATCTTGATCAAGCACTCAAGATTCCGTTGCGGGAAATGCCTCTTTACACGCCTCCAGACACCGTATGGGAAAAACTGGCGGAGCAAATTGAACAAGCCCCGGAACTTACACCCAAGGCACAAGCCCGGCCACGGTTTAAGTGGCTTTTAGGGGCCTTGATGCTGATGTTTGCCCTTGGTTGGTGGATGTTCCGTCCTGTTTATCGGCCTGCTGAAATGCCTGAACAATGGAAGCCTTTCGAACCGATAGCACAGCGCATTCAGCAAAATAAAACAACACTTGCCCAAACAAATAACACCCCCAAAAAATCAGCTACGGTAAAGCCCAAACCCCAAATGGCACATCACACGGAAGTGGTAGACGATGCATTGATGATGGCCTGCCAGCGTGCTGACGACCCCAATTATCAGCTCCTGGAAACACTTTGTAAGGAAGCCTTGCCAGTTTGCGAGGAGCCACAATTCAAACATCTTAAAGCCGAGTTCGACGATTTGAGCCAGGCGCATATAGAACTTAAAAATGCGATAGGGCAGTTTGCTGACGACCCCGATTTGGTTTCAAAACTCATTGAAATAGAACACGCACGTGGTAAAATTCTGCGGCAACTTATAGCAATGATTTAGTTGCCCTTGGGTTGCTGCTTTATCCATACAACACAACGATTATGAAAAAAATATTGCTCGTAGTCCTGCTCCTGACAGGGTGTGGGCTGGGTTGCGTCTTGGCCCAGGTTACCCTGCAAGTGGTCAGCAAAAACATTGAAAAAACCGTGCCTTGGAAGCAGGGGATGGAATTGATCGTGAACGGCGAAAAAGCAGACATCACGGTGGTGTCAACCGATTCGGAGATTATCAGTGTATCGGCAGAGCTGAGTGCCAAGCACCCTAGCCTGGATACTGCCCAAATTGACGTGGGTACCTGGCAGTTTGTAGTCAACACCATTGGGAAAAGAATATACCTGCGCACCTATGTAGGCGTACAGGCGGGCAAACGGGCACCTGCATCCAATATGCGGGCCCATATACAGATCAGCATCCCGAGGCGGTGCCCAATCAATCTTTCCAACAAGTTTGGGAAGGCCAAACTGGAACATTTGGATGCCCCGATAACACTCAACGGGTACTTCTGCCGATTTGACCTGTACGCACTCAGCGGCAAACTTCAGATAGAAAGCGAACATGGGCCAATTGAAGGCCGCGAACTGAATGGCACCGTGGATATAAAGGGTAAGCGCGCCGATGTCACGCTGTACAACCCTGCCGGAGACTGTGTCCTAATGACCGAATACGGGACCGTGAACCTTTATACAGACCAACAATCCGGAAATGTGCGCATAACGGGACAAATGACCAACATAACCTTAAACGGCCTGGATACCATCGCGCACAATTATCGCTTAAAAACACACTTTGGAAATATGGATGTCCCGCAAACATTTGATAGAAGGGGGGGCGCTGACAAAGATTTTCAGGCCTCGTACCAGGCAACACCCAACAGCCCAACTATTGACGTGGAAACCACCTTAGGCCATATCAAAGTGGAGCATTGACCCTCCCGCTATCACCAACGATCATCTTTTCTCAATTACAAATTTTTCAACCATGTCTATCAGAATCCACATTATCAGCTTCTTTTTTCTGACTATACCGTTCAGTTTGTTTGCTCAAAGAGACACCGCTTATCAAACCGTTCGCCAGGAAAGTGGTGAATACCAGGCCCCGATTGTAGAAACACCTGCCGACAGATTATTCCGTATAAGGGTGCCGAGCAAATGGATGTTCAAATTGGATTTGTCAAAAGTCCCCTTTTTCGAGGATCATTATTTGAGCCTTGGTGCTGAATATAAATTCGCGCCTTCATTTTCCGTAGCTGCGTATTACGAAACGGGATTTGCCAATAAAGACCGTGACAGGGGGGGGTGGCTTTATCCGGTATCAATTGCCGTAGAGAGCCGTTGGTACCATGACATGAGAAAGCGCACAAGGGCTGGGCGCAGTGCCAATAATTTTGGAGGCAGGTACATCTCATTGGAAGGGAGTGTTTCAGACCTTGGTGTTGACCCCTTAAACGTCAGGAGGGTAGCGTTGCGGTATGGTTTGCAGCAACGGATACTCCGTAACGGTTACTTTGATGTCAGTATAGGAGCGGGGCTTACCGAGAAAACGCCCTACCATGGGAATGCATTTGGTATTGATCAACAAATATCCCTCGGGCTGGCCGCCTTTTTGCCCAAGGTAAAAACCGCAGGCCAGAACAGTAACATTTGCGACGTGCTACATTGCCAGGATGAGCAATTTCGAATGTTTAAATTGGATGTTATTAACCTGCTTGATTTCCAGGCAACCAAGAACAGCCACTATCTTAGTCTTCGGCCCAATATTGCATTTGAACAAAAACTTGGGCGTTCCCCATTCTCGGTTGAAATGGATTTAGAGCTGGCGAGCAATAGCGGTAATTTTGGATATTTTAACTCCTCAGATTTTTGATCTGATCTATACGTTTTTGTTTTGCCATCAGTCCGTTTTTTAAATGGAAAACTGGCGATTCTTACCGTATGAATCCACATTTTTATCAGGGGGGGCAGACC
>JBILHS010000234.1:0-3295 GCA_044350425.1 Saprospiraceae bacterium | reverse complement strand
AAATTAGCGCCGGGGGTGCAACTGTTGTCTAAATGGCTTAACTTGTTACCCATATCTCCATTATTTGCAGGCACAACTAAATCGTTATTTACTTCCGCAATGATATTTGTGCCATCAAAAATAAAAACATTCATTGAACAATCTCCAGAAAGATCCATTGGCATATTGGAAAAATCTTCTTCATTAAAAAGGTGATAATCGCAGCAGCTTGATGAAAATTCTGGCTTAATCAAGTAGTCATTTTCATTTGTTGAATACAATAGATTATCCCAGCGAGAATATACGGCACCATTGGTAGATGACCCGTCAAGACCAATCAACGAAGCAAAGCCTACAATATGTAGTGCCTCATGCAACATCACCGTATAAAGATCAGCTTCGAATACTCCCACACAAGGATCAATAGGAGAACAATCCTGATCCAAGGTATGCCATGTTCCAACACTTGGATTTGGACGAATACAAATTACCCCAGAAATAAATCCTGATGGGTAGTTGGAGTTGCCAGAGACAATTTGATCAAATATAATTGAATTGTTAATCCCGCATTCATTAAACTGCCACACTGGAGAACCTGCGCCATCCGAAAGACAAGCATCATCTTTTGTAATTCTTATAAAAATAGAATTATTATTGCTTCCAGAAGAAAGCAATCCTGATACGTAATTGAAGGTTGAACACACAGTCGTCATTTCCTCCATTGTCCAAGCCGGCACATTTCCCATCAACCCAAATTGAAGGGTAAAAAGCCCACTTTCGCAGTCTTCAAGAATAACATCGTTAGGGTAGTTGAAGGCTTTTAGATCTGCCGCCGAATACAAATTTCCAAAACGATCAAAAAACTCTCCTTTATTGGGAGGATTCTTAACTACAATTTCTCCACACGATAGCTCCACCTGTGAAGCCGCTGAGAAAGCCATAATCATTCCCCAAACAACTATTGTTAAGCGTTTTTTAAAACTTGAAATTAAGTGAAACATAATACTTTTGTAAAAAATTAGTGATCCTTACTCTGATTATTTTACCCGGCCATTTCAGGATGAGAACCGGGGGTTTTCGAGGTTTGGTCGGGAGGTGGCGGGTGCAACCGCTGCCTCTTTTTTATAAATCAAGGATAATAGAGACCGGAAAAGCCTCTTCTATCTTTTCGATTAGCAAAGGTGAGTTAGCAAAAAGCAAAAATCTATAACACTTTTTGGCAAGTATTCCCAAGCGAGATGCGCCAAAGTGCTACCCAAATGGGAACGAACATGGCAAACCTGTGCCACTATGCCTTTTGCAGGCATAGTACAAAGATGTAAGAACATCCTGGTCGGGATGCCTGACGATAATTAACAGCAGGAATGGTCGGTAGGAACTGGAGTTTCGGGTGTAAATGTTAGGGTATGTCCACGTAAAGACTCATTTGGGTATATTTTTAAAAATCGGTGAAGATTGGATTATGGTTTAATTCTACAAATGTAAAAATCTTGTTGCGTAAATCCAAATTTTAAATATGCCATTTTTAGTCAAATGGTCATTTTGTGCATTAAATGCGCCTTCACGTTCATCACGTGATTCTGAAAAAGCATATTGTGTTTTTGTTAATTTTTGAAAAAGCAGATTTGTTCGATATAATTTTCGGACTTCAAGTGCTCTCATGCTTGAATGTCTACATACGACCTTAGCCACAACCATCTTGAATCTCAGATCTATTTTCCCACTGCACCCTTGTGCCACAAGCCTCTCTTTTGCACTCCACCCAAGATTATAACTTATCGAAAGCCTCTTAAAAATATTTTCGGAAGCCTTTTCCCTTTCATATTCAAATTTGTCACTAATCTCCTAAACTGCACAGAAAGGCCCACTCGTGGCACAGACGCTTATCCTCTTGGCCGACTGTAGGAACGTTGCCACCTCCAGATCGATGCCCTGAAAAAACAGGTGTGCAGACACCTATATATAAGGAAGAAAATTTCCGGCGCATCGAGGGAGCGGCCAGAACATAAAGACGCTTGAGCATTTCCTATTCAAGATGCCGCAAATGAATCTTGAGCTTTTGGGGCAGTTAAATTTATTTTATTTGAAACATAAAATACCTTTACGGTTTAACTCCCATTTGACACCATCCCCATTTTGACAAATGCTCAAGGACATAACTTACCCTCCTTCAGGTGAATACAGAACGGGAAGCGATTGGGAGCCAGTCGTGTTCCACATGGATGCTCTTTTGGAAAGCAACCAGTTGGATTTACTTTTGGGGTATTTCAGTTCATCAGCTATTAGCGTTCTTGCACCCGGTTTTGCAAAATTTTTAAGTAATGGAGGAAAAGTGAGGATGATAGTCAATCATATCCTTTCGAAAAAAGACAAGGAGGCAATATTGAAAGGGCAAACCACCTCTGAGACCGCCTACAATTTTACGAGTGACGAAATTAGAAGGCTAAAATGGGCTTAAGGACCTTGGATGAGGAGAAATTGCCACTGAAATTTGATTGGATTAATCCAGTATTCAACGGCCTGATTGTCAGCCAAAAGGGAAACCAAGGTGTATATAATGCCCCGTTTGATCGGATCGTTCCTTTGGAGTTTGACACGATTTTCGAAAGCAACAAAACCCTTTCGATAGACGGTAAAAGCAGGTATTTTTCGGGGGTTTTCTGTGTTAAAAAAAGCCGCACACTCTTTTGGAACAATGTATTCAACACTCCACCGCAGGAATTAGGTGATGCGTTGGAATCGGAAAACACAGTAGCTCCGACAGTTGAAGCGAGCTTAAGACCTACGGACAGGACACCAGGATTTAGTCAAGGTCCATCGCCTAAAACGAGAACCACCCCAAAAAACATCAGTTCAAGCTATCCGAACCTGGAAGAAGTGACTACTTTCACAGATCCCGGGATGGGCAATCTTAATCGTTTTCGCAAGGGTACTCAATATGGGATCATTGGCCCTCAAGGGCTACCAATCATTCCCGCAGTCTACGATTCCATTTTTTCTTTGCAATACTTTGGGCCGGGCGGTCAAAACCTTTTCGAGGTTGTAAAATCGAATAAACGAGGGGCAATAAACCTCAAAAATGAAGTCATACTGCCCTTGGTGTATGATGAGCTTGACAGGAGGCCTGGGCTCGTTCACACGCGAATCGGCAACAAACTGGGTGTTTGGATACCTAGGCATGGCCCGCCGCGCATGCTGACGAAATACGATGAAATTATTAGCAACCAAGACCTGAGAACGCTAAAGCTTTATATAGTGCGGCTAAACGGTAGGCGGGAATTTGTAGGGGTGAACGGCGTGGAATTTTTTCGAGATT
>JBILHS010000233.1:0-3304 GCA_044350425.1 Saprospiraceae bacterium | reverse complement strand
CCGACCCCGGCAAACCCCGCACCACTTCCACCGTCTCCACGCTCAACCGAATGATTGACAGCAATAAATCCAAAATGTAGCGCGGGTTGCCCACCTTAGCCGCCCAATTATTTGGGTCGTTGCGGATGCCGCTTTCTTTCAGGTTTTTGTAAAAAAAGCAAAAATTTTACTTTTGGGTGAAACACTAAATGGAAAAGGATGTTACATTTGCCGGAACTTCAATTATAGGTGAAATTTAAAATCCAAAAGTTAGACCATCTTTGTGGTAAACGTGCTACAGTTTATTCCGTAATCCTGGAGGACGATAAGCTCACGCTTTTCGAGCGGTTCTTTAATGAGAACAAGGCAGAATACTCAAAAGAGGTGGCAGACTTAACAAGTAAAATTCTAGCAATGGCCAATAAAGTTGGCGTGCAGGAGCATTATTTTACAAGACCGGAAGGTAAATTTGGTCAGGATGTTTGGGACTTGCGTGATTACCCTAAAAAACGGCTTCGACTGTATTGTATGCGATTGTCCGGTGTTGCAATTATTCTTGGTGGTGGAGGGCCAAAGCCTAAAGGCGTTGCTGCCTTTTAAGAAATACCCAAACTCGAGTATGAAAATTCTTTGATTCGAATGGTATCCGATGCATTGACCCAAAGGATACGTGATAAGGAAATTAGATGGGATGGAGACGAGATTATTGGCAACTTGATTTTCGAAGATGATGCCTTTGATGACGAAGATGAATAATGTTGATTTAATCCCTTTTTCGAACTAATCATAATAAAATTCATTCATGAAACAGAATAATAATAAGAATACCAAAGCGTATGAAAGTACGGTTTTGGACGAACTTCTGTCCCTTATATCTCCAGAAGAACTGGCTCGCACAGAAAGCAGAATGATCCTGGCAGCCAAAATATTTGATGCCATGGTGGCAAAAGGGCTTGGGAAAAAGCAATTTGCCGAGTTAATGGGGCAAAGGCCTTCTGTGATAACAAAATGGCTAAGTGGTGGACACAATTTTACAGTCGATACGCTTACTGATATTCAACGGGGTCTAAATATTCAACTTTTAGCATTGGAAGAAAAGCCTATTGCACAAATAAGGTATCAGGCTAATGTAAATGTGATTGCTTTGATGTCCTCTAAAATCCCTAACTCTACAGGTGGCTGCTCATTCGGTATGTCACTTAAGAATAAAGTGACAGTACCTTTAAGCACTTTTGAAAGGCAAACAGCTTGCGCATAAAATGGAAAACAAATTTGAATTCAGCATTAAAGGAATTGAAATAGTTAATTCAATGATAAAGGCCCCGCCTGAAGGTGGGACAGCCTTAACCTTTAACTTTGATATGCAATTTCGAACAATACCGAACGCGCAGGAAAATGTCATGACGGTATTTTCAGACGTAGTTATCAAGGATTTGGAATCTAAGGTTCAAGTAGGGCAATATTCAGCAGTTTTTCATTATTCTGTTATTGACTTGGGGAAATTGCTCGTAAAAGTCGATGGGAAAAATCCAGATCTGCCTGAACCTTTATTACGGACCTTATTGGGAATTTCGGCTTCTACCCTTCGTGGATTAATGTTTGGAGCTTTTAAAGGCACTTTTTTACATAATGCGATACTGCCAGTCCTGGATATTATGGCTCTACAGCCGGAATTAATGCCAATGCCAAACTAAAATTTAGTTCGGCATTGGCGTTTCGTTACTCGTTTGTCCGTCTGGTTTATGCTGCGCCTACCCTTGTGCAACTCAAAACGGACTAACCACCTCCCCCTCCACAAACCCCGCACCCGGCAAACCCCGCACCACTTCCACCGTCTCCACGCTCAACCGAATGACCGAAAGCAACAAATCCAAAATGTAGCGCGGGTTGCCCAGCTCAGCCGCCCAATCGTTTGGGTCGTTTTTTAATGCCCGAATCTTTGTGCGTCGTGATGGCGTAGCGTTCCATGACCCATTCGATGCCGATTTACTTCCAAAGCGGCTCTTGTTCCCATCCTGGCAGAAATCCCATTGTTTGCAAGTTGGCAGTTGGATTTGACACTAGCAGTTCCTGAATTTTATGGCTGAAATTGTTGCCAGGGCTGATTCGATTCAGGAAAAAGCGGATGCAGCAAAGTGAGCTAAAAATTTTATGTGGTTCACCCAAAAACTTGCCCGAAAGCCAAGCATCATTAACCTTATGAGGCAAGACCGGAATAATGGTTATCGGCCTGTTCCAAAGTCTGCTATGGTGGGCGCAAATATTTCGGATGTGACTAAATGTCTTCATCCAACTCTCCAAAACAAACGGATGACCAAGCCCAAAATGCTTGGCAACCTGTTTCTTCTCAGGCCCCAAATTCAGATTGTCGTACATTTTCGAGAGTGTACCGAGGGTACTGACCTCCAATGACATCCAAGCAGGAGGTCGTCCTGGATCCGTGTACTTTGACTTGTAATGTTTGATAAATTCCTCCTGCGAGCGGCGGATTTCCCTGTCGAGGTTTTCTATGTCGCCCTTGAACAGCTGCGGGTTGCGAAAATGGGTGGCATCCTCGTACCAATGGCTTCCAAATTGAATGGAATAGCAATAAATAATTTGCGTCCGAAGCGCAATTTCGATTTTTTCAAGCGCGTCAAAAGTGATCAATCGCAACTTCCGATCTAAAATATAGTCTTCCAAAACACGTCGAAAAGGAGTTGGTCGCCAAAATGGGTGGTTGGGGTCAGCGTTATTTTGGTAAGGGAAGGTGTATGCCCGAAGCCGATAATAACTGATGTGCGATAGGTAATGTGCTGCAGCTGTTTTATCGGAAAATACCATGCCACGGCGTTCGAGTGCGGCAATTTGGTCTGAAATGGAAAGCGGAGGTTTCGAATATTTCATCGGTAATAAAAAGAAAACCCGCCCGGGTGCGCTTGCAAGCAGAGGCGTGGCAGGTCTTATTAAGTGCAAAGTTGCTTGCTTTTAATGCAAATTTCAAAATTTTATCTCAAAAATCTTAAAACGGACTCACCACCTCCTTTTCCACAAACCCCGCCCCCGGCAAACCCCGCACCACTTCCACCGTCTCCACGCTCAACCGAATCACCGACAACAACAAATCCAAAATGTACCTCGGGTTGCCCACCTCAGCCGCCCAATCGTTTGGGTCGTTGCGGATGCCGCTCTCTTTGTGCGTCGTAATGGCGTAGCGTTCCATGACCCATTCGATGGCTGATTTGCCGTTGACCTGGTACTCATAAGCCAGCGCGGGGATGTTCTCCACCACGATTTGACTATTGAACAGGATTTTGCTTTTGTCGTCTTTCGAGGGGAAGCGCAT
>JBILHS010000055.1:0-37184 GCA_044350425.1 Saprospiraceae bacterium | reverse complement strand
TGATAAAACACCTCATTCTGCGGGTCGGTATCCTGGGTCAACTCAATGTTCGAACCTCCGCTAAATGGTTTGACAATTTCCGGACTTTTCCAGTCTTCCCCGGGCCAGACCAAAAGATCTAAATTGGCCAGACTATAATAAGACGCATTCAGGATTTTGGTTGGCAGACTAGCCCAGACCTTGGAGGGAGACCATTCTGTGGGCATCAGATAGGTGATTTTAACCTTCCGGGTTTCATTGCCTGCCATGGGAAATATCCGCAGTTCGTAGTTGGTAGCACTGTTTTTATACAAAATGGACGGATCCCGGCGTCTTTTTACAATGCCCTCATAGATATTGCCGGCGGTCCAGCGGTCCAGAATATCTGCACGGGCAATACCATCACCGATCCAGAGCCAGGAGTCGTGTACGATGGCATTTTTGGGCAACTCAAAATAGAAGGCTACCTCCAGCGAGTCACTTGGACTAAAGGGGGTTCCTTTGGCAGAAAAAGTCAGGTAAAGACCATATTCCCAATAGATTCCTTTGGGTTTGACAGACAAGGTAGCCGCCTCAATCGTTCCCTGATATGAATACCAGGAGTATCTCGGGTCGCTTACCTGCAGATAAGCTTGTGCATGGACGGAGGTGCTGCTGAACTGGATCAGCAAAATGACAAAGGCAAGTAGGTTTTTCATCGTAATGGGTAGATTTTGGTAATATAAAGTAGGATGCTAACGAATGATTCGGTCGTGCTGCTGTCTGAAAGATAGGGCTTAAATTGCTAATTGGAGTCATTTGATGGAATATCGGATATTCATTCTATTCCCACTCCGGAATCAATCCCCGCAAGCCCATATCCACAATCTTCTCCGGCGGCGTGACTCCGTCCGCATAGATGTCCAGCTGCCCGTTGGCGTTGCTGTCCACCCATTCAAAGCTTTGATTCACCGAGAAAGAAAGGGTGACGGTCAGATCCCCGGTTTCATTTCCGGTCACCACGAGCGGTGTGGCAAATTTCCCAGTCACCACACAAGACCCTGCTGGAACAGGGCTGCTGGCAAAAAGCGGGTTCACCACCGTGGTGGCTCCTGCAGGTGCTTCTCCGGAGGAAAGTTGGTTGTATGCGTCGTAGGGAGGCGTCAGGTTGGTCTCAAAAGCCCAGAAGCCTTGCTTTTTGTCGTCGTTGACCGTCAGGGTTTTAGTCCGTGGCGTGATGCTTCCAATGTATGTATTGAAGCCTACAAAAGACGCTACGGTTCCTTTTTGCTGCGATAGATTTCCTGCCAGAGGAATGTTGTTGATGTTGAACTTCACCTCATAATTCTGGTAGGTCACACTGGCCCGCACCCATTCATAGGTGCCGGGCGGCACGTTTTTCAGGCTGATCGTGGTAAAAACCTGGCCGTCGCCCCCTTTGGCCACCTGGTCAAAATCAACGGCATTGTCGCCGCCTTTGGTGGTTTCTTCGCCTTTGTACACGATGGCGCCGGTGCCCAACAGGGTGAAGGCGGAGGGTGCCAGTTCGATGTAATGCACGCTCATTTCCTTGAATTCAGGCGTTTGCGCGGCGTTCCCGGCAGCAATGGGTGCTGGCAGGCCAATGTTGTTGAGCCGCGCCTGGCTGGCATCAAATTTGAACTTGAACTGAAGGTTGGCTTCGCTGTCAGAAACTTCTTTTTTGCAGTTGGAAAAAAGAAAAAGAACGGCGAACAAAAAGAGGAATGCGTAGTTTCTCATGTGTGGATATGTGTTTGAAATTGGACTGTTGGACGTTGGACTGTTTGACATTGGACGTTAGACACGGGACTTTTATTGTGAATAGCATGGCTTGTGTAGTTCCCTTCGGGATGACAACTCACGTTAAGAGCTTTTTTTCAAAACTATTCAAACCGGACTTTGTTACTTTTGCGGTACAAAAAAAGAAATTCTATCTAGATGGATACTACAGTTAAAAGCCCCGTGATGCTTTACACGGAACAAACCCCGAACCCGGAGGCACTTAAATACGTGACCAACCGGATGCTTTTTCGCGGCATTGCCGATTTTAAAGACCCGGAACTGGCAGCCGAATGGAGCCCGATGGCCCATAGCCTGATGGAATTGCCTTTCATCAAAAGCGTCTACTTCAACAACAATTATGTGACGGTGACGAAGGAGATGAACTACGATTGGACAGACGTTATGCTGAAGATCAAAGAGTTCATCAAGGACTTTATTGAGAAAGACGGTCTGATCATCAAGGACGGCTTTGGCGAATACATGGAAAAAGTACTGGCCACCAGCAATGCCGTACAATTCAGCGGCGAAGGCGGCGAGATCGCCAAGCGTGTGAAAGAACTCATCGACACTTATGTCAAGCCTGCCGTCGAAATGGACGGTGGCAACATTGAATTCAAAGCCTTCGAGGCTGGTAAAGTATATGTCACCATGCAAGGCTCGTGCAGTGGTTGTCCGTCTTCTTCGGTCACCCTTAAAGCGGGTATTGAAGGAATGCTCAAGCGTATGATTCCTGAAGTGGAAGAAGTGGTGCAGGAGATGGAGTAACGGTGCACGGTTTACGGTTTACGGTGCACGGTTTACGGTTTACGGTGCACGGATTCCCCGGTTGGCGATTGGCTGGCAGGGGAATTTTTTTTGATAAAAAAGGGACTTGTTGAAGTTTATCTTTGCGGCTATGTCATTGGTCAAAAAGCTTGCAAGCGAAACCGCAATCTACGGTCTGAGCAGCATCATCGGGCGGATGTTGAATTTCATCCTGACCTTCATTTATGCCCGCACCTTTTCTACTGCGGACAACGGGGTCTTGAATGAACTGTACTCCTACGTCGGGTTTCTGATTGTGATCTTCTCCTACCGCATGGAATCGGCCTTTTTCAGGTACGGCACGCCTGTAGCCGACCGCGACCGAACCTATGCCACTGGTCTGATCTCTTTGCTGGGTTCTACGCTGATCATCACCACGGTCTTACTGGTCTTTTCCCAACCCATTGCGGATCTGCTGTATTACAGCGACCATGTGGATTATATTCGCTGGTTTGTGCTCATTCTGGCCTTTGATTGTCTGGCAGAACTTCCCTTTGCGCGCCTGCGCCTGGAACAACGTCCCCGCCGCTTCGTGGCCGGCAAACTGCTGACCATCGGCGTCAATGTCTTCCTGAATGTTTTCTGGTTGATCTTTTGTCCCTGGGCCGTCAAAAACGGCATGACCTGGGTGTATTATGTGTGGTCGCCGGAATGGGGCGTGAGTTCCGTGTTTATGGCGAACCTGATTTCAAGTGTGGCCACCATGGTCTTTTTGCTGCCTCAGATGCGGGGGATTCAGGCTGGATTCGACGCCGCTTTGTGGCGCAAAATGATCTTTTATGCTGCGCCCCTGATCATTGTCCAATTTGCAGGGATCGTCAATCAGATGCTGGACCGGACGCTGCTGAAATGGTTGCTGCCCGGAAACCCCACCGAAAATCTCTCGCAGGTGGGCATTTATGGCAACAATTACAAACTGGCGATGCTAATCACGATCTTTACCCAGGCTTACCGGTATGCTGCGGAGCCCTTTTTCTTCCGGCATGCCGGGGATAAAAATGCACCGGAGATCCAGGCAGATGCGACCAAATGGTTCACCATTGCCGCCACCACAGGCATGGTCGGGGTGCTTCTTTTTCTCGATCTGGTCAAATATTTCCTGGGGGAGCCCTATTTCAGCGGCCTGAAAGTGGTGCCTATCTTATTGATGGCCAATGTAATGCTGGGGGTTTATTACAACCTGTCCGTCTGGTACCGACTCAAGGACAAAACGATGCTCGGCGCCTGGATCTCGATCCTGGGGGCTGGTCTCACCGTGTTGCTTAATGTGCTGCTGGTGCCGCGTATCGGCTATGTCGGCGCAGCCTGGGCAGCCCTGGCGACCTATACTTTTATGTGTTTTGCCACCTGGTTTACCAGCCTGAGATATTATCCGGTGCCCTATCCGTTTGGGCGGATGGCGTTTTATCCGGGCGTGGGACTTGCGTTTTGGGGATTGAGCCTTTGGCTTGAACCGATGTTACCCTTGCTTGCAATCTGGGCGGTTCGGGTGCTGTTTTTCTGGGTTTTTTTGGGACTGGTTTATTTGCTGGAAATTAGAAACCGCCAGCTGAAGGGTACAAGTATTGAACCGATCTGATGGTTCAAAACGGATTGTAAATCTGTCCTATACCTGAGGGAAAGTGGTCTGCGAAAAATGTGAACGGCTTGCGCTATTCACCGGGTGACTCCAAAGTCACCCGGTGAATAAACCACGAACCCCTGTTTTCGCTAACCACTTTCCCTCAGATATAATCCTATTAATCTGTCTAATCCCTGTGCGAATATACCAAAACGCTAACCTATCTTCGCCCTGAGTTTACACAATTTTGCCACCATAATTCAATCGATCGATATGCATACAATAATTAACGCTCTACACTCTTACAATCGTTACCTCATCATCGTCGTCCTCTTTTGGGTGATCTTCCGCTCCTGGTCGGGCTGGATGGGGAAAAAACATTATGTAAAAACAGACAACACGGCCTCTTTGGTTTTGCTGATCCTGGCGCATACCCAATTGCTTTTGGGTTTGATTCAGTATTTTTTCACCAGTGCTTACACCACCGGCGGATTACCCATCAGCGATCCCTGGGTACGCTATTTTAAAATGGAGCACATCACCGCAATGATCCTGGCGGTCGTGCTGATCCAATTGGGCCGTACCTTCACAAAAAAGGCGCACCTACACGAGCACAAGCATAAAAAAACTGCCTTGTACACCACAGCTGCTGCAGTCATCATCTTTGTGACGCTGACCATGAAAGGGCTGTTTATAGGCACTCTGGCACAGGCGGCTGCGGTTGCTCAGTAGAATTTCCTTAATTTTGCGCCATTCCATTAAAACCTCGTAGGTCACGAAGACCTACGAGGTTTCCTTTTCTGATTTTCTGACCATGCAAAAGCCCTCCATTCCAGAAGGTACCCGTGATCTTGGCCCCGAGCAGGTGCGCAAGCGAACCTATATTTTTGATACCGTCCGCGCAGTATTCGTGAAATTCGGGTTTCAACCCCTCGAAACACCCGCGATGGAAAACCTCAGCACCCTCACCGGAAAATACGGCGAAGAGGGCGACAAGCTCCTGTTCAAGATCCTGAACAACGGAGATTTTCTTTCCGGCGCAGATGCCGAGGCTCTGGCCACCAAAAACTCCGGAAAACTCACCGCCAGTATTGCCAAGCGTGGCCTGCGTTACGACCTGACCGTGCCTTTCGCCCGCTATGTGGTGATGAACCGGGGCACCCTTTCATTTCCGTTCAAACGCTATCAGATCCAGCCGGTTTGGCGGGCTGACCGTCCGCAACGGGGCCGATACAGAGAGTTTTTCCAGTGCGACGTCGATGTGATCGGCTCGGATTCATTGCTTTATGAGGCCGAATTGGTGCAGATCTACGATGAGGCATTTGCAAAAATGAAGCTGCCGGTGGTGATCAAGATCAACAACCGGAAAGTGCTTTTTGGCATCGCAGAAGCGGCAGGTATTGCGGATCGCTTCATGGATATGACCGTGGCGATCGACAAACTCGATAAGGTGGGCATGGACGGTGTGCGCAAGGAATTGAGCGAGCGCGGCATTCCGGAATCAGCCATTTCAATCCTGGAAAAAGTACTGGCAACTCCTGACATCACCGCACTCAAACCTATTTTTGCAAGCAGCGAAACTGGTTTAAAAGGCCTGGAAGAACTCGAGCGGGTATTCCAGCTTTTATCCAAATCGACGCTCCAGAACGAACTCAAATTTGACATTACCCTGGCGCGGGGCTTGTCCTACTACACCGGCTGTATTTTCGAAGTTTCTGCCAAAGATTACCAGATGGGCAGCATCGGCGGTGGCGGGCGATATGCGGATCTGACGGGCGTATTTGGGGTGCCTGGACTTTCCGGCGTGGGCGTTTCCTTTGGTGCGGATCGGATCTATGACGTTTTGGAAGGGCTTCAGCTGTTTCCGGAAAACCTCTCGGAAAGCGTCAAGATCATGTTGGCCTCCTTTGATGAACCTTCTTTTGATTATGCGTTTCAATGTGCTACGCAGCTTCGTGCGGCGGGCGTTTCAGTGGAAATATACCCTGAGCCAGGCAAGTTGAAAAAGCAGTTTGAATATGCGGCCAAGCGCGGAATTCCGTTTGTGGCCATTATTGGGGAAAGTGAAATGGAGTCTAAAACCCTGACGATCAAAGACCAGAAGTCTGGAGATCAGTGGACGGCTACTATTGCGGAGGCTGCTGAAAGGCTGCTTGCTTCTTAAAGGCAATGGCGGTGGCTTAGTTCTGCTTTGTCACTTAAGGAACGGGGCACAATTTCAACCCACGACTTCAGTCGTGGGCCTGTAATAAGGCTCTGGTTCGTTGAACCGATTTATCGGTTTCCTGCACAAAACCGATAAATCGGTTAGTGTTTTCGCGCTTGCTCACAGGCCCACGACTGAAGTCGTGGGTTGAAACCTCTTTTCTTAACGTCATTGGATTCCGATCCACTGGACGCTTCGGCTAAAGAGACAAAGTATAATTAAAGGGATGGAACACGGATGCGACACGGATTATTAAACAACCTCGAAGTTTGCAGAGCAAACAAAAAATCCGTGTCCAATCCGCGTCATCCGTGTTCCACCCCTCTCCAGCCCATTCCAACATAATAATCCAACCAATTCCGATTTACAATTCCAAAAACAAATAATCATGCTCAAAAACTCGATTTTCCTCCTCCTTGCACTGGGATTTATCACCCCGATCCGCGCCCAGCAAACCGACTACGATGCCATCATTCAGCCGATTGATGCCAAAGCCCGCGATCTGGGTGAGTACATCGTACAGCTGGCCTGGCTGAACAGTCCGGAAGGCCATATTGCAGAAAACGAGCTACTCAATGCCCGCAGCGAAAACAAAAACATTCGAAAAGAATGGATGCGCGATGTGAATGCGTCTTTCAACTTCAATGAGTCCAACCTCCGGGGCGCGGATACCCTGGGCAATGTTTTTTTTCCACGTTACAACTTTGGACTGACGCTGAACCTGTACAACATCCTGAGTCAGAAGGAAAAAAATAAAATTGGAAGCCGCAAGACAGATATTGCAGGGGAGCGTATCAACCTGCGAAAACGCGAGATCCGAGCTGATGCCCTGACGGCCTGGGCCAAATTCCGCCTGGCCCGCGAAATTTTTAAAGAACGCAGCACAGTTGAACTGGATCTGAACAATAATTTCATTCTCATTCAGCAACTTTACAAAAGCGACGAGGCCACACTCGAGCAGTATACCACCACCTCCGCCACCTATTATCAGGCCCGGGAGGACCGGATCCGGGCTCAAACTGAGGCGGAGATCGCTAAATTCAAACTCGAAGAAATGATTGGTCTGCGCTGGGAACAGGTACAGCATCCGGCCAAAGAGGAATAAGTTTTAAGGGAGGAAGTAGCCAGTTGAAAGTTTCAAGTTGAAAGGGGCAAGTTTTGAGTTAAAAGTTTCGGGGGTTGTATCACCTTTGCAACTGAAACTTTCAACTTGTAACTTGCCCCTTTTAACTTGAAACTCAAATCGTGCCCCTTTCAACTTGAAACTTTCAACTTGAAACTTTTAACTTGAAACTTTAGACTTAAAAACATGAAAAATCTACCCATCATCCTAAATATCATCCTGTTTGCTCTGGTTGGTCATTTGTATTATTTGAACTCCAAAAATGCAAAACCTGCGGAAGGACAGGTCATTATGCCAGCGGCGTCAAAGGCTGGCGGCGCGCGTATCGCTTATGTGAATGCCGATACCCTCGATGCGCAATATGAATGGTTGAAAACGCAAAAAGCGTCCATTGAACAGCGTATGACCAATGCTGAAAAAACGCTTTCCAGCAAAGAAGAAGCCCTGATGAAAGAGGCTGCGGCCCTTCAGGAAAAGTTTCAGCAAGGGAATATGACCCAGGCAGAAGCTGAAAAGCAACAAGCCGGGCTGATGCAACGCGGACAGAAACTGGAGGAAGAAAAAGCACGTTTGAGCAAATCTCTGGGAGAGGATCAGAAAAAAGCGTTTGACGATCTCTACGCCAATGTGGAAGCCCACCTCAAGACCTTATCCACCCAGATCGGCTACGACTACATTTTGTCCTACCAGCGCGGTGGTCCGATTTTGTATGCGAGCGACAGCCTGGAGATTACTAAACAGGTGCTTGATCTGTTGAATGCTAAGAAATAGGTTGTTTTTCAGCTAACCCAACATGAACCACCTTACCCTTCGCCGGGCTACCGAGGCCGACATTCCACGGATCCGTCAGATGGCTGAACACATCTGGTGGGAGCATTATCCAAGCATCATCAGCGCGGATCAGATCGCGCACATGCTGGCGTTGATGTACAACGCTTCGGCGCTGCTTCGGCAAATGGAGGAGGAAGGACAGGCGTTCTGGCTGCCCGAAAAAAATGGCGTGGCACTTGGTTTTCTCGCCGTTAGCCGGAAAGATGAGGGGGATTATTTCCTGCACAAATTCTATCTGGAAACCCGGGAGAAGGGCCTTGGAACCATTGTTTTTGAACTATTGCTGGCCCGATACCCTGATTTGCGCAGCCTGCGTTTGCGGGTAAATCGCCGCAATTTTAAAAGTGTCAACTTCTATTTTAAAATTGGCTTTCGCATCGAATATTGCATTGACACCCCTTTGGGTGAAGGTTATGTGATGGACGATTTTCAAATGATTTTTCCATGCTCTCCGTACACTCCGATCCCTATTTCATGAAGCAGGCCCTCGCCGAGGCCGAAAAAGCCTTCGAGGCAGGTGAAGTCCCCGTAGGTGCGGTCATTGTATGCGAAGGCCGTATCATCGCAAAGGCACACAACCAGACAGAAATGCTGACTGATGTGACGGCGCATGCGGAGATCCTGGCCCTGACCGCAGCCAGCAGTCACCTGGGCAGCAAATACCTGCCCGATTGTACCCTTTACGTAACCCTCGAGCCCTGCGTGATGTGCGCAGGCGCCCTGGCCTGGTCGCAGATCGGACGGGTGGTCTATGCGGCTTCGGATGAAAAACGCGGCTTCATGCTTTTTGGCGGCAAAGACCTTTTGCACCCAAAAACGAAACTGGAAATGGGCATCATGGAGGAGGAGTGTGGTACTTTGGTCACTGCGTTTTTTCGGGCGAAGCGGGGGAATTAGAACATTTCATTCGATCAATTGAATATGCTCTTAAATTTGTTCGTTCATTGGTTCTAATAAGCGTACTGAATCCAAGCCATAAAAAATGAAGTACCCAACCCTCCAACTGATCTTATTTTGTTGCAGCCTCTTTGTACAGCCCGCTCTGGCACAGGACACCACTTATTATGATAATCAATATGAGCCGACCAATGTCGGGGGCCTGGCGCGTTACATGGAGATCAAAAAGTGTGCTGCCGACAATGAGAACAAATGCTCTATATCCGTTATTTCTCTGGATAGCAATCAGATCCTATTCAATCAGCGTTACAGCGATTATGAAAACGGGATTCTGCATGGCCGCTGCAGTCGATGGTATCTCAGCGGTGGGCTTCATGAAGAGTTGACCTATGACTCCGGGAAAAAAAATGGCATTGAAAAGAGCTTTTATCGAAGCGGGCAGCTCAAAAAAGAATTGCTTTGGGAGCAGGATTCGCTCAAAAAAGGCGCTTTTTTCAATGAAGATGGAACGCCTAAGACGGAGATTTTCAAAGATGATCTGGGCGAATATGAGGATCAGGATGAACCCTCCTTCCCGGGGGGGATTTGGGCTATGTATGACTATATAAATCAAAATGTGGTATATCCGGAAGAGGCCAAGGAAAATGGCTGGTCAGGTAAAGTCATACTGACTTTTGTGGTCGGGAAGGACGGAAAGATTTCTGATGTAAAAGTAGTAGAGACCCCACAGCCAATTTTAGCAAATGCGGTAGTTTATGTGGTCCAGAGGATGCCTCGCTGGACACCTGGCCGCATGAGTGGCATTCCGGTCCGGGTTCGGTATACGCTGCCTTTTAAGTTTAAACTGGAGTAAAGGGCAGTTTAATTTTGAATGATCGCAAACTGCGCCCCAAAATTCATGCGCAGGGTAGGGATATACTTCGGCGCTTCGGTGTAGATCTCCGGGTTTTCACTCCAGACGATCGAGGGCCGTGCAATCAGTCGGAAACCTCCGGTACGAAACAAATTGAAACCGACTCCCAGGTTAAAACTCTTGGTGGTCTTTCTGAAGAGTTGATCGTGGGTGAACTCGTTGTAAGATTGAAACTCTAATTCTGCCCCGCTAAATACCAGCCGGTCCGGGGTGCTCACATCCAGAATATCAATGGTCATACCCGCCTGCAAGTAGACACATTGGCAGCGGTGTATTCTCACTTCCGCTTTAATGGGAATGGTCCAGTAAGCAGGATCAAAATTTCGAATGTTGGACTTGTACCGGGTCACCATCACGCCGTTTTCTTCTTTCTGGATCACCTGACCTGCAAAAACAGGGTATTCGTAGGCCTGATAATATTTGCGTCCGATACCGACCCCCAGTGCCAGCGACTGGATCGGCACTTCCAATTGAAAGCTGGGAATGAACCGCGGGGTGACACCCGGAGTCAATTGACGAACGTCAAATGCCATTTCGAGACCACCGATCAGTTTGCCAAAATCGCGTTGAGCAAAGCCCGTCAGGGTGAGGAAACAAAGGACAGTCAGTAAGGCAAGTTTTTTCATAGCAAAGTGAAGTTTGGTTCAAAGATAACAGGACTGCTTGATTCGCTGCTTTTCAGGACGATTAAAGGTTTTGGACTTTACGTTTGAGGCTAAAACGAAAAACCCCGTCTGGCATTGCCGGACGGGGTTTTTCGTTTTAGCCTCAAACGCGCTTATTTGATTTTAGCGATGTCAGCGCTGGTGTTAAGATCATGACTGGCCCAGTCCATCTGATCAGGGTTTCCAGCGGAAGTCAGCTCCACAGTGGCGGACTCTATCAGCGTAAGTCCGGTCACTTTGTTGTTGACAGGGCCATTCTCGCGGTAGTTATTTGCCCAGTTTACTTTGTATCCATTTACTTGAGCGCTCAATGTTTCGCTGATGATAGCAATGGTAAGCGTTTCAGGATTTACACCTGCAACGAAGTGTGTGCCAAGGTATTCGCCTTCTTTGGTGAAAACAGTAACACTGTAGGTCTTCGTTCCGCGACTGAATCCGCGAGCGATGTTATAAAGTACTGCGGTATATTCTTTGGTCTCAAAAGCCGCTACAGGCTCTGGACAAACGGGCATGTTGCTATAAGATGCGCTGCGCTCCAACTCAGGAAGGTATGCGTAGAACTCCCAGCTCAGGCGAGCAGCTTTTGCTGCAGGGCGGGTTTCGAGTTGACTTTTCAGATCATCTGCATTGAAACTGTAAGGAAGCGATGCCTTTGGAAACTGTGCCAGAAATTCCTGGAACGAAGGGGTAGCATCCTGAGCATTCAGCGTTACGAAGCTTGCAAGTGTCAGGAGAAGAGCCGGGATTAATTTTGAATTTTTCATATTCTAATTGCCTGTTTCCCCTTCTAAGCCAAATTGCTTGCCAAAAAGAGCTGAAGCCGTGTTAAAGCCGAAAAAATTTCAAAATAAAACCAGAATTAGACTTTAATGGGTATAAAAGTCACACCCGTATGTAAGGTTGATTGCAAAAAATAACACGGAAGCTTCCAAAGATTTCCTGGGACAAGTGATGAATATCAATCACTTATAGAAAAAATAAGGCATATCTGCCCTTTCAAAAAAATTGGATCCGCGTAATTTTTCTTTAGGAAAGCCTGGATCGGCAGGTGACCGCTACCGTATCTCCCATAGATTCCAGCCATCGGGTAGTTCAGCTTTCAATACCAGGGAATAATTGGTTTTCAGATTATCCCAATTCAGGATCGGATTCTGGCCCTGCCATTGCGGGCGCAAAGCTTCGTTGAAAAGCACATAAGCTCCTGTCGGGAATTCAACATAACGGCGCTCCCACAGATTCCGGAATTGAAGCTCCGGAAGATAACTGCGCAACGCCACGTCAAGATCGAAGGCATATAAGGTCGCATCAGGTGGTATTGCTGTTTTCAGCCGGACTGCAATGGTCTTTTCCAGATGACTCCGGGAAATGGTGGGTGTCAGATACATGGAAAGACAAACGAGCTGCAGCACGAGGGCCCCGGCCAACAGTCCCCTCGTCAGTCGGCGAAAAAAGATATACCCATAACAATAGAAACGATCCCAGGCCGGAAACAGCAACAACAGCAGCAATACATAAGCAGGGAGTAGATGGCGCAGGTTCTGGTGTGGCATTCCACCCAGCAAGATCAGGTAGGCTCCAATGCAGGCCAGAAGGAGTTTTTTTGCGGGAAGGACGAGATCGGTTTTTTTAAAGAGGAAAAACATGCCCGGCAACACGAGGCAAAAGGCAGGATGTGCGATTGGAAATAACAGGAATGCGATATTCGGAAAGGAATAATTCACCAATCCGTTCTCATTGCTGAAGGTTCTGTGGAAAAAATTTCCGGCAGACCAATGTTGCAGCATTGAATGTCCAATCGGATTTTCAGTGCCCCCGGACTTTAGCCAAAAATGTGGCAATAAGGCTACTGCAAATACCCCGATCGCTGCCAGCAACAAGCGCCATTTTTTTCGGGAACCCATAGAATAGACCAGGGCAAGAGCCAAAGGCAAAAGCAAAGCGGCCAGAGCATATCGTGTACTGATGGCCAGGGCCCCAAGAGCCGCTGCCCAAATCACATCGGTGATCCATCGGTTTTCAAAAGCCCGGAGGCCAAAGTAAAAGGCAGACAATGCAAGTACCATGCCCAGGCCGTCGCTCATGCTGCTCAGCCCTGTACGGAAAAACATTGGCGCAAGTACCAGCCCGAACCCGGCAAAAACCCAACGACTCTCTGCCCGGGCGCCTGGCGCCAGGAGGGCCAGCAGTCTTTCAAAGACCCATAATCCAAACGCGGCCGCCAACCAGGTCCCCATTTGTAAAGCGAGTACCGCATCTCCTACCACCCAGCGCAGCAAAGCTCCAAGTAGTGGAAAACCTCCGGCAAATTCTGAGTCGCCTATGGTTTGCGGCGGGATAGGCAGCCCCTGCCACCGCTCAAACAGGACACGGCTCTGACGCAGATACTCATGCGCATCCTGGCCATAAAGGCCGTTAAAACCCAATAGATAAGACACCGCCACGAGGCACACAAAAAAGAGCGCCGGCAGCGATCTGGAAAAGAGGGAGGATGCAGTCATACTTACAAGTCGCTGTCCAAAGGCGCATTCGGCCCGCTGAATGGTTTTCGTTTGGGTCTGGGTGCCTCGGATCTTGTCCCCATGTATAGATAATAGATCAGTACCGCGGTGATAAAAAGTCCGCCGCGCCCACCGGAACTGATCGTGAGGTAAATATTCAGTACGCCAAGCACGATACCGATCCAGAAGGGCGTTTTGCTTCCTGTTTGCCTGGCCCAGAAACCCAGGCCCAGCAAACTGCCTCCTGCGATGATCAGGCTAATGACTCCTTCAAGACTGCTGGATTCTGCGCCATTAAAAACCGATGTGGCCCTGCCTTAATTCGTCGGAATTGTTGAAGGCGCCCACTACTGCGCCATCTTTTTTGAGGGTCATGTTGGCCAGGCCTTCTTCCCATTCAAAATCAAGAAGATCCCCATTTTGCAGTTTTACTGTTTTTTGATACATTGGAGGTAATGGTTTAATTACTAGTGTTGTGGCAAATTTATTTCACACAACGCCACTACGACACAACGTTGTGGTTGCCGAAGAGGATGTTGTGTCGTCGTGCGAAATTGATCTACTAAATCGCACAGCTGGAACGTTATTGCCGTCGAAAGGTCTTAAATTTTGTAATATCTACCAATGAAAGTAACTGTTGTCCGTCAGAGTATCCGGAGTGCCGTACTTTTGCCGGCCGATAAACACTCGTAACACCACGCTATGTCCCGATCCAGACGCACACAAGCACTTTTACAGTTTGGCCTGTTCGCAGGAATTCTGGTATTTGCCAACATACTGGCCAATTCCTTTTATGGCCATTTCGACCTGACGGAAGAAAAGCGCTTCACCCTGACCAAACCTACCCAAAAGCTTTTAGGCGACCTGAAAGAGCGCGTGTATGTGCGGGTACTGCTGGATGGTGAATTTCCGGCAGGCTTTAAACGCCTTCAAACGGCTACCAAAGAAATGCTCGACGACTTCCGTTCAGAAAGCGGATACCTCGACTATCAATTTGAAAATCCCTCTCTGGGCAGTGTTGAGGAGGTGAATGAGCGACGTAAATCCCTGGCGGAAGACGGGATCATCCCCTTCAATCTTCGGGTGGCTGATCTGGGCGAGAGTTCGCAGCAGCTGATTTATCCGGTGGCCATTTTTCACTATGGTGGCCGCCAGATGACCGTGAAACTTTTAGAAAACAACTCGCCTTCCCTCTCTCCGGATGAGGTGATCAATAATTCGGTGACTTTGCTGGAGTACAAATTTGCCAACGTCATCAAAAAACTCAAAACGCCCAAACGCTCGGTGATCCTTTTTACGCGTGGTCACGGCGAACTCAACGACCTGCAGACCTATGATCTGGAGCGTGGGCTTCAGCAGTTTTATGATACCGACCGGATTACACTGGACTCTGTGGTACAATTGAAAGCCGATGAATGTGCCTTGCTGGTGGTGGCTAAACCACGCGGTCCTTTTTCTGAAAAGGATAAGTTCAAGCTGGATCAGTACGCTATGAACGGCGGACGAATCCTTTGGATGCTCGATCAGATGGATGCCAGCCTCGACAGTTTGAGCCTGGGCGGGAAATTTATTTCCACACCCTATAATCTGAAATTGGAGGACATGCTGTTCAAATACGGTATTCGCCTGAACTCAGATGTGGTATTGGATCTGCAATGCACCAAAATTCCGCTTCAGGTGGGGCAGGTAGGCAATCAGCCGCAGTATCAGATGTTCGACTGGTATTACCATATTGCGGTACAGCCCGAAAGCAAACACCCGATCGTGAAAAACCTGGATCGGGTGGAGTTCAGCTTTACCTCCAGTATGGATACCCTGCGCACGAAAACACCGATCAAAAAAACTGTTTTATTGCGCAGCAGTCAATACAGCCGGATGCAGTTCAATCCGGTCGACCTGAATTTTGAGATCCTGAAATATGATCCTGATCCAGATAAATTCAATAAAGGGCCGCAAAACCTGGCCGTGTTGCTGGAAGGTAATTTCCCCTCCGCCTTTGAGAACCGCGTTTCGGAAGACCTGCTGAGTGGTATGAAACAACTTGGTATTGAATTTAAGTCCGTTAGTACGCCTACCCGGATGATGGTAGTGAGCGATGGAGATGTAGCTGCCAATTTTGTACGGGATGTCGCAACTAAACAAACCATGCCCCTGGGATTTAACCGATTTGAAAAAAACACCTATGCCAACAAAGATTTCATCATCAACGCCGTAGAATATCTTATCGAGCCCAATGGGGTCATCGAAGCCCGTTCCAAAGAAGTTAAACTTCGCCTGCTCGACACGGTGCGGGCCAAGGCGGATCAAAACTTCTGGCGGGGGCTCAATCTGGCCATTCCGCTGTTGTTCCTGGGTGCTTTCGGTTGGTTATTCAACTGGTTGCGGAGAAGACGGTATGCTCAAAATTGATGTTTGGACTTTTAGACGTTGGACTTTGAATGTCTGATTTTATAACCAATGGTATCTTGCACAAACAGGTCTAAAGTTCAACGTCTAAAAGTCCAAAATCAAAAATCCAAAAAAATGATCAAGCGCATCGTAAAAATGACCTTTCGGGAAGAAGCGGTACAGGCTTTTGTGGGGGAGGTTTTTGAACAAAGTAAGGCATATATCCGTGCTTTTGAGGGTTGCAGACACATGGAATTGTTGCGGAGTAAGACCCGTCCCAATGTGCTTTTTACCCTTAGTATCTGGGAAGACGAGGCCGCTTTGGAAGCTTACAGAGGCTCGGCACTTTTCGCAAATACCTGGGCCAAAACCAAGGCACTATTTGCTGATAAAGCGGAGGCCTGGACGGTCGAAGTAATGGATGAACCAGGTTGATTTAGGAGATTTCCGATTACACGATTTCCGATTGGGGTCAATATCATGGAATTTAGCGCTGCCGCCACATTAACCACATTCCAACCCATTGACCACATTTAACCCATTGACCACATTTAATTCATTTAATTTATGGAAAAAGACCCTCAGGACCCCAAAAACGGCACAGGTCGAAAACAAAAAGAGTGGACCCGCAAACGCGGAGAAAATGCCTGGACGATGTTCAAGGTAATGGCCGAATTTGTAGATGGCTTTGAGGTGCTTAACACGGTTGGCCCCTGCGTTTCCATTTTTGGATCGGCACGTACCCAACCAGGCACGCACTATTACGAATTGGCTGTAAAAATGGCTACCCGTTTGGTGGAAGAAGGCTATGGCGTCATCACCGGCGGTGGCCCCGGGATAATGGAAGCGGGCAATAAAGGTGCCTGGGTGAAGGGCGGAACATCTATTGGTCTAAACATCGACCTGCCTTTTGAGCAACACCACAATCCATTTATAGCTGCCCACCACAACCTCAAATACCGCTACTTTTTTGTGCGGAAAGTGATGTTTGTAAAATATGCGCAGGCATTTGTGGTCATGCCCGGCGGTTTTGGCACTTTGGATGAACTCTTTGAAGTGCTCACGCTGGTGCAAACCAATAAGATCACACCCATGCCCATTGTACTGATGGGCGTTGAGTTCTGGGGTGGATTAAAAAACTGGATCATGGAAACTATGCTGGAGCGGCACAACAACATTCATGCAGATGACCTCAACCTGTTCCTCGTCACCGACGATCCGGAAGAGGCTGTGGCGTACATCAATAAGTATTATGCGGAGGATGCCAGCCGTTTGGAACCGAATTTTGAGTTGTAAGGACTTTTGGACTGTTAGACGTTGGACTTTGGACTTGTTGTGCTATGAATTTTAATATTCATGCACTTGCTTAAGTCAAGTCCAACGTCTAATTGTCTAACGTCCAGAGTCTAACAGTACAAAGTCTAACAGTCCAAAAGTCTATTTCTTGTCCTGCTTCGCAAACACCTTTTTCAGGAGTTCCGAATTGCGCAGGCTCACATTGGAGCGGATACCTTGTTCTTTCTTTTGTACGAGATCAAACATGCCTTTCAGCGCCATTTTGGTCACGTGGTCGTCCAGTTCAGGATTGGTTTTTGTGACGAGCGGGATCTTGTTATAGGCGGTCACTGAAGTTTTCCAGTATTCGCGCGCATTCACTTTATCGAGCGAGGTTTGGATGATGGGCTTGAATTCAGCATACAGGGGCTCAAATGTGGTTTTTTCCAGATAACGGGTAGCGGCATCCTGGTTGCCCATGAGAATATTGAGTGCGTCCTGGAAAGTAAGTTTTTTGATGGCATTGACAAAGATGGGCTTGGCTTTGGTGGCGGCATCTTCAGCAGCACGGTTCATACGCTCGGTAAGATCCGCTTCCACGTTGGAAAAACCAGGTACTGCTTTGAGCTTGGTAACGACCTTTTGAGCCTCTTCAGGCAAAAGGATTTTGTAGGGTGATTTGAAATAGCCGTCTTTTGCAGAAAGAAAATCTACTGCTTCGCCGATACCGTTGTTGAGTGCTTCTTTAAGGCCATTGCCAGCTTCTTCCTGGCTGAGCGGAACATCCATTCCGATCTTATCTTTGGCCTTGTCAAGAATTTTACCAAACTGGGCATGGGCGAATTGAGCAAGCACCAGCGCAGCTGATAAAAGGAGTGATTTTTTAAACATGATAGTCAATGTGTTAGAATGAAAGGAAGGTAATGTTGCAAAGTTCAGTCCTTTAAACGTTATGAAGTGGATTTAGGAACAGCACAAACCAGGGTTTAGACTTTTCTTAACGCATTTTGGACTTTGTCCAGCAGTCCAACGTCCAATAGTCCAGCGTCCAGCAGTCCAAAAAAAATGAATTCATTGTTCACCTACTTAATCCGGATCCTAAGCGCAGTAGTCATTTGCTGCACTGCGCTGGCGTATGTCTGCCCTTCTGTTAACCCGGAAAAATTTTCATGGCTTTCGTTTTTTGGCACGGCCTTCCCTTGGCTTTTGCTTGCGAATCTGATCCTTTTAGGTATCTGGACCTGGCGCAGCAGCCGTTTTGCACTCTATCACCTCGGGATACTGGCATTCGGCTGGCAACATATTACCGGGTTTATCGGGTTTGATTTTGGAAAAGACGCTGTACCCGAAAATGCCATTCGGATCATGACCCACAATCTGGGCGGGATTTACATGGGAAAAGAAGCCACCGATGCCTGGCGTGAAAAACGCGCTTCGGCCTATGCCCAGTTTTTGAAGGAGCATGGATTTCCGGACATTGTTTGTACCCAGGAAACCAGCGGAAAATTCTATCGCCTGCTTGCGGAAAAAATGGAATACCCTTACACCTTTAATCTCAAAAAAGGCACGGTCATTCTCAGTCGGTTTCCCATCCTGGGTGGCGGGGATGTTCCGTTTGAAAAAACCTCTAACTCTACCCTTTGGGCCGATATCAAGGTGGGCGAAAAGAAGGTGGTGCGCGTCTATAATGTGCACCTTCAATCCAATAGAGTCACCAAAACAACTGCCAAGGTGATTCAAAAAGGGGACCTGGATGAAGGAGAAACCTGGCAGGACATCGGGTTTGTATTGGGACGGGTGGGTTCTGCCACCAGTCTCCGTGCAGAGCAAGCGCAAAAATTGCGGGAGCACATTGCGGCCTGCAAACTCCCTGTGATCATCTGTGGGGACTTCAATGACACACCCAATTCTTACGTATATGCCCAGCTATCGGAAGGTTTTTATGATACTTTCCGCCAAAAAGCCCTGGGCCTCGGCACCACGTTTAGCGGCGCCTTGCCCCTATTGCGCATTGATTATATTCTGACCGAAAAAAGCATCACCACCTTCTCCTGCAACACGCCTCGCGAGGGAGATTTTTCTGATCACTTTCCGGTTTTTGTAGCTTTGGGAATTTGAGCGTTCTTTGCATCACCAGATCACCAAATCACCAAACCACCGAATCCCCAAATCACCACCAACAAAACGGCCCGACCCATGTCCACCATAAAATTCAACAAAAAAGGGTTCACCAAAGAAACCCTGCTCCAGCTCTACGAACAACTCGCCAAGCCCCGTCTGATCGAGGAAAAGATGCTTAACCTGCTGCGGCAGGGAAAAATTTCCAAGTGGTTCTCGGGTATTGGACAAGAAGCAATCTCTGTGGGTGCAGCCTGCGCACTGGATTCTGACGAGGTCATTTTCACCATGCACCGCAATCTGGGGGTATTCACGGCCCGCGAAATGCCGCTGGATCGGATGTTTTGCCAATGGCAGGGCAAACGCCAGGGATATACCAAAGCCCGCGACCGCTCCTTTCACTTTGGCGCGATGGAGCATGGCATTGTCGGCATGATCTCGCACCTGGGGCCTCAACTTTCGCTGGCCGCGGGTGTCGCCATGGCCCATAAGCTGAGACAGGAAGGGAAGGTCTCGCTGGCTTTTACGGGTGATGGCGCCACGAGTCAGGGCGAATTCCATGAGGCACTCAATGTGGCTGCCGTTTGGAAATTGCCGGTCATTTTCCTGATTGAGAACAATGGTTACGGCCTGAGTACCCGTCCCAACGAACAATACGCCTGCAAAGACCTGATCGATCGCGCCCAGGGCTACGGCATGCGCTCGGCAAAAATTGATGGCAACAACATCCTGGAGGTGTATTCCACCATCAAAAACATCGCGGAGGAAATGCGAAAAGATCCGCAACCCTTTCTTTTAGAGTGCATTACGTTCCGCATGCGCGGGCACGAGGAAGCCAGCGGCACGAAATACGTACCCCAGGAACTCATGGACGAATGGGCCCAAAAAGATCCCATCGAAAACTACGAAAAATGGTTGCTGAAGGAAGGCATCATTACCGAAGACTTCATTAAAGCGCTCAAAGACCGCTACAAAAAAGCCGTGCAAAAAGCGGTGGACGTGATGTTTGAGGCACCGGAGCCCGTGGCGGATACGGCGGAAGAACTGGCCGATGTGTATGCCGTTGCGCCGGATTCTGCCATTACCCCGGCTAGCGCGCCCGGCAAAGAAATGCGCTTCATTGACGCCATTTCTGAGGGCCTGCGTGAAGCCATGCGCAGGCACCCGGAACTGGTGCTCATGGGACAAGACATTGCAGATTATGGTGGCGTATTCAAGATCACCAATGGTTTTACAGAGGAATTTGGCAAAACCCGGGTGCGCAACACGCCGCTCTGTGAATCGGCCATCGTAGGTATCGGACTTGGACTGAGTCTGAAAGGCATCAAAAGTATGGTGGAAATGCAGTTTGCCGATTTTGTGACCTGTGGATTCAATCAGATCGTCAACAACCTGGCGAAACTCCACTGGCGCTGGGGACAAACCGCCGACATGGTGATCCGGATGCCCACGGGTGGCGGCAGTGGCGCGGGCCCTTTTCACTCACAATCCAACGAAGCCTGGTTCACCCACGTTCCGGGACTCAAAGTCGTTTATCCGAGCACCCCGGAAGATGCAAAAGGACTTCTGTTGGCGGCCTTTGAAGACCCCAATCCGGTGATGTTTTTTGAACACAAAGGGTTGTATCGCTCCGAAAGCGGCCTGGTTCCGGACGGTTTTTATACTACAGAAATAGGCAAAGCAAGGCAGGTGCGAGAAGGGAAAGAAGTGAGTATCCTGACCTACGGACTCGGCGTTCGCTGGGCAGAACACACGGCAGATGAAATGGGCATCGATGCGGATATTGTGGACCTGCGCTCCCTGGTGCCGCTGGATTATGAAGCCATTACGGCCTCTGTAAAACGCACCAACCGGGTATTGATCCTGCACGAAGACACCCTTTTTGGCGGCATTGGAGGCGAGATCGCAGCCTGGATCTCGGAACATTTATTTGAGCACCTGGACGCTCCGGTGATGCGCGCAGCCAGTCTGGATACGGCAGTGCCCTTTGCCATTCCGCTGGAGAACAACTTTTTCCCGCTGGAAAGGATGAAAGGGCAACTGGCGCAATTGCTGAAATACTAACTTTGGATAAGTGTTAAAAAAATCCGTGTCTCATCCGTGTCATCCGTGTTCCTCCCCGCTTAGATGGAACACGGATGACACGGATGAGACACGGATTTTTTGCACTTGCGTGCCTGGCTATTGCACCATCTGCGTGTTTTCCCCATAAAAGATAAGCCGCCACTGCCCATCTTCTTCTTTGTAAAACTGTCGTTCGAAGCCAAAACCGACCATCGGGTACGACATCTTTTCGACTACGATGATCTCTCCGACTGTTTCAAAACTGCGTTTGAGTGTACTCATGGAGGTATCCGGCAGGTACATTAAACGCCAGTCCTCAGGGTTCCACTCCTTCAATTGGCGTTTGGCCATGGTATCGGACGAAATGCCCGACTCACCCTTGAGTGGCCATTCAATATGGGCCATTTGATAGACGCTGTCTGTGTGGAATTTCTGGTAAAATTCGAGGAAATCCTTGGGCAAATCCGCTTCAGCTCTGGTTTGCTGAAAAGCCTGCGGTTTGTTTTTACAATTTGAAAAAAGGAGAACGATCAGGAAAAACGGAAGAAACGTACGCATTAAGGATGTATGAACTATGATGTATGAACTATGATGTATGAACTATGATGTATGAACATCGGGGGCAAAATTACTTCATCCGGAAACGTTTTTTCTTCAGATATATTTGCCCCCAAGTTCCAAACATTATACATCATAGTTCATACATCATACCTCATACATCATAGTTCATACATAAGATGAAAGGTCTATATACCATTCTATTACTCCTCTTTTCCAATATCTTCATGACCGTCGCCTGGTATGGTCATTTGAAGTTTCAGCACATGAAATTTTTTGAAAAAACGGGGGTATTCGGGCTTATTCTGGCGAGTTGGTTCATTGCATTTCTGGAATACTGCCTCATGGTGCCCGCGAATAGGATTGGGTATCAGGAGAATGGCGGGCCTTTTACGCTGCTGCAATTGAAAGTGATTCAAGAGGTTATCACTTTGGTGGTTTTTACGGTTTTTACTCTTGTTTTGTTTAAAAATGAGGCTTTGAAGTGGAATCACCTGGTGGGTTTTGTATTTTTGGTTTTGGCGGTTTATTTTATCCGGAAGTGAGTTTTTGAACAGATTTTTTCACACAACGCCACGACGACACAACGCACCTGGTTAGCCAAAACGTTGTGTCGTAGTGGCGTTGTGTGAGAATTCCCCAATGATCTCCTTCATTATCAATGCTTTTAGCGTTTATTTTGCCAATAACCCACTACAATCGCCCAAAATTGTATTTCTGTATCAGAAAGCGTAACATGATCTTTGTGTGTCTTGGAATTAAGAAGTAATATTAAGGATTCGGCTTTCTTCACGATACCAACTTTATGAAAAACAATTACACCCGCCTACTCGCTTCTATCGCCCTTGCACTTTTTTTTAGCCTGAAAATTGCTGCGCAGCCGATCGTTATTAGTACCCAAGTCTCCGCTGCAACCTGCAATGCCTGCAACGGCTCCATTGATTTAACGGTAACCGGGGGAACACCTCCATACAATTATAATTGGCTATCCATACCAGGGGCAAACGACCCGGCAGATCTGATCAATCTGTGCGGTAGCACTTATATTGTAACCGTGACGGATGCAGCCGGTGTTACAAAGTCAACCACTATTTCGGTTCCCCAGGCCACACAGATTCTCCCGGCCTATTCCTGGTTTGATGTCTCTTGCTTTGGCGGGAACACGGGCTTAATTAATGCAGTCCCAAACGGAGGCATGGCGCCTTTAACATTCAGCTGGAGTAATGGCGCTACAACAAACAAAATAACTGACCTGGTGGCCGGTACGTATTGCCTCACTGTGGTTGATGCCAATGGCTGTTCAATGACAGACTGTCGCACCATCACCGAACCCCCGGCGCTCAGCCCTACCCTTTGCGTGACGAATGTGTCCTGTTTTGGTAGTTGTACCGGAGGCGTGATTGACCTGTCTGTCAATGGTGGCTCCCCCGGATATACTTATACCTGGGGGACTGGCTCCACCACCCAGGATCTGTCCAACATTTGTGCAGGCACCTATACCGTTACAGTTATGGATGCAAAGGCCTGTACCAAAACAGCCTCGGCTACGGTCGGGCAGCCTGCAGCAATTGTCATCAATTCCTCAATTGTTAATGCCTCAAACGGGATAAATAATGGCGCAATTGATATAACCGTAATCGGCGGAACACCCCCATATACACCAGCATGGGGAAGCCAAAATGGTCCGTTATTTTCAACAGCCTTTGATATCACGAATTTATCTGCTGGATCCTATTGCATTACAGTCACGGATGCCCTTGGATGTACGCGCAATTCCTGTTACACTATTCAAAATAACGGCGGCGGCAACAATTCTATCCTGCTTAGCGGACAAGTAACCAATGGAGGATGCGGGATGAATTGTGATGGAAGTATTGAAATTACCATCAACAATGGGTTTGCACCGTACTATTACACGCTATCCTCAGCCTTTAATAATATTTTTGGATCATCAGACCAGGCATCATTTGTTCTCCCTTCCTTGTGCCCAGGAGGTTACTACATTAGTATTCAGGATGCTGCGGGCCAATTAGCTTCTGAAAGTTATACTGTTGGTCCAACCCAATGGCAAACCCTTCCCATCCAATCCAGCAACTCCGCATTTTGCAACTTTGATCCAAACGGCAATTCCCCCACCTGCGAAATGGTTTGTCCGAAAACAACGGTTACCTACTTCGTTGACCCGCCGGTGATTTGCTTTTTGCCTATCTTTCTCTCCGGGGCCACCTGGATCGTGAGCGGCGCCGAGAGTTACAGCGTCAATGGGAATGAGGTGGTGGTCAACTGGGGTGAGGCCGGACCTGGTTTGGTTGAGTTTTCTGCCAGCAGTCAGGGAGCCTGTTATCAGGGTCAGCATTGTGTGACAGTATTAGAAGAACCTGTTGCGAAGTTCAGCACCGACCCACCCGGCACACCCAATGCAGTGATGCAATTGTGCAAAGGCCAAACCCTGGCCTTTAAAAACGAAAGCCTGAATGCCGAGCTTTTTGAATGGCAGTTCAGCGACGATCTTTCCATCCTTTCGACCGAAAACCCGCAGCATACCTTTCTTACCCCGGGCAATTTTCAGGTGACCCTCATCGCGCGCAGCAATTGCCTTTGCGCTGATACGAGTATTTTACTGATCCAGGTCCTGGATACGGAACCGCCCTTGCTGGATTGCGTGGGCTCGGTATGCCCTGGAGAAACCGTAACCTATTCAACCTCTGGTAGTTGCAGCGCCTACACCTGGCAGGTTTCGCCCAATGGCAGCATTCTTGAGGGTGGGCAGTCCGGCGACAATACCATCACCATCCAATGGGCCGATGGCCCCACAGGCAGCATTTCACTCAGCGCATCGGGCTGCGCAGGCGCGGCTTGTCCACAGGCCAGCGTGTTCAATATTTCGATCATTTCTGACAATGCCGAGATCCGGGGAAACGAATTTGTTTGCCCCAATAGTGAGGAAGAATACACCATCAATCTGTTTGACGGCACGGAATACACCTGGAGCCTGCCTACCGGGGGAAACATCCTCCGAGGACAAGGCACCAATAAAATCGCAGTTGCATGGCCTGCTAATCCCAATGCCAGCCCCACCCACTGGCTGATCGTGGATTATTACAATTGCTACCTTGGTTGTGGTGGAACGGACTCGATTCCAGTGAGAGTTCTGGCGCCGTTTTTCATAGATGGCCCGGTGGAAATGTGTGAAAACTCCACCAAAGTTTACCATTCCAAAACCGCCACCAATATTGACGTAAACTGCAATTGGTCTGTTTATGGTCCCAATGGCGCCTTGATTTCCAGCTTCACGGGTGCCTTTTTGAACTTTACCCCTGCTGCCGGGCCGGGCAACTATCGTCTGTTTGCCGTGCCCACCAGTCCCAATCAAAGCTGCTCCCTGAATGCCGAACTCAAAGTGAGCGTTGCGGAACAACCTTCCAAACCAGTGGCCATCTCCGGACCAACACTGGTTTGCCCGGGCACGCCCCTTCAATACGAAGTGCCCGGAAATCCGCCCTACGAAATAGAGTGGAAAACGGGCAATGGAACGCCTGCCCTGCAAACCGGAAACCCCGTAAACGTCATCTGGAACACCAACCCAACCCACTGGATCAGCGCAGCCCAGATCTCACTGGATGGCCTGGGTTGCAAATCTGATACCACCCGATTGAACATTAAAAATGCTTCAGCGATCAGCATCAGCGGGCCACCCAATACTTGTGAAGGAGGGGTGGCTTTTTACCAGGCCGATTTTTACCAGGGCTTTGACTATCAATGGGAACTGATCCCGGCCAGTGGAGGCAGCATCAAGCAGGGACAAGGGAAAAACAATGTCGAAATATTCTGGCAAACACCGGGAGTGTATCAGTTGAAGGTAACCAGTTGCGGCCTGAGCACCAGTTTCAACGTCTCTGTCTGGGCCAATCCTGATCCCATTCCGATCCATCCCGATGGGCTTTGCCCCGGAGTTTCCGGCCTGGTAAGCGTCTCGGGGTCTTATGTTTCGTATGCCTGGGAAAAAGCCAGCGGAACCTCCTTAGGAAACAACCCCGGCATCAATCTTCCGGAAGGGGCCTACACCATCGCGGTCACTGACTTACACGGTTGTCGTGGCACGAGCGAGTTTTCAATCGACCTATTCCCTGCGCCCAATGTAACAGCCACCACCTCCGACCCTACCGGGTTTTGCAACAACTCCCGTTTCGTTTCCATCACGGCCCTGGTGCCGGACGATGGTGTTTTTAACTATGAATGGTATCAGGATGGGGTGCCGCTCAATGCGAATGTGCCGGTGTATACCACCAACCAATATGGCGACTATGCTGTGGTGGTGACCAACGAATATGGCTGCACGGCCGACGATGGCGTGGTGCGTGTATTCGAATATTGTGGTGGCGTTTGTCACAATCCCAACCACGGCCCGAAATGTGAGCCGGGGGACGTCAAGTTCAGTTATGACCTAACGCCCCGCTGCGACTCTTTTCAATTTCAGCTCAGCACCGCTGGCTTGTATCAGGCCGGTTCGGCGGTATGGCATTTTGGCGAATCTGGCAGTGATTATCTGGGCAGTGCGACCGGAGACACTCCCAGCTTTATATTCCCCAATGCCGGAAAATATATCGTGGTGCTGTATGCTGCGATGACCAATGGCGCGCAATGTGTCCTGCTCGATTCGGTAGATGTAGAGGCTGTCGCGCAATTTTCTCAAAAACTGGCTTGTCCGGGCGACTCCACATTTTTTACGGATGAAAGCACGCGTTTGCCAGACAAGACCATCAGCAATTGGAACTGGGATTTTGGTGCCGCCGGAAATTCGGATACGAGTAACATCGCCTCCGTGGGCTATCCGTACAGCAATTCGGGCAACTATCTGGCCACCCTCACGATCACCACTGCCACCGGATGTACTTCCACTTATTCGGAAAATGTGTTGGTACCCAATTTACCCTCCCCGGCTTTCGCGCCGCCACTTGCCAATTGTGCGGGCAACGCTTCCGCATTTGTACTGGCCAGCAATACCGGCCTCATCGAAACAGCCTGGAATTTTGGAGACCCGGCCTCTGGTGCTTTGAACCAAAGTGGCGCCAATCCGGCCTACCACAATTATTCCCCGGCAGGGAATTATCCTGTCACCGTGACCGCCACCAATGGTTATGGCTGCACCGCTTCCGTCACGCAGGCGGTGAACATCACAGCAAACCCATTTTCAGGGACCATTTTCCCGCCCACCTCCACCATTTGCGAAGGAAGCAGTCTGACCCTGAGTGCACCATTGGGCCCGGGCGCGATGTATGTCTGGAACGACGGTACCAATCTGCCGACACTTCTGGTCAATGAGGAAGGGATATACGACGTCACCCTGACCAACGGCAACGGCTGTACCTATTCGCCTCCCGACAAAACGGTGGACGTGAATCCAGCGCCCATTGGAACGATCAAATTTTGGGAAGTCAATGATTTAGGACAAATAGTAAGCGTCCAATACCCGGAGGCAAGCGTTTGTGCCGGCGACGATGTGACCCTCCAGATCCAGGACAACGGCAATTATACCTTCTCCTGGAGCGGCGGCAATGGCAGTGACGGGGTGCTGATTTTTTCTGAAGACCGTAATAATCTTTTGAGTGTTGGAACGCATACGTTTACTGTAACGGTGACAAATCCGGCTACTGGTTGCACGTCGGTACTTGCGCCTTTTACCGTGACCGTGAATCCGGTTCCGGGCAATTTTAGCCTGTCAACCAACAACGTCTGTGCCGGAACGCCTTCCACCATCACCTATACCGGCCCGCAACCAGCCGGATGGCAAATTTTCTGGAACACCGGCGATGCCGGTCCAAGCCTTCAAACCGATGAATCAGGCTTGTATTTTGTGCGGGTCGTGAATGAATTTGGCTGCTCCGCCCAAAGTAATACCGTGGTGATCTTCCCCGGCCCGAACATTTCGGCTTTGCCTTCCGGCTGTCATGAACGTTGCAACCCGGATACGCTTTGCCTGCCACCCTTGCCGGAAATTGTAAGCTGGCAATGGTTTTTTGAAGGAGCCGCTATTCCCGGGGCCACCAGTCACCAATTTGCTGCAACGCAAAGTGGTACTTATTGGGCAGCATTAACGGATCTGAACGGCTGCGAGGCTACCAGTGTGCCCCTCACCGTGGAGCTCTACAATGGCTTTGGCAACATTTTGGGACAAGTCTGGTCGGATGTGAATGACAACGGGATCATTGATGCAGCCGACACGGTGGTGTCTGGAATCCCGGTGCAATTGCTTCAGAATGGGGTATTCATCGCTCCGGGCCAATCCGGTTCAAACGGCAGTTTCGACTGGCTGAGTGTGCCTTCGACGGACTATACCGTGCAGATCGATACTCAGTTACTCAGTCCGCTTTGGGAAATTGTCCTCTTTTCGGATTCGGTGGGGCTCAAGGGTTGTGGTGGAAAGGTCTTCGCCAGCTTGCTGGTGGATGCGTACACCTGTCCGCCCATTACCGCTACGGTCTCCCTGATGGCTTGCGCGGGTCAATCTGCGTTGTTCAATGGCACGGCCGTTCCTACGGGTCAATCGCAGAATTTTACATTTCAGAATTTCCAGGGTTGTGATTCTATTATCACCGTGACGGTTTCTGCATTGCCGACTTCCAGTTCAACCCTGAATGCCTGGGCTTGTCCGGGCAGTTTTTACACTTACAACGGCGTGGATCTGGCCGTCGGACAAACGCAGGATTTCACCTTGAGCAATTTCCTGGGCTGTGATTCTATTGTCACGGTCACCGTTTCTGCATTCCCGACGTCCAGTTCTACCCTGAATGCCCAGGCTTGTCCGGGTAGTTTTTACACCTACAACGGTGTGGACCTGACAGTCGGACAAACTCAGGATTTCACCTGGAGCAATTTCCTGGGCTGCGATTCTATTGTCACTGTCAACGTTTCGGCTTTACCGACTTCCGGTTCTACCCTGAATGCCAAGGCTTGTCCGGGTAGTTTTTACACCTACAACGGTGTAGATCTGGCCGTCGGACAAACGCAGGATTTTACCTTGAGCAATTTCCTGGGCTGCGATTCTATTGTCACAGTCAACGTTTCGGCATTCCCGACGTCCAGTTCTACCCTGAATGCCCAGGCTTGTCCGGGAAGTTTTTACACTTACAATGGTGTGGATCTGGCAGTCGGACAATCACAGGATTTCACCTTGAGCAATTTCCTGGGCTGTGATTCTATAGTCACGGTCAACGTTTCTGCATTCCCGACTTCCAGTTCCACCCTGAATCCAGGCGTGTGTCCCGGCGGTACTTTCCAATATGCAGGGGCGGATTTGGCTCCCGGACAAATACAAAATTTCACCCTGACGAATTCTGCAGGGTGTGACTCTGTCGTGACTGTAACGGTTTCAATTTTACCTACCTCCAGTTCGGCCATTTCCGTGGGGGTATGTGACAATGAAACTTATACCTACGCAGGCGTGGTACTTACGGAGAACACGACACAGGATTTCATACTCACCAATTCGGCAGGCTGCGATTCTGTGGTGACCGTCACCGTGTTTGGAAAGCCAAGTTCTTTGGAATTGCGCGAGGAAAAAGTGTGTCCGGGTGAGGTATATCTTTTTGAAAATCAGGAAATTGAAATCGGAGAAACCAAAACTTTCCAACTGATCAATTCGGAAGGCTGCGACAGTACCATCACGATTTTTGTAACATCGTGGCCAGGTCCGAATTTCGAGTTAGAGACCGAAATATCCTGTCCCAACACGCCCACAGGAAGTCTTTCCGTTTCCGTTTTACCAGGCGGAAGTTTGCCTGACGCTTATTCTCTGGACAATATTACTTTCCAGAATTCACCCGTATTTGAATCCCTCTCAGCAGGCAGTCAAATCGTATTTGTCCGGGACGAAAACGGATGCGTTTTTGAAAAAACGGCTGAAATACCTGCCTCTCCGGGCTTGGAGCTCGCCTTGCCCAATGCCTTTGTTATCCCATGTGACAGTGCGCAGATTACACTGACTCCGAGCCTGGGTGGCGATACCACAGGGCTACAATTGCTTTGGTGGAATGGCGCAAAAACCCCTTCAGTTACCATTGGCGAACCTCGGGCCATTTGGCTCGAAGCCTCCAACCTTTGCGAGACGGTTCGAAGTGAAGGCGAGGTATCCTGGGCAGATTCGGAGGGCGACACCGTTTTGATCTTCCTGCCCAATGTTTTTGCGCCGGAATCCGAATTGACCGAAAACACCCTGTTCAGACCCTTCTTTGGGAAAAATCTGAATCTGCTCAGTTACCGGCTGGAGGTGTACGACCGCTGGGGAAATTTGGTATTCGGAAGTGAAACCCCTGAAAATGGCTGGGCGGGAAATTTCAAACAAACATCGGCCGGTACGCAGGTATTTGTGTGGCAGATGTGGGCAAGGGTGGCTTTTTGCGGACGCGAGATCGAAATTTACAAAAAAGGGGATGTGACGGTAGTGCGGTGATAAATAGCATTAATTACCACATAGCGCACATAGTTCACATAGTTTATTCTCCATCCAAGCTATGTGAACTATGTGCGCTATGTGGTAATATAAAAAAACTTTATGGTTTCCATTAGTGGCTGGTTTGTTTGAAAACCCAGCATTACCTTTGACAACAAATCAACCCAAATGCAAATAAACACAAGCTACCCGCCTGCTCCAGCCAATGTTCCGCCCGGACTTACCGAGGCCTCTGATGCTTTTCGTTCCCAGGTCCGGGGTGTGGTGATCGCCATCATCGCATTCGTATTTACATACCTTTTAATGGTCGGCCTGTCGCTGGGCTTGTTGTGGTGTTGCTTTAAAATCGGGATGGTGATCATCATGACCCTCCGGGGAATCTGGGGCCTGATCCTGGGCCTGGGCCTCATGATGATGGGCCTCATGGTGGTCTTTTTCCTGCTGAAATTTTTATTCGCTTCCGCGGATGAAGGTGGTTCAAATGGCGTTGAAATCCAGGAAAGTGATGATCCGCAGTTGTTTGCCTTCATCGGCAAAGTAGCGGAGGAAGTGGGCACCCATTTTCCCCAAAAGGTGTTTCTGATCCCGGACGTGAATGCTTCTGTGTTTTATAGTTCCAGTTTCTGGAGTTTGTTTTTCCCCACCAGAAAAAACCTGAACATTGGCCTGGGCCTGGTCAACTCCTTAAATAGCAGCGAGTTCAAAGCAGTACTGGCGCATGAGTTTGGCCACTTTTCTCAGAAGAGTATGCGCCTGGGCAGCTATGTCTATTATGTGAATCAGGTGATCTTCAACATGCTTTACCGCAACAATGGCTGGGTCGCAACCGCTGATGCCATTGCCAGCGTGCATGTGTTTTTTGGATTGATGGTGCAGGGAGCGGTGTTCATTGTGCAATTCATCCAATGGGTGCTGCGGGGGATGTATTCTATCATTAACCGACAATATCTGCGGCTTTCCAGAGAAATGGAATTCCACGCGGATGCCATTGCGGCGAGTGTAGCCGGCGGGAACAATGCCGCGCAGGCACTTCGGCAGGTAGAGGTGGGTACCCTGAATTATCAGCGGACCATCGATAAATGCAATGAGCTTTTGAGCACGCAGACTGCTCCGCTTAATTTTTATGCTGGACAGCGTGCCGCCGCCGCGCACTTTGCTGCAGTCAACCAGCTTCCCTTGCGCCAGGGCCTCCCAGTGATCGACCAGCAGTTCCGGGAAAATCAGCAGCCGACGCGGGTAGTATTCACCAACCAATGGGCCTCGCACCCTACCACCGATGAACGGGAGGGAAAACTCCTGGGCCTGGGCATCGATGTGCCAGTGGTGGAAACACCGGCCTGGGCTATTTTTCAAAATCCCGAGCGTTGGCAAAAGGAGCTAACCAGCTATATTTATAAAGATGTGGATGCCAAAGTCGGCGATATAGATGATCAGACTTTTGCCAACAGCTTGACGCAGGAAGATAGCCAGCGGCAATTCCCGAAAATATACAACCACTACTACGATGGGCACATAATGGCCGACCCGTATCTGGTTGCCCTGGAAGAAAATACCGCACCGAAGTTGCTTTCTGCGCAGGAAATGAAGGCCTTTTTTGAAGAAAATCTGGATCTGAAAATTGATGCGATTGTGAACGTTGTGCAGATAATCAGCGCCATTGCCGAAGGAAATATTGACACCAAGACCTTTGACTTTGACGGCCAGAAATATGAAAAAGAACGGGCCCATGAGGTGTTGAGCCAATTGGCAAAAGAAAAAACCGCTGCAGAAAAGGACCGCGACCAACGCGACCAGGAGATCACCCACGCTTTTTATGCCCATGCGCTGGCAGAACACCCCGGCCGCCTCTCCGAACTTTTGGCAAAGCACCGCGCTGTTTCGGAAGCAAAAGCCTGGAAAATAGCCTGTGGCGAACCTTGTCATGCCATTTTTGTTACGGTGCACTTCCTTGGCCAGAACAATTTCGAGGTCTCCGGTGAGTTGGTACAGCTTTTCTCTGATCTGAATTACACCCATGTGCCGGCCTTGCGGAAATTCTTCAAAACCATGGACCTGCAAGTGTTTGCACCTGAGTTGCAGGAAAAGATCCAAGTCAATTTTTTAGGTGATCTCATTGAATATCAATACCAGAGAATTCCACACCAGACCAATCTGGATAACCTCCGCAACCTGGCGATCGAGCTCAGTGAGGCGCTGGGAGAGCTCTATTTTAACCGGATGAAGGCATTGTTGGAGTTTCAAGAGGCCCTGGTAAAGGGGTAAATCCGTACCTTTGCCTACTTTTTTAAGAAAAATGTTTCCAAAATACGACGTGATAGTAGTGGGCGCAGGACACGCAGGTTGCGAAGCCGCGGTTGCTGCCGCCAATCTGGGTTGCAAAGTCCTGCTGGCCACCATGAATATGCAGACCATCGGACAGATGAGTTGCAACCCCGCCATGGGTGGCGTAGCCAAGGGCCAGATCGTGCGCGAGGTGGATGCTTTGTGCGGCTATTCGGGCATCATTACCGACCATACTGCGGTACAATTCCGGATGCTCAACCGCTCCAAAGGTCCCGCGATGTGGAGCCCGCGGGCGCAAAGTGACCGCATGCAATTTGCTGCCAAATGGCGGCAGATGCTGGAGGAAAACCCCAATATTGATTTCTGGCAGGAGATGGTGGGCGGTCTGATCATCAAAGACGGTCGTGCCTGTGGCGTACGCACCAGCATGGGCCTGGAGATCGAAAGTGAGACGGTGGTGCTGACCAATGGCACTTTTCTGAACGGCATCATTCACATCGGCGAAAAACAATTCGGCGGCGGACGGGCTGGTGAAAGTGCCGCGCGTGGCATCACCGAACAACTGGTGGAACTGGGTTTTGAAGCCGGCCGCATGAAAACCGGAACCCCGCCACGCCTCGACGGGCGCAGTCTGGATTATTCCAAAATGGAGATCCAGGATGGGGACAACCCACCGGGCAGGTTTTCATACACCGATACTCCGGAACTTAAAAACCAACTCTGCTGCTGGAGCACTTATACCAACCAGAAAGTGCACGATATGCTGCGCACGGGCTTTGACAAATCGCCCATGTTCAACGGGCGTATCCAGGGTCTTGGGCCGCGCTATTGCCCCAGCATTGAAGATAAGATCGATCGCTTCAGTGACAAAGACCGGCACCAGCTTTTTGTAGAGCCGGAAGGACGGGATACGGTAGAGATCTACATCAATGGATTCTCCAGTTCGCTGCCGGAAGATGTTCAGTATAAGGCACTTCAATTGGTTCCGGGCCTGGAAAACGTCAAGATGTTCCGCCCGGGCTATGCCATCGAATACGATTATTTCCCGCCGACCCAGCTGCAAACTACCCTGGAAACCAATCTGATCAAGAACCTCTTTTTTGCAGGTCAGATCAATGGCACCACGGGTTACGAAGAAGCCGCTTGTCAGGGATTAATGGCCGGACTGAATGCTGCGTTGGCTGCCAAAAATGAAGCCCCACTCGTGCTGAAACGCTCCGAGGCATATATCGGTGTATTGATCGACGACCTGGTCAACAAAGGCACGGAAGAACCCTATCGGATGTTTACCAGCCGTGCAGAATACCGCATTCTGCTGCGTCAGGACAATGCGGACCTGCGCCTGACGCCCATCGCCCATCGATTGGGTTTGCAAGGCTCAGAACCGCGCATGGACCGTGTCAATGCTAAAAACAAGGCGGTCAAAGAGATAGATACTTTTTTTCGCACGGAATCTGTGCTGCCGGACGCCTTGAACGGTTACCTGCAAAGTGTAGACTCTGCGCTGATCGGGCAAAAGGCAAAACTCCACAACATCCTGCTTCGGCCCCAGGTGGATATTTCAGGCATGGCTCAGGTGCTGCCTGAGCTGGCCAATTTCCTGCGCAACTACGATCAGGAAGTTATAGAAATGGCCGAGATCAACATCAAATACGACGGCTACATCCGGAAAGAAGAAGAAATGGTGTCGCGCATGACCCGGCTCGAAGACCTGGCATTGAACGCCGACTTTGACTATGCCAGTCTGCATGGATTGAGCATTGAAGCCCGGCAAAAACTGGCGCATACGCGTCCGCGCACGATCGGGCAGGCGAGTCGGATTTCCGGGGTGAATCCTGCGGATGTGAGTGTTTTGCTGGTGCATTTGGGGCGGTAAAAAGATTTGGCAGGCGAATCGGATATTGATTTTTTAGTCTAATCTTTGGCCATAAAAATTCAATATGGTTCGTCTCATGAAACTTGTCTGGCTGCTACGGCCTTTGCCCATCCTGATTGCGTCTTTGCTCGCCCTGGGTATTGCCTTATACCGATCTGCGCAACACGAGGTTCCTCCCGTCAAAACGCCCAAAAGTGATCGTTTTTATTATCGCGAGGAGGCAAAAAAGGAGGCGTTAAAAGCGCGTTTCCTGCCACCGGATTGTGAGGCTGTTTCCCATGGGGAAAAACTCGGCTTTGATTGGCGCAAAGGGCAGGCCAATACCATGCAGCAGTTTCGGGACTTCTATCTCCCTGCCGCAGCTAAGGATCGCGACGTCCAGATTTATGGACCCTTCAAGGGCGAATGGCTTGAAAAAGGACCGCGCAAAATACCCGGACGGGTCACCGCATCGGAGGTGTTATACGCCCAAAATCTTATTTACCTGCTCACCGATGGGGGTTATCTTTTCCGTGGAACACTGGCCGGAAACAACTGGGAATGTCTCAATGACCACCACCCGCTCACCCGTGGGGTAGATGCCCGCATGGAGGTAGTCAGGCTTCCACAGGGAAACAACCGCATCCTGGTGGGTGGATGGGACGCGCAAAATCTTGGAAATAAATATCTGAAATACAGCGACGACGAAGGTCTTACCTGGAATACCCCGGAAGGATTGCCCAATGCAGTCTGGTACCGACGAACCATGGCCGATGCAGGTGGCCGGGTGTATCATTTGATTCGCTCCGATGCATCGGGAAGTCCCAAAATGCAATTGTATCGTTCTACTGATTTTGGTGCACATTTTTCGTTGCACTACAGCCACAATCTCTCGGCTGGCGATCGCGATCGAACCTGCGACATGTGGAAAATTGAGAAATCTGATACGATTTATACCGTTTTTGAAAATAAATTTATAAAAATCGCATCCAACGGCCAGTTTGCTCAGGTAGGTCAGATCAGCAATCTGGCGTTCCCGGAATGGACCATTCTGACCGGCGGACGGGAGTCTTCGACGCATCCATTCACTTTTTATGTCCGGGTAGTGAGCGGAGGCCAGAACCTCGTGTATAAATCCACCGATGGAGGCGTGTCCTGGTCTTCGTGGGGTACGCTGGAAAATGGCTTGCTCTCCCCTTTTTCTAATTTTGCATTCGTAACCAATCCTTCCAACCCCGGTAAAGTGTATGCAGGCGGCTGGATCGTAGGCAGTTCCTCCAATGGTCAAAACTGGGTTTATCCCCATGATCTGGGTGGCTATGTGGGCTACCATGGCGATGTGCCGGATATGAATTTTGTAAAAAACCCAAACACGGGCCTTTTCGACCTATTTATCGGAACCGACGGTGGTTTCTTTAAATATGATCCTGCTACAGACCACTTCAATCCCTTAGGCGCTGAAAATCTGGGGAATACGCAGATTTATAAGATGGCCTCTGACCATACGGCGGAGCATCGAATGTATATTGGTACGCAGGACAACGGATTTAATTTCAACCATACCCTTACTGCCCCCACTGCAATCGCACCTTTTGACTACCTGTGGGGAGGGGATGTTACGCAAGTCACCAGTGGAGACAAGGGTAAAAGTTTTTGGTGTTTCTGGTGGGGCTCGGGCTGCAACTACGTAAAAAATGCTGCAAGCATTCAAAATTCAGGGATCGCCAACTGGCAACCTATTTACGATTCTGAATACTGGGAATTACCAGCCAAGGCTGATCCGGCCACCCCGGACGAGTGTTTGGTTGCCGGATACATCACGAATGCGCCGGTGGGGAGTTATCTGGTACGTCTAAAATCACCCGCCAACCTTCAACCGGGTCAGGTATTGCCACTTCAGCAACAATACGGAAATTACGATTTCAAATCAGCGTCTGGTGGTGGCCGGATCGGCGCCATTGGAATTTCGCCCCTCAACAGCAATCATATCTACGTGATGACTGAGAATGGCGTCTTTTTCTGGTCGCTCAACAAAGGTCAGAGCTGGCAAAAAAACACGGCTGCCAAAGATAAAATCTGGCCGCGTTACATCGCGGTCTCGCCTACTGTTGCTGGGGAAGTGTTTGTGGGTGGGGCAGGGTACGGCGCCAATACGCCCTGTTGGCGTATTTCTCAGCATGGCCAAACCATGAGTGCTGCCCAGGGTCCTGATCTTTCCTTACTCAAAGACAACCGTGTAAATGCACTTACTTTCGATCCTACGGGGCGATTTGTCTTTGCTGCCGCGGATATTGGCGCTTTTGTGTACGTTTTGAGCGATAGCCAATGGTGGGTTTTAAACGGAGATCCTGCTCCTTTGACCCATTTTCATGATGTGGAATATCTGGAAAATTCCAATACCGTGCGCTTTGCCACTTATGCACGGGGCGTTTGGGATTTTAAAATCAATCAGTTGATTTTGCGGAAAAACGGAACCGTTCCTTCGAACGCAGGATTGCATTTATACCCAAATCCAGCCTCTGACAAAATAACGCTCGATCTGGCTGATCTGACCGGCGCAAACCTGGCGATTTCGATCACCGATATTCAGGGCCATGTTGTTTTTGAAAAACAAACCTTTTTATCAGAAACCAGCCTGGTATTCGACCTGAAAGATTGGAACCCAGGCGTCTATTTCATCTCAGTTGATTCTGGGAATGGCCATCCATGGACGGCTAAATTCATTCATTTGTGAAGTTAGTGCCGCATCGTGGTTGTCTCACAAGTCTTCTGCCCAGGCTTAATCTCAAATTTTATTCCTTTTGAGCCGATAAACCTTCCAGGTTTTAAAAACCTATGGTATATACTCATTTATCGAGTTCTTTGACATGCTACGATCTTAGAGAGGCCCCTTCGAGGATATTATAAAATCGAACGAGGCCATTTAACATAGTTA
>JBILHS010000156.1:0-10189 GCA_044350425.1 Saprospiraceae bacterium | reverse complement strand
CGCAAAGGACGTTAAGCCCTACCGGTCTTTTCCTATAAAAAGCACCGTCACACGTGTAAAATGGCACCCATCCAAAAATTTGATTGCCGTAGCAACACAAAATTCGGAAGACAAATCGTGTATGCTAAATCTGGATACGAATGAAAAAATCGAGTTGAACGGAATTTCTCCCGAAGGCGCCAGGGGAATGGGTTGGAACCATACGGGTGAGTTTTTAGCAATGGGCGACAATGACGGACAAATATGGATCTATGATCTGAAAGGGGTGCTGATAAGCAAGTTTAAGCATGAAAATACCCGCAGCATCACCGCACTGGATTGGCATCCGGCTAAAAATGTGCTGCTTGCCGTTTCTGAGGAAATCATGTTATTTGACATCGAGGGAAATCTGCAAAAGTTCATAAAACACCGACCGGAACAAGTGCTGATGTTATGCGTTGCATGGCATAAATCGGGGACGTTTTTTGTTACAGGCGACTATGGGCACGATCAGACCAAATCCTTACTGCAATACTGGGATGAAGCGGGTAAGCTGCTAAAATCAATAGATATCAGCAAAGGTGAGTACCGAAATTTGAGTTGGAATGCCCGTGGAAACAGATTGGTCACCGCAAGCGACGCATTAAGAATCTGGGACGCAAAGGGTAAGCTCATCTCGGAAGGGGAGTCTAAAGACTATCTTTGGGGGGTGTCCTGGAATAAAAACGGTAACAGGATCATCACATCGAGTCTGGAGCAAAGGATCGTACTCTGGAACAATAAAGCAGAAAAGATATTAAGCATAGAATGAAGGGTCATCCAGCAAAATAATGAACAAAACAGGCATCTTATTTCCACATCAATTATTTGAGCAAAATTCACTCGCATCCAGCTGTAGCACGATTTACCTGGTCGAAGAATGGCTTTTCTTCAGACAATATAATTTTCACAAACGGAAGATCGCTTTTCACAGAGCGAGCATGAAGTTTTATGCACAGTATTTGCAGTCAAAAAATATTGAAGTAGTATACATCGATGCATTCAATGAATTATCCGATGTCAGAAAGCTGATTCCTTATTTGAAAACAAAAGGGATTGATTCCTTTGCATATATCGATACCACGGATAACTGGCTCGAGCAACGGATCAATAATTCCGCTAAAGCGCAGCACATGGAGCTTGTCAAAAATCCGACGCCCATGTTTTTAAATTCTTCTGCCGAAATCGCTGCTTTTTTCTCGGATAGGAAAAGAATGTTCCAGACAGACTTTTACAAACACCAGCGGCAAAGCAGAAATATATTGGTGGAAGCAGACCGCAAACCAATAGGCGGAAAATGGACCTTTGATGATGAAAATCGCCTGAAATACCCCAAAGGCAAAACGCCTCCCAAAACGGAGTTTTTGAAGTCCACGGATTTTAACACAGAAGCGATCGCCTATACCCAACAATATTTTCCGGATAATTATGGTGCCTTAAATACTGATTTTATTTACCCCACCACGCATGCTGAAAGCAAGATCTGGCTCCAGGAGTTTTTCAGCTCCAGGTTTTCTGAATTCGGAGCCTACGAAGATGCGATCGTAACCCATGAAACGGTTTTAAATCACAGCATTTTGACTCCGATGCTGAACAACGGCCTGCTAAGCCCTCAATTTGTGGTGGATGAAGCGTTGCATTACGCCGGCAGTCACGAAATTCCCTTCAATTCAGTGGAGGGTTTTATTCGCCAGATCATCGGCTGGCGGGAGTTTATCCGGGGGGTCTATGAACTCAAAGGGACCGCCGAACGGACCAAAAACTACTGGGGTTTTACCAGAAAGATACCGCCCGCGTTCTGGAAGGGTACCACGGGCATTGAGCCGGTGGATAGTACCATTAAAAAAGTGCTGCAATCAGGTTATTGTCACCACATTGAACGATTGATGGTGTTGGGCAACTTTATGCTTTTGTGCGAATTTGACCCGGATGAAGTGTACCGCTGGTTTATGGAACTTTTTATTGATGCCTATGATTGGGTCATGGTGCCCAATGTGTACGGCATGAGCCAATTTGCCGATGGAGGTCTGATGGCCACCAAACCCTACATCAGCGGCAGTAATTATCTGATGAAAATGAGCGATTACAAAAAAGGGGAATGGCAAAAAGTGTGGGACGGATTGTTCTGGAGGTTCATGCATACACATCGGAGCTTCTTTTTGCAAAATCCAAGATTGGGCATGTTGATCGGCAGTTTTGATAAAATGTCAGAAGCGAAGCAAAAGGACCATCTGGATATTGCGGAACAATTTCTTCGGTCGCTTTAGCATGCTAAACATGCACCTTACGCACCAAGTGATCTTACAACTTTTAAAATTAATTGTGTAACAAAGAAGGTTGGCCTGGGGGGTTAACTTTGTGGCACATTTTTCAGGTACCTAACATGGTGCCTCGCGCTACTGCCCTCTAAAAACACATCATGGCCATTCAAACAATTAACCCGGCAACCAACACCGTAGAGAAAAGTTTCACCGAAATGACGGATGAAGCGGTAGATAAAGCTGTTGCAAAGTCTGTCGCCACCTTTGAAGACTGGAAAAAAACGGACTACAAGCTAAGGGCTGCTCTATTGCACAAAGTGGCTGGCTTGTTGAGAGAAAAAAAGAAAGCCCTCGCTAAAATGATCACCATGGAAATGGGCAAATTGCTTGCACAGGCAGAAGGGGAGATAAAATTAAGCGCAGAAATATTCGATTATTATGCCAACCATGCCGAAGGTTTTCTGGCAGACAAAATATTAGATCCGACCCATGGACAGGCATTCATCCGGAATAGTCCCATCGGTGTTTTACTTGGAGTACAGCCCTGGAATTTCCCCTTTTATCAGGTAGCCCGATTTGCGGCACCCAATATCATGATCGGGAATACCATTTTGATAAAACACGCTTCCATTGTTCCGCAATGTGCCATCGCTATTGAAGAAATATTTTTGGAGGCTGGCGCGCCCGTTGGTCTTTATACCAATCTGCTGATCTCTGGCAAAAGAGCCTCGGCCCTGGTATCTGATCAAAGAATTAAAGGGGTGTCACTCACCGGTAGCGAGGCCGCCGGTGCAAGTATTGCTGCAGAGGCTGGTAAGTATCTGAAGAAATCTGTTTTGGAATTGGGTGGAAGTGACGCATTTATTGTTTTGGAAGATGCGGATATGGAGAAAACTGTAGAATGGGCTGTGGTGGGCAGAATAAATAACAACGGTGAATGCTGCGTAGCATCGAAGCGTTTTATTGCAGTTGAAAGTGTTGCAGCGGAGTTTTTGGAAAAATTTAAAGACAAACTGGCTGCATTGGTCGTTGGCGATCCAATGGATGCCGTTACACAATTAGGGCCACTGAGTAGCGAGGCGGCGGCCGTGCAAATTGCCGCGCAGGTGCAAAGAGCAGTGGAGGGCGGTGCCAAAATTCTATTGGGGGGTAAAAGGGTTGACAGGCCTGGTGCTTTTATGCAACCCACCATTCTGACCAACATGTTGCCGGGAAATCCGGTTTATTATGAAGAGTTTTTCGGGCCGGTGGCCGTCTTTTTTGCCGTGAAAGATGAACAGGAAGCCATCGATCTGGCCAATGATTCTCCTTTTGGCCTGGGCGGATCCATATTTACCCAGGATATAGAAAGAGGCAAACGGGTGGCCAACCAAATCGATACAGGAATGGTTTTTATCAATCACCCAACCTGGACGCAAGCGGACCTGCCTTTTGGCGGAACCAAAGGCTCGGGTTATGGAAGAGAACTTTCTGAATTGGGTATGGATGAATTTGTGAATAAAAAACTGATCCGGGTGAGTGAATTAAGCGATCCTTTTTAATTGGACTTCTGGATATTAGCCCAAAGAAAGAGTCTGTCTTATAAGTCAATCTCAATCAGAACTGACCACAGATTACTTCGTTTTTTCTGGCATGTTTTTAAAACCTGGAAGGTTTATCGGCTCGAAAGGATTATAATTTGGGGTTAAGCTTGGGCAAAAGACTTGTGATACAGCCTCTTGATACAAATCAAAAATGTACAGTAGCGCGCCTCCTAACAAGTGCCTTTCAAAATCAGATCTTAAAATCTTAATTAGCATGACCACTAAGCAAATCACACTTTCCAGCAGACCAAAGGGCAAACCCGTCCTGGAAAATTTTCAGACCAGCAATATAGAGCTCGCTGAAATCAAGGATAAGGAAATATTATTGGAAGCCATGTTTTGGTCCGTTGATCCTTATATGCGAGGCAGAATGAATGATGCAAAATCATACGCTCCGCCTTTTGAAATTGGAAAACCCATTGCTGGCGGAGTCGTCGCTAAAGTAATAAAAAGTAATTCAGCCCAATTTAAAGTGAATGAGGTGGTTACCGGCAATCTGCCCTGGCAGCAGCATTGCGTTGCCACAGAAACTGAGTTAATAAAAGTAGACGCTACCATAGCGCCTGCAAGTTATTACCTGGGCATACTAGGCATGCCCGGACTTACAGCCTATTTTGGCTTGATGCATATCGGCAAGCCCAAAGCCGGCGAAACCGTGGTGGTGTCTGGTGCTGCCGGTGCGGTTGGAATTGTGGTGGGGCAAATCGCTAAACTGCAGGGTTGCCGGGTAGTTGGAATAGCAGGCAGCGATGAAAAAGTGAAATTGCTGAAAGAAGCATTTGGCTTTGACGAGGTCATCAATTATAAAACGACTCCGAATATTAAAAAATCCATTGCGGAGGCTTGTCCCAAAGGCGTAGATATCTATTACGACAATGTAGGAGGAGAAATCTCTGATGCAGTGATCAGCAATATCAACTTCCATGCACGGATTGTATTGTGCGGACAAATTGCGCTGTACAACAGCACCGAAATACCTATGGGACCACGCCTGCAACCAATGCTTTTAACCAGAAGTGTATTGATGCAGGGCTTTATTGTGAGCAATTACCAAAGTGAATTTGGGGAAGGCATTAAGCACCTGGCAACCTGGGTAAAAGAAGGTAAAATCAAATACAAGGAAACTATTGTGAAGGGCTTTGATCAATTGCCTGCTGCACTGCTGGGTTTATTTGAAGGGGATAATATTGGAAAAATGATTGTGGAAGCTTAAATTTTGCTAAATAATTAATATAGCCAACACAGATTGGTTTTGAACCAGTATGCTTTTCAATCATTTTGAAATCAAGCATTTGCATCACTCAAATCATTAAGATCACTTTAAGCACAGTAAATAATGAAAATTTTAATGGTCCTTACCTCCCACAGTGCGCTGGGAAATACAGGAAAAAAGACAGGTTTTTGGATTGAAGAATTTGCAGCACCGTATTATGTATTTCTGGATGCGGGCGCCAACATCACCCTTGCCTCGCCAAAGGGCGGACAACCGCCCACAGATCCATCCAGCGATACCCCTGAAAATCAAACTCCTGCTACGATTCGCTTCAAAGCGGACAAGGATTTACAAGATCTGCTTGGGAAAACCAGCTTGTTATCAGCGATGTCTTCGGATGATTACGATGCCATCTTTTTCCCTGGCGGACACGGACCTTTATGGGATTTGACCACGGATGCGGATTCGATCAAACTGATTTCGCATTTTTGGAGCAGCAAAAAGCCGGTAGTTGCCGTTTGCCATGCGCCCGCTGTTTTATTGAATGTAAAAGATGCGGCAGGCCAGCCTCTGGTAAAAGGAAAAAACGTAACCGGATTTACCAACACCGAAGAAGAAGCCGTGCAACTCACTGCGGTAGTTCCCTTTTTGTTGGAAGATGAGTTGAAAAGCAAAGGCGGCATCTATTCTAAAAAAGACAATTGGGCTTCTTACGTAGTAAAAGATGGTATGCTCATTACGGGCCAAAATCCGGCCTCTTCTGAAGCGGCAGCCGAGGCGTTGCTGGAAGTTTTGAAGGCGTAGCGTGTTCAGAAAACTGTGTCAAATCCTGGCCGCGCACCAGCTCTTAAAGGACAAGGTCATTGTCTTAATTCTGCTTTGTCACTTTGGCCGCAGAGCGGCTTAACGTCGGTAGTAATTTTCAATGAATAGTCGGGAAGGTGCAGAGCACCGGAACAATTCGCCAGGAGTTACGGTGCTCTGCACCTCCAAACCTATGCTATTATCCGATTTCTACCGACGTTAAGCCGCTCTGCGGCTAAAGTGACAAAGCCCTCAGCCCCGAATCTTCACCACCCGACAAGCTCCCAACTTCCGCCCCAAGGCATCCAAAACCTCTACCCAATAAACCCCGTTCGGCCAGGATTCACCCAAAATGATCTGATCGTTGACGAGCGCTTCCGAAAGCCAAATCTTTCCCAATACATCGCTCACCCGGAGCTGAAAATCCTGTCCAAACCACGCCTCCGGGACCGCTAAACGAAATTCGCCGCGGGTCGGATTCGGGAAAACCCGAAGCGCCACGCCGCTTGAATTTTCGACATTTTTGACACCGCTGGGCGTCTCCACACACTGCGCCATCTGATCGATCAGTACCTGAAATTTGGGTCGGTCATTCCAGGGCGCCGCATCATCATCGTCGAAAATATGTCCCCAGGAGCCGTATTGACTCTGCCAGGGGCCTGTCAGCACAAAAGCCATCGGGAGTTCGCTGCCCAGTCGCCGAAGGCTGTCGAGCATGCGGTTGTACAGGGTGTACATGCCCGGGTGCACCTGCGCGTCGTACATGGACTGGATATAGGGCGGTATGGTAAAATCTGTAAAATGCTGTCCGCCTTCGTAGTTCACCACTTTTTTGCCGTAAAGTTTAGCGGTCCGGTACACCATTTCCCAGTGAGGATAAAAGTTCAGAAAGGTGTTGTTGGCGTTTTCCAGCACGTTTTCCGGCGTGGCTGCCGCACCCAGCGCCTGCAAATTGGGCATGCCATTGGAGCCATGATCCAGGCCGACATACCAGGAAGGTGAAATGTAATCGTATTGCGCCGGATCAGCCTGCGCGAGAATCTCCTCCGTGATCCAGTCATAACCGTTTTGGGTGCCGAGTACCCTTTGGAGGCGAGTGTTTTGATTGCCCCAGGCATTCATCCAGATCCCAAAAGCATGCGTGGCCCGCTCGGTATATCGCCGGGGATAACTGATGTTCTGCGGACCGTTTTCAGCCACCCAATTGGCTTGTGGGAAGATCCAGTTCCAGACCTCATTGCTGTACTCCAGATAGACCTGAATGCCGGGTTCGAGCCCGTCGCGGAACATCGCTGCCATTTGCGTGATGTAATCGTCGTCGGCCTGATGCGGGATGCAGACCCAGATGTTTTTGTCCAACTGGTTCGCTACTTGAATGATGTACTCATATGCCAGTCCCCCGTTCGGGCTTTCTGCCTGTGAGTAGTAGTTGGGAAGCGTCCGGTCGGCCCATTTTACCTGTCGGCTGCCATTGGTTTGCACCCAGTCCATAAATCGCAGGGTATTAAATTCAGCACATTTGTCCAGAAATCCCTGCCGGAAGGGCTGGGACTCATACGTATCCACATTGCTCAGTTCCACCACCCGGATGTTGCGCACCGGATTGCCCGCCTGCGATGCCGTGAGGTTGAAAAAGATATTCCCTTCATCGTTGATCACAAAATCGATCTGGCCGGGCTGATTGCTGGTAACGGTTACAGCGCCCTGCATTTGCAAGGTGCCGACGCCTTCATAAATCAGTCTCAGGGGCACATCTTTCGGGATAAATCCAATGGCAGAAATGATGCCCCGGAGCAAATTCTGTCCGCTCCCGTTGGGCACTGTGAAAGGAACCTGCGTTGGATATCCATCTATATTCGTGGGGATATGTGCCTGATTTTCAGTATTCCAGACAAAGTTTCCGCCGGGGGGATTGGGGTCGTAGGTGATCCAGGTGCCACAGGATTTGAAAAAGTCCTTGAAGGGGCGGCCTTTGGAATAATACGCCAGTCCTTCGATGCCCACGCCGATCTTCATGGCACAAGGCTCGGGCGTCCAGCCCGGGCAGGTGTTGCTGTCGCGTTGGATGTGCACCTGAAACGTATCGCGGCAACCGTTCCCGCCCTGCGCTGTAAGTTGATAAATTCCCGGGGCCAGGTTGTCGTAAAGATTCGGATTCCCGCTTGCGGGCGAGATCGTGGTTCCGCCGCTGTTTTTGAGCTCGAGTGGAATGTTGTTGTAATTCGTGACCCGGAATCGGCCGTCATTGCCTGTGCAGGAGGCCAGTTTTTCATTGACCAGACCGAGCTGGCAGGAGAACGAACCACCGGCATTGAGCACGGTGATTGTTTTGGACAGGGAATGTTGCAGTCCCATATCGTCGGTCACCGTCAAAGTCACCGTGAGTGTTCCGGTGGCCGTGAAGGTATGCGACACCGTTTGTCCGGAAGCCTGCGGGGAGCCGTCGCCAAAATTCCAGCTGTAGGACACGATGCTTCCATCCGGATCGACCGCCGCGGAGCCATCGAGTGTGACCTGAAGCGGCGCCATGCCCGTGGGCGGGCTCATGCTGAAAGCCGCGTTGGGCGGCTGGTTCACCAGCACAGCGGGATCTGGAACCGTGCAGGCATACGTAGCGCCCATGCGGATCTCATCGGCCTGCGCACTGGCCGGGTCATTGCCGAGGTAAAGCGCCAGGCTGCGGAGCACGACCGGCGTGTTGGTCGTTTGGATCAGGTCTGCGGCAGGCTGCGGCGCGTCATTGCCCAGAGACGTAGGATTTACAAACAGGGAGACCGTGGTGGCGCCCGCCAGGAATTCAAATTTTAGAACCAGCAATACCGTCTCATTGGGCACCATCGGCACCGAAGTCGGATAATATTGATCCTGAATGCGCAGCGTCCAGCGGGCCTGTCCACCCACATTCGAGCTTGCGCCAAAATACCCGACCGCGACTTTATTGGAGGTGCAGCCCTCGCACCATTGCAGGTTACTTTCGTGCCAGAGGGCGGCCACCGTCTCGTCGTTGTTCTGATTTTTTCGGAGCAAAATACTGGCCCAGAGCGTGGTGCCGGGTTTGCCGATGCTTCCGTCGGGTGTCAGCCAGTTGGCGAAGGGTCCGCCGGAGCTGGTATTCAATCTGCGTCCGGCAGTCAGGTAAGCCAGTCCGCCTGTGGTGTAATTCCCGGCAGTTTGCAGGTCCAGCCATTGCAGCGGACTCGCGGTTTCGATTCCAAAGCCGGGCAGATTAGTGTTTTCGCTTTGTACGTTCCAGGGGGATTGCCAGCCTGTTCCGCCCTGTAGGCCTTCGAGGGGCGTATTGGAAGGGTAGGAAAAGCCGTCGTAGGCGAGGTAGTTGCAGGTTTGAGACTGGGTGATTTGGGTGAGAAGGAGTAGGAGGGGGAGTAGTAGGAAGCGCATGAGAGGGTGTTTGTGGGGCAAATTAACGGAGATTCTGGTCTTTATTGTACTTTTGGAGTTACTTGTGGGGAGTGCGCATATGCATTCTGGTTGGCGGTAATGCAAAAAAGGTATAATATAATAATAGAAATGGAACAAGAAATTTGGTTAGCAAATGGACTTTTAATTCTACATGCTATTGTAGTTGGAATTACAGTAGCTGGTGCCATTGCATTGTTTACAGGCAGGTTTTCCAAATTTCACAAGAAGGACTTTTTTGCTGTGGCATTCATTGTTTGTGCATTTGGACAGATTTTTTCACTTGTCCTTACTGGAGGTTGCATTTTTACAGAGTGGGAAAGGAATATTAGACTTGAAGCTGACCCGACAGCTTCATACTCAAAGACCTTTTTAAAGGAATATATGCCTTTTTTACCGGAAGGTATTATCCATGCAACTCCGTTTCTTACTATTGGAGCATTAATTGGAGTATTAATCCAAATACGCTTTGCAATTAAACGAAAAAGGAACTTGAACAGAACGCAAAGTGGACCGTCCTAGCCGCCACACCAAGCAAACTCAGCCCTAAAATCCATTATTTTGCCAAAAAATCAGACCAATGACAGAGCATGAAGTAATATCCTGGATTTTTTTGGCAACAGCTCTGGCTTCTCAAGAAGAACCTGCGGGTTTTGGTGCAATCTCTATGATTGCGGATGGAATTAATCATGCTGTTCCGACTGAAAAAGAGTTGAGCACTTCCTTGACCTGGCTACGCAATGAAGGGCTGATTTTAAAACAGGGTAAAAAATACCATTTGACAGCGGCAGGAATAAAAAAATATGAAGAAGCGTCCAAAGAAACCATTCCACTTTTAGAAATCTGGAAGAACTTAGAACAAATGCTAACTGGTAACGATTTTGGCCCTGCTT
>JBILHS010000208.1:0-4652 GCA_044350425.1 Saprospiraceae bacterium | reverse complement strand
AACTTTCTTCGGAGTGGTTTACGCTGCTGGATTCCCTGATTTCCAATAGTAATATATTTTTTGTCTCCAAGGACGGGAGTCGGCTGCTGGATCATTACGGAGAGCACCATGTAAAATGGATGTCTTTTGATCGCTGTAGCGGGATCGTATCCCTGCTGGATACGATTGATACGGGGATTTATCCGGTACTGATTGGCAGCAATCGCATAACTGAATCGACCTGAAAGATATTCTTGCGCAATCTTGCGCTTCAATTCATCCGGGTACCGGTTTGGGCGCTTCACTTTTTTAATCCTGACCATTGCTTTACAATGTGTGTTTTGTGTAAAGCTATTTCAGGACAAGACACGGTCTTTTATGTGCAGTAATGCTGGCGGTCGAACGCTCTGATGCGGCCATTTCTTTTAACTGGCACGCCGGGCTGATCATGGTAGCAGCAGCTTGCTATGGCTTCAACATCAACCTGATCAAACAACGATTGTCGCATATTCCATCAGTGGTTCTATCGACCGTAACCGTCTCCATTGCCGGACTTTTGGCCTTTTTTCTTGCTTTTTTGCCCAACCTTGCAAATTATCAGCCCCCGCAGATCCAATGGATGCCCTTGCTGGCACTGATGACGCTAGGCGTGTTTGGAACGGCCATCGCTCAAATGATCCAGTATAAACTGATCAAAGAGACTTCCGCATTGTTTGCCAGTTCGACCACCTACCTTATTCCAGTAGTAGCTGTTGGCTGGGGAATATTGGACGGTGAGCAGTTTCAGCTGATCCATGCGTTGAGTATTGCGGGGATTTTGGCCGCGGTGGTTTTGATACGGAAAGGTTAAGGTACGTTACTGCTCAAGACCTCGGAGGTTTTGGAAACCTCCGAGGTCTTGAGCAAAACCAATAATATTGATTTCAATGGAAATACTCAATAGTACGATCCACGATCTAACAGCCATTTTTGAACGCTACGACGACGCCATTGCCCATCAAAAAGCAGTGTCGCACCTGCATTGGTTGCCCTTCGACCCCAAAATGGTCGAAGCTGAAATCGAAGCAGGGAGGCAATGGAAAATTGTCATAGATGGTCAGATCGCCTGCGTTTTTGCAACGGCATATTCCGACCCTGCCATTTGGGGAGAAAAAGACGCCGACCCCTCCGTTTATCTCCACCGTATCGTCACCAACCCGGCGTTCAGAGGCCAGAATTTTGTGGGCGCCATTGTTGACTGGGCCAAACAACACGGTCAAATGCTGGGAAAAAAATTCGTCCGGCTCGACACCTGGAGCGACAACCTGAAGCTGAAAGAAGTGTACGTTCGAAATGGATTTGAGTTTATAGGCATCGTACGTCCTTCTGATCCCGCTACATTGCCTAGTCATTACTCGGGAATTTCACTGGGGCTGTTTGAAATTGAGTTGGTTTGACTTAGCGCTTGCCCAGTGAACATTGTTTCATGCAATACTTTCATGTCAGAATGTTCTGATTTTAGAAAGAATAAAACTTATTTCGGTCGTATTGCTGTGTAAAAATATTTTTTAATTTTGCCCGACCTGTTTTTGACAACAAGTAATATTTTTTCACTTTGCAAAACGACCAGCTTTTATGAAACGCTTTTTCAAAATCCTTGCTTACGGGGTTGGGGCGCTTGTTTTACTCCTCGGGATCGGAGTCGCCTATATTTATTTCGACGGTATCCCGAGTTATACTTTTGCGCCCACACCTGCTATTGCTAACCTGAAAGTCGTTCCCGACAGCATTCGGGTAGAACGCGGCGCAAAAATTGCCAGTTTGCTCTGCAATGAGTGCCACAAAGACCATAAAACAGGCAAACTCACGGGCCGTCTAATGCCCGACCTTCCCAAAGAATTTGGCGTATATGCTTCTCTAAATATCACACACGACGAGGAACATGGCATTGGCGCATGGACCGACGGAGAACTTTACTATCTCCTTCGCACAGGAATTCATAAAGATGGTCGGTGGTCGCCGCCATTCATGCCCAAATTTCCGCTCATGGCGGATGAAGACCTGTACAGCATAATTGCCTGGCTGCGCTCCGACGACCCGCTACTTGCTGCCGCACCACAGGAGTACCCTCCAAATAAGCCAAACCTTTTCATCAAGTTCTTGTCTCATTTTGCCTTTGTACCTCCCCCCTTACCAGCTGCTCCCATCGCCATTCCTGATACCGCCGATCAGGTTGCTTTGGGCAAATATACCGCCGATGCACTTTGTGTCTGCTACGCTTGTCACTCGGCCGATTTTGCCAAACAAGATCCGCTCAGCCCCGAAAAAAGTCTCGGCTTTTACGGCGGTGGCAACCCCATGCTCAATTTTGAAGGCGAAGTTGTGCCTTCTGCCAACATCACGATGGATAAAGAAACAGGCATAGGAAACTGGACAGCAGCCCAATTCCGTGATGCAGTAAAATTCGGTAAAAATCCAAAGGGCGGGCCACAGAATTACCCGATGTTTCCGCATACTACCTTGTCAGACGGGGAGGTTGATGCGATCTTTGCGTATCTACAAACAGTTCCAAAGATCAAAAACGTGGTGGAGCGATACAAACCCAAAATGTAGCCTTGCCTCAGGCTATTATACCAACAATGGGCGCTATAGTATACCTCAACCATTGCACCTGATGGTGTCGTTTGCGCTGGATGCGTGTGGGTGGAGGAAGTTGCTTGCGGGATGCTTTGGTTTTGCCGCCAACCCGGATTGATTTTTTCAGTACACCATTCATGATCTGATCCTGTTCAGCTGCAATACGCTTGTCGTTTACCCAGACCATGACCTCAGAGTTATACTTGTGCGAAAGAAGGTCCAGGTTATAGCTGCCAATCGTCGCGATATGGTCATCGATCACCATGGCTTTGACATGGAACATTTTGACGCCCTGATATTCCCATATTTCTATCCCATTTCGGAGGGCCCAGGCTCGTCGGTTCAGGTAGATGGCCTGAACAAGTGGAAGGTCATTGGTATAACTGGAATTGGTAAGCAAGCGGACCTTTACACCGCGCTCCAGGCATGCTTTAAGGGCCTTTTTCCATTGTCGGGTAGGCATGAAATAAGCATTTTCAATATCCAGTGTTTTTTGCGCCTTAGAGATCAGCGCTATCAACTCACGGGCAGCCTGCTGGTCTTTGTTTGCACGCCAATAGCGGCCTTTCCGGGGATGTTTATAGATATAATTATCGTGGATGAAATGTATGGGCTGAGTGGTCTTTTTGGCCCCGGACTCCCAGTCTTTCAGACCAATCGGAGCGATTTGAAGTCTTTTTTTCCCAATTTCCGGGCCATGCTCCAGAGCTTCTTTCCAGCAGATCCTTTGTGCATTCGATAATCTGCCCTGCTCTTGGTGACTCAGCTTAGGATTATTCCATAGCTCTCTGAAGTGCCGCCGCGCATGCTGGGCTGCGCTGTCTGAAACAACATAAACCTCACGGTCCAGAAAATTGATGGTGGTGTCCAGTTGATAATATCGTTCTGTCAGATTCCGACCCCCAACAATTAAGGTTCGCTGATCGGTGATGATCATTTTACCATGCATCCGGTCTACGATGGTTCGGAATTTAAAAGGATTGAGCACGTTGAAAACTTTGGTTTGTACACCATGCTCCTCCAGATAGGTAAACAGGCAATCAGGCAGGCCATTGTCATAGGCATCTACCAAAAGTTGTACGGAGACCCCACGTTCGACCGCCTCGATCAATAATTGAAGGGTGCCCAGGCCCACCGCATCGTCGTGAATAGAATAGGTAGATAATAGAATTTCATGTTTGGCCTGTTGTATGAGGTCCCAGCGGCATTGCAGCGACTCCTGATCCCGGCTGAGAATATGATAGATGCCAGTGGTCTGAGCAGAAAGAAATGTGGTTGAAACGCAAAGCAGTAAGGTGAAAACCGAAAGGAAACGTTGCATACAGATAGAAACGGTTTCCGTGTATTATGGGGTAAAAGATAAAACCGAAAAATGCAAAACCGGAAACGCGTGCGAATGTACGGGCATTGAGCGCTAAAACAGGAAATCCGTTCCTGAGGCTATCGGACATTTTGACATTGCACCTTAGACTCGATTCTGCAAGTGCATGATTTTCAGGTTTTTAGCGTGCAGTCCAACATCTAATGTCAAAATGTCCAATAGTTTGGATCAAGCGCTATTTTCGCGGCAACCACCATCCCAGCCAAAGCCCCAGAAGTCCCCATTGACCAATTGCATCAATAAGATGTTCCATACTGTTGCCCTCAAACCAAATACTATTGAGATAAGGTATGGTCAGATAGCTGATGAGGCCCACGCCAATAGAGGCCTGAACGGCGGTCATCATGTTCAGTCCGGGTATTTTCAAGAGCAGCCAGATCAGTAAAAATGCAGCAACCAGGTCAATGGTAAAGCCTCGAAACATATTCATCCCCATGCTATCGCTCATGGATTTATGGTAACTGACCGTTGCCCAGGGTTTGCCGATTCTGGGCGCCATACTGGCTTCAGTCTCCTCCTGACTGGTGCCGGGAGGAACCCCCGGAATAAAATAAGTGCCTGCTTCGGTCAGGTTTTGATTCAAAGCCTCCAGGATTTTGTCCTGATTTGGGGTATACCCGTATTCCGACTTATGTATTGGAATAGCAGCCCAGGAGAGAAATTGCCAGACAAAAAG
>JBILHS010000155.1:0-10206 GCA_044350425.1 Saprospiraceae bacterium | reverse complement strand
AACCAACACCCCATGAAAACACGCTATGTCCTTCCAAACCAATCCACAACTCGAACTCGCTTTCGATTATGTGCGTAATACGCACAAAAACATCTTCCTGACTGGCAAAGCCGGTACCGGGAAAACCACTTTTTTGCATCAGGTGCAGCGGGAAACACCCAAGCGCATGGTCATCGTAGCGCCAACCGGCGTAGCCGCCATCAATGCGGGCGGAATGACCATTCACTCCTTTTTTCAATTGCCTTTTGGGCCCTATTTGCCCGGAAACACAGCAGATCCCGCGCGGCAACGGCAGTTTTCCCGCGAAAAGATCCGCCTGATCCAAAGCCTGGACCTCCTCGTCATTGATGAGATCAGTATGGTACGCGCCGATGTGCTGGATGCGATCGATGACGTGCTACGCCGGTACCGCGACCGTTACAAACCCTTTGGCGGTGTGCAGTTGCTGATGATCGGCGACCTGCATCAATTGCCGCCCATTGTAAAAGACGAAGAATGGTATCTCCTGCGCGATCATTATCAAACCATGTACTTCTTTGGTAGTCAGGCGCTTCGCAGCAGTGACCCGGTATCCATTGAGTTGAAACATATTTACCGGCAATCGGACACTACGTTTATTGATCTGCTGAATAAGGTGCGGAACAATCAGATGGACGACGCGGTGCTGGCCTTACTCAATAGCCGCTTTGTAGCAAATTTCAAACCTACAGAGGCCGAGCCTTACATCACGTTGACAGCCCACAATGCTTCTGCCCAGGAGATCAATGGGGAGAAACTGAGGGCCATTGTACAACAGCAACAAAGCTTTAAGGCGACCATTGAAGGCGATTTCCCTGCCTTTGCTTACCCGGCGGATGAACTCTTTGAATGTAAAATGGACGCTCAGGTGATGTTTGTCAAAAATGACATGAACCGGGAAAAGCGTTTTTATAATGGCAAAATCGGCAAAATAACTGGTTTCAGGCAGGGCGTGATTTATGTGCGCTGTCCGGGAGAAAGTGAAGACATCGAAGTACAACCCGCTGAATGGACCAACGTAAAATACAAACTGAACGAACAAACCAAAGAGGTTGAGGAGCAATTGCTCGGCACTTTTACCCAATATCCACTCAAGCTGGCCTGGGCCATTACCATTCACAAAAGCCAGGGATTGACCTTTGAGCGTGCCATCATTGACGCACAGGCCGCCTTCGCGCATGGACAGGTGTATGTGGCGCTGAGCCGCTGTAAAAGTTTTGAAGGCATTGTGCTGCGCTCGAAGATCGTTCCTTCCAGTGTCCGTACCGATCAGGTCGTTAAAACCTACACGGATGAAGCCGATAAAAACGCTCCCGACGAGGCACATCTGAGCCGTTCCAAAGCAGATTTTCAGCAATCCCTGATCCAGGAGTTGTTTGATTTTAGCCGACTGCGCCGACAGTTTACTCAAATGAACCGGGTGTTTCTGGAGCACGAAAAAACACTGCATCCCGAGGCCGGGCAGTTCATTCGTGCCATGGAGACACAGGCGATCGAACAGGTTTTTGCGCTGGCAGAACGTTTTAAACCGCAGATCGCGCAGTATTTTTCAGAGCCAACTTTACCCGAAGACAACCAGGAACTGCAGGCCCGGCTGCAAAAGGCGGGGGCCTATTTTGGTGAAAAACTGGGCAAAGAATTGTTGCCTGCAGCAAGAGGTATCCACTTTCTGACCGACAATAAATCCGTCTTAAAAGTGGCTCAGGAAACCCTGGAGGGGCTACAAAAAGAGATCTTTGTAAAAAATGCCTGTTTTTCAAACGTCCAAAGTGGTTTTTCAGCCACTTTATATCTTCGGGCTAAAGCCGATGCTGAATTGGATTTTCGGGTGGCGAAAACTGCGCTTGCCACTCAGGCATCCAGCCAGCAATTCATCCCGGTCAGTACGCCACATCCGGCCTTGTTTGCTCAGTTGAAACAGTGGCGCGAAGATCTGGCTGAAGTAGCCGGACTGGAGCGGTATCAGATCATGCATACCAAAACCCTGCTCGAACTGGTACAATTGCTCCCGCAAAACCTTGCTGCCCTGAAAAAAGTGAAAGGCATCGGCGAAGCCAAGGTCAAACAATTTGGGGAAGAGCTGATTGCCATGATCCAGGCATATTGTGTGGAGCACCACATTGAGGCCGATCAATTGCCTGAAATTCCGCTGGAAAAACCAGCCAAAACAGAGACCAAGACCCTCAGCCTCGAGATGTTTAAATCCGGCAAAACCATAGACGAAATTGCACAGGAGCGTGGCTTTGTCCGCAGTACGATCGAAGGCCATCTGGCTACTTTTGTGGGTTTAGGCGAGCTGGATGTCTTCAAGATCATGGAAAGAGAGCCTGTTCAGGAGATCGAGCAGTTTTTTCGGGAGAAGAACACCCAGATCAGCTCTGAAGCAAAGGCGCATTTTGAAGAAAAGTACAGCTATGGAGAGATCAAGATGGTTTTGGAGTATATGAAGGCAGTGGGAAGGGAGGGAGATTGAGATTTACGATATCCGATTGATGACTTAAGATTTAAGATTTACTGCCAGGGCATGGGTTTTCCTGGCATATCAAGGGGGCTCCCACACCCCTTGCGCGTCTTGACTGCCATTGGGTCAAAAAAAGACCTTAGCGCAGCGCTGTGATTGGTATTGACACTTAAAAGTATGGGATTGAGTTTGGGGAAGACCGTGCAATGCATGAAAAAAAATCTTATTATCCGATTTACAGATTAAAGGCATTTCATTTGATGAAAAGGATGTTAAAATCTAACACAAGTGCGGCGTGAAAAGATTTTTTATTTTTTTAAACAAATTAAAACTATCCTTGTTAATAGTATTACTTTTAAAATTTAAATTCTAAATTATTATGATTAACAAAGTATTGCACCACACCGCACCACAACCATCTTTTGAACTGAAGTTCCCTTTCTTAAAAGTAGGCTTGTGGATTTTTGTTTTGTTTGTTTTTTCTTCTTCTTGTAAAAAAGAAGAAGTTGTCAATTCGAATACCCCCTTAATTGCTAAGACCCCCTTAATTGCTCAAGATCGATCCACTCCAATGGCATTTGCAGCCTCTGCTGGGAGTTTACACAATGCGGGTCTGGAGCATCTAAGAACTACCTTCAATTTCGCACAATCTTTTCCAAGTACGAGAGCATTTACGGATAGTTTACTATTTAGACTCTGCTCCTTTTTCCAGGCAACACAATCCTTGAGTTTTTCTACCGGATATCAAACATTTGCACGGGATTCTTTGCAAATAGCTTTTGAGTCTGATATGTTTCAAACCAATGCTAGAATCTTAACCTATCTAAGCAGGGTTCGGACTTCAAGTGTTGCTACTACCTACCTAACAACTGTCGAGTTGAACTTCATCGATAGCCTATCAGTGTTTTTTTCAACAAATGTTTCGGGCTTAACCAAAGCACAGGTTTGCGCTCTTACTCATAGCAAAAGCATAGCCTTACTTTCCGCATTTAATCAGTTGAATTGGCCAGCTGGTCAAGGAACCTTGGCCCGTGGAGCCTTAGAAACGCTCAAATCAACATCTATGTATTGGGCAAATCATGATCCCAGTGGATTCATAGGAGGAAGCGGCACATTAACTGGTTCACAAGGATGGATTATCTTGCAAGCTGATTGTGTGGGATATATTTATGGTTGGGCCGGAGCTCTAATTGATGACGCTAATAGTCCAGGTGGTGTTCAACCTTCCGGGCAGGATAGACGAATTCAGCAAGGTTTCCTTTCTGCGTCTGGTTGGAGTGCAGGCGCCGCTATGGGGCTTTAAAGGTCAGCAATGGATAGTACTTACCAGAAGCATAGATATCACAGCTTTTCAATTGATTGCCTTCCCTCTAATGATTTTTAGTAAGATTTATCTTCAAATCTTACTAAAAATCGACTCCCCACATAAATAAATCATACCCGAAATATTGGGTACCTTTTATTTGTGTGGGGTTTTAAAACGAATGCTAAAATGAAAAAATTAATAGGAACCTTTCTTGCCATTTTCGCCGTAAGTACCATACTCAATGATTTCTATACTCTCATGGGGAATGATGGATTTCATCAAAGCAATGGTACAAAATACTCCCTTGCCTTTTTTGGGTCTTTGACTATTTATTTGCTCAACATGAAGGCCAAATCGGCAGAGAATCCTTCACCCCCTCCACCTTAATATGCTTCCCCGCCGCGCCAGGGTCTTTTTTGACCCGGCGCCACTTCCGTGAGTACCAAAGCCCATGTATGCCTTTCTTCTTTAGTTTTTAAAAATATTTGAAGACAAATCTTTTTGTAAATCGACTCGCCACATGAATAAATCATAACCGAAATATTGGGTATAGTTTATTTGTGTGGGGGGGGGAAACGGGTACTACAATGAAAAAAATAATCGTAAGCTTTCTTAGTCTTTTAGGCCTAAGTACTATCTTGAATGACTTCTATACTTTCATGGGGTACGAGGGATTTCGCCAAAGTAATTGGGGGAAATATTCCCTTGTCTTTTTTGTGGTTTTGGGCCTTTATTTGCTCAAAATAAAGGCCAAATCGGCAGAGAATTCTTCACCTCCTCCACCATCATGATTCATCTCATACCCAAGTCTCAGCAAGGTTCCAAGCTGAGGAACCATGCTGCTGGAGTGCTTTTGTTCTATCTGTTAGACCGTTTTAATTTGTTGCCGCAAACGTAATATTCGTAAGGTCGCCAAGGAATGATTAGTACATTTGCTTGGGTGCTCACGGAAGTGGCGCTGGGTCAAAAAAAGACCCTGGCGCGGCGGGGGAACTGCATTGGTTTGCTTGGGTGAACACCTTACGGGGCGGAAACGCTACCAAGATACCTCCACTACAAATACACTAATCTATACTTCACGACCACATGAAGATCCAGGCGTCCACCCTCCAATTCTTAAAAGACCTCTCAGCCAATAACAACCGCGAATGGTTCCAGGCCAACAAAGACCGTTATGAACCGGCGCTCGACAATATGAAACAATTTGCCCGGGCAGTCGAAAATGCGCTGGGCGAAACCGATTTGCTGGAATCCGCAACCCTGTTCCGCATTTACCGCGATGTACGTTTTTCCAAGGACAAGTCGCCCTACAAAAACAACTTCGGCCTGGGCCTCAGCCGGGCCACCAAACGCCTCCGGGGCGGGTATTACCTCCAGATAGAACCGGGCGGGTCGTTTGTCGGCGGAGGATTCTGGCAACCCAATGCGGAAGATTTGAAGCGTATCCGCGCCGAATTCGCCATCGACGACCGGCCGATACGGGAAATCATGGCCGATCCAGACTTCCGAAAATATTTCGATATCCTACAAGGAGAGGAATTAAAAACTGCGCCACAGGGATTTGACCGTGATCACCCGGCGATCGACTTACTCCGCAAAAAGAGCTTTGTTGTGAAACGGAATTTTACGGACGCGGCGGTAACGGATGATTCATTTCTGCAGGAAGTGACCCATACCTTCCGGGCCATGCGGCCCTATTTCGATTATATGAGCATGGTGCTGACCACTAATTTGAATGGGGAAAGCATTCTGGAGGATTGATGATAAAACATAACATCAGTAGCTTTTCAATGTTTGCCTTTCTTCTTTAGTTTTTAAAAATATTCGAAGACAAATCTTTTTGTAAATCGACTCCCCACATGAATAAATCATAACCGAAATATTGGGTATAGTTTATTTGTGTGGGGGGGTGAAACGGGTACTACAATGAAAAAAATAATCGTAAGCTTTCTTAGTTTTTTAGGCCTAAGTACTATCTTGAATGACTTCTACACTTTCATGGGGTATGAGGGATTTCGCCAAAGTAATTGGGGGAAATATTCCTTTGTCTTTTTTGTGGTTTTGGGCCTTTATTTGCTCAACATAAAGGCCAAATCGGCAGAGAATCCTTCACCTCCTCCACCATAATATGACTTAAGGACCACCTGACGGGGCGAAAAAAAATAGCTCCATGCCAGATATCCGGCACAGAGCTATTCCAAATATTCAGAGAATCAATCTCAATACCCGTCGTTCTGGTCCAGATTCCGGTTCACTTCCATTTCACGGGCAGGGATCGGGAAAACCAGTTCCGGAGCATCAAAATTCAATCCATCTACAGTACCACCGGTACGTTTGATATCGTGAATTCTGTGACCTTCAAAAGCCAGCTCTTTGCGGCGCTCCTTCAACACATCCGACAAGAGCGCCGGGTTGATTGGCGCAAGTCCGGCACGTTCACGCACAGGATTCAGATATTGAGCCCCATCTCCTGTCAGACGTGCATCCGCTTCGGCAGCAATCAAATACATTTCTGCCAGACGTATGATTGGGATGTTTTTATACTGATCCCGCCATTTTCCAGTGCGCATTGCTCCATTTCCATCATAAAACAGGGCCAGCCGTTCATCATTGGCGTCATAAAGCGCCAGGTGACTGTTCTGAATTTCTATATCACCATCACGACCTCCGAATGAAGGAATAGAGAAGAATGTTACCAGCTCGTTGGTTCCATCCTGAGCAGAAACCTGCATGCTGAAGATCGCTTCGTCTGTATCCTCGTCCTGGTTCCAGAGGTCTGCAAAGTCGGGAACCAAAGCATAGCCGGAATTATCAATGACTTGAACAGCGTGTGCTCTGGCTTCCTGATATTCTCCCCGAATCAGATGCACTCTGGCAGTCATTCCGATGGCTGCAAACTTGTTTGCATACGCACCGTTATCCTCAGGCAGCGCATCGATGGCATCATTTAAATCGGCCAGTATTTGCTGATAAACCTCGCTTACCGTACTTCTCCGCACATAGCTTTCTTCCGTTATACTCCGGGTTGGAGTGAGTACCAGTGGTACGCCGGGTTGCGTGTTTGCTCCTCCGGCAACATAAGGTTTACCAAACAGGCGAACCAACTCAAAATAGCATGCGGATCGTAGAAACAAGGCCTCTCCTTTTACCCTATCCCGGTCTGCTTCTACCACGATGTTTACGGCACTTAAAACATTGTTGCAATTGTTGATGGTCCTGTATGCGCTTGTCCAGGTGTTTTCAACATCAGCATTGCCGGCATCCATGTCATGGTTGATGATATCGCGTGGGTCCGAGAACGTACCCACCCAACGAATTTCCCCATCAGAGCCTAACAATTCGGCATCACGAAACAGATTACCGCCGTACATACCACTTCTACTGATGTTATCGTATGCGCCCTGCAGTACAAGTTTAACATTGGCATCTGAGTCGAGTGCCAGGTCTTCGCTGACATTTTGCAGCGGCTCAATTTCGAGGTTTTTGTCACAGGCGCCTGCCAGGAGCAGAAGGCCTGAAAAGAGCATATATTTTAGCTTTTTCATTGTTGATAAGATTTTAATTGAAGTTAGAAGCCGATTCTGATACCGCCAACAATGGTTTTAGGCTGAGGAGCGGAATAGAAATCAATGCCATAAGTTGTGTTGCCGGCCAGGAAGTCAGCGGTCACTTCCGGGTCCCATCCTTCATAATTGGTGAAGGTGAGGAGATTGGTTGCTGTTGCATACACACGCAAGCTGCGTACACCGCGCATCCACTTGTTGGTTGGGATGTCATAAGCCAGTGTGATGTTTTTCAAACGGAGGAAAGATCCATCAGAAATATAGCGACTGCTCCGACCAATATCGCCATTGGAATAGCCCAGACGCGCTTCAGGTATATTCGTGATATCACCAGGCTTCTGCCAGCGATCCAGCTGATCGCGTGTCTGATTATCGAACCAGCAGGCGTTGCATGCCATAAATACGTCGCCGGAGCGATGGATTTCATTGCCATATTGTCCCTGGAAGCGAATATCAAGGCTCAAGCCTTTCCATGAGAATGTGTTACTGATACCGCCAATCATATCAGGCAGCGGTGATCCCAGCACTACATAATTGGCGTCATTGAAGTCGTTGGTCGTTGCTCGCGGGTCAGAGCCGTCTGTGGCATTGGTGTACCAAAGGGCATCACCATTGGCTGGGTCTGCACCAGCATATTCAGCGCCATAAAAAACACCGATTGACTCGCCCACCTTTACCACATTGGCATACCTGGTTCCGCCATCATCAATAATATCTTGTCCGTCAGCGAGTGCAATTACTTTGTTTTTGTTGAAAGCAAGGTTCAAAGAAGTGGTCCATTTGAAGTCACCAACCAGGTTGTTGGAGTTCAGGGTGAATTCCCAACCGCGGTTTTCCAGTTCGCCGATATTTCTCCACTGGGTGGAGTAGCCGGAAGTAGCAGGGATGGGCACTTGCTGGAGAAGGTCATTGGTTGTTTTGATATAATAATCAATTTCACCATTGATGCGGTTGCTGAACAAACCCCAGTCGATACCAAAGTTCAACTCAGTGCTTTTTTCCCAGGTAAGGTCGGGGTTGGCAATTTGTTCAGGAACATAGTTGCTTTCACCATTATAGCTACCAGGAGCGTACAGCCCCAATGCGCGGAAATTGCCGATATCGGCGTTACCGCTTTGTCCCCAGGAGGCGCGTGCTTTCAGGAAAGACAATGTGGAGTTACCATCGAGAATATCTTCTTCACTGAGTACCCAACCGGCAGCAAAGGCTGGAAAGACGGCATAGCGCTTGTTGGCTCCGAAACGGGAGGAACCGTCTGTACGAAGAGAAGCGTTAAACAGGTATTTGCGATCGTAATTGTAACGAACCCGGCCAAAGTAGGAAAGGAAGCTGAATTTATCTTCCGTGCTGGTACCACCGGTAATAATAGCGGCACTGGCCAGGGTTTTCAGATCGTCCGTTGGGAATTGCTCCCCGAACACCTGTGTGCGGTTATTGGTACTTTCAAAATATTCGGTTCCAAGATCAAAGCCCAGGTTATGAACATCATAATCTTTGTTCCAGCGCAAAACTGCGTTGGTATTGTAATCTGTAGCTCCTGCAAAAACGGATTCTCCATAACCATTGGAGTCGTTACCTACATCAGTGCGTACACCGAAACGGGCTTCATCACGCACGCCATAGAGATTGGCAGCACCCTCCACACGGAGTGACAGGTATTTGGTAAAGCTGTAATCTCCAAATAGATTGATCAAAGTACGGTTGCTTAGCACTTTTCGTGAAGCGTCCTCCACGTCTATCAAACCATTGTAGTAGGTAGTAACCGGCCGGTCGTACAATACTCCTTGCTCATCGCGCATCGGTGTGATCGGTGCCATAGCCACTAACTGCATTGGGGTGGAGAAGGCGTTGTCGTCGGATACTGTTCTGGTGTCTGTTCTTGACACTGAAATGTTGACGCCCATTTTAAGCTTGTCGGTAGCGTTGAAGTCGAGGTTCAGTCGCGCACCGTCTTTGGTCAGATGATTGGCCACCAGAATGCCTTCATTTAATCCGCGATTGCCGCTAAAATAGTAACGCATTTTGTCGTTACCGCCACTAAATGAAAGTGTAGCATTGTACATGGAAGCATCCTGAAATGCCTGGTCCTGCCAATTGGTCTTGTCGATTTTTTGCATCCAGTCGTCGTTGCGACCAGAATAGCGGAAAAAGCGGTTGTTTACAAATGTGGACCAGGAATCCGGATCAGTGTATGGAACCCCTTCAATATCGTCGGAGTTATTAGCGGCTTCCGTGAACAGATCAACGTATTCAGCGGCATTCAGGAACTCGCGTTTGCGGGTAGGCTGACTGAAGCCATATTGAAGGTCGAGTTCAATTTGGCTTTTTCCCGCTTTGCCGGATTTCGTAGTGATCAGAATTACCCCGTTTGAGCCACGAGATCCATAAATGGCTTTAGCCGACGCATCTTTCAAAATTTCAATAGATTCAATATCATTGAAGTTGATATCTGCGAGCGGGTTCATGGCAGCACCAAAAGTATTTCTGGCATCTTTGGAAAGTGGAATGCCGTCCACCACAAAAAGCGGTTCGGTACCGGCATTGATGGAGCCTATACCACGTACACGAACGCGCGCTGCAGCGCCTACTTTACCGTTTACGCTTTCCACATAAACGCCGGCAGCCTGACCTTGCATCGCTTGTTCAACAGACACCACAGGCATGCCTTTGATGTTCTTATTGTCTATTTTGGCGATGTTACCGGTGAGTGTGCTGCGGATTTGTCTGCCGTAGCCTACTACCACCACTTCGTCCATTACCTTGTCGTTTTCCTTAAGGGAAACATCAACGGAGTTGTTCGCACCCAGTGGGATTTCTTGTGTGGCATAGCCTGTATAGGATACAATCAACACGGCATC
>JBILHS010000150.1:0-10990 GCA_044350425.1 Saprospiraceae bacterium | reverse complement strand
AGCCTACTACCACCACTTCGTCCATTACCTTGTCGTTTTCCTTAAGGGAAACATCAACGGAGTTGTTCGCACCCAGTGGGATTTCTTGTGTGGCATAGCCTGTATAGGATACAATCAACACGGCATCTTCCTTTGATACTTGAATGGTAAAACGACCATTCGCATCGGTGACGGATCCGGTACTGGTGTTTTTTACGGCGATCGTTGCTCCGATCAGGGGCTCGCCGTTCTGGTCGGTTACCAAGCCTGATATGGAACGTTGGGCGATTGCGCCTACCGTTACCACCAGGCAAAGCAAGATAGTGGAGAAAAATTGCTTCATACAAAAATTTAAGTTGGTGAATAAAGACTTAACGCGATTTCAATAATTTCTGAGATCAATCAGGGCAAAAATGAGGAATATCCCTGAATTACCAACAAATAAAATATAATTTTTTATAAAATTAATTTACAAAATAATATTTTATTATTCGCTTTTTTTTAAAACATAGATACTTTTTTGTCAAGTCAGCTATTCCCCTACCTACCCCAAAAAACATAAACTGCCGGCTCCTACAGAGCGAGCAATGCTTGCTTGTTTGTCTGCGAGGTATCCTAAATACACCTGATAGAGCGAAAAATCTTCCGTGCGCAGGCCTATCTTTGACGCTCTTTTTGAACCCCGGTATTATGCGTTTTATTATATTGGTTCTCCTTTGCTTCAATGGTTTAAAGGGCTATGCACAACCTGCCAGCCCCGTACCGCCGGGCATCGAGCGCCTCTTGGCAGCCTATCCGCAACACCTGACCGGCTATAAAGACAACCACGTCCTCTGGAAAGACGGCTCCCAATTCAGGTATGACGACGGATTGGTGAAAACGGAAGAACAGGCTTTCGATTCGACCGACCTGGAGGATCACCTGAATGCACTGCCCTACGAGCCAGGCATTCTGGTAGATACACCCAGCTACAATTGCGACCCCGGAACCCTGCGTTGTCAGGAGTTTTTTATGAAAATGTACGGGCATACGGAGGCCGAGGTAAGAAGCCATCTGGTACCTGTGATCTGGCTTGCGGCTAAAACGGGCCGAACCAAACGCATTTGGGTGACTTCCGTCAATGGCGTGCACAAACACCTGCAAGCCGTGGCCAATGAACTGGCTGCCCGGCCGCATTTGCGCCCTTATGTGACCGACATCGGCGGAACCTTTAACTGGCGACCTATCCTGGGCACCAACCGCATGAGTCCGCACTCGTTTGGCATTGCCATCGACATTAATACCCGCCACTCAGAATACTGGAAATGGGACCATCGGGACAACTGGCAGATTGATTCGGTAGAGATAAACCTGCAATGGCGAAATTCTGTGCCCCTTGAAATTGTGGAGATCTTCGAACGACACGGCTTTATCTGGGGCGGCAAGTGGTTCCATTATGATACCATGCACTTCGAATTCCGCCCTGAAATGCTGCCTCCCCGACCAGAACGCTTTGTGGTGAAACCGCCCGGCAAGGCGACGCTTACAAAAAAGAAGGATTAATGTGCGTTGGCACAGGCATACCAAAGCATCCTCCAGAAAGCATCTTATGCGAAAACAATTTAATTGTTTTGCTGTTTGCTTTTATATTTGCACTTCCAAATATGAAAGTGTTACTACTTAGCTTCGCCTTATCTCTTCTTTTACTGGCCTCCTGTGCCAAAAAGGAGATTATCTCATTCAGCACCACTGAAGTAGACCTGATAGCTTCCGGCCCACTTATGGAAGGCTCCAACACCGCCCAGGGGGAGTTCAAGCAGGCCCTTGAAGCGTGGTTGAAGTCCAAAGGTGCCAATATGACTGATGTGACCGATGCCAAATTGGTCAAAGCCTCCCTCAGCTTGCCCGACAGTATGAATTCCAGCCTGATCAGTGAGATCACGCTGCATCTGGCCTCTGAGCAGGTCGACATGCAAAAAGTAGGCGTCTTAAATCCGGTGCCGGAAGGACAAACTGCACTTTCGCTACAGGTTGCACAGCATCAAAAAGAAATTGCCGCTTTTCTTCGTCAGCCGGCCATGACCTTTGTGGCCGACATCAACATAAAAAAAGACACGATGCCGGATATGCACCTCAAAGGCATTTTTGAGTTTCAAATTACCATTAACCGCTAAATCATTTGTCTATGAAATCTTTGTGGATCCTCTGCAGCCTTCTTATTGCCACTATGACGGCCTCTGCCCAGGATGCCGGCGACCAACTAATTGGTCTTTGGGAACCCAGCAACGGCAAAGCACGGGTTAAAGTTGAAAAAATCGGCTCCAAGTATTACGGTAAAATCGTTTGGCTGCGCGAGCCTGTTGATCCGCAGACCAAGCAACCAAAGGTGGATAAAAACAATCCTGACGAATCCATGCGCAGCGTGCCACTCAAGGGATACCGTATGTTGAAAGACTTCGTCCACAAAAACGGCGAATGGACTGACGGAACCATTTACGATCCGGAAAGCGGCTCTACCTACCGCTGTGTGGTCAAGGCAGAGGATGAAAACACACTCGATATCCGCGGTTACGTTGGGGTAAAAGCCCTGGGCAGGACGGACGTGTGGAAACGCGTTAAACTCAAATAATTGCCTCCATGTCGGTATCCATAAACAAGAGAGCCTTCTTCTTTCTGCTTATGCTGCTTTGTGCGATGGGAGCACAGGCCCAGGTGGACACTTCATCCACTGCTCCGGAAGAGGATTACAGCATATATGACCAGGTAGAATTTACCGACGAAAAGGCAAAGCGATATTGCAGCCCCAAGATCTTCAACCAGAGTCCGCAGCGATTTATTTCGCTCCAATATGACGGCCAACTGGCGCATGACATGCGCATGTCCCCCCTTGGCAGTTATGCAGCGGAGGATCAGGCCCCGGTTTCGGAATCCGCCACTGCTACCTTTGTTGGAGGCTTGCGATTTACTGCCAATATCCCGGTGATCTCCAAAAATAGCCTGGTATGGCAATTAGGCGCCAATTACTGGCAAACGAATTACCGGATAAAAGATCTGCAAGCCGGAGCTGGTGCAGCCAATTTGATTCGGGAACTGGATCAGACGGGATTACGCACGATGGGTTTGAATACCACCCTTTTCAAGCCGCTTGGAGAACGCAGCTTTCTGTTGTTCCAGGGGAGCGCAGATATCAGTGGCAATGATAGGTTCAGCAATATGCAATCCCTGCGCTATACGCGCTACGCTGCTGCGGCCATCTGGGGGCGTCGTCCCAATGATCGAAAGCAATGGGGCGTTGGGATATCCAGAACGTATCGGGTGGGTGAAATGAATTATATTCCAGTAGTTTTATTCAACTACACCTCTCCCAATAGGAAATGGGGTACCGAAATCCTTTTCCCGGCTCGCGCACATTTTCGCCGCACTTTCAACCCGCGCAGCCTGATGCTCGTAGGCTACGAACTGGAGGGACAAAGCTATCGAATGGATTTCCTTTCGGATACAGAACGTAGTTTGGAGATCCGGCGCGGTGAAATGCGCACCCGTGTGGAGTTCCAGCGCCAGATCACCGGCTTTATCTGGCTTTCTGCACAGGTAGGCTGGCGATACAATTGGTCGTTCAATGCAGATGCGCTGCCTAACGATGGAAAAGAGTTTTTCCGTGGATTCACAGGTTCACAAACTTATGCAATGCTGAATACTTTGGGAAATCCTTTGTATTTCAATATCGGGGTGCATTTGGTGAGTCCGTAGGTCTGGCCTTATCGGGCATTTCCCAAGCGTACCCCCTTTTAAGGTACCCATACCAATCAACCGGAGACTTCCAGTCCTATCCGGGCCGGGCTGTCCAGCCTACAACAATCCCAAATCAGGACAACACCACCCCGCAAAATTCCTTGATCTGCTCGGCATCGCCCAGCACCACGATCTGCATTTCAGGCACCAGGATGGTTTCCATGGGCGGGTTGAGTTGATATTGCCCATCCGGATGCCGCAATCCCATGATCGGCACCCGGGTTAGGGTCTGAATACCGCTGTCGGCGATGGATCGTTTTTGAAATTCCGCTTTCAATCGGGCAACCGGGATTTCTTCAAATACCACATGACTCGTTCCCATGTTGGAAATCAGTGTAAAAAACTCAACCAGGTCAGGTTTATTCACCAGGGTGGCCATGTAATACCCCCCGATTCTCTCAGGCATTACCACGTGGTTGGCGCCTGCCCGACGAAGTTTTAGTTCATCGGAAGCATTATTGAGCCGGCTGATAATTTTAAGACCGGGATTGATTTGGCGGGCAGAGAGGACGATAAACAGATTGTTTGCGTCCAGGGGCAGGGTTACGACCAGCGCAGTAGCTCTTTCAATGCCTGCTTCCATCAAAACTTCGTCCAGGGTTGCATCGCCTCTGAAAAATAGATAAGGCGTATCCCGACGCAATGTTTCGATCTTTTCGGGATCCATTTCAATGACCACAAAGGGAAGTTTTTGTTTGGAGAGCTCTTTGCACACCTCCCCGGCATGTCGCCCAAAGCCGCAAACGATGGTGTGCTGTTGCAATTTTTGGATTTGAAGCATCATTTTGAAGTCAGAAAAAAAAGTGTGAATTTCGCCATCTGCAAAAATGCTGGTCACCGTAGATACGGCATAGGCGAAAAAGCCAATATTAAACAGGATCAGAAAGGAGGTGAAAACGCGTCCGATATGGCTCAATTCGATGACCTCCCCAAAGCCTACAGTTGAAAGGGTCACCAGGCTCATATAATAAGCGTCGAACAGAGACACCTGTTCAATGACCCGATATCCAAAAGTTCCGATCAATATTGCCAGGACCATCAAGCCCAGTGCATTCCGGAGCCGTCGGACAGCACTTTTTACATGCTCTAACCGACTTTTTTGCGTGAATCTAACGTCCTTAGGGTGAAGGAGCTTCAGTATATTTAGCAGGTAAAACATGTTGCAAAATTAAAGAAAATGCGCGGCAATTGAAAGCTGTTTAGAGCATATAATCGCTACTAATTCCGGGCCTCTTCCAGCCTGCGCATCTTTTCTCTTGCTGCCTTTTTTAGTCCGGGCTTTTTCTCCAATATCTGCTCAAATTTTTCCCGTTGTATGGGTTCCGGAAATTTTTGAATGAACTGATCCGACTGCAAATCCGTTGGGTTTGCTTCCATTTTTTTCAGATAAGCATCTTCCAGCATGGGCTGTACTTTTTGAAAAACTTCCGGCTTTGCGCGTACCGCAGCCTCTACTTCGTTCAGTCGTTCGCTTTCGGGGAAATCTACCACAAATTGCCGGATATTGGAGGGTTCCGGGCGCGCCCGCAGGTTTTCCAAAGATCTGGATTCCAGCGCAGAAATTCTGCCCTGGATCTTCGCCTGGTATTTTCCAGTTTGCTGGTATTTTTCCTGATAAGCGCGCAGATCCGCCAGGCGACCACTGGTTTCCGCTTTTAAAAAATAAGCTTTTTCAAGGCGTGTGCTGTTGGGATAGGTTTTAATGAATGCAGTATAAGCCTCCGGTGTCCCCTGAATATAATGGGCATTTACCCAGGCAGGGATCTCTGGAGCAAAGGCCCAGGTAGCTGCCGGAACAAGCACCAGAAAGGCAAAAAACAAGGCCCAAGCCCGAAAAATACGGTTGCCTGAAGATGCTGAAGCTGGCGCGCTGGCGGGTGACGGAGCACTGGGTGCTTCGATGGCTTTGGAGTATTGGATCTCAAAGTTACCTGGAGTGGTGGGTGTACTTTGGAATGCAAAGGTTTGACCGCTGGGCTTGAACGGGGCGGCAGAGACTTCTTCCCGGGTAGAAGCCCCGGCAGGGAAAGATGTGGTGACGATGGTGACCGTTTCCATCATAGATACCTCCCTTGGAATGGGCTCGGCAAAGCCAGGTACAATTTCCATGATGGACACCTTTACCAGCAACTGGTGCGTTCCTTCCATCAGTGGAGTGACATTGAAATTCCATTCCGTGTAGCCAGAGTCCCGCACCAGTTGCGTGCGTGCATTCAGGGAAGAAATTTTGAAGATCCCACCTTCCGGGTCCACCAGCGCTGCACTCATCACATCAGAGATATCTACCCCGGACCGGACTTTCAGAAATTTATCAAGCACCAGGTTGTCCAGAATTTCCTCCTCACTCAGGGCAACCCGGATGGTACATTTGATGGGGACCTGGAGCTGCATTTGCTGTGGGATCTGATACAGCACACTTCCTGTTTTGCCTGCTTTACCCGCCGTAGCTTTAGCGGAGGCGGGTTCAAAATCCTCCGCTTTCAAGCCCGCCAACAGGTCAAAAAAATCAGCTGAAACCTGATCCACCCGACGCTGGTAATCCTCCAAACTCAGGGTATTGCGGTACCGTTCCTTGTTGGCAGCATTGAGTCTTACGATAAGCGCCGACACAATACGGTAAGTCTCCGAACCGTCCGGCAGTTTAGCCAGCAGCGCCTGAAGTGCTTCGGGGAGTTGACCTTCCCGGATCTGAGCTTCAAGATTTTGACGAAGTTCGGTGAGATGCATGGCAGGATAATAGGATTAAGGGGATGGTTCTGATTGCAAATGTATCGTTTGTGTATCAATATCCCAATTTATGGATGCACGGGCCATTGGAGCACTTAATTCTACGTTGTCACTTTAGCCGCGTAGCGGCCTAACGTCGGTAGAAATCGGATAATAGCCTCGGTTCGGAGGTGCAGCGCACCGGAACTCCTGGCGAAATGTTCCGGTGCGCTGCACCTTATCGACTTTTCATTGGTCATTTCTACCGACGTTAGGCCGCTACGCGGCTAAAGTGACGTAGCAGATATAAAGGCGGTTCACCTGGTCAATACAATATAATCCTTCAGCAAAGTTTTCAGAAACTCGATCCGGTTCAAGGGTCTTTGTTTGAGACCGATCATGGGCATCAGTCGTGTCACCAGATCTTCCAAAACTGCTTCATGGGCTGGATTGGGATAAGTTCCCAGGCGGGTCAGGATTGTTTTAACAAAGATCATATCCCGTTCGCTGAGGTTGCGAACCAGCGGGTAAACCGGTTGATAATTCTCAAGCGAAGAAATACTGAGAATATCGGAGAGCCGAAAGGAGTAATTGGAGCTTTGAAGCTTGATAACGGTCGTGTTAGCAGCCATATCGCCAAGCCGCTGGGCTTTGGCCGTGGTTTGAACCAACAGCCCTCCAACGATCCCAAGACAAAAGATAGAATCTACCATCTGGAGCAGGGCGCGCAGGGTCACATCACTCCATTCAGGATCCTTGCCATCCAGTCGCACCACTTTGATGGCCAGCGCCATTTTTCCCGGACTTTGTCCCCGCTTGAGAATTTCAAACAGGATATGGTACATGAAATAGGCCAGAAACAGCATCATGCCCAAAAACACGCCCCACCAATCGCCCACCCATCCAAAAACCAACATGATCAGCAAGAACATCAGGTAATACCCAAACACAACAATGGTCGTATCGAGCACCCACGCCAAAGCCCGCTCACGCAACCCTGCGAGCTCGTACTCGATGGTCACGTTTTGGGTGGTTCGGATCTCGATGGTTTTGTTCATTTTTTGTTGATTTGGTTAATGGGGGATTTGGGGATTTGTTGTGCCAGGGTTTGGTATTTGTGTACACGGAGCTGACAGGGGGCTTGGGGAGTGGAGAGAGTTCAGAAAACGCTCATGGACAGGCAGGAATATCAAGCTCAGGCCCCCCAAATAACCAAATCCCCCCATAACCAAATCCACAAATAACCAAATTCCCAATTTAATCATACAGCCACTGAAAAATCCCTCAAGGCATCATTCAGGGACACTTTCTTATCCGTGCTTTCCTGGCGCTGTCCGATGATCAGTGCGCAGGCCACCTGGTATTCTCCTGCCGGAAATTTCCGGGTATAGGTTCCTGGAATGACCACCGAACGGGGTGGCACCTTGCCTTTGTATATGATTGGTTCTGAACCGGTCACATCAATGATATGCGTACTCTGGGTAAGGACCACATTGGCGCCCAAAACAGCCTCGCGACCCACGTGTACCCCTTCGACCACGATACAACGCGAACCGATGAAACATTCATCCTCAATAATAGTAGGGGTGGCTTGTGGGGGTTCCAGTACACCTCCGATGCCTACTCCACCCGCCAAATGGACATTGCGCCCGATCTGTGCACATGAACCCACGGTGGCCCAGGTATCTACCATGGTGCCACTGCCTACCCAAGCGCCAATATTGACGTAGGATGGCATCAGGATCGCTCCCTTTTCAATAAAAGAGCCATACCTGGCTATGGCCTGCGGTACCACCCTGACTCCTTTTTCGGCATACCCGGTCTTGAGCGGAATTTTGTCGTGGTATTCAAATGGTCCGACCTCGATGGTCCTCATCTCCTGAATGGGAAAATAAAGCGAGATGGCCTTTTTGATCCACTCATGCGTGATCCATACGCTTTCGGCATTCATTTCTGCTACCCGTATTTTACCCGTGTCGAGCAGATCGATGACTTCACGAATGGCTTTTTTGGTCTCCCAGCCTTGAAGCAGGCTTCGGTCTAGCCATGCGGCTTCAATGGTGTCTTTAAGGTCTGTCATTATTGATTTTTCAATTTGAATTTGAACGTAAGGTCCCCACTATCATCCGGTCAACAATACTGCAATGAGATAATCCGCCAACAGGATCAGGATGCTGCTATATACCACCGCCCGGGTGCTGGCCTGACCGAGTTCTATGCTCCCGCCTTTTACAAAATAGCCCTGATAGCAGGATACAGTGGTGAGCAGGTAAGAAAAAACGGTTGCTTTCACGTACATCATAAACACGTTGTACGGGATAAAAAAGGACCGCAAACCCTGTGTATATTCATCGCTGGTAATAATCCCGGTCGGTACAGTAGCTAAATACCCGCCGATATTGGCCACAAATGCGGAGAATGTAACCAACATCGGGATCACCACCATGGCTGCGATCAGTTTGGTGTTGATCAGATATGCCGCTGTATTGACACCCATGACTTCCATTGCATCGATGTGTTCTTTCTGGCGCATGCCTCCGATTTCGGCGGCCATGTTAGAACCAACTTTGCCTGCCAAAACCAGACAGCTGATGGTGGGAGAAAGCTCGATCAGCGCCAGATCCCGCACAATGTATCCGATATAATAGCGAGGCACCAGCTGACCGTCCAATTGGTACGCGAACTGAATGGCCGCCACCGCCCCGATAAATATCGAGATCAGACAGACAATGATGAGCGAGCCCACACCGATGTCGTTCATCTGACGCATGGTCTCTTTCCAATACATCGAAAACTTTTCAGGTCGGCCGAGCGCATGCTTCATCATGAGCAGGTAGCGACCAAAGTCGTAGAGGAAATTATATTTTGAAGCTTGAGTTTGCATGGGTGTGGTAATTGGTTGACTGGAACCAGATGATTTTATTGCACGCTTGCGAGGGGCAAATGTAGCATTTTCACAGCAGTGGCCCTTTTTCAGATAGAACGGATATTACCAGATTTTCATTTTACTGGACTGATCACTAAAGATCGAACTCAAACCAGCTCCCCCACCACAAAAATACTTCCGATCACGACGATCAGATCGTTTGGCCCAGCTGCACGTTTGGCTGCTTTGAGCGCATTGCGCACGGAAGTGTATGCACGACCTTTCAGGCCAAATCCGGCGGCCTGATCCCGCAAGATCCCGGCGTCTAAACCTCTGGGAATATTTGCTTTGGCGAAATAGTACTGCGCTGTTTTTGGAAAAAAACCGAGTGCTTTATCCACGTCTTTGTCATTAACAAAACCCGTTACAATGTGAAGCTTTTGATGCTCTGAAGCTGTAAAATGCTTTTGAATGGTTTCAAAAGCCAGTCGAAGACCCGCCTCATTGTGCGCGCTGTCGCAAAGGATCGTTGGATTTTCGCCGATGATTTGCCAGCGGCCTATAAATCGGGTGCGTTGGCGCAGGTTTTTCAGGGCCTCTCGCAGGATTGATTCGTTGGTGGGCTTTTTAGCATTTTTAGATAATTCCCCGGGGCGCCATAATTTCATAGAAGGGCCGGCGCCTTCCAGAGCCTGTAATACTGTGGCTACATTTTTGGTCTGAAAAGGACCCGCAACATCCACCTCGAGCTCTTTTAGCGTTAAATTCCCATCTTTGAAAATATCATAAACAGTTGTTTGCCAGAAAGATCCAGGTTTTTCCTCCGCCCTGAAATGCTGGTCAGCAAAAACAATGGGCGCAGCCACCGAGGCGGCTTTGCTCAAAAAAACGGGGGCAGATTCCGGATGCATCTCTCCAATCACGACCGGAACACCCGGCTTGATGATGCCTGCTTTTTCACCCGCGATCAGGGTCAGGGTATCTCCCAGCAAATTTTGGTGGTCGTAACTGATGTTCGTGATGATACTCATCAAAGGGGTGATCACATTGGTGCTGTCGAGTCTGCCACCCAGTCCGACCTCAATAATCGCAATATCCACCTCCTGTCGGGCAAACCAGTCAAATGCCATGGCAACACAGAGCTCAAAAAAGGAAGGTTGGATGCGCTCAATGGCTTCCCGGTGGAGCCCAACAAAGTCCACGACTGCCTGGCGCGGGATATATTGTCCGTCAATTTTGATTCGTTCCCTGAAATCCTTGTAGTGTGGGCTAACATAAAGCCCTGTTTTCATGCCAGCAGCCTGGCAAGTGGCGGCCAGCATGTGGCTGACCGAACCTTTTCCATTGGTGCCAGCTACATGAATGGAGCGAAATTTCAGGTGCGGGTTATCCAAATGCGCACAGAGTGCAATGGTATTGCTCAGGTCGTTTTTATACGCAGCTGCGCCTATGCGGTGAAACATAGGCAGTTGGGCGTATAGAAATTCGAGTGTTTGTTTGTAGTTCACTGTTTACGGTACACGGTTTTCGGTACACGGTTAACGGTACACGGTTAACGGTACACGGGTTGGGTGTGAAATATTCGCTGCAAAATTCGACTTAATCCGCACATTTGCCGGGTTGTATTTTATTTCAATTGATTCCAATGCCCACATTGACCACATTGAC
>JBILHS010000147.1:0-11116 GCA_044350425.1 Saprospiraceae bacterium | reverse complement strand
ACGGTACACGGTTAACGGTACACGGGTTGGGTGTGAAATATTCGCTGCAAAATTCGACTTAATCCGCACATTTGCCGGGTTGTATTTTATTTCAATTGATTCCAATGCCCACATTGACCACATTGACCACATTAAAAAATTGACCACATTCTACCTATGCATCCGGTTGATACTTTACACCTACATTTTAACCCAAGCCAAATGATTGTGCTGAACATGGCTATGGCTTTTCTCATGTTTAGCGTGGCTTTGGATGTCAGATTCTCTGATTTTCGCAAGGTGGTGGATTTTCCGCTTTCGGTCGGGGTGGGTTTATTAGCACAATTTCTAGTGTTTCCGCTGCTCACCCTGGGTATCATTGCAGTATTTCAACCGCCGGTAAGTGTGTCCATGGGTATGGTGCTGGTCAGTATGTGTCCATCCGGGAATATGACGAACTTTCTGGTGCATTTTGCCAAGGCGAATGTGCCGCTTTCAGTGACCCTCAACGCGATCATCATTCTTTCTGCTACCTTTATTACCCCTGCTGGCTTTTTATTCTGGTCCAAATTTATTCCCGAATCAGAGACTTTGCGCCAGTCGTTTGAACTCAAATTTGTGGACATGGCGTTGATCATCGTCGAGCTGATCGTGATTCCTTTGCTTTTGGGGATTTGGCTGAATGAGCGGAAGCCAGTATTTGTATCCCACGTCCGTATTTGGGCCCAGCGTATTTCATTGCTGATCTTTTTTACCATCCTTGTTTTGGCATTACTGGGAAATAGTGAGAACCTGGTTCAATACCTGGGTTTTGTATTTTTACTCGTGCTGGTGCACAATGCGGCAGCACTTTCTAATGGATTTCTGTTGGGTACACTTTTTCGATTGCCCAAACTGGATCGCCGAACCCTGGCTTTTGAAGGCGGCGTGCACAATACTGCGCTGGGTCTGCTGCTCATCTTTAAGTTTTTTGGCGGATTGGGCGGCATGGCACTCATCGCGGCCTGGTGGGGAATTTGGGATCTGGTATCAGGAATGGGCCTGGCGTATTATTGGAGGAGAAACCCAGATCCAGGTTAGAATGGTTACGTTTTAAAAAAGTGTCCCTGCGCTAAAAGTATCACCTTTGCCGAAAGTATTACCTTCGCCCTTATGCTCTTAACCCTCTTACACAAAGAATTTCTACTCGAATTCCGTCAGCGTTACGCCTTAAGCGGCATTGTCTTGTACGTGTTCAGTATGGTGTTTGTGGTCTATATTGCCAGCATTAAGGTTCAGGCGCAGGTTTGGAACATCTTATTTTGGCTCATTGTGCTTTTTGCCAGCATCAATGCCGTGGTGAAAAGTTTTGTTCAGGAAAGTGGATCCAGGCAATTATACTACTACCAGGTAGCAGATCCCTCCATGTTGCTGCTGGCTAAGATCATTTACAATACTTTATTGCTGCTGACCTTGAGTGGACTTTCCTTTGGTGCGTACAGCCTCGTGGCAGGCAATCCGGTAAAAGACATGCCGCTTTTTTGCCTGACGGTAGCGTTGGGAAGTGTAGGCTTTAGTATTGCGTTCACCTTTATTGCAAGTATTGCAGCAAAGGCGAATAACTCGGCTACCCTGATGGCGATCCTGAGTTTTCCGGTGATCCTGCCTATTTTGCTCACCCTGATAAGGCTGTCGCAAATTGCCCTGAGACTGATCCAGGATACCTCTTACAAACGAGATATTATAAACTTGCTAGCCATTGATGCTATTTTGCTGACCCTGACCTTTGTGCTCTTTCCTTTTATCTGGAAAGACTGAGTTTAATGTGGTCAATTTTTTTAATGTGGTCAATGTGGTCAATTTTTTAATGTGGTCAATGTAAATGAATGTGGTCAATGTAATGAATGTGGACAATATAATCAATGGGGTCAAAGTGGTCAATTTGCAAATGCCACGCACATTGACCACATTGTCCACATTAAAAAATTGACCACATTAAATTTTATCATATGTTGTGGAAAGCTCTTTCTGTTATTCTGGTGCTGTATGTCCTTGCCGTGGGCATGCTGGTGCCACTCAAGCCTGGCATTGCTTATGTCAGCCCTGAAACTGCCCAATCCGGCGATTCATTGCGGATCACTTTGCATGGGTACAATACCTTTTATACCCAAAGCCCGAATGAAGCGATCCGGGTCTGGCTTCAATTCGACTCAGCACAAGCGGTATTGGGACAAAATCTGCGTGTGCTGAGCGATACCACCCTGGAGGCGAGTTTCCTGCTGCCAGCTGAGCTGCCCCGCGCACGACCCTCGGTGATGGTCAACGCGATCCTGGATCATCCATCCGATGGTGTTTCGCTGCTTCCCTCCGCTTTTGAAATCGTACGGGATAGCACGGCCACTTCAAGTGCTCTGTGGACACAAACGCCTGTTGGAAAACTCCATATCGTAAAGGATTTCAGTTTCCCGTACCGCAATGTTATTTACGAGAGCATCCGAAATACCTTTTACCATGTGCCGATGTGGTTTGCGCTGATGTTTCTGTTTGCGGCATCGGTTTTTCAAAGCGTCCGTTTTTTATTGACCAAAAAACTGGATTTTGACCGCAAAGCCTCCTCTCTGGCGGAGGCAGGGCTGCTTTTTGGCATGATGGGCCTGGTAACCGGTATGCTGTGGGCTAATTTCACCTGGGGAGCTCCCTGGAGCAACGACATCAAACAGCTGATGACGGCCGTAGTGCTCCTGATCTATCTCGCATACTTCATTCTCCGGAACTCTTTTGATGAGCCAGAGAAAGGTGCCCGTTTGTCGGCGGTGTACAACATCTTTGCATTCTCCGCGCTTATTCCGCTCTTATACATTGTACCCCGGATGTTTGCCAGCTTACACCCGGGTTCAACAGGCAATCCTGCTTTTGGCAGTGAGGATCTGGACAATACGATGCGGATGGTGTTCTATCCGGCGATCCTGGGTTTCACCGGGATCGGTTTCTGGCTGGCCGAATTGCGGACACGTGCCAAGCGGATCGAGGATAAGTTGATCGGACTGGATTGAGATGGGTCCAAAATGCTCTCAACGAAAAAGCCACTCTGGATGACCCAGAGTGGCTTTTTTTATTTCAAACCATCTAATTTAGTTCCCGAAATTCAGGTGCTTGATGGAGTAGTAGCAAATGGTGCCAAAGCCAAACGCCAGCATGGAATGGAACAACACAAAAGCGGTATTGTCCGTAGCCAGGCCAATAATGGCTGAAGCTAAAAACACCAGAGACATGATCCCTTCAGCGATCGTAACCCAGGAAATCTTGCGGGCCATGTAAGATGCCTTTTGCAATGAATTTTGTTGCTGGCCGCCATTGCCACCGTATTTAGGGGTCCGGACAAAAGCCGAAACCTTTCCGCGCAAGCCCTCTACTACAGCCACTGCGTTGTAGAGCGAAAGCCCCAAAGACATGGGCATGAAAGACAGGAACAGGCCGAAGAAACGAACCTTTTCCCAGAACGTTGCAGGTACAGTGCGGTTGAGTGCTGCCGTAATGTTGGCGGTGTAAGAGATGGCTGCTACAGAGAACAGACCCAGTACAGAGAAGGACAGGAAGTGTGTAGAAATACCCAGTTCACTGAAAGCGAAAGCCAGAGGCACACTGCTCAAAGCTGCGATGAACACCCACAAGAACACACCGTAAGCCGTTAACTGGCTGATGGCGTGCATTTTTTGAATGCCGTTGAGCTTGTCGGTATTCCAAACGAGCTTCATGAGTTTGCGCACATTTTGGGCGCCACCCTTGTTCCAGCGGAATTGCTGGCCTTTCAATGCGTTCATGTCCACAGGCAATTCAGCCGGGCTGCCAAGTTTCTCCAGATACTGGATCTTGTAGCCCAGGATCTGCGCACGGAAGCTCAGGTCAAGATCTTCAGTGAGTGTATCGCTGGCCCAACCACCGGCTTCGTTGATCACATCTTTGCGCCAAACACCGGCAGTACCGTTGAACTGGAGCAATAGATTGCCGTAAGAACGACCCGCTTGCTCTACCGTGAAGTGTACATTCAATTGGAGCGCCTGAAGCTTGGTCAACATGCTGTAATCAGCATTGATATGCTCCCAGCGTGTCTGTACGATGGCCACCTTTGGATCTTCAAAGTAGGTCATGGTCGTACGAAGGAAGTCAGGACGTGGGGTAAAGTCCGCGTCAAAAATAGCGATGAAATCACTTTTCACCAGTGGCATGGCCTCCTGCAAAGCGCCGGCTTTGTAGCCCTGGCGGTTCACACGGTGTACGTGTTCAATGTCAAAGCCCTGTGCTTTGAGCTGAGCCACTTTTGCAGCCACAATCCCTACCGTTTCATCAGTAGAGTCGTCCAGGACCTGGATCTGGAACCGATCTTTTGGATATTCCTGTGCAGCCACATAGTCAATGATACGTTCTGCCACGTACATTTCATTGTACATCGGCAGCTGTACCGTTACAAACGGCGCATTTTGATCGGTTGCGCTGAATTGTTTGTAACTGATCTCCGGATTTTCCTTGTGGTACTTTTTGTAGAGGTACAACAAGTGAAATTGTAGAAGCGCGTAAACCGTCACCCCGCTCATGGCGAGGAAATAGATGAACAGCATCAGGTAGCCGAAATCAACGAAACCTTGATACTGAAATGCCTCGAAAAGAGAATGAAGACCGTACATATTTAAGTTTGTAAGTTTTTAAAGCAATCTAAAGATCGTCGTTATGATTTTCCATCCCGCCAAAACCGCCCCGCGTATCGTTCCTGAAACCTTGCTGTGCCCTGCTGCTCTTTTTCTGTAGCGCACGGGTATTTCTGCGCAGTTAAGTTTTTGTTTCGCTGCACGCACCTGCATTTCTACCGTCCAGCCAAAATTCTTATCACGCATCCCCAGACCTTTCAGTTTATCCCAACGAATGGCCCGAAATGGCCCTAAATCAGTGAACGTATATCCAAAGAACCATTTGATCATAGCAGGAGCCAGCCAGTTGCCAAATTGCTGCGGTATGGTCATTGCTCCGGGTTCCATGCCTCCAAGCCTTCGCGAACCGATCACCATGTCTTTACCCGCATTCAAAATCGGAGCAACTAAATCTGGCAACTCTTCCGGAAAATCTGAATAATCTCCATCGAGAAACACTACGATGTCTGGTTGTTCTGACGCTGAAAGGCTTCCCAGGTAACGCATTCCGGCAAGACAAGCATTCCCATATCCTCGCTCAGGTTGACTCACTACGATCGCGCCTTCCTTTTTTGCCGCTTCTGCCGTCCCGTCCGTCGAACCATTGTCGCACACAATCACTTGCCTGACCCAATCTTTAGGAAGCCCCGCCAGCACAAAAGGCAGGGCTTTTTCTTCATTCCAAGCCGGAATCAGCACATCAATCCGTGGGTTATGCATCATTTTCTGTTATCAGCCTGAAACACTGCTGTGCCTTCCCCGCTTAGCCGGGACAAAAGTAACAAGAGCAGTTAAGAAAAAGTTAAAAAGCCTTAAGATTTTGAGGTTAAAGATTTGCAAACAGAAACCCCCTTCGCTCCTTCATTTAACAGCACCAACGTTCGGAAACAAATTTTCAAAAAAAACGAGGTATCCAAATCATGTTTCATAAACCAGAAGAATCGTTGTTCCAATTCTTGCTTTCCCCTGCAAAGTTATGGTTTTTCGGAATGATGTTCTGTAGAGATGTCTTTTTGATTTGTTAAAATTGAACGGGCGCATCGAAGTAAAATTCAGGGTTAAAACCTGGGCTTTTGCCTCCAATATTGAAAATAGCAGGCGGGTGTGTTAAAAAATTAACATTTTTTAACGGTCATTGGCTTAGTTCTACCTGGTCACTTTAGCTCCTAAGGTCGGCAAATGGGGGCTTTTCCAGGATTTTGGTTTCGTGGATGCTTTCGCTTTGGGTGAAGTGTGGCTGGCACAAATGATGTCAAAATAAAATATTACAGATACATTCTTCCAAAGTTGATAGATTTGGCCGCCGATTCTTTGCCCCATCCCCTTTTTGTATTCATTCATAATCTTTCGTCTGTTCTGTTTCGAGGATGCTCGGGGCGGTATTTTCTGTTTATTTCAACTCTTTTTTTTGTGCTATGGCCAATTTCTACCTGAAATTTATTGTGATTTGGTGCCTTTTTTCTATGTCTGTACTGGCTAATGCAAATAATGCAGGCGGTCCGAACGATCCCATCAAGCTTGATTCAAGCGCGATGATGGGCCACTGCACTACCCTGGTAGTGATCGATACAAATTGCCTCACGCATGAAATCACACTTTCGGCATTTATAAACTGGACCTGGACGGGAGTCGTTCAGCCTTTGGTAGCCGATTGGAGCAATGGCTTAACGGCCCATAAAATTACCATCGTCCCCCCCGGAACCTGGAGCTGGAATCCAGATGGCACCTCCTGTGAACCCTGGCACCAATACAGTTCGATCACCTTTGAAGATCCCTTTTTTGAGGATTCCATCAAAATTTTTGGTCCCACGGCCATCTGTCCAACGGAATCCTCGGTGGATTTGACTTTGAATATGAACGGCTATGGCAATTTCGAAGTTTTTGAGTGGACTCCGGTCAACCCTACCGGTTGGGATGAGCCGTACACGGTAGTGCAAAGCGGAACTTATTCTATTTCGGTGGTAGATGCGTTTGGATGCGCCACTTCCGACCAAATTACAGTGGTTAAAGTTCCTTTATTCGTTCCAGGAGTTACCGGACCGACCACCATGTGCCCGGAAGGTGATTCAGCTACCATTGCCATTGTGAATCCGACCCTTTATACCGGGTTTGAATGGACCAATGGGGAAACGACTTCCCCCATCATCGTCACCGAACCCGGCAATTATAACGTGATCGCGACAGATACTTATGGTTGTACCGGCGAGGGATCCATCGGGATACTGTCTGGCGGGGTAGATCCTTTTTCAATTTCGGTCAGTCACCCGGGACTATGCCCGGGACAAATGGATACCCTCCGGGTGGTGGGCGCGTATTCCTCCTATCTTTGGTCTAACAATGTAACCGGCATCACCAATATCGTGAATCAGGCCGGCACCTATACAGTTACCGTTACAAATACATTCGGCTGCACCGGCACCACCAGCACTACGATCACCCCTTTGTTGCCGCCCGACATTCAGATTGCCAACACGCCTTTATGTCTCGGCGATACGGCTGTTTTAAGTACGATCGGGGGCAGTTTTTCGCAATACAACTGGTCGTCCGGACAAACGACCCAGTCCATAAATGCCTTACAACCAGGAGTATACATCGTGACAGTGAGTGGTGGTGGGATTTGTGTGACCTCCACCGCTACGTTCCTGGATTTTGCCCCGGCGCCGGTGACGGATATTGCTCCTCCCGCAAACCTGAACTGCGTGGCCAGTCAGATCTCTCTGAACGGGAATGGATCCAGTTCCGGGCCGAATTACACGCTTCAATGGACCACCCAGGAAGGGCACTTTGTCTCCGGCGACAGTACCCTGAATCCAACGGTCGACCTGCCCGGCAGGTACATTTTAAGTATTGTCAATGATACTACCGGTTGCATTACCAAAGATACTGTAGTAGTGATACAGGATCTGACGCCACCGCCGGCAAGTGCCGGAAATCCAGCCACTCTCACCTGTGCCGTTCAGAATTTCGACATCGGTCCGATCCCCTCCCCTGCAGATACCACCCTGATACCCTCCTGGTCAACTCCAGATGGCAATATCCTTTCCGGGAATGACACCTGGGCCCCCAATGTAGATCAGCCCGGGAACTATCTTGTCACCGTAACCAATACCCTCAATGGTTGCACCAGCACTGCAAGTGTCCTGGTCGGGCAGGATATCGCGCCTCCCAATGCCCAGATCGCTCCTACCGATCTCATTACCTGTATGCAAGGCACGGTTCCGCTGGACGGATCTTTAAGCAGCAGCGGACCTGAGTTTACTTATCAATGGACGACCGCCAATGGACTGATCTCCGGCCCCGCGAATGTCCCCGTTGCGGGTGCATCCTCGATTGGGACCTATAATTTATTGGTAACCAATACCATGAATGGTTGCACCTCCATTGCTTCCACCACCGTTTCCGCAGATGTGAACATTCCAGTGGTGGGCGCATTGCCTCCTGACACACTGACCTGCAACCTTTTAAGCACGATCATTGACGCTGCAGGCTCCTCGTCCGGCCCGAGTTTTCAATACAACTGGAGCACCCTGAACGGAAACATTCTGAGCGGCGGGAATACCCTGACCCCTACGGTGGATGCTCCCGGTTTATACACGCTTAATTTGCTGAACAATGCCAACAATTGTACCGCAACGCTGGCCGTAGTGGTCAATCAGGATATCACCCCCCCCCTTGCCAATGCAGGCCTGGATGCGATACTCAATTGTACATCACCGACTACAGTATTGGATGGAACAGCATCTGCTTCAGGTCCTGGGTTTAGTTACAACTGGACGACGGCGAATGGCAATATTTTAAGTGGCAATGGCACTTTAAGCCCCACCGTCAACATGAATGGCACCTATGTTTTACAGGTGACGAATCAACTCAACGGTTGCTCCGCTACCGCATCAGTGATGATCATGAACGATGCGAACGCGCCCACCGCACTCATTGCAGCGCCTGCTACTTTGACTTGTACCACCCAGCAAACTGTTATTGACGCAGGTACTTCTTCGCAAACCGGCAATCTGAGTTATGTATGGTCCGGCAATATCCTTTCAGGTCAGGGAACCTTGCAGGCCACCATAGACCAGCCCGGTATTTATACGCTGAGCATCACCAATCTGGACAATGGCTGCACGGATGTAGCCACCGTGAGCATCCTACAAGATATCGCAGCACCAGCTGTCCAGGCAGGATCCAACAGTCTGATCAATTGTTTTAGCCCGACGGGCCTGATCGGTGACGCAGGAAATCCTTCCGGATCCGGATTTGCCCTATTTTGGACTACCGTCGGAGGCAATTTTGTCTCCCAGACTGATGGCCCTACCGCCCAGATCGACCAACCGGGTGACTACCATTTGCTCGTCACCAACCTGCAAAATGGCTGCACAGCCACAGATCAGGTAAGTGTAGGCTCAGATTTTGCAACGCCAGCCGCCAATGCAGGTCCAACCAATGAGCTGACCTGTGTTCTTTCCTCGATCGCTTTACAAGGTAGCGGAAGCTCAGGAGCTAATTTTAATTACCTGTGGACCAGCAGCCCCGGAGGAAATATTTCCAGCGGAGCGAATACCCTGGCTCCGGTGATCAATGAACCAGGAGACTACACCCTATTGGTGACCAATACACAAAACGGCTGTACGGCGACCAGTCAGGTAAGCATTACTGAAAATGCCAACGGTCCGACAGCTTCCGCAGGCAGCCCCCAGACGCTCACCTGTACCTTCACCAACACAGTGCTCAGTGCGGCGGGATCCAGCACCGGCCCCTTGTTCTCTTACAGCTGGTCGACCCAAAATGGCAACATCACTGCCGGCGCCAGTACGTTGACCCCCGCCGTCAATGCACCAGGACTGTACACCGTTACGGTGACCAACTCCAGCAACCTTTGCACCGAAACCGCCAGTGTGACCATTTTGCAGAACATTCAGTCGCCTGTGGTGGATGCGGGTACGGACAACCAACTTACCTGTGCGGTGACCAGCCTTGGGGTGCAAGCCGTTATAGTTTCCTCTGCTTCGCAAAATATTGGATATCAATGGTCAACGCCCAATGGACAAATTCTGAGCGGCGGTAATACGGCCAGTCCGATCCTTGGTGCTCCGGGTACCTATATCGTCACGGTGACGGATGCGCTCAACGGATGCGTTGGCACAGACCAATTGCTGGTTACAGAGGATGTCACGCCTCCTGTAGTGCAACTTGGAAGTCCGGAAATACTCACCTGTGCCGTTTCACAAATCATTCTGGATGCCTTAGGCTGCACCATTGGAGCGAATTTTCAATACAATTGGACCAGTTCAGCTGGTGGTAATTTTATCTCCACGCAAAACCCGCAGCAACCGATAGTAAATGAACCGGGCGTGTATACGCTGGTCATAACCAATCAGATCAATGGATGCAGTCAAAGTGCCAGTGCGACGGTATCAGAGGATGTCCAATTGCCCACGGTAGAAGCGGGCACCAGCGTTGGACTCGATTGTGATACACCCACCAATGCCCTCAACGGCCTGGGCTCCAGCCAGGGACCTGAGTTCAGTTATACCTGGTCTACCAGCAACGGACAGATCCTCTCCGGTGGAAATACCCTGAGTCCCACGATCGGAGAACCCGGCAATTATGTGCTCAGCATTTTGAACACGCAAAACGGCTGTACCCAGGTAGACAATGTGCTCGTCACAGAAGATGTCATACATCCGGTGCTGGCCATTGCTCCGCCGCAATTGCTCACCTGTAGCCTCACCGCTACCACACTCAATGGTTCCGGAACCGATCTGGGCAATACTTACCTGGTCAACTGGACCACAAGCAACGGAAGCATCCTCTCTGGCGGCAATTCACTAAACCCAAGCGTGGATGCTCCCGGCATTTACAACTTAACAGTGCAGAATACCGGAAACGGCTGCTCGTCTTCTGTGCCGGTGACGGTCCTGGAAAACATCCAGATCCCTCCGGTACAAGTACAACCCGCGCCTCTGTTGACTTGTGAGGTATTGCAATTAACCTTGCAAAGCACCGTGCCAGCTCAAACCAGCATCCTTTGGACTACAGCCAATGGGAGCCTGGTCTCTGGGGCCAATACCACCAATCCGACCATCAATGCCCCAGGACTTTACCAGCTGAACATAACGTCCGCCGTGAATGGCTGTACCAATTCAGCCCAAATTCTCGTGCAACAGGAAATGAATGTCCCCACCGGATTGCAATTTACCCTTCAATCCCCGCTTTGCAACGGCACCCCGGGGGCACTTTCGGTGGAACAGATCAATGGAGGCGTAGGACCATTTACCTACTCCATGGACGGTGGACAGACGTTTTTTGCGGCTCAGGCATTCAACGGTCTCGCTCCGGGAAATTATGATTTGGTGATCCAGGATGCCAATGGTTGTGAGCTCATGCAGCCGGTCACCGTGCCTGCCCCACCCATTCCTTTGGTAACTACACCCCCGGAGTTTCAAATTGAATTGGGAGAAAACCAGGAAATTCTGGCG
>JBILHS010000227.1:0-3553 GCA_044350425.1 Saprospiraceae bacterium | reverse complement strand
CCCGAAATATCGCGCAGAGGTTTATCAGTCATGTCGGTGAACCGATATCCCCGACCTGCGTGGGCATAAAACGGGATCCGGTAATTGTCCTTGGTGGTCACCACCCATTCACCGACCATCACCCCGCCCCGAATTTCAGCATGGAGATAAGTGGCATACTCCGGAAACCAGATGTTCATGGTGTCACTGGCTCTGGTCCGGTCCCTGCCATATTGGACGCTGTCCAGTCGGATCCGTTCGGAGCCATTGATGATCTCTATGTAAAAACGGGTGTCATCCAGGTATTTCACCTCGAAAGTAAATGGCAATTCGTTGGGTTTGAACTTTTCATTTAAGAGTACAATCGTATCTTTTTTACTGGCTGCCATCTGGAACTTTTCCAATTCAAGCACCCCACGCCACATACCTGGTGCAACCCGGCTGAAAGAAGAATCGGTACTGATACAATGGCTAAAAACCAGCACGAGGGCTATTGCTAAAAAACTGGCAGTCAATATTTTGCACATAAAACGGTAGAATATCTGAAAAGGATGGACAAAGGTAAGCGCTTGAACGGGAATAATGGGTTTGGGAAATTGAATGCAAAACATCGGAAAGGCTGAGATGTTGCACAAATTATTTTGCGTTAAACGCTGCCAAATAAACCCATTAAACTTGTTTAAGAACAAATGGCCACAGCATCTTTGCCTGATTATTTCATACAATCAAAAAACACATTTAAAAAATGAGAAAAATCGTTCTGACTTTGCTGGCAGCTGCCCTTTGCAGTGGCGTTTATGCCCAAACCCCTTTACGCAACGCTATTGACAGTGCCAGTTATGCATTTGGTTTGTTGGTTGGCAACAACCTGACCAAGCAAATGCCCCCGGACCTGAACAAAGAATTGGTAATGAAGGCAATGGCCTCTGCCTTAAACAGTGAAACCATGGCCCTTACCCCGGAAGTGGCCAATGCGGTTTTTATGAAATTCAATCAGGAATCAAAAGCCCGGGCCGGAGAACAAGCCAAAGCAGAAGGGCGCAATTTTCTGGAGGCAAACAAAAGGCGTCCCGGTGTCATGACCACCGCCAGTGGTCTGCAATATGAAATTCTAAAAAAAGGAACCGGCACGGCGAGCCCAAAAGCAACGGACCAGGTAAAGGTGCATTATCATGGCACCAATACGGACGGTAGTGTGTTTGACAGCAGCGTAGAAAGAGGCGAACCGATCGATTTCGGCCTCAACCAGGTGATTTCGGGTTGGACAGAAGGCGTTCAATTGATGCATGTAGGGGACAAATTCAAGTTCTATGTACCTACTGAACTTGCCTATGGCGAACAAAGTCCTACCCCGAAGATCAAGCCAAACGCAGCTTTGATCTTTGAGGTGGAATTGCTGGAGATCATCCCGCAGTAAGTATATCAGCCCATTCAGACGCCATGCAATACATACTATCCATCGACCAGGGTACTACCAGCACCCGTGCCATTGTATTCGACAAATTAGGGAATACCATCGCGGTTGCGCAACAAGATATCACGCAATATTTCCCCAAGCCGGGCTGGGTAGAGCACAATCCCATTGAGATCTGGGAAACAGTGCTTTCCACGATCCAGGAAGTCGCAAAAAAAGTGGGCCCACAGCATATCGCAGCCATTGGTATCACCAATCAGCGCGAAACCACTGTGGTTTGGGATAAAAGGACCGGGAAACCAGTGTACAACGCGATCGTTTGGCAGAGTCGACAAACCATGGAGATCTGTGAAACCCTGAAAGCAAAAGGGCTGGATCCACAGGTGCGCTACAAAACGGGGCTTCTGATCGATGCTTATTTTTCCGGCACCAAGATCAAATGGATCCTGGACAATGTTCCTGGCGCACAGGCAGATGCATTTGCCGGAAACCTGTTGTTTGGAACGATAGACACCTGGATCCTCTGGAATCTCAGTGAAACACGGACCCATGCCACCGATTATACCAATGCCTCCCGTACCATGCTTTATAACATCCGGGAATTGCGGTGGGACGAGGAATTGCTGGCTGCTTTTGATGTTCCGGCAGCCATGCTGCCCAAGGTGATGGACTCCTCCGGAATCTTCGGACATGCCCGTGCAGATATCATGGGCAGGGAAGGGATCGTGATATCCGGCATTGCAGGAGACCAGCAAGCTGCTTTGTTTGGTCAGGGCTGCTTTGCTGAAGGCATGGCCAAAAACACCTACGGAACAGGCTGTTTTATGTTGATGAACACAGGCCATGAGGCGGTGGCCTCTCAAAATGGCCTGCTGACTACGATTGCCTGGGGACTCCACGGAAAAATAGAATATGCCTTAGAAGGCTCCATATTTGTCGCCGGAAGTGCTGTGAAATGGATGCGGGATACGGTAGAGCTGTTCACAGACGCTGCCGACACCGAGCGACACGCCTTGAGTCTTTCCTCTTCGGAAGGGGTGTATGTAGTGCCGGCATTTGTCGGCCTAGGCACCCCATACTGGGACTCAGAAGTGCGGGGCGCCATTTTCGGACTCACCCGGGGAAGCAGTCGCAGCCACCTCATCCGCGCGACTTTGGAGAGCACCGCCTATCAGACCAAAGACGTGCTTTCCGTGATGGAACGCGATTCAGGTATAAAGCTTAAGACCCTTCGTGTAGATGGCGGAATGGTGCGCAATAACTTTTTAATGCAATTCCAAAGCGATATGCTGGGCGTGGATGTGGAACGGCCTAAAGTGGAGGAAACAACTGCTTTAGGTGCCGCCTATCTTGCCGGGCTGGCCGTAGGTTACTGGAAAGACCTGGATGACATTGCCCAAAACTGGCAACTGGACCGCGATTTCACACCTGAGATGCCTGCCGAAGAAGCGGATAAGCTTTACCGTGGCTGGCTGAAAGCGGTGGAGGCGGCGCGGGTTTTTAAGTAGGTTGGGGATTGGATTATTGGTGATTGGATTATTGGGGATTTGGTGATGGGGGCGCGGGGGGGGCAAAAATCTGCGTTAAAGCTGGTTTGCACCCCTACCCCCAAAGGGCAATGTCATTGACTTAATTCTACTTTGTCACTTTAGGAACGGGTCACAATTTCAACCCACGACTTCAGTCGTGGGCCTGAAATAAGGCTCTGGTTCGTTGAACCGATTTATCGGTTTCCTGCACAAAACCGATAAATCGGTTCGTGTTTTCGTACTTGCTCACAGGCCCACGACTGAAGTCGTGGGTTGAAACCCCTTTTCTTAACATCATTGGATTCCGATCCTCTGAACGCTTCGGCTAAAGTGACAAAGCAGAATTAAGGAAATTTGACAATCACACCTATCATCTTGTAACCCTCGGACTTCAGTCGGGGGACAAAGCATCCCCACTGATCACATCTATCTTCTTTGCAAAAACATCACATATTCAATGCGTTATAAATGCTTATGTTTTGCAAAGAAGATAGATTTAATCTGTGGTGATTCTTCGCTGATCGTTAAAACGAGTGTTTGCTAGCTCGTAGTGGGTGCGGACTGGTTTTGACACAGACTTTTGAACCCGCACGCCCCCATCACCAAATCCCCAATTCGACCAATCACCAAT
>JBILHS010000058.1:0-33869 GCA_044350425.1 Saprospiraceae bacterium | reverse complement strand
ACCAATCACCAATTCAACCAATAAACCAATCACAATACAACCACCCGCTGCACAGCATTGACCTGTGCGCAGCGGAAATTCAGAAGGTATAAGCCGGAGGTTTCCGCCAGAATTTCCACCCGGTGGTTTCCTTTTTCAAAGTGGCTGGTTTGGACAGATACTATCGTTCCGTTCAGGTCGGTAAGGGTGAGTGTTACAAGGCCAGCTTCCGGAACATAGAATGCTGCGGCTACAGGTCCGGCAGTTGGGTTGGGCGTAACCGGGAACAGTTCCGCCGGGCGCACCGTATTTGACTGGCTGGCTTCTGACCTGTCCTGTGGAAGATCAAACTGAAGCGCGGCAGAGATCGTTTTATAAGCTGGATCATACGCTTCTGCATGAGCCACAGACGAACTCATTTGTAGCACTTGCGCCAGCGAACCTTTTTGCAAGGCCAGAAACTTCAAAACCAGAACCGTTTGTATACCATCCATCCCCTGGGTGGAGTACCAGGATGCTGCTACACGGTTGGGTACCGACGAAAGGCCCCATCGTGGCGTAATGGTACCGGGTTCCACACTTTGCAGTTGAAGGATCACCGGATTGGCGTCCAGCGTGAATTGAAAACCTGCCAATTGACTCAATTCCGGTGTCTGAATGGCTACTTCTACAATATCCCCTGCGCGAAAACGCTTTCTTTCAGTGTAAAAAACGGCCAGATCTTCCTCTCCTGATTTATTTGAAACATCAATAGATCCGTCTACATCGCCGATCTTGATGGCCATGAAATTTTGATTCAGGCCGGAAGGCGCAGGACAAATGGTGCTGATCTTTTCAGGAATCACCGTGGAAAGTGGCTGTGCCAGATTTGGAAAAACAAATGCCGCAGGCACAAAACGCCAGGCTGTGTTGCCCGGGAATGTGCTGGCCGTACCGAGGATCAAATTGTTCAGCGCATCCAGATCGGCCCCGTTCAATTGTCCGTCGCGATTTGCATCGGCAGCAAGGATGCGATAAGGATTGGCCAAAGGCGCCTGACCACTCATGTGCAGATCTGCGAGCAGTACGTCGAGCGTATTTACACCCTGAGCTGGCAGGGTATCTAAGCTTGGAATGATAGCGTAATTGCAGGTACCCGGTGCGCCGGCGAAAGCAAAGTTGCCTTGTGCATCTGTAGTACCGATGGATTGTACAGGCACGGCGCTCAGGTTGCTTTGGAGTAAGATCCTGGCGCCCGTCAAGGGTTGTAACTTATCCGTGAAAACAGTGCCCACAACAGGACCGGCAGGTGTACAGGCGCCGATATTGTCCTGAACGATGACATAGGTGGTGCAGTAATCTGCATTCCCAAAGGCATCTACTGCCCATAATTCCACAAACTGTTTGCCGATCTCATTACAATCAAAAGTGATCGAATTGCTATTCAAAGGAAATCCGGTAGCAATACCCGCTTTCCGGATACCGATATTGATCTGTGCCGCAGGTGTACAGTTATCCGAAGTATATTGCAAAAAGTCGGAGGCCCAGAGGGTGATCATCCCGGTTTGCATGATGTTGATGCTGAGGCCATTGATGCAGACCACCGTCGGCGGACTACAATCTTTTACTTCGAATTCATATTTGCAAAGGGCTTCATTGCCACAGCGGTCGTTGGTGATCCACTCGATCTTATGTTTGCCATAGGGAAGTCCTACGCCAGGTGGCAAGGCTACCTGCGCAGAAACCGTATCGCCTGAAATGGTTTTTACGATCGGCCAGGCACCTGCTGCACTGCTGCTTCGGAAAGTTTCCATAGAGCCGTCCCCATCCAGATCCAGGTAAAGGCGGTATGAAACGATCAGATCAGTTTTGGAACAAGCGTCAATGACCTTCACCTTTAGGTCTACCGGACCTTCACAACGCGCGCCGTATTGTGCAGGGTCGTTGTTGGTGTAGTCGCAAAACACCACAGGATCCATCGGGCAATTGTAATAGACCGGCGCTACGTTGTCTATGATCTTGATAATCTGCGTGTATTGCAGATAGCCATGGTTGACACTGTTGCCTACCACGGTAGGGCCAATATCTGTACTGCCGGGATTATCAATGAGGGTCGGCCCGGGCCAATTGGGATTAAAGTCGCACCACCAGAGCAATTTCCAGGTCCGTAGGATCTTCTTGCAACCACCCGTGTTGTTCAGATTAAAAACCTGATCTTTTACGGACACGCCCACATCAAAATTGCAATTGCCATAATGGGTGATCTCCGGAAAAATGGTATCCGCAGTACCCCCGCAACTCACTACCGTGCGGTCGTCGGGGAATTTTACGGAATAATAATTTTGTTGGGCCGGAAGCAGGATTGGGAAAAACAGACCCACCGCCGCTAAAGCTATGGCGGGTAAAGCGGGTAAAAACGAAAGGCTTTTTTTGTGCATGATTAAACCGGTTTTTATTGTTCGGCGAAAATAGCACAGCGCTCTTTTTAGTGCACTAAAGAATCTGGCGGATTGGCGACAGATGCTAAGAATTAATCAGCTAATACCTCCGCCATCGTCAGCTGAAGTCCCGGCATCACGGTTCCTCCATCCAAAGCTTGAGCAAAAGGGACTACCAATACACTTCCATCGGGCCTGTAGACCATGGTTTGTTTTTGATAAGTATCCACCAGCCAGGCCAGGCGGCAACCATTCGCAATGTATTCATCCATTTTTTCCCGTAATGCCAGAAGATTGTCTGAATTCGATCGAAGTTCAACTACAAAATCAGGACAAATAGCCGCGAAGTCGTCCCGCTCACTTTGTGGTAAGGCATCCCACCGGCTTTTTTCAATCCAGGATACATCCGGTGCACGAATGGCTTGATTTGGCAAGGTGAAACCTGTGGAGGAATCAAACATTTTGCCTAATTGGGAAGCTTTATTCCAGATAAATATTTCGCCAAAAATGCTAGCATTTTTTCCGCCGGTGGCGGTATGGGTAGGAGGCATAACGATGATGTTTCCGTTGGCTAAGCGTTCGATACGGTAGTTATTATTCAACAAACAGAATTCCTTAAACTCAGAGACTGTGTAAGGTCTGATCATGTTAATATCAAAACTCCGCAGCGCTTTTTCTTCAATATTGGTCGTTGCGCCCATAGTAATTCAATTTTATGCAAAAATAGTCCTTTTTAATCAACCAACATAGCCGTCCGATCCAGTTCCTGCTGGATCATTCCTGCAGGTAAATCTCTGAATTCATATTGCTGATTGCGCAATTGTGGCACCAGACCTGCTTCGCGAATGGCAGCCTGTATCCCGTCGGCAGTGAACCTGAACCTTGCCCCGGCTGCGGATACGACGTTTTCCTCGATCATGATACTGCCAAAATCATTTGCACCAGCGTGCAGACATACCTGTGCGACCTGCTTTCCCACCGTCAGCCAGGAAGCCTGCATGTTTACAATATTGGGCAACATGATCCGGCTCATCGCGATCATACGTACATATTCATCGCCCGTGACGGCGTTGCGGGCACGTTTGATCTTGCGCAAGATCGTATCCTCATCCTGAAAAGGCCAGGGAATAAAAGCCAGAAAGCCTTTGGCATTCGCCGGTTTTTCTGACTGCACCTGACGCAGGTCTGCAAAGTGTTGCATCCGCTCCAGATTGGTTTCGATGTGTCCGAACATCATGGTTGCCGAAGTGGTCAGATGCAATTTATGGGCAGCCCGCATGACATCCAGCCATTCTTGTCCGCCGCACTTACCCTTGGAGATCAGGCGTCTGACACGATCATCCAGGATCTCGGCTCCCGCCCCTGGCAACGAATCCAGGCCGGCTTCTTTTAGTGCCGCGAGTACGTCATAGTGGCTCATGCCTTCCAGTTTGGAGATATGCGCGATCTCTGGCGGCCCCAGGGCATGTAATTTCAGGTTGGGATACTCCGATTTCAACTGACGAAATATATTCACATAAAATTTCAGTCCCAGATCCGGGTGGTGTCCTCCTTGCAGCAGCAATTGTTCTCCGCCCAAACGAAAGGTCTCCTCGATTTTTACACGGTATTCTTCGATCGTGGTGATGTAGGATTCTTCGTGGCCAGGTCTGCGGTAAAAATTGCAGAACTTGCAGTTGGCAATGCAAACGTTGGTCGTATTCGAATTGCGGTCAATGATCCAGGTGACGACATTGCCCGGCACATGGTGTTGGCGGATGGCATTTCCGACGTACATCAATTCCGTGGTCGGGGCATTTTCGAAAAGAAAAACACCTTCTTCAGGCGAAAGCCATTCCAGGCGGAGGGCACGTTGGAGGAGATCAGAAATATTCATATTTAGAAATGCCGAAGTGCTGTTCCGGCTATTGAGTGGATGCCGGAGCGGTGTTCGACGGACAAATGGACAAACAAAAAAGTAAAGGTAAGGTTGGGCGGCTTGCAAATTAAATACCAGCTTCAAAATTAGCTCAGCGCGTGTTAAATGGAACTATTTAAAAGATTTAGGTTTTCTTGTGACCTGTATTTTCTTTTACAAGGATTTCCTAATGCTTTACGATCACCCTTCCACGGTGTGCACCGTTCCTGTTTTATGTCAACGAAACCTCAGCAAGTCTCTTTTCTCCGCCGCGTCCGAAATATCTTTCGTCAGGCCCTGAATGGGGAGGAACAGGAGTTCACCAAAGGGAGCATTGACCGGGCCATCGTGCTTTTGTCCATTCCAATGATCCTCGAGATGGCGATGGAATCGCTGTTCGCAGTGGTGGACATCTTTTTTGTGGCCAAAGTGGGTCCGGAAGCCGTTGCCACGGTCGGGATCACGGAATCTATTCTGACCCTGGTCTACTCCGTTGCGATTGGATTAAGCGCTGCTGCGACGGCCATGGTAGCACGCCGGATTGGTGAGGGGGATCGTGAGGCGGCTGCGCGGGCGGGGGCACAAGTGCTCCTGATCGGGGTGGTCGTTTCAGCCCTGATTGCTGTGCCCGGCTACTTTTATGCCGGAGAAATACTGGCTTTAATGTCACACGATCAAAGTGTGTCGGCCGTTGGGCACCAGTTCACCCGATTGCTTTTGACCTGCAATTTACCCATCCTCCTGCTTTGGATGCTCAATGGTATTTTCCGCGGGGCTGGCGATGCGGCCACAGCCATGCGGGCACTCTGGATCGCCAATGCTGTCAACATCGTGCTTTGTCCCATCTTCATTTTTGGTCTTGGGCCGATTCCAGCCCTGGGCGTTTTAGGTTCTGGGGTTGCAACCACGATTGGACGTTCGACCGGCGTGATCTACCAGCTGTGGAACTTGTTTGAGGTAGGCAGGATTGTCCGCTTGCGCTGGGCAATGATGCGGCCCAGATGGGATATTGTGGGCAACTTGTTGCGTATCGCATCAGGTAGTACGGGTCAGTATCTTCTGAGCTCGGTGAGCTGGATTTTTATGATCTACATCCTGGGACAGATCAACAAAGAAGTGGTTGCGGGTTACACCATTGCCATTCGAATCGTTATTTTTTGCATTTTACCTTCCTGGGGGATGGCCAATGCTGCGGCAACTTTGGTGGGTCAAAATCTGGGGGCAGGACAGCCGGATCGTGCAGAGCAGTCTGTCTGGCGGGCCGGGTACTTCAATTTTCTGTTTCTGGCGGTCATTGCTGCAGTTTGTCTGATCTCAGCTCCACAATTAATCCGATTTTTCAACCAGACCCCCGAGGTGATTGCGTCCGGATCACTGGCCTTGCGTATCATCGCAGGCGGATACGTTTTTTACGGCTGGGGAATGATCATAACCCAGGCCATTAACGGTGCCGGGGACACTTTTACACCCACTTTGCTCAATTTTGTTTTTTTCTGGCTGATAGAAATTCCCCTTGCCTGGCTACTCGCCCTTTATCTTAACTGGGGTGAAGATGGTGTTTACTGGAGCATAGTTATGGCTGAATCAGCGATGTCTTTGGCCGCTATTTGGGTCTTCAAAAAAGGCAAATGGAAGCTGGCAAAAGTTTAAAACAAGGCAAAAACGTGCGGTCTGATCCCTCAAAAAAAACAATACTTTTTTATGGCACATGAATTGTTTAACGCAATTAGGGCATTACCTTTGCCGTAGATCTTCTCCCCGGCTCATGGACTGATTGTCAGCGCTTTTCCTTTTTTGCCGCTGGTTTGTCCTAACTTCGTAATAATAATTTATCGCACTTGTTTTGGGCGCTGTAACCGGCTATGCCTCGTTAAAGAGGCAAATGCCGCCTGTGCGACAAAACTAGATTTTGAAGGACTTGTCCTAGGCACCAAATTTGCCTGCCTATCAGAATGTCCAAATGCTAAATAACATACACGAGAACACAACCACTATGCCACTACCTACGTTGCGCAGATTTATCATGTTCCTGCTGTTGCTATCGGCTTTCGGCCTCGGAGCGCAAGACATCCACTTTTCCCAATTCGGCAACTCACCACTGAATCTTAACCCCGGACTGGCTGGAGTCTTTGGTGGCGACCTGCGTTTTGTCGGTAATTTTCGTCAGCAATGGCGAACCGTGCCGGTGCCTTACACCACCTTTTCAGGCTCTGTGGAGAACAAAGTATATTTTGATCGCAAAAAATACAACAAATTTGTCACTGCTTCTTTATTGCTCAATTACGACAAGCAGGGCGATCTTTCCCTGAAATCCCTGCAAGTTGGCGTCCCGATCGCTTTGACCCTGCCGGTTGGCAAAGGCAATTTTTTGACCCTTGGCGCCACCCCAATGTTTGGTCAACGCGCTTTTGATACGGATGAGATCACTTTTGATGAGCAGTACCGGGCTGGGATGTTTGACCCCAGCGCCTCCATCACGGAGGACCTAAGCGTCACCAACCTGAAATATTTTGACATCAGTGCTGGGGCGAACTTCCGCATGCAATCCAAACAGAAACGAACCCGTTGCGACTTGGGTGCTGCCATGCACCACATCAACCGCCCGGCCCATGATTTCTGGGCTTCTTCCGTTACCGACAATGATGAAGTTCGTCTCTACAACAAACTGACCCTGTACAGTTTGGGCATGATTCAGTTGTCTGAAAAATTTGATTTCCTGGTTCAGGGACTTTACCAGAAGCAGGGAGAGTACAGTGAGATCGTTTACGGCGGCGGCGTACGGATGCACCTGACCAAATCGCGTTACAAGGAACTTGCTCTGCAAATCGGCGCAGATTGGCGGCATCGCTATAAAAACTCACTGGTACCACGTGTTGAAGTCTTCTATAGTACCTGGACTTTTGGGGCAACTTTTGACTGGGATGTATTTTCTCGTGCCGGCAAACTCATCTCTGACCGCAGGGGTGGACCAGAGATTTCCCTGATCTATCGATTGTACAAATTGAAGCCTTTGCAAAAATTCAAATCCTGTCCAATCATTTGATGCCTGAAACCAGCGCCCGATAATCGTCCCTACCCCACTCCAGTTTACTGGAGTATCGGGATTTAAACCTTAAGACCCTCTAACTTTCAATCCAAAAAGATGAAGCAAATTGGCTTAATTTTTCCCTTCCTGATTTTTTTACTAACCGCACAAGTCTCATGGGGGCAAAGGCCAGATTCAACTTCCCGACCTGTTGACTCCACCAGATCCAGATCCGTTGTTTCGGATCGATTGAATGAAGTGGATGAATATGAGCGCGCGCCATCATTGAGTAAATTAATAAAAAAAGCCAATGAGGCCTTTGCAAAGAAAAATTTCTTTGCTGCCATGAAATATTATGGTTTCGTATTAAAAGCGGAGCCCCTTCATGTGGAATCTTTAATGGGATACGGTGAAGCTGCATTTGCGATCACCTCCCTGGACAGTGCAGAATCGGCTTTTCAGCGTTTGGTGGACCATGGTTTGAGTCCTTCGCCTGATTATTTCCCTAAAATGCGCCTGGCTGAAGTAAAATTCCGCAAAGGAAACTACGAAGCCGCGGCAGAACTTTACGATGCGGTGGCTACGCTCCCGCAAACACCTGCTGTTCCGGCTGATCTGAAAAGAAAAGCTGCTGCGCGAAGAGAACTCTGTTTATGGGCACGTGGGGAAGGGCTGGACAACCCTTATCTCATCAAAGGGGATACAACCTATCTGCTGGATACCGCTAACGTCAATACCAAAGAATTATACTCAGAATATGTCGCAACGGTTCGTGGAGATCAGCTCTATTTTTCTGCCTACCGGTTTGACTTTAAAAAAGACCGTTCCAATCCCAAACGCAATACAGTTAAAATCCTGCAGGCCGAGTCAGCCAATGCAGACTTAGGGCCTAATCATGCCATGACGGTGTCCGAAACGCTCTTCAATGACCTGAAACGTCAGCATACGGCCCACCTGACTTTTAATTTAGAGGGTACAACAGCTTATTACGCCCTGGGGGATTATGTGGGCGACTCTTCCGACATTCGTTTTGATCTCTACCGCCGGAAAATGCTTCCGGATAGCTCCTGGGGACTTCCTGAAAAAATGAATGTGCTAAACAAGGTTGGATTTACGACGACGGAGCCGAGCCTGGGCATTCTGCCTGGGGAGACCACCGAAACGCTTTTTTTTGTAAGTAATCGTCCGGGGTGTGAAGGAGGCAAAGATATCTGGAGCAGCCAGATCCTGGGAGATAGCCTGACCGTTCCAAAACCAGTTTCGGAGATCAATACGGATGGAGATGATGTCACCCCGTTTTATCATTCCGCCTCCAATACCCTGTTTTTTAGTACGGACAGCCTTCAATCGCTGGGTGGTTTTGATGTTTACAAATCGAAACCGCTTAAAAATGGTCGCTGGAGCAAGCCGGAGCACATGGGTGCGCCCATCAATGGACCCGCCAACGATGTGTTTTTTGTAATAGACAGGGACAGCAAGCGTGGCTTCTTCAGCAGCAATCGGATCGGAAGTACCAACTATTCAGAAGAGGGCTGTTGTTACGACATCTATGCAGTTGATTTTGTGACCCGATACCGGGCGATCGCCTTGCATGATCTCCGGCGAACGCCCCTGGCTTTCACCAATATTTCATTATATGAAGTGGATAGAAAGGGGCAATTAACCAAAATTGCAAATCCACCGGCAGATGTCAGTAGTTCCTACGCTTTTGATGTAAAACTGGACCGGAAATATGCGCTAATTGGTGAAAAGACAGGTTTTCTCCCAGATACCCTGTACTTCAAAACCCCGGACGAATTGTGGACCAAAGAGATCGTGGATACATTATATCTAAGGCCCTTGATCAATCTGGTTGCCTCCGTTTATGATTCAACCAATACCTATGAGCCTATTTATGGTGCAACGCTTACCTTTTACGATCTCGGATCCGTGAATAAAGCCGGGAAATTTGTCCCCAATTATTTACCCGCGCAGGTAGTTGACCTCCCAGAAAACCTGAATAAAAAATCCTACAAGCTCGAATTCGGGCATATGTACCGGGTTTTGGCCGAAAAAGAGCGCTTTTTTGCCAAAAACTCCAGGGCGGACTCCTCTCTGGTCATTTCTACCATTGATCTCCTGGATGGCGGCACTATAGAAGCAAAGCTTTACCTTCACCATGAATCGCCGCTGGAAAAATATCTCCCGATTACACTGTACTTCGACAATGATTACCCCAAACGCATCCGGACAACCGATCTACAATTGGTTAACGCCAAGGATCCCTTCTTGAAGGAAATGCGGGAAGCACTGCTGATAGACCCAAAAGATGCGAGATATTATGATACCACTCTGTTGGACTACCAGAAAACCTTTGTGGAGTACATCCGAAAGAAGGACGAGTATAAAACAGGCTTTACCAGTGTACTTACAGGGAAAGAGAAACAGAATGAATTGGATTCTATGGACTTTTTCTTTGAACAGGAAGTCCGTATGAACTGGGATTCGTTCTTTGCCTTGTCTGACCAAATCGATCTGATGCTGCAGGATGGAGACACCATCATATTGACGCTGAAGGGTTATGCATCCCCGCTTTCAAATCCAGATTACAATTTCCATTTGACCAACCGGCGGATCGCTTCTGTTTACAATCACTTTATGATCTTTGACGGCGGTATATTTACCAGGTATCGGGAGAAAGGTGGCAACAATCAGTTAAGATTTATCCGGGAAGCGAATGGGGATGCCACCGCGCCTCCAAACATGAATAAAGATCCGAAAAACCGTCGATTGTCCATCTATGACTATCACGTATCCCGGGAGCGAAGGGTGCAAATTATCGGAGCAAAAGTGAGTAAAGGCAGTAATATTAAGAAGGATCTATAGTAGACTTGTTACGGTGAACGCTCCAAAAATCAACTAAAATCAAATCATCGCAATGAAAAAAAGCTTCTCCTCGGTCCTTTCCCTGTTGCTTCTGGCTTTTGCCAGCATCGCTTCAGCGCAAATACAAATGACATTTTCCATCACGAGCCCTACCTGCCATGGCTTTAATGATGGTTCCGTATCTGTCTTTGCTGTTGGAGGCACAGGAAGCTACTCGTATGCCTGGAGCAATGGCCAGACCAACCAGGCCCTTACGGGTATTGGTGCCGGAGTCTACACGGTAACGGTAACCGATGCTTTGCAAGATACCGCTTCCGGCAGCATCACCGTTTCGCAACCAGCCAGTGTAAGCGCTGCCATCACTTCGAGTGGCATCAATTGCGCGGGCACCAGCGGTATGCTCACCGCAACGGGATTTGGAGGCACTCCTTTGTATACTTACTCCTGGGATGGTGCGGGTGGACCTTCGTCTTCCGAATCAATTGCAGTTACAGCACCAGGAGTTTATGCTGTCACCGTAATTGATAGAAATAGTTGCACTGGCACCAGCACTTTTACCGTTGCAAAGGATTTGACCCTACAGGTAGTCGCTACAGATATTCTGTGTGCCAGCAACCCTTCCAGCGGAAGTTTAAATGCCCTGGTAGAAGGAGGCGTCACGCCTTATACGTTTTCATGGAGCAATGGAAGCATTGCTCAAATGCAGTCTGGTGTTGGAACCGGCTCCTATTTCTGTACCGTAACCAGTGCAAACGGTTGCGTCGTGGTTGACTCTGATTTTGTGGACATTCCCTCCCCTTTACTGGTAAACACGGTTTGGCTCACCCCTGCTTGTGGAGGAAACAACAATGGTACTGCCTTTGTAGTGGCTACCGGTGGCGTCGCTCCCTATACATTTACCTGGAACCCCGGTACTCTGAATGGAGCATCCCAAACAGGTCTTGCACCCAACCAATACACCGTGCTGACCACGGACGCAAACCAGTGCAATAATGAATTATCTGTCCTGATACCGGCCACCAATGGTCTGGATGTCCAGTTGGTGGTGACCAGCTCCACCTGCAAAGGCATTGACAACGCGACCGCCACCGCAGTCGTGAGTCCTTCGGGCAGTGGATATACCTATGATTGGACGATCGTACTCCCCAATGGATCCACCAGCCAGCTCTCCGGGGTGGTCAAAGTGATAGATCTGGCTGTGGGCACCACCGTTTCTGTGACTGTAACAGACCCAACGTCTGGTTGCACCGGCACCGCTACAGGCGTAGTTGGAGAACACGCGCCCATTCATATTGCGGTAGTTGGAGTTGATATTCCATGTGCGGGTGGTTTGGGCAGTGCCAGCGCCGTAGCCTCCAATGGTACGCCTCAATATACCTACACCTGGTCTGATGGCAATGGAGTGGTGATTGGCAATCAAGCGAATATAACGGGGCTTTTGCCGGGCGCTTATGGCGTAGCGGTCATGGACTCTCTGGGCTGCATGGGGCAGGATGTTGTCAATATTTCTATTTTATCGGCTCCGAACGCAGCGATAGATGGCAACTCTTTGTTGGTGTGTGGCGATAGTCTGAGCACTGTGCAATTTACAAATCTCTCCACAGATCCGCATAATGTGATCACCAACCTTCTGTGGATCGTTGATGGCAGCAGTATAGACACTACCATTTCCCAGCAAAATCAGATCGTTTTCCAGCTTCCCGTAGATGAAACGATCACGGTAACCCTCATCGTAACCTCTGGAAATGGTTGTTCGGATACCACTAGCCTGGTGTATAACGTACCTGGCTATCCAGACATTCAGCTCCAACTGGATTCGTCTACTATCAATTGTGTCAACGCCCCTGTTTCGATCAATGTGATCGGAGGAGAACCCGATTATGCTTACCAATGGAACCCAACAGTTACGTTCAATCCTGATCCCCTGCATGTATTGGTCAGTCCTACTGTCACCACGACCTATACTCTGACAGCGACCGACGGAAACGCCTGTACAGCCACCGCAAGCATCGCCGTTGCGCCACTGGACAGCCTTTTTCAATTGTTTGTTGCAGACAGCCTGATTCAGGGTTGCATGGATTCTGTAACACTATTTGCCAGCACAAACATCCCTGCCACCATTACCTGGTCTCAGGGCGGTCAAATACTTTTGGGCAATCCCGTAATAGTTCCGGCTACCTCTACCACGACCATTTATACAGTCACTGCCATGACGGCAGACAGTTGTGTACTTACGCACGAAGTGTCGGTTACTGGGTATGGACTCGCCATCAGCCTGGATCCCAACCTTCCTGGTACTATTTGTGAAGGAGATTCATTGCCTTTGTCGGTAAATGTTACGCCGCCATCTACCGGTCTGACCTATTCCTGGACAGTGAATACCCCGGCGATTTTGATCAACCCGGGATCTGCAAATACGATCCTGACCGGGCCCGCTGGCAGTTATGTGGTTACGGTCATCGTGCAAAATGAATTCTGCGGAGATACTTTAACGTTCCCGGTGGTGATCGTTCCAAGCTTCAATTTGGAAGGTCAAGTATCTATCGATCTTTGTGAAGGACTCATGGTGACCTTTACAAACCAGAGCGGTGTGCCCGGCCAATGGAATTTCGGTGATCTATTTATAAGCAACGAGACAAATCCGGTGCATGACTACAGTACACCCGGACAATATCTGGTGGTCTTCACACCATCTATTCCCTGCACAGCTCCCTGGGATTCGCTGATCACTGTATTTGCGGACACCCTGACGGCAGATATTACCCATCTTTATGGGGAGTGTGCTCTGGATGCGATCATCCAGTTTAACGGAACCACCAACCATCCGGTGCTTGCTACCTGGAACTGGAATTTTTCCAATGGTACACCTTCCACCTCCACCCAACAAAACCCGACCGTAACGTATGCTACGGAAGGCATTTACCTGGCAACCCTGGTAGTATCCGATATCAATCGTTGTACCACTACAGCCATTGATACCGTGACGGTCAGCATTATTGATGATGTGATCGCAGATTCTCTTCGTATTTGTCCGGGAGATTCTATTCAATTGAATCCCACAGGCATTGACAATGCAGCAGGCTATGTCTGGACCTCCACTCCCTTGGATTCGACCCTTGAAGTAACCAATCCAAATCCAACGGTACATCCGCTGGTGCCCACTACTTACACGGTGGAGATCAACAAAGGACTTTGTACGGTAACTTATTCCGTACTGGTAACCTTCAAAGCTGGCAGTGATGTACAATTACCGAACGATACCATTGTTTGCTCTAACGACTCCTTATCGATCACTGCTCAAAGCAATGGAGCCATGGGGTACGAGTGGTCTAACGACGCGTCTTTTTCCAACATCTTTGCTACCACCCAAACGGTGCAGGTGCTGCCCAATGGCACCTATTATGTTAGAACCACTGGTGCGGAGTGTTTTGCGGTGGATTCCATAAAAGTCGATCTGGGCGCTCCTGAGATCCAGGCAACCCCCACCGATCTGGATATTTGTCAAGGCGAAGCAACCGCTTTGATCGTGAACAATCTGATACCCGGCCAAAACTTGACTTATGTCTGGACGCCTGCCCTGCCAAACGTACCGAATCCCATCATTTCACCCACTGAAACCACCACCTATACGGTTACGGTAACCAATCAATTTGGTTGCACCACTACCTTGTCCTTTACGGTGAATGTGACCAACGTTTCTGTGCGTGCTGACGCTGAACCGGACACTGTAACAGTTGTCAATCCGTTTTCTACGCTGAATGCCATCACCGGTGGCAATGGCAATATCTTTAGTTATACTTGGGCACCACCTGCCACACTCAGTGATCCGAATGCTGCTCAAACGCAGGCAAATCCAACTGAAACCACGATTTACACGGTGACGGTAGTGACAACCGATGGCTGTGTCGCCATCGATACGGTGACGGTTTACTACCGCGAGAATGCCTGCCAATCGCCCTTTGTCTTTATACCAAAGGCATTCAGTCCCAACAATGATGATAAAAACGATCGTTTTATCGTTCGGGCAGAAGGTATGACCGAGTTAAAGTTCATTGTCTGGAATCGTTGGGGAGAAATCGTTTATGAAACGGAAGATCCTGCTGCGATGGGTTGGGATGGTTCTTTTAAAGGAAAAGAAGCTACGGGTGATTCATTTTCCTGGTATGTTTCTCTGACCTGCGGCAATGGCGACATATTTGAATCTAAAGGAAACGTGACCTTGTTGAAGTAATCTGACCACTATAAAATCATGAAACCTTCCGAGCTGATCCTGAACGCTGATGGTAGCATCTACCACTTGCATCTGCACCCGGAACAGGTAGCACCCTTGATCATCACCGTGGGAGATCAGGATAGGGTGGCCAAGGTCAGTGCCTATTTTGATAAGGTAGAGTTTCGGGTACGGAAACGTGAATTTGTGACCCATACAGGTTGGCTGGGTAAAACCAGACTTTCTGTGATCAGTTCTGGCATTGGGCCGGACAACATTGATATCGTTCTAAACGAACTGGATGCTTTATTCAATGTGGATCTGCATACCCGGGAAATTAAGCCAGGAATAACCCCCTTGACCTTTATCCGGCTGGGGACTGCCGGTGGATTACAGCCGGATTTTCCTGTAGATACGCTCGTAGCCTCCGTGGGGGGGGTTGGGTTGGATGGACTAATGCAGTTTTATGAGACGCCGGAGCAACAAGATCATCCCCTGATCCTTGCCCTGCGCAGGCATTGCACAACGGACTGGAATTTTCCACTTGCTCCCTATTATGCAGAAGGAGATGCCCATCTGCTTTCAAAATTTTCTTCCAGTTTCCAACAAGGCCTTACCGCTACAAACCCAGGGTTTTATGGTCCGCAGGGTCGCCAGCTTCGGGCGCCGGTGCGTCAACCTCGCTATCTGGATCTTTTACAGACCTTCGAATTTGAAGAGAATAAGATCGTAAATCTGGAAATGGAAACGGCGGCCATTTATGGCTTATCCAAAATGTTGGGCCATCGGGCCCTATCACTCAGTGTCCTCCTGGCCAACCGGGCTACAGGTCAGTTTAGCCGCTACCCAGCCAGAAGTGTACGCCGTCTTTTGGAAACTGCACTGGAAAGCATCGCTGCGGGTCTTTGAAAAAACCTGCTTAAATTGCTGGCAAAACAGTTCCTTCTACTTCACCAAACCCAACCCGGGCCGCACCCTCCCCGGACCAGGCGCGTATGATTAACTGGTCCCCATCTTGCAAAAAAGTACGGGTAGTGCCATCATTCAACGTGATCGGATTTTTGCCTCCCCAGGAAATTTCAAGTAAAGAGCCTAAGCTGTCGGGTGTGGGACCACTGATGGTACCACTGGCCAGGAGATCACCCACCTGAACGTTACAACCGTTGACGGTGTGATGCGCCAACTGTTGGGCCATATTCCAATATAGATGTTTGGTGTTGGATTTGCTGATCAGCGTTTCAGCCCCGTTTTTGGCAGCGGCAAGGGTCACTGCAAGTTCAATATCCAGGTTTTTTGCGCCTTTGGTCTGGAGGTAATCCAGCGGTGCAGGCGTCTGTTTAGGCCCTTTAACACGGTATGGTTTGAGCGCTTCGAGTGGTACGATCCAGGGCGACATGCTGGAACCGAAATTTTTGCCCAAAAACGGCCCGAGCGGCACATACTCCCAGCGCTGAATATCGCGCGCACTCCAGTCGTTGAAAATTACAAGGCCGAAAATATGTTCTTCCGCCTTATCTGCCGGAATAGGCTCCCCGAGTGGACTTTCTTTGCCGATTACGAAAGCCATTTCTAACTCAAAATCAAGCTGTCTGGACGCCGAATAAATGGGCGTATCCGGAGCTCCACCGGGCACCAGGATTTGTCCATTGGGACGGCGGATCGGAGTTCCACTCACCACTACAGAAGAAGCCCGGCCGTGATAACCGATGGGCATCCAACGCCAATTAGGTAAAAGAGGATTGTCGGGACGAAACATTTTGCCTACATTGGTGGCATGCTCAATGCTGCTGTAAAAATCTGTATAGTTGGGCACCTTGATCGGCATCAACATCGTTGCCGATTTGCGATCTACTATGAGATTTAAGGCGTTTTCGGGCGAATTTGGAAGTTCCAGCCATTCGCGTACCTTTCTACGAATGCGGTTGGTGACTGGTTTTCCCAGTGCTATAAATTCATTCAGGGTGGGCTGCGCAAATATTTTTTTAAAAAAACGTCGCTTGCCGAATAGGCCTGCATCTGCCGCCGCTTCCAGATCAACAATATGATTGCCAATGGCTATGCCGGCTCTTGGTCTGGAGTCACCGGTATGAAAAATGCCGTAAGGGAGGTTTTGAAGCGAAAAGTCGGTGTCAGGTGGGATATGGAGCCAGGACATGTGCAGGATGGTTATCGAATGCGTGATCAATGCAAGGAATTCCCTTAACTTTGGGTACTCAATGGTTCAATTTGTCGCAAAGGTCGAAAATTTGATGGAAGTGACTTAAAATTGCCGCAGGAAATCGTATTATTAAACCAATCCGGGGCGTTCTGAATAATCAAATAACCGATAGGTATGAAAATTGATTTTTTAAAAAACCTTAAAACGCCCTTTCTCGCCCTTGAAGGCGCTACGATACGCAAACGATCTTTACGAAGCGTCATGCTCTATGCAGTAGCATACCCATTTAGCACGGGCATCGTGATTTATGCTGGTTTGATGACTTTTTCCATGGTGTTGACCAATATCACCGGTTTTCTGCCGCAGATCGCCAAAGACCTTTACGAAGGGCAGTTGAATACCGCAGGTTCCATCTTCCTTTGGTTGTTTGCATTTTTTCTAGGCGGTTTTTTCGCGGGTTGGTGTTCTGAGCGCGAAAAACTGCTCAAGTCCCGATACCTGCACTTGTTACCTTTGCTGACCGTCATGTTGATCTATGCAGGGATCGGGATTTCCGGACAACGGACAGAAAACCTTCATCCGGTTGCATTTCCTAGTCTGATCCTGTTTACCATCGGTGTGCTTAATGCGATGGTAAGCCTCACTACCTCCTCCCTGATCAAAGCCAGTCAGATGACTGGCATGGTGGTGGAACTGGGGGTGGATGTGGCAGAACTTTTTCATTCCGAAGGAGAAAAACACCGGCTGATCCGTCGCGAAGCCTGGCTGCGGGTTGTGGTCATGTGCAGTTTTATAGGCGGGGCAATGTTAAGTGTGGCGCTCTTTCCGACTATAGGCACCACGGTATTTTTTATTCCATCCGGCATTGTGCTGGGTGTGGTTTTGTATGACATTTGGCAATTTTGAAATAGCTGACCTGATCCAAATACAAAATGCTACCAGGGCGGGTATAACCCTAAAATGATTCAATAACTCAAAACGCTTAGGTCATGGAAAATTCATTCAATAACGATTGGCGAAAGCTCACGGCAGTGCTTTACGAGAAGCCGCGCGATTCTAAAATATTCGGAACGGTTGAATTCGATATCACCGATGTGGAAGCTTTTATCCGCAATAAAAGGAAAGAAGGGTTAAAGATTACGCTGACCCATATTTTCTTATTGGCCCTATCCAGAGGTGTAAAGGAAGCGGCGCCTGAGATCAATTGTTATGTTCGTCGGGGTAGGTTTATTCAAAGAGAAGGGGTAGATGTTTCTTTGTCGGTTTTGGACAACAGCAGTCAAATGACTGCGATCAAAGTGCGCAATGCAGAGTACCTGACCCTTCAGGAACTCAGTCTGTATCTTCAGGAAGAAGTATCAATTGCCCGAAAAGGGCAGGGTACTCAATTGAAAAAAGCCAGAAACACATTGGTTCGTTTACCTTGGCCGTTACGCCAATGGGTAGCCAATCTGATTCGCAGGATTACCATAGATTGGGGCCTTTCATTGCCTTTTTTGGGTGTTTCTCCTGACACTTTTGGCTCTTTTGTATTGTCAAACCTGGGTAGTATCGGATTGGATATTGGATATCCTGCGCTGGCTCCGTTCTCTAATGTGGGGATGGTCGTTATTTTGGGTAGCGCGCTTGACAAACCGATGGTCGTAAATGGACAAGTAGTGCCGCGCCGGGTGGTTACCCTAAGTGCTGCCCTGGATCACAGGGTGGTGGATGGTGTCCAAATTGGACGCTTGTTCAACCATTTGCGGCAGTCGGTAAAAAACCCGGGCTCCTTGGATCATAAGCCGAATTAATACCGTACCATTTTTTTGCTTTACTAAATCAACCATTCAAAAGAGCAGGTCTAAAATGACCAGCGTGCCAAAAAGCAGGCTGGCAATGCCATTGGTGGTAAAAAATGCCAGATTCACCTTGCTTAGATCATTCGGTTTTACCAGACGGTGTTGATAAAACAAAAGCAGCAAAAACACAGCGGTGCCGCTCCAAAGTAACCAGCCTACCTGGGAAGCCGCCGAGGCCAAATGCCGGGCCGCAAGTATCATAAGGATCGAAGTACCGAGGTGCATCCACTCTGAAATTCGGAGGGCCTGGCCTTTTCCAAAAAAAGAGGGCATGGAGTAAAGCTGTTGCGTTTGATCAAAATCTACATCCTGCAGGGCATAAATGACATCAAAACCTGCAACCCAAAGCAACACGGCTACTCCGTACAAGACAGGGATCCATCCAAATTCCCCCGTAACCGCCAGGTAAGCACCCACCGGGGCAAGACTCAGCCCCAAACCCAGCACGACGTGGCAAAGCCAGGTGAATCGTTTGGTATAACTGTAGCCCAGTACTACCGCCAGAGCCACAGGAGAAAGCCAGAAGCAAAGGGAATTAATGAACCAGGTGGTGATGATGAATAAGATACAATTGCCGATCACAAATGCCAACGCTGCCTTCGGACTGATCAGGCCAGCCGGAATTTCCCGCACCTGGGTACGCGGATTTGCAGCATCAATATTACGGTCCAGCCAACGGTTAAATGCCATGGCAGCACTGCGTGCAAATACCATACAGAGCACCACCAGCAGCAGCTTTTGCCAGCTCAACTCGCCTCCAGCAACGGTAGTGCCTACAAAAAAGCCCACCATGGCAAAGGGCATGGCAAAAATGGTGTGACTGAATTTTATGAGGGAAAAGAAGTTTTTCATGCGGGACAAAGATGCGGCAGGTTCCTGCAATTTAACCAGAAAAAGCAGGTGTTTGTTCAAAATGCCTCCCCCCGGGAAGCCTGAACACCCGATGATGCTTGCTCAGGTTGGCGGCAACCGCTATCTTGGCCCGAATTTCGTAAAAACATGCCTTATGTAAGGGGAATTTAATAAAACCTGCTACCCTGGGCAATCATACAATCCAAGTTTCCACACCAAAATATATTTATTTCAATGGGCAAGATTCACGCTGCAATTACTGGCGTTCATGGCTGGTTGCCAGAAACCAAACTGACCAACCAAGACCTTGAAAAAATGGTGGATACCAATGACGAATGGATCCTGTCGCGAACCGGCATCCGCGAACGTCGAATCCTTAAAACGCCGGGATGGGCTACCTCCGATATGTGTGCTGAAGCCGTTAAGGGCCTGCTGGAGAAGACGGGTGTAAAACCGGGAGAGATCGATATGATCATCGTTGCAACAGTCACAGCCGACCTGGTCTTTCCGGACACTGCGAATACCGTTTGCGACAAAGTTGGGGCTAAAAATGCATTCGGATACGACATCAACGCTGCTTGCTCCGGCTTTCTTTTCGCGCTGGCTACCGGTGCACAGTTTGTTCAAAATGAAACCTATAACAAGGTCATCGTAGTAGGGGCTGACATGATGTCATCGATCATTGACTATACCGATCGCAATACCTGTGTCATATTCGGGGATGGCGCCGGAGCAGTACTGCTTGAGCCTCGTAAGGATGGCAACGGGATCATTGACTTCGTGCTTAGAGGCGATGGATCCGGCCGCGAATTGCTCCACATGAAAGCGGGTGGTTCACTGAAACCTGCTACCCTTGAAACCCTGGCTGCGCGTGAACATTATGCATGGCAGGATGGCAAACGGGTGTTCGTTCACGCCGTAAAAGGCATGGTCAGCACCTGCGAAGAAGTCATCCGGCGCAATAAAATGACCAATGACGATGTGCAGTGGATCGTACCGCACCAGGCAAATATGCGCATTATAACCTCCGTAGCAGAACACCTGCACTTCCCGCTGGAACGCGTGATGATCAATATTGAACGCTACGGGAATACCACTGCTGCGACCTTGCCGCTCTGCCTTTGGGATTATGAAAAACAGTTAAAAAAGGGCGATAATATTGTGCTGACTTCCTTTGGTGGTGGCTTTACCTGGGGTGCGCTTTACTTGAAATGGGCGTATTGAGCTGCTCCTTCACCAGGCCATTGTTTTTACTAAAAGCCAGGCCAACACCAGTCCGATGATGATGGCCATGATCACGATGGCGCCAGTACCACTATTTCTTCTGACCAAGGGTCCATCCGTATCAATGGCTGCTTCCTGCAAGATCTCTCTGGCAAAATCTGCATCTTCAGGTCTGGTGTGCAGGCGTACGATCCCCTGGACATGTGGCACTACGGATTGGGAAATGGAATTCGCTAAAAAACAGTGGATGCCTTCTGAGCGCAAGCGTGCCGCTGCAACCTCTGCCTCCATCACGGAGTAGAACTTGGCGACTATCTCGCCTTCACCGGACCATTCTGGCAGCTCGTCAAAATCAAAATTGTCCAGAATGTCGGGTGGGTTCATAGATTTTATTAGTTGCGAGTTTTAGGTTAAAAGTTTCAAGTGGGCGAGTTACAAGTTTCAGGTACAAAGTCATAGCATCAAAGCGGTTTGCGCGATGGGCAAAATCAACTTCACCCATTCTTGGTATTGTACAGCAGAGGGGTGTAGGCCATCCACGGCGACGAGTTGAGGCATTACAATTCCGTTTCGGGAAACCGTTGTAACGTCTACGTAGACTACCTGATAAAGGTCGGCGATCACTTTATTGGCAGCATTGTATTGATCGATTTTTTGGGAGGTATTCAACGGATCTCCCCAACTCTGGCCAAAAGGCGTGTAGGCCCAATCCGGTATGGATAACACAATGACCCTTTCCCTTCGTCCCCCCGCCCTTGCAATCGCATATTGAAGTAGTTCCTCAAATTGCTTTTTGTAAGTTTCAAAATTAGCATTTTGGTATTGATTATTCACGCCTATACAAAGCGTGACCAGACTAAAGGAACTATCCGCTAAAACATCGAACTGATTGGCCAGCGCATTTTGAAGGTCATCGGTACGCCAACCAGTTTGAGCAACCACATGCAGGCCAGACAATTCAAAAGCACAGACTCTCAGGCTATCTGTAAGTTGATTGGGAAAGTTTTGCTCCCACTTCACACTTTCTCCTTTGGTGTAAGAGTCGCCCAGCGCCAGAATGTCAATTTGCTCAGCCATCGGAGCAGAATTCATTGGTAGGGGCTCTTCCGATACGTGTCGGCAAAAGAAGAGTGTCTGGATAAAAAGCAAAAATAGGAGCAAGCGCATGATCAAGTTTGCAATAAAACAAATCGCATGCAATAGGGTTTTATAAACACAAAGATTTGTAAAAATGTCCTTAAAAAAAACAATCTGGCCCCTCTTGATCCTTTTCACCCTGCTTTTGCTGGGTGCCGCTTTCCTGGTTGAAAATGTCCTTCCTTATGCCGGTATAAAACCCATGCGCCATACGCCCGAGGATCTGCTTTGGCTGCTACCCAAAGGGGTGAAACCTGAGAATTATGGGATTCGCGCAAGCGAACTAAGCATTCAGACACCCGACAGCCTCCGACTCCAGGCTTTAATTGTAGCATCCAATACGGATACTACCCTGGCAACGGTGGTTCTGATACATGGGATCTCTGCCTGCAAAGAAGTGGATATGGAACGCGCCAAAGTACTTGCTGATGCAGGTTATGCTAGTTTACTGCTCGATTTACGCGCACATGGCCAAAGCGATGGTGAATATTGTACTTTTGGCTACTATGAAAAGAACGACCTCAAAGCGGTCGCGGACACCCTTTACCGTCGGTTCCCCAAACGCCCGATGGCGATTTGGGGCGCATCCCTGGGCGGGGCAATCACAATACAAGCCATGGCAATAGAGCCGAGATACGAGTTTGGGATTGTAGAAAGCACTTTTGACGAGTTCGATAAAGTTGCCACAGAATATGGGGCAGACTGGATGTTCGGATTTCGCAGTCCATGGCTTACAAACCGCATTATAGATAAGTCCGGAAAAATAGCCCATTTTGAACCATACGCCATCAAACCAGTCACTTCTGCGGCTCAGATCAACCGCCCGATCCTGTTTATTCATGGCGATAAGGACGCCCGGATTCCGGTGTGGTTCGGCAAACGCAATTATGATGCCTGTCCAGCCCCGGACAAACGCTGGTATCTGGTGCCCGGCGCCGGGCACAACAACCTCTGGAAAATAGCTGGCGATTCCATGCAAGCCAATGTACTCCGGTTTTTAGAAGCGCAGCGATGATGTATGATGTATGATGTATGATGTATGATGTATGATGTATGATGTATGATGTATGATGTATGATGTATGAACATTACGTAATTTGCTCTCCCTTTTGGTTGTTTTCAAAAAAATTCGACTAAAAAATCGTTAAAAATCAACACATTATCACTGATCAACTCTACATCATACATATGCTTCGGTTTTTAGTTTGTGCGTTATTCCTGATTGGGCTCCACTCGAATTTGTTTGCAACCCATATTGTGGGGGGAGAGATCACATATCGCTGCCTGGGGAATAATTCTTATGAGATTACGCTGACGGTTTATAGGGACTGCTATAATGGTATTCCAAATTTTGACAATCCAGCGCCGATCGGGATCTATGAAAAGGGCGGGGACAGTATCCTGGTGAAAAAATTATCGATTCCTTATAATGCTTTCAGCAACGACACCCTGCCTATTATTCTGAATAATCCATGTCTGACGGTTCCTCCGGATGTATGTGTACACAAGGCTACCTATAGAACCATCACTACCCTACCCTTCAATCCGAATGGCTATATTTTGGTTTATCAACGTTGTTGTCGCAACAAGCTGATCCGTAATATACCGGATCCCTTGAACACAGGCATTTCGTTTGTAACTGAAATTACCGCAGAAAGTCAGCTCCAATGTAATGCCGGAGCCACCTTCGACAATTGGCCCCCCGTTGCCATTTGTATCCATCAACCCATTGATTTCGACCACTCTGCTTCGGATGCCGATGGTGATTCGCTGGCCTACAGGCTTTGCACCCCGTTCAATGGGCCTGATTCCCTGCGGCCGGCACCGAATCCACCCCTGGCTCCTCCATATATTGAACTGGAATGGTTGGATCCACCCTATAATCTGTCCAACATCCTGGGTGGAGATCCACTGACCATTGATCCTTACACTGGATTTATGACAGGGGTCCCGAACATCATTGGCAATTTTGTGGTGGGCGTTTGTGTGGATGAGTTCCGCGATGGAGCGCTGCTTTCTACCACCCGTCGTGATTTTCAGTACAATGTGGCCGATTGTGGCGAACCCAATGCCGCATTTTTTCTGCCTGACATCCTTTGTGATACCCTCTCGGTTCAGTTTGTCAATCAAAGCACCAACATCGATATTTTTCGGTGGTACTTTGATTGGGAAAATGATTTAAGCCAGACCTCCACCAGTTTTTCACCCATCCATACCTACCCGGACACGGGGCTTTATACCGTGGCGCTCATTGCTGCACCTGGATTTCCCTGTGCCGACACTTTTTTTCAGCAGATCCATGTCTTGGAAACGCCAGGCGTGCTGATCACTACCGCAATTCCAGATGTTATCATGGCCGGAGAAAATGTCCAGTTGAGTGGTGGTTTTCCGGGAGCGGTCGCCTATTCCTGGGTTCCTGCAGAAAGTCTTTCTGATTCCAATATTTTCAACCCGGTAGCATCGCCTATCGAAACGACTACTTACACCGTGACTGCTCTTTTACCCAATGGCTGTAAGCGCCAAGGCAAAGTGACCGTGCAAGTCAATCCGCCTCCATGTGATGAACCATTTGTGTTTTTTCCAACCGGTTTTTCACCCAATGGAGATGGAGAGAATGATGCTTTAAAGTTGGAAGTCAGTGTGGAACCGGCGGAGCTATACTGGGCCGTTTTCAACCGATGGGGGGAAAAGATCTTTGAAGCCACCCAACTGGACAATGCCTGGGACGGTACCTATCAGGGACAGGCACAACCTGCGGAAACTTATGGATACCTTTTGCGGGTAGTATGTGCAGATGGACAGGAACTGCTTAAACAAGGCAATGTAACGCTGCTCAGATAATCCACTGCCCGTTACCGAACCAGACTGAAGGACCCGCTTTCTATAAAAGTGGTCCCGTCGATCCGTTCCATTTCTGCCCAGAAAATATAGGCCCCGGGGTGCATGACTTGTCCCCGGTAAGTTCCATCCCATCCATTGTCCGGATAGTCCGGTTGAATATCTTTCACATCATAAAGCAGTTCACCCCAACGATCGGCAATGAAGAAACGTCGGATGAGCTGAACGCCATCGTCTGCACCCAGGAAAAACCGGTTGTTTGGAAATCTGGCATCCGGGTTAAAGACGGTGGGAGCATAGACCCGATTTTTATTGGAAACCTGTACTCGAATATTGTCTTTTAACACACACCCGGTGGAGTCTGTAGCAATGATCGTAAAAGATTGCGACTCAAGCGGGACGATGCACTGGGTCAAACAGGTAGAATCCGGACAAGGTGGTGTAGGAAACCACCCAAAACTTACAGGATTCATGCCAAATTGCTGCTCGATACAAATTTCATCCCCTTTGATGATCTCTGTATCTTCTCCCAGATAGACCCATAATTCACGGAAGGTGACATTGATCTGGACCAGCGAATCGCAGCCATTGATCCCGGCATTGGGCAGCAACTCGTAACCAATGCGGTTTTGATCATTATAAGTCTTTCCATTGATCACTACGGATGCTCCCGGGCAAAGTGTATCTTTAAGAACACTAAAAGGAATTGGAATCGCCGTTAATCTGACCTGCAGGATACTGTCGCAAGCACCATTCGGAATAACTTCTATACCATCCCGTTTGAACGCTGAATAAACATGTCCATTTACCAGAATTGAATCGCCCTCACAAATAACCTGTTGAAAGTCATGGACCACCTTTCTGAATTTCAATTGAACATGAATCAGACTATCACAACCATTGGCCGAACCGCTTTCGATAAATTCCTCGCCGAGAAAAAAACCTGCATGATATGCCGTGCCGTTCACCCAAAGGGTATCTCCTTCACAAAGGGTTTGATTCAACGTGGCCTCCATGACAGGCAAGAAGGTTAACTGAACAAGGATCACACTGTCAATCCCCCCCATAGCAGCTCCGGGCAGCACGATGGTGCCATTGGGATTGCCTGCATTGAAAAACTGCGTGATGACCAGAACCGTTTGGTTGTTGCAAAACGTGTCCCGATAGGTCGAATAACCTGGTTGACCAAAAGCTGTTTGGGCAGAAAAAATCAGTAGGAGGGTCGCAAGCGCGTTACGAAACATAAGAATTTTCATGGTTATCATCACCTAAACGTACGCAAAGGGGCTTGTGTTGGATCTTTTTAATCACGCCTTTACAAACATCACTGTTTGTGCAAAACAGCCCGTTGAAAAACTGAACAAGGGAACGTTTTGACTTCTGAAATCTCTTCCTCTCCTTGTTTGGTATTTCCTGTGATACTTATGGCAGTTTCCATGCCAGAAATGACTTCAAAGACCATGGTGTTGTCATTGATCTTCTCGTAGGTGCAGAGAATGCGACTACCTTGAACCACAAACCAGCAAAGAAGTTTTGGGCCATACAGGTAACTTTCCATGAGGATGGAATTTTTTTCATCCACTTTCCAGATCCCTTTTTCCGGTGCAACCGGCACCAGTTCATAGGGGCGCCAATCCTGCTCTCTGGAACCGTAAATGAGCCCGAAAGTGTATCTTCCTTCTTTAGAGGTGTCGATCTTATGGAGTTCAACGGTCATTTCGACCGACTGAACCTTGCCTTTACCGTTAAAAATTTCGAGGGTACCCTTCCAATTACCCGTCCACGACTCCGGAAACTCCGCCTGTTGCCCGTAAGCAGTCGGAATCAGGAGGAGGAAAAACAGTGAAGCGAAAAATAATGTGCGCATATAATGGATTTGAGGCTGCAAAAGTAGCCAAGTTCTGGTTCATGATAGACGGGTGAAACCAATGTTTCCAATTACTGCTCGTTAAAAAACTAAGGAAATTTGTTTCTTGCGTCTGAAAACAACGGAGTGATAAGCCGGTAACGTGTTTTACCCGGCAACATTTTTATCACTTCACGCCACCCTCACTTCCTAAACTGACATCCATGAAAATTCCTTCACCTGGTATTTTATTGATCGCATTTGCTCAGGTTTGGCGCAGATTTCCAGGGGCCATGCTCTGCACTTTGCTTGGAACCATTGCCTGTTTTGCCTTGATTGATTATAATGAACCGGGAGACGGGGAGGATTTTTTTGCCAGAAACTGGATCACCTGTCAGCTGGGTTTGCCATTCCTGACCGCACTCGTCGCATTCTCTGAATCGAATGGTTGGAACGAAAAACGCGGATGGTTGCTTCAGGGCGCAGGGTTTATCGGGTTGATCGGTTGCTGGTTCTGGCTGGATACCAAGGCTACTGATTTTGACTGGCATATTCTGCCACAGTATCTGGCCTTGATGTTGGTAATGCACCTCAATGTAGCCTTTGGGCCGTACCTCAATGACCGTTCAATTCGTGATTTTTGGGAATACAACCGGCAGCTTTTGGCCAATTTCATCGTAGGAAGCGCGTTTACGCTTATTTTATTTGTTGGTTTGGCTTTGGCCATTTTAGCGGTGGATAATTTATTTGGCCTGGACTTTCAGGAACGCCTGTATGCCAAACTATTTGTGCTGCTCGCAGGCTTATTCAATACCAGTTATTTCCTGTTTCATTTTCCTGAAAAATACGCTGAAGAAGCTGAAATATCAGCAAATGTAGCGGATGGGGATCCTGCCGCCTACAGTTGGGTTTTCCGCAACCTTTCCAAGTTCATACTCATCCCCATCGTGATCTTGTACTTCCTTATCCTATATGCCTATGCTGCGAAGATCGGTCTGCAATGGTCTTTGCCACACGGATGGATCGGCTCGCTGGTGATTGGCTTTTCTGTGGCTGGCATTTTCACTTACCTGCTCAATTTCTACCTGGCAGAAGAAGAGGACAACCCCATGGTGAAGGGTTTCAAACGTTGGTTCTGGTGGGTGCTGTTGCCCCTTACCGGCTTGCTTTTCATTGCCATTGGCCGACGCATCAGCGATTATGGGGTGACGGAGCCGAGATATCTGGTGGCTCTTTTGGGTGTCTGGCTAGCAGGGGCTTGTCTCTATTTTTTAATTTCCAAAAATGACAACATCAAGTTCATTCCCATTTCTTTGGCCATCGTGGCCTTGGTATGGGCATTTGGGCCCCTGAGCGCATTTTCCGTTTCCGAGCGAAGTCAAAAAGGAATCCTGACTGAAATATTAACCAAAGGCGGGCGCTTCGAAAATGGCCAAATGAAACCTGGTTCGATCCCACTCACGGAGCCGGAGGTGGCCCGGATCACCTCAGCGATCAGCTTCCTGGAAAATCACGATGCCCTCAGCGATTTATTACCTGAACCGATTGACAGCACTGTGCTGGAATACAATGGCCTCGTAAAGTGGCTCCGGATTGATCAAACTTCCGTCACCGGAGCCAAATCGCTTCATCTGATGGCGCCGGAAACACCAGAGCCCATGGATTTGCGTGGCTACGATACCGCATTCCGGGTAAGACTAAATGTCACCAATCAGGATGAACCGGATGGTCCCGGTTATTATTTCTGCCTTTCTAAGGATGGTAAAATGCTCGAATGGTGGCAGAAAAAGGAGGGTAAAAAGAACCTGATCGAGCAGTTCAGCTTTGTTCCAGGCATCCAAAAATGGTCGGAAAACAATAATCAAGATGAGTCCTACCAATATCATAAGCTGCCCGAAAAGGAGCGAATCCTCAGCTTCTCAGGAAAAAAGGGGGCACTTCGCATCATCATGGAGGAGGCGCAAATTGAGATACTCGGACAGGATAAGCGGTTGGAGTATTGTTATGGGCTGCTCCTGCTGAAAGAAAAATAGCTCATCGCAGCAGAAGCAGATCTCCTGTCCGAAATTCCTCTATCCCTTCCGGATTCAGGTAGCGAAATTGCCAGACGTAGACTCCGGCAGGAACTTGCCTGTCATTAAACCTGCCATCCCAGAGTGGCATTTCATCGGTTTGCGTGGAATAGCATTGATTGCCCCAGCGATCAAAAACACGGCAGTCCTTCGCCTTTATACCCGCTTGACCAAAAATCTCCCAGACATCATTCTCACCATCCGCATTGGGAGAGAATGCATTGGGAACAAAAATTCGGGTGGGGCCACAGTTTCCAAGCTGAATCCGGAACGAATCTACAACCGAGCAAAGTCCTTTTTGGGCAATCAGCGCATAAGTACCCATAGCAGGTGGATCTAATATCAGGTTAGTTGCGGAACTTCCGTCCGACCAGGTCCATGCATCGAGACCAGATACATTTGCCTGGATTTCGAAAGGGGCATCCGGACAAATCGTTGTATCTGAAAAGGCAACGATCTGCTGCTTCAGGGCAGCCACAGCGCGTATGATCCCGCTGGAAGTATCGGTACAAACGCCTACTGTTTCGGTCAATGTGACCGGAAAGTTTCCCTCCTGATCAAGGATAATATTGTAAAAAGTGCGCTCCAGTGCTTCTTCCGGTTGCGCATCTGGAATTTGCCAGTGCCAGGCATCGGAGCAGGAATTTCCCGATGATGTCAGGTTAAAAGGGGCGTCTACACAAACGGAGTCGGGTAAAACAAACCTTGCTTCCGGATATTCGCCCGGGCAGCAATCCTGCATCACCAATGGAGATTCGCTGTGCACAAAAGAATGCTGCGTCCCTTCCATCCAGGAGCCTGATTCCGTAAATTGTAAGGGGAGTGTAGTGACCTGAAGAGGCACTAATTCAGGAACAGGCGATTCCCAAAACGGGCAAGTTGGTGAAAGTTTTCCCGATGCCTCCGCTTTTACAATGCGTGATTTATTTGCCCCGTCAAAAGAACTTTGGGCATATACAAACCCACCATCCGGGGTCGATTTCAGGGCGCTCAAGTGGTATCTGGTGCATGCTTCGTAAGTTTTTGCCCATAGTGTTTCGTTTGTTAAGGGCTTGATTTTGAACAGGATAAACGGGTCGCCTGTTTTTCTCGCCGCCAAAACCACTCCATTCTCCTCCGTTACTGCAGCATGGAAAATACTGAGCGGATCCGACCATTTTGCTGCCCAAATCACGGATCCATCAGGTGCGATTCGGAGCAATGCAAATGCATCGTTATGTTCAGCCAGCAGCAACAGATCTCCATTGGGGAAAAAACCGCCGTCTTTCAAAAAACTCATGCCCGCATAGCTTTTGGCCCAAACGATCTCCCCTTGTTCATTGAGTTTCAGGACACATCCATCACTATTTCCCAGGCTACCGTAAACAAAAACGGCCTGATCGTTTTTGGTTGCGATGCCGTTCGCGATTGCCGGGAGATCTGTCAAAAAAAATTTGCGCAAAAGTGGTTGACCAGATGGATCCACTTTAAATAAAAGGATCTGATTCAGGTACGGCAAAGCATTGGTTAAACCCATGCCGTGTATGGCCCAGGATGTGCCCGTGGGAGTTACTGCCAGCAAACTGCCGGATGAAAAAGTGCCGTATCGTTTTTCAGGATACAGCTGGGTTTCCCAAAGCAGGTCGCCATTTGCATTGAATTTCATCAGATTCATCAAATTATCCGGGGAGGATGAAAACGCACCCTTTCGAAAAATGAGAAAAAATGCACCCGAAGTAAGCTTGTCCGCTTCCAGGTGTAAGCGTCCAAAACTAATGTCTTCCAAGGCATTGGCCAGGCAAACCTGCTTCATCCATCGAGCCGAGCCGTCCGCTTCCAGCCGGATGATCTGGATACAATTACCCCGCAAGCCGGCCAACACATAGCCTCCATCGGGCAGCGGTGTCAGGCCTTCAGCGGCCTGCAGGCCATCTATTTTTTTTTGAAATAGCGGTTGTGCTGCCAGCGTTGCGGTAACCAAACATAAAACCAGGGTTTTTATCACTAGAACGAAGCTTTACTGCCAAAGGTCACTGGATGTTTGGTAAATTTGCCCTTTCACGCTACTTTTTTTGACCATGAAACAAATATTTGTCCTTCTCCTCCTGGCATGCGCGATACGGTGCTTTGCTCAGAATCCACTGCCTTATTTCCAGCAGGAGGTAAATTATCGGATCAATGCCACCCTGGATGATACCCAAAACATCCTGACAGGCAATGTAGCCTTTGAATACATCAATCATTCACCGGATGCCCTGCCACAGATCTGGGTGCATCTCTGGGGGAATGCTTTTAAAAACCATCAATCCGCCTTTTGCAAACAAAAGCTTCGGGATGGGAATAGCCGATTTTACTTTGCAAAAGATCTGGATCTTGGATTTTATAAACAGCTTGATTTTACTGCAAACGGACAAAAAGCCGCCTGGAAATTCGATCCAAAAAATCCTGACATCGCCGTAATCACCTTGCTTCAGCCGCTTGCTCCTGGTGCCCGGGTGCGGATCGAAACTCCTTTTTCGCTCAAAATCCCGGCCTCTTTTTCACGACTCGGGCATGTGGAAACCAGTTATCAAATGACCCAATGGTATCCCAAACCAGCGGTCTATGACCACAAAGGCTGGCATGCCATGCCATACCTGGACATGGGCGAATTTTACTCGGAATTTGGTTCTTTCGACGTTACCCTGACTCTTCCGGAAAACTATGTAGTGGGTGCAACCGGCGTCCTGATGACCGCTTCAGAAATCGAGTTTTTACAAAAAAAAGAAACGGAAACACGTGCCCGTCTGGGCAGCTCAGAACTCCATCAGGCAGACCCATTTCCGGCCTCCAGCCCAAAAATGAAAACCATTCGTTACACGGCTGAAAAAGTACACGATTTTGCATGGTTTGCTGACAAACGGTTTTTGGTACTCAAAGATACTGCACGCCTTGCTTCGGGTAAGACCGTGGACTGCTGGGCAATGTTCCCAAGTGATAAGGAGACCGCCTTGAAAGCAGGTCAGTCAAAACACTGGGAAAAAGGAGCCTTTTATGTGCGCCGGGCGATCGAGTTTTATTCAGATAAAGTGGGTGAATATCCCTGGCCACAGGCGACAGCGGTGCACTCTGCATTGAGCGCCGGGGGTGGGATGGAGTATCCGATGATCACTGTGATCGGGAATTCGTCCGCGGCAAAAGATCTGGACAATGTGATTACCCATGAAGTGGGCCACAACTGGTTTTATGGTATTCTGGCATCCAATGAGCGTGATCACCCCTTCATGGACGAAGGCTTAAACTCCTATTATGAAAACCGATACATGAAGGAGTATTATAAAGACAATAGTTTCATGAATATCCCAAAATTCATACTCAATGAAAAAAAACAAGGTTCTCTGTTCGAAAACGGCTATCTGATATTGGCCAGAGAACACCAGGACACCCCTCCCGACACCCATTCCAATGCGTTTTCTCAGATCGCCTATGGTTTACAGGTTTATATGAAAACGGCTATCTGCCTGCATTGGCTGGAACAGGCAGAAGGAACCAAAACGATGGATTCTGCCATGCAGGAATACTATCAACGCTGGCAATTTCGGCACCCCTATCCGGAAGACTTAAAAGCGGTATTCCAGGAAAAAGAACTGAAAGCAGATTGGTTTTTTGAGTCCATGCAAACACAAAAACAATTGGATCTCAAGCTCAAGGGGTTTCAGAATAAGGAAGTCGGTTTCGTTGTCATGGATCGGAGTCAAAATGGAGTCGTAACCACCACACCAAAAACGGTGCAGACCAAAGCCCTGGTGATCCAAAACAAAGGCCAATTGTCGGCACCATTTTCAATCACTGCTTTAAAGGATGGAAAGCCCCTCAAAACAGAATGGTTTCCACCCATTGAGGGCCGGTCCACGAAAACAATCCTGTTCCATGCAGATTCAGCGGATGCATACGAGATAGATCATGTCCGAAAAACACTGGACCTCAACAGAAAAGACAACTTTCGCCGGACCACCGGTTTATTCCCGGGTATGCGTCCCCTGGAGTTTCGTTCCATCGCCATTTTTCAGAATTCTCGCCGGAATACGATCGCGGCCTTGCCATGGGTAGGCTGGAACAATGCGGATAAGACCATCTTAGGCCTGGTGATCTATAATCCACCCCTGCCCTCCAGAAAACTACAATATTACCTGCTTCCGGGTTTTGCTTCCGGCTCAAAGCGTCTGGTTGGTCTGGCCGACGTGAAATACAAGTTTTTCCCGGGTGGGCTGTTTCCAAAAGTCACCCTGGGCGTTGGCATCAAATCTTTTGATTTTAACTTCATAGAGGATCAATCCTATACCCGATTTTATCGCATTGCTCCACAAGTGCAGGTGGCGTTGCGGTCTCCTTCGATGTCCTTTACGCATGTACTGAGCTTCCGGACCCTGTTTATTGGCAGACAACAAGGCCAATTTGGTTCAGATGGACAGTATCTGGGCAACGCCTGGAAAAATAATACCATCCATGAATTGCGGTACGAAGGCGAAGCAGTTGGTTTGCCCCATCCTTACCGCTTTCAAATCGCTCTGGAAACCCAGTCTGACCTGGATGCATCCAGCAATGCAGACAATTACCTTCGGGGCACTATGGAGTGGCAACAAAAGATCTTTTACAAAGAAAAAAAGAAAATCACCCTGCGCGCATTTGGTGGATATTTCCTGCACAACCCTGCGCGAAATGAAAATGTAGCATCCAATGCGCTCAGCCTGAATACGCAGGACTTCAATGATTACAAATTGGACCAGCCCATTTTAGCCCGTTCCGGTGGAGAAGGGTTCCGGGACAGACAAGTCACTCAAAACGAAGGTGGATTCAAAGGTGCCTTTGGGAGTGCTGTCGCAGGCAGTATCGGAAATTCCAACAATTACATTTTGGCACTTAACCTGAAAGCCGATCTCCCCGTACGCCTGCCCTTGAATATCCCGCTGAGGCCCTATTTTGATCTGGGATATTATGATGATGCAAGCAATACTGCCCGCCCATTTAAGGAACAATTGCTGTGGAGTGGTGGGCTTATGCTCGAGTTTTTCAAAGGAGGACTGGAATTTTATTTCCCCTTGGTCAATTCCAGTTACTTAAATCAGCAATACTGTAAGCAGGCTGGAGGCACCAGAAAATCAGGTATTTTTTGCGGTGAGAACTACATGAGAACGATCTCCTGGAGTGTGCGCCTCCGTTTTTCTGATCCGGTTAAGCAGATAGAAAACTTTGTGCGATAAGTAGCGAATACCCGAAGTACAAGCAGGTGCCTCATAAGTCCTTAGGCCAAATTTTATTCCTTTTGAATCGATGATGAATCTGTATAAATAAGTCAATTTCAATCCGAAGCTGCCATAGATTATTTCGTTTTTTCTGGCACAAACCTTCCAGGTTTTAAAAAACTGGAAGGTTTATCGGCTCGAAAGGAATATCATATGGTATAAAGCTTAGGCAAAAGACATGTGAAACAGCCTCTTTTGAGCCATGAAAAACGGAATAATCTATGGTCGCTTTGGATTGGGATTGACT
>JBILHS010000086.1:0-25747 GCA_044350425.1 Saprospiraceae bacterium | reverse complement strand
CCCGCCCGCAATACTCAAATATGAGTATTCTACAATCTAACCTAAATCAAACCCATTTTCAAGCAAAAAACAGCCAGTTCCAGCGTGTTTTTGACTCCAGTCTTTCTCAACAGGTTGCGCCGGTGTGTTTCTACGGTATGCACAGAGATATAAAGGATGATTCCAATTTGCTTGCTCGAAAGACCTTCCGAAAGGAGCAGTATCACTTCTCTTTCTCTGGGGGAAATTTCAAAACCTATTTCCCGCTGCAGGAGGTTTGCCGGATTTGTACTTAGCGCATAATAAGAAGGCTCGCCATTGATTCCAATAAAGGAGATTCTATTATCGGGCAATTGATTGAGAAAACTTATATCCGTGTGGACCGAAAGCGAATGGTGGATCTTACCGTTTTCGGCGATCTGAAGGGCAATGCTTTGATGGAGCATGTTTTTCCAGGTTCCATCGGGCCCTTTAATACGAAAGGTGTAACTGGATTTGTAATTGGCTATTTTTTCAACCGGGATCTTGTTGTAAAAAAAATCAATGGCTGCGCGCTCCTTTAGTTGTATTTCTGAAGCATCCTCCGGATGCATTTGGGCAAAAACATACTCAAAACTAAAGTTTTGGGGCGTGCAGCCAAGTACCTCTTCTACACTCGGGTGTACGTAATCTAGTTGTTGGTTGGAAAAATTCAGGATAAAATAATAGTGCTTCCCAGGGCTGAAAATGGAAGCAACGATGTCTGAAACGTGGTTAATCTGTTGTTTTTGAGTGCTTTCTATCCTATTTTCTTTCGCCCATACTGAAAGGACATTCCGGAGGTCTTCTTCTTTTTTTTTCATTTTGGGTTGTAATTTGGCTCATTCGTCGTTTCTGATAAAGTCAGTTTTCAAATTGGCCTGACCAACTCATGACTATATATGCGGGATCACTGGGCATTGTAACCGCCGATTGGAATGTTTTTTTCAAAAAAAATTACCCGGCACGCTGACAAGGCGAATCGGGTGTAGCAAACACATGAATATTTGCATTAAAAAAGCCGCAGAGCGGCGAAACGTCTGTAGTAGAAAATTGTCAAAATAAAATTGAAGGTGCAGCGCACCGAAACAATCTACGGTGCTCTGCACCTCCAATATCGTTTTTACTATTTTTCTACAGACGTTTCGCTGCTCTGCAGCTATTACTACGCTTACAATTTCATGTGTTTGAAATGAGGCGAACCGGGTAATCATTTTTCATAGAAACTTGTACTGTAGCAGCTGCGGTGATTATTCCACCAACACCCAGGCTCCCCACTTATACACCTCCTTATACTTCTTCCGCATCCTTTTTTGCGCCTTTGCAAATGCCTCGTGAATCGAGTTGCCTCCCAGCCACGTCTTATAAAAGACATCCATAAACGACGTGGTTTCCCGGTCGGGCACTTGCCAAAGGCTGACGATCAGATAATCTGCCCCGGCCATTTTAAATGCGCGTTGCAGTCCGTACACTCCTTCGGAGCCTTTGATGTCGCCGAGGCCGGTTTCGCAGGCGGAAAGCACCACGAGTTTGGTATCGCTCAGGTTCAGGTGACTGATCTCATACGCAGTTGCGATGCCGTCCTCGATGTTGGCGGGGGTAGGTTCACCTTTCCAGGTTTGGTTCGCGCCGGCCATGGCCAGGCCAGAACGAAAAAGCGGGTTCTCATTCCATTTGAAGGCGTTTTCATCCCCGAAGTGTTCATTTTTTCGCTTTTCAGGATCAGGGAAAAAGAATCCATGCGTAGCAATATGGAGAATGTCCGGGCTTTTTAGGGTATCACAGCCCAGAGATTTTAACGCTTCTTCCGTGGCTTGAACGCCCATGAAAGTTTGTGTGCGCAGACCTTGCGCCCGCAAGGCTTTATTAAGATGTTGTACTTCTTCGGCAGTACCAGGGAGGTATTCAAAAGTGTCTGTTACCGAGCGTGGCAAGTTGGAATAAGCCAATAGCTGATTGTCTTTGACATCTGCGGCTAAACGATCGGTGGAATTGATACCGCTATGGCTGTATTCGATCCCGCCGAATACAACTGCGTTAGAATTCTTTGGAAGGAGTTGTGTGGTATTGAGTACCATGCTGCGTGTGGTTCCCAGTTGATGCAGCTGGTACTGATCCGTCAGCACTTTAAAATGGTTAATAGGCAATGCAGCAAAAGCGACGCGGTGCAGCAGCCCTGTGGGAGAGAAATAAACGGTTTTTACCCCTTGCAACAGACTATCGAGTGGCTTCCAGATCAGTTTATAGAGTGCCGTTCCATATACCGGTGCGTTATTGCTAATTTTTCCACTTCGACTGGCATAGAGTTGGGTGGAAGCTTCCGCATTGTCCCCTGTTTTTTCCAGAAGTTGAGCGAGTTGTTTTTCTTCGAAAAGATAAACATAGTGCGGTATGCTGTCTTGCGGAAGAATAACAAGGGCAGCATAATGTACCGCATTGATACTGACCAGACTGGCAGGCTTGTAGGATACGAATTCCACTGCTACTGTGTGCGGGGACAAGGTATGTTGTACTTGTTTCCAGGTAACCGTATGGTTTTCCGTTTCAAAATCCTTAAAAACGGTCGCCAATTGTTGCTCCATCAACCTCAACCCGAATTCGAGGGAATCTGTATTTTGTCTAAGGCTAAGTGGCTTTGTCATCTCCACTACCAGGCCTTTTTGCAAGGATTGCCACCGTTCGTAATTATGTTTGGTGGTTACATCATTGGAATTTGAGATTTGGTGCAGCATTTGAGTACGCGTTTGCAAACCCAGATTTTTAAAAAAAAGTGTATTGTCAAATGCCACGTCATTTAAGCCGAATTTTTCCGCTGCCTGGTAAGCAATTTCATTGTGTGCCTGAAATGAGCCGATCAAAACTTCCATTTCACGCTCAGAGGCATAATTTACAGCGCGATTGATAAGCGTTCGCCTGAGTTTTTGTGCTTGTAATAGCCATGAAGCAACTTGTGCCGTATCAGGTCCTTGCACCAACTTTAACCATACCTTGTATTCAAAATTCTGCGCCAGTTCTTTGCCTTCATTTCCATAAAATTGCTGTAGTAAGCCTCCTGTAACCGTTAATATAGAATCGGCTTTTTCAAAATCATTCATTTGCGCGTAACAAACGGCCAAGCGTTGAAGGGTATTCAGTACGGAGGTGTGGGATGCCCCTTCTACTTCTTTCTGGATACTCAATGCTTGCTCCAGCAAGGGTAATGCCTGCCTGGAATCACCCCATTCCAGGAAAAGCATCGCTAAATCAAGGGTAGATGCTGCGTAATATGGATGTTTTGAACCGAGGAGTTGCAAGCGCTGTTCGCGGGCTTCGGTATAGTAGGTTTCTGCCTCCATGTATGCTCTTTGCCGCTGTTTAACCTGACCCAAAGCAGTTAAAAACATGGAGTACACCGGATCATTTCTGCCGTACGTTGAATCAACAATTGGCAGACCACGTTTCAGATATTTTTCTGCTTCCGCGTCATCTCCCAATTCCAGATAGAGATTGGTCAAATTATACATGACTACGCTGTTAAATTCATAGTTATCCCCTAATCTTTCTATATATAGTTGAAGCGATTTCAAATAATAGTCCCGAGCTTTAAACCAGTCGCCTTTCTTGCTATAGGTAAATCCTATTCCATTATAGACTCTGGCTATATTGGGATGCTTTTCGTTAAATATTATCTTGCGTAAATCAACAGATCGCTGAAATAATATTAATGCATCATCTCCCTGGTCTTGAAGGTTCAAAAGGCCTGCCAGTGCCCAAAGTGCCTGGGCATACTCTTCATTTTGGGTTTGATCATTTGTTTCCCACCAATGCAAGGTTTCCCGGTATATTTTTTCTGCCTCCTGATATTTGCGCTGATTGTGTTTAATGTTTCCCCAACTCCACAACAAGGTTGTTCTTGCAAAACCAGATACATTAGGATTTATTTTTGCCAATTCGATAGCATTTTGAATAAATGAATCCGCTTCTTGCCACCGGTAATTTTCCAAAAGGCATTTGCTCAGTATCCAGCACATCCTTGCTGCCGTATCATTACCCATGCCGAAACGCCGGAAATAGTAGGAAAAACCATTGTTTAAATGTTTTCCAGCTATCTTATGCAATCCTGCTAGGTTCTCTACCTCACCCAGACGATACAAGGCTTTTGCCAGTAAGATTGTATCTGTCGGGCTTTGCTCCAGCACCTGTTTTAGAGCCGCGGATGCATAGGGAAGTACTTTATTGTAAATACCTTCCCGGTATAAAGAATCCGCTGTGGCTCCCAGGGGGAATATTTTGATGTTTTCATAAGATTGCCCGAAAGCCGGCATTGAAAACATCGCAAGTAAGTTTAAGAACATCACATATTTATACATAATATAGGTCATTATTGTTTTACTACTTCTAATACTACGGTCGACACCCCGGCTTCATTTCCTTTATATTTCAACACTGGCCCTCGCGTTCGCTGTTCTATGATATACGTGTCCTGAAATAAATTTTCCATAAATGAACGCCCCGGCTTGCCGCGTCCGCGACTTTTTACTGCCCCACGCAAGTCCAGCAAGGTAGGCGTGGAGATGAGTTTAAGTACCTCTTTCCCTGGGGTATTGAAGGATTCAATGGTATACTGGATCGTTTGGCCGGGTTGAAGCACCAGATCGCCGGCAAGCCACTTTTCTCCGGGGATCAAAACGGTCACTTTATTGCTGCCGTCAATGTCCAGAATGTTGAAGTATAAATTTTCTGTGCTCGTATTGGTGATGGTGATCCGGGCTGAATCGCGGTTTGCCCGTAATACCGCCGGAGCCGTAATGCTAAACCCCATGGCATACGGACTCCCCTCAAACTCCAGACTGCGTAAAAACTGGGCCTGGGCATAGTTGCCAATCGCATCCCGCAGCCCATCCAGCGACTGCTCCAATTTATGGCCGGAAAGAAGGGTTTCGAACAATAAGGTGCTATCTGCGCTAAGCAATTGCAGCTTCTTTTTGGGAGTCTGGCGCAACAACAATTCCGAAGGCCCGTCTGCGACCTGATGTATCGCCCTAAGTGTGGCAAGTTTCGCCTGTACAGCTTGTTTTACTTCCATCCCGGAGATATCCAGGCGCACCGATACATCGTAGCCGCTAAAACTGCGCCGGCGGATAAAAATCCAGGCTTGTTCTAACTGGTCAAAAGGTAGTATTTGGCTCAACTGGATGTCACATTCGGTCAGGCTGGCGTTTTTTTCTGCAACAAAGCCCATTGCCAGGGGGGGCAGACCCGCCGTATCTCTGGTATCAATAGGATACAGGGCCACTTCTGTTCCAGGGCTAAGACCGCTCAACCAACCGCCGTGGATTCTTGCCTGTTGTCCGTTGATCACCGTATAAGTTTTGAAATAAGGTGGTGGCGCATTCACGCGCCCACCAAAAAGAAGCTGGTCCAAATCGCCTTCCGCCTGTGGGTTGAATTTAGTAGAATTGGCTGCCACTGTCCAACAGATCTTGTCAAACAATCCCCGATAGCTTGTCTGAGGTCCGGCAAGCTGCATGGACCGGCAAAAAGCATAGGTCAGGGGTCCATAATTCTTGTTGTCTTCGGCTCGTACCTGCAGGCTTCGCTCCTGCGGTTGACAAGAAAAAAATGCGATGAGCGGTGCCAGGTCTTTTTCACCAGCCCGCGTCTTAATCTCCCGGAGGCTTGAGTTATCCGTTTTCCGACTGTTACTCTGACCGCGCATACCTGAGCCGGAATGACAGGCATCGAGTACAACGAGTACTTGCCCGCTCGGGCCAGCCCTCCGTCGAATTTCACCAAATAGTTCGCTTAATTCATCATCCCGCATCAGGTTGCCATCCGCAGGTACAATGGCTTCATCCAGCTTGTCTATTTCATCCTTATTATCATCGGGTATTTGAACGCCATGACCGGTAAAATGGAACATTACCATATCCCCCGCTTTTGCTTGTCCTAAATGCGATCTGATGGCATTCCGAATGCCCTGACGACTGGCTTGGGCATCGGTGAGTACCAGAATATTTGCTTCGGGAAAGCCTTTGGAGATCAGAGTTTGGCGCATTAATGGAATGCCATTACAGACTTCCAGGTTTTTTTTGTCCTTTACAGCCTCATAATGATCGATTCCAACCAACAGCGCCAGTTTTTGGGTCTGGGTGGAAGCAAGTGTTGCAGTGGAAAAGAAAAATGAAAGAATTAAGCAGGGTTTAAGATTGCGTTTCATTATAGTTGTCCCAACAATCGAATGGCATTCCGACGGTAGGCATGTGTTGGTTTATCCTCTATTTGCCGCAGCAGTTGTTTCCCTTTGCCGGGATCTCGCAGCAACCATCCCAGAGCATTCAACCATTCGGCATCTTCCTGATAAAGCGGATTGTTTTTCTGTATAACCTTTTGTAGCAGAGAATCTACCTGATAGGGCTTTTTGTTGCGCAGCAATCGGATGGCCCTATTCAATTGCAGTTCAATGGCGGTATCTTTCACACCGTCGCCCATCGTGGTAACCTCTACAGCGGTCAATTTATTAATCGCATCATTGAAAGCCAAGAGTGTTTTTTTGTCTCCTGTAATCACCTCTTCCATTTCTTTGGGCAGTATTGGTTTTTTAGGTAAGGTTTCCGATGTAGCAGGGTTCGACTGGTCAACTATTGGCAGCTGTTGAATTACTGGAAATGAATTGATCGGTTTTGCGGGCTCTTTCAACTTTGCTGTCCAATACCAGTAAACGAATACACCGACGCTACCGATCAACAGTATCAACACAGACATGCCGCTCCGGTTAAAACGACGAGGTATAGGCGATACCATATTTTTTTTTACTTCATCACGTAAGCGTATTCCTTCCAAACGCCTTAGCATATCGCGATGTTCCAAAACAGCTGCTTGCAGTGATGCATCAGATACCAAAGCCACCTCAAAATTCGTCAATTTTTGATCCGTCAGTTCACCCAGGACGTAGGATTCAATGTCTCTGAAGTATTGTTCCATAATCAATTCATCATTTTATTTCGAATATTGCCAACGCAGCGTGGTTTTGCACGTCGCAACTTTAAAAGCATTTTGAGATCTAGAATTTGGACCACTCAAATCATTAATATCATAGTATAACTTCTGCTTCAGACTACTAGACATTTTGACAATAGACGTTGGACTTGCACTCTAAAAAACTGAAAATCATGCACTTACAGAATCGTGTCTAGTGTCCAACGTCAAAATGTCCAGTAGTCTGCTTCTGCTTTAACCAGTTCTATAAGCTTTTTAACACATTGTGCACGTTGATTTTTCAGGGCGTTGACGGTGGAGTATTGGGTCATTTTTTGCGCTATAACATCCTTGTCTTTCAATTCTTCGAGGTATCGAAGCCGAATGAGATTTGCACAGCTATCCCCTACCTTCCAGAGAAGGCGTTGAAGCAATTCGTACTGTTCAAAACTGCTGAAATGGACTTCCTCTTCGCCAATTTGTTCGTGTGCCGCAGTAATCTCCATAGTTGTATCTCTGGTGATATTTCGACGGAAACTACGCACCTTATACTTGGCAATTTCAATGGCATAAGAAGCCGGTTCGTTGCCCTGAAACTCATATTTTCCTGCTCTTATTTTTTCTATTAATAAAGTGATACAATCACACATCAATTCCTCAATATCGGCATCTAAAAGTTGGAACTGTTTCCCGAGCTTATAAATGGCCCCTGCAATTTTTGAAGAAAGGCAATGAACAGCACCAGGGGTTTCGAGCACCAAGCCTTCGAACAGGCTTTTTGCATCGGGGTATGCAGTACAAGCTTTAACACCGTTGAGATTTAGAAAAAGATCTAGGATTCGGGCCATGGGACAGTGTGCTCAAGAAATTCGAACCACAATCTTACCATAATTTTTTATTAGCAGTGAAAAAACTCCTATTTTTTTATTTTTTAGACCGATCAGCTTAAAGGGTAATATATAAATGCCGTAATGCAGGAGAATGTAACTGCGGATTTAATAATTTCAAAAAGTATTTGTAAAATCAAGTAAGCAGCTCCCCATTTTAAATAAATCGCTTCAATCGTAAAAACATTTTTGCCCAAAAGCCCTTGCTCTCCCTTTCCAAAACCTACTTTTGCCCCTCTTTTCTAAAAAAACATACCATCCATGGACTCGAACGAAGTGGTAAAATCCAGTGATATAACCCTCAGAGTGGGACTGAACGCCGAACAAGTACCCGTACGCATTGAATGGGGCGCCAGTGACCGAAATGGTGGGGTGCTGGAAGAGTGCAAGGCCATGGCGATTGCATTGTTTGATAAAGAACATCGCGATACCCTGCGCATTGACCTTTGGACGAAAGAAATGCAGGTGCTTGAAATGGATCGTTTTATGTACCAGTTGTTGCGCTCCTTAAGCTCAACTTACCTGAAAGCAACCCAAAATAAAGAACTGGCGGAGGACATTGCCAAATTCGCACACTATTTCGGCCAACAAACGGAAATCGTCCCTAAAGACTAGACCGTAGACGGTGCACGGTGTGCCGTACGCCGTGGACCGTAAACCGTGCACCGTAAACCGTGCACCGTAAACCGTGCACCGTAAACCGTCTACTGCGTGAGCAGGGCATGGCAGATCCAGTTGGCGATGGCTTGCCGGTTGTTTTTCAGCACCAATCGCTGCTGATCCCAATCATTCTGGATGTTGGCAAGTTCTATGTACACGGCTTTCCGTGCCTCCGTTTCTTTTAAGGTAAAAAGGTATCGGGGCGTTACGGTGCCGCTAAATCCTCTGCCGCCCTGGGCTTGCCGGTACTTAGCTTCGAAAGTTTGGTGAATATGTTCTGCCAGTTCCAGGCTACGGTCACTCTCGGGGCGATAATAGAAAAATATGTCCTGTTTTTTTTCCTGACTCCTGGAATCCACGTGGATCTCCAGGATGGTCTGGTCCACAATGCCTGCTTTTGAATATTTCTCGGTGAATGCATTGATGACCTCTGTGCGTTGACGGAGTCGTTCTTTTTGGTCGTAGGGAATTTCCAGTCCTCCCCAGACTTCCTCATCTTTATCACACTCCAGATAGATATCATCCCGAATCCCGTCGTCCGGATCCCGAACGATCATGTAGGCCGTTGCGCCGTGACTCAACAGCAACCTCAGCAAACGGAGGGTCACATCATAGGCATATTCATCCTCACAGAGCACATGATTGGCACGTCGGCCCTGCGCACCTACATCGGGTCCGCCATGGCCACTGATCAGGTAAAAGACCTTCCCTTTCAAACTTTGATTCAATAAAGGGGTCTTTTGATAAGCCGGACCCAAAATCGGGAATATCCGATCTCCTCCAACCGATTTTTCTCCACCGCTAGGAACCGTCATGCTCGAATTTGATTTGTCCCTATCCCGGTTTTTGTCGGTAGCCATGCCAATCGATGCCATCATTTTGGGCGGATCCGCATCCGGACAATTGAGTTCGTGCCAGGGCACCCAAAGCCGTTTGTTTTCAACAAAATAATCCGGGCGAAGTCCTTCTTGTTGCGCCTTTTTATTGTATGCTTCTATTCGCTTTGCACACTTCCAGTCTTCAATATTTAAGGTTGAACGAATGCTCTTGTTGTTATAAGTAACCACCAACACGGGCAATTTATAGCTCAAGCCGGTTTTAAGGCGATTGCTTTTAAGGCTGTTTAATTTTAGAAAATGGCTCACATTACAGCTGAACTCAGCCAGGTCATAACGACCCAACAAGTCCAGAGCATCATCCCCGGGTTGTGCTACCGCAGTGAGATAATTCGAAGTTCCTGTTGATTTTTGTGCCTGGGCAGACACCAAACTCAACAAGTGCAAAAGCATAACAATCAAACCGTTTTTGGTGTTAACCATTTTATTGGGAGTAAGCACATGTTTAAATTTCCATGCTATTACGAAACGCAAAAGTAAGGCGGATTTATATATTTAAGCTTTGCTGCCTGATTGTCTACCAGGGAACAGCTTTACAAACCTCAAAGATTTTATAAAACCTGCATGAATTTCCGCACCTTTGCGGGTTCAAAATCACAGTTACAGGCAATTCTCATGCAAATTATCCCTTCATTCGACCTTTTAGACGGCAAGCTGGTTCGCTTGCGTCAGGGCGATTTCGAACAAAAAACAGAATATGATGCCAGTCCACTCGAATTGGCACAGGAATTAGAAGCCGCTGGTATTCGTCGGCTCCACATGGTAGATCTGGATGGTGCACGCACTGGTCGCCCGGCAAACCTGCATATCCTGGCAGAAGTAGCGGCCCATACCCGCTTGGAAATTGATTATGGTGGTGGCTTGCGCAGTATTCCCTCGCTCAAACAGGTCTGGGATGCCGGCGCAATGCTGTTCTCCGTAGGCAGCGTAGCCTTGTTGGCGCAGGATGAGTTTTCAGCCTGGGTAGACAAATTTGGCCCGGACCGCTTTCTGGTAGGCGCTGATGTACGCGACCGACAATTGGCCGTGCATGGCTGGGCTGAGCAAACAGAAGTAAGTATTTTTGACTTTTTAGATCAAATGCGACGACTGGGTGTCAATAACTTCACTGTAACCGACATTGCGCGGGATGGCGAACTTTCCGGCCCCGGCCTGGATTTGTACAAAGATATTCTGGCACAATTCCCGGACATACAGATTGTAGCGAGTGGAGGCGTAAGAGATGTGGCAGATCTGGAAGAACTTCGCGGGATCGGTTGTGCTGGCGCAATCGTCGGCAAAGCCTTTTTTGAAGGTAAAATCCCACTTCAGTTTTTTCGGGTTTACACCAAAGGGTAGGTCCTTTTAAAGAAGTGATGAACAGAATGTTTTCTCAGCCTCCGGTAATTGGAACAATGTGATGGTTCTTTCGTTTAAGCCGTGTTAGGACAAAATTTTACGAAAGATCATTTCACTTAATTTCCATCAAGTTTCCTTTATCCATGCGTTTTAAATTTCTTGCCCCGGTCGCGCTCCTCGTCATGATTATCACCACGACGCTTGTCCATGCTCAAAGCACTTATAAAATGGGTTTCACCCTGGGAAGCAATTATTCCAGCCTCCGTTCTGACCTTTTTACCACTTCTTCCGGGCGATTGAGCCCGGCTGCTGGCTTTTTGATCACCTTGGGTTTCGGCGATTACTTTGACCTCAACACCGAGATCATGTTTGTTCAAAAGGGGGCGATCGCAAAAACGGTGTCCTACAATCCTGAAAACAAACCCACAACGAACACTTACAATTTCTTTTATAATTCATTCGAGGCCGGTGTTTTGGGCGGTTTTCAACCCATCCTCTCCATACCTGTACGATTGGAGGCAGGCGCTTTTTTTGGAACCAATTATCACAAACTCGATCGAACGCTGAAGAACAGATATGTCAGTGATTATGAGAATATTGTAAATGCAACCCAGGTCACTTTGTTGAACGAGGCTTTCTCCGGGATCGATTATGGACCAGCGTTCGGCATCAGTGCAGGCATGGGACGATTTAATGTAGTGGCCCGTTATTACCTGGGCACCCGAAATCTGTACGAAAACATCAAATTCGCGCCGGAAGGCCACCAGATACAATCCAGTTCCATCCGGATTGCCCTGACTTATTTCTTTAAGAACAGAAGCACCTGGGATTAATTTCTCTGTGTCTAATCAGATCCAACAAATCCATCAGGAATAATGACTGAACAAGAACTTTTACGCCGGGAGTCGCTCGCAAAACTCCGCGAACTCGGTATTGACCCCTACCCTGCCGAGATGTTTGACGTGACCGCGTTTTCAAGCGATGTCACCGCCCATTTTCAGGAAGAAATTTTAGAAGACGGTACCAAAAATCGCCTGAACTATCAGTCTATTGCCCTGGCAGGACGCATTATGGCCAGTCGGGAGGCGGGAAAGGCCATGTTCATGAATTTGCAGGATTCCCAGGGACGAATTCAATTATACCTGCGCAGAGACGATTTTATGCAGGGGGATGAGGCCCCGCTGTTTGATATTGCAATCAAAAAACTGCTGGATCTGGGCGATTATGTGGGTATAAAAGGATTTGCCTTCCGAACCAAAACCGGAGAGGTAAGCGTCCATGTTCAGGAATTCAAGTTTCTGGCCAAAAGCCTGCGTCCATTGCCCGTGGTAAAAAAGGATGCCGATGGGAACATTTTTGACGCCTTCACAGATCCCGAACTTCGCTATCGCATGCGGTACGTGGATCTGACCGTGAACACGGAATTACGGCAGATCTTCGTCAAAAGAACGAAGCTGATCAAAACCATGCGGAATTACCTGGATGAGCTAGGTTTGCTGGAAGTAGAAACGCCCATCCTGCAACCCATTCACGGTGGAGCGGCGGCCAGGCCTTTCACCACCCATCACAACACCCTGGATATGAAGCTTTACCTGCGGATTGCCAATGAGTTATACTTGAAACGATTGATCGTAGCAGGGTTTGACGGCGTGTATGAATTTGCCAAAATGTTCCGCAACGAAGGCATGGACCGCACGCACAATCCGGAGTTCACCGCGCTGGAGTTTTATGTGGCCTACAAGGACTACAACTGGATGATGGACATCACGGAAAAGATGCTGGAGCAGGTGGCACGCGCGATCCATGAGGAAGGTGGCAGCACCGCACAGGTGGGTGAAAACACCATCGAGTTCGCAGGCCCGTATCGCAGACTCACCATGTTTGATGCCATACAGGAATATACTGGCTTGAATGTGGAATCCGCCGACGAATCGACATTGCGCATCTACTGCAAACAGGAGCACATTGAGTTGGATGCCACCATGGGAAAAGCCAAATTGATCGATGAGATCTTTGGAGCAAAAGTGGAATCCCATCTTATACAACCGACTTTTCTCATAGATTACCCGATGGAAATGTCGCCACTGACCAAAAAGCACCGGATCAAGCCCGGATTGGTGGAGCGTTTTGAACTGTTTGTCAATGGCAAAGAGGTGGCCAATGCCTATTCTGAGCTCAATGATCCGATCGACCAGCGCGAACGGTTTGAAGAACAACTCAGTTTGGCCGCCCGGGGCGATGAGGAGGCCATGGCCATGGACGAAGATTTCCTTCGGGCCCTGGAATATGGCATGCCCCCAACTGCAGGCATCGGTTTTGGGATCGACCGCCTGGCGATGATGTTTACCGGACAAGTTTCCATTCAGGAAGTGTTGTTTTTTCCGCAAATGCGGCCGGAAGCTTAAAAGACAACGATTTCCTTTGCAAAATGAGTAAATCCTATCAGGAGGATCAGGTTTTTCAAAACCAGACCTTCCAGCAGTCTGATCTGATTTTCAAAGCCTATGAAAACTGCAGTTTTACCAATTGCAGTTTTCTAAACACAGACCTGTCCGGGATCACTTTTTCCGAGTGCCTCTTCACGGACTGCGATCTGAGCATGGCGACTTTGCATGGAACGGCTTTCAGAGACGTGAAATTTGACAATTGCAAACTGCTTGGGCTGCGTTTTGATGACTGCAACAGCTTCTCGCTTTCCTTTGAATTTGTTGGATGTGTACTGAATTTCGCCTCCTTTTTTCGTCTGAAAATTCCGCGCACCAGCTTTATCAACTGCAAATTAGTGGACGTTGAATTGGTAGAAACAGACCTGTCTAATGCCCTCTTTGTAAATTGTGACCTCAGCAATACGGTCTTTGACCAAACCATCCTGGAAGCTGCCGATCTTCGAACTGCTTACAATTTCTCCATAGATCCTGCGAAGAACCGGATCCAAAAGGCCCGGTTTTCTGCACAGAATATTGCAGGGCTTTTGCTTCAGTATAAGATCGTTATCGAGTGAAGGTAATGACCGTCCGGCAATTGGGTGCCATTAGTTAGAAGGAAAGGATTGTCATTTCCCAACGAAGTGAAGACATCCACACAAGCCAGGATATCCGGGCAAGCATTCACCAGGCATTTTGGGTTACATGGCTTGTGTGGATATCTTCACTTCGTTACGATATGACAAGGACTCGGGCCCAAAATGGGTATAGTCCATTATAATTATGCCATCGGCTGAAAATCCTTTGCCTTCCAGCCCGCCATATCTTCATAATTCTGCCAACGCAAATTCACGATCTCTTGTGCAAGTTTCATAAGATGTGCAGCATCCTCCGGATTGGTACGCAACAGATCGGTGTATCGAAGTTCTTTGTAGGCGTATTCCGTGAGCGGTATCGTAGGCCGGAGTGAATCCAATACAAACGGGTTTTTATTGGCCTGACGCAACATCGGATTGTATCGGATCAAAGGCCAGTAGCCGGACGCGACTGCCTGACTTTGTTGATCCAGGCCTTTTTCCATATCGATACCGTGCGCAATACAGTGGCTATAAGCCAGTATCAACGACGGACCAGGATAAGCCTCCGCCTCCCGGATGGCCAGTAAGGTTTGTTGCGGATTGGCGCCCATGGCTATTTGAGCCACGTACACATTGCCGTAGGAAATGGCCTGCATGGCCAGGTCTTTTTTGCCCACCCGTTTGCCCGCAGAAGCAAACTTTGCAGTAGCGGCTGTCGGCGTAGCCTTGGACATTTGTCCGCCCGTATTGGAATAGACTTCCGTATCGAGTACCAATATATTGATATCCTTGCCACTGGCCATGGCATGATCCAGTCCGGAAGAACCAATATCATAAGCCCAGCCATCTCCACCCACCAGCCAAACACTCCTGCGGATAAAATATTCAGCCACTGAGCGCAGTTGAGCCGCATCCGGGTGCTTGATCTGATCCAATTGTGCTTTCAATCGTTCTACCCGCGCACGCTGGAATGCCAGATCTGACTCTGTTTTTTGTCTGGCTGAAAGGATGTCTTCGATCAGTTGCGGATCGATGTCGCCTGCCAGACGGGTCAACAATTCTTTCGCCATTTCGGTATGTTTGTCTACCGAGATTCGCATGCCCAAACCAAATTCAGCATTGTCTTCAAACAGAGAGTTGGACCAGGCGGGTCCGCGACCCTGTGCATTGCTGGTCCAGGGAGTAGTAGGTAGGTTTCCACCAAAAATAGAAGAGCAACCGGTGGCATTGGCCACGATCATCCGGTCGCCGAACAACTGGGAAAGAATCCGGATGTAAGGCGTTTCTCCACAACCGGCACAGGCTCCGGAAAACTCAAAAAGTGGCTCCAGGAATTGCGCGCCCCTGACCTGGGAGAAATCGATCTTCGAACGGTCATTGATGTCCAGCGTTTCAAAGAACCGGATATTGTTTTTTTCCCTTTCTAAAACGGGTGCTTTCGGCGCCATGTTGATGGCTTTACGGGTGTTTTCGCTTGGATCGACCGCAGGACAAACTTCTACGCACAAATTACAGCCGGTGCAGTCTTCCAGATATACCTGCAAGGTGTAACGGGTTTCAGGAAAACCACGCGCATTGATCGACGCGGAAGGAAAGCCTTCCGGAGCTTCGACTATTGCTTGCTCGTGATAAAATTTGGAGCGAATGACACTGTGCGGACAAACAAAACTGCAATTGCCGCATTGAATGCAAAGGTCTGGTTCCCAGATGGGTATGGTATCTGAGATGTTGCGTTTTTCCCATTGGGTGGTGCCGCTGGGATAAGTTCCGTCCACCGGCATCGCGCTCACTGGCAATTCATCGCCGCGGCCATCCATCATGACCCCGGTTACCTCCCGGACAAAATCAGGCGCCTCTGCAGGGACCGCCGCCGGGAAACCAGTTAAACTGCCGGTCCGTGGTTTTTCGGTCACCTCATGCAAATGCAATAAAGTAGCATCTACCGCTTCAAAGTTTTGCTGCACGACATCCTGCCCTTTTTTGCTGTAGGTTTTTTCAATGGCGTGTTTAATTGCTTCAATGGCTTCTTCCTTAGGCAAAACCCCGGAAAGCGCAAAAAAGCAAACCTGCATGATGGTATTGATCCGGCTGCCCATACCCACTGCTTCGGCTACTTTGGAAGCATCTATGACATAAAACCGGAGGTTCTTTTCCCGAATGGCCGTTTGTACCGTTCCCGGAAGTGCTGCCCAAATCCCATCTTTTCCAAATGGACTATTCAGCAGAAAGGTGGCGCCGGGTTTTGCAAAACGAAGCATGTCCACTTTTTGCACAAAATTGAATTTGTGACAGGCCAGAAAATCAGCTTCGCGAACGAGGTAAGGCGCATGGATCGTTTTTTTGCCAAAACGCAAATGGGAGACCGTTTGAGAGCCTGACTTTTTAGAATCATAGACAAAATAGCCCTGCGCGTTCAAATCGGTATTTTCTCCGATGATCTTGATACTGTTCTTGTTAGCACCCACCGTACCATCTGCGCCCAAGGCAAAAAACAGGGCCTGGGTCATGTCGGGGTCTGCCAGTTCAAATTCTTCGTAGTCCAGACTGCTTCCTGTCACATCGTCGACGATGCCAATGGTAAAATGGTTTTTCGGCCTTGATTTTTTCAAGGCATCATAAATGCCCCGCACCATACCGGGGGTAAATTCTTTGCTCGACAGACCATATCGCCCGCCAACCACCAAGGGCATACCGGAAAGCAAGCCCTGATTGAGTCCTTCTACCAAGGCAGTCACCACGTCCTGATACAAGGGTTCGCCCGTAGCCCCGGGTTCCTTGCAGCGATCCAGCACAGCAATTTTTTGGACCGTTTTTGGAATGACCGCCAGCAGATGCTGGAGCGAGAACGGCCGGGATATGGCCCCAAATGTTTTTGGTCTTTTTTGCAGACCATTCGTCCGCTAGTTCGGCCATGGTGGAGGAAGGTGTAATCGGATATATGGCACAAACCTCGTTGACCCGATAGGCAATATAAGCGGTGGCTTCATTGCCATCGATGGTCACTTTTTTGTTGGAATTTGACATGAAATTGGACTTTTACTGGTTAATCTGGTGTTTTGGATCCGGGATCATCTCGATGGCATGACAGGGGCACTGTTCATAACAAACAGCACATCCTGTGCAACGCTCCAGATCAAATTCATATCGGTTACCTTTGCCGAGTTTGATCACTGCAGATTCCGGGCAAGCCCCGAAACACCCGTCACATTCAAAGCAATTGCCGCAGGAAAGACAACGCTGGGCTTCATATCTGGCCTCTTTTTCCGTGAGTCCTTCCAGCACTTCCCGAAAATCCTGTACCCGGAGGGCTTCCTCCGCCTGCATCTGGCGTTGTTGGGGTGCAGCAGTCTGATACCAGACATGCAGCCGTTCAAAACCGACTACCGGATGTTTTTCCTGTGCTACCATGGGTTTGCCGCGCAGATAAGCGTTCATAAAACGCGCCGCTTTTTTGCCGTGTCCAACTGCTACGGTGACGGTCCGCTCACTGGGCACCATGTCTCCGCCAGCGAAAACCCCTTCTGCGCCGGTCATCATGTCTGGGCCGACTTTGACCGTACCATCCGCGTCAAAACTGATCCCGGCCATATTTTTCAAAAACCCGGTATCTGTTTCCTGACCCAGGGCGAGGATAAGTGCATCCGCTTCCAGGGTCTCAAATGTTCCTGTTCCTTCCGGTTTTCCCGCTGCATTTACCTGCATGATCTCCACCGTGATGGAGCTCTCATTCATTTCTTTGATCGTTCGCAACCAATTGATCTTCACTCCTTCCGCAAGGGCCTCATCTGCCTCAAAGGCATGGGCGGGCATGTGCTCCCGGTCGCGACGGTAAATGATCAGCGGTTCGTAACCCAAACGTTTGGCCACCCTGGCAGCATCCATGGCGGTATTGCCAGCGCCATACACGGCTAACCGCCGACCTAGCTTTGGAATTTGTCCGGATTCCGCTTCTTTCAAAAACGTGAGCGCATCCAGGATCTGACCTGCATCCCGGGAAGGAATGTCGATCTTTTTGGAAAGGTGGGCGCCGATGGCGATAAAGACCGCATCAAAGTTGCCGTCCGCTTTCTCCCGGGCCACATCGGTCACTTTGTACTGGAGCCGGACAGTAATGCCCATGTTCACAATACGCTGGATCTCTGCGTCCAGGGTCATTCTGGGGAGCCGATACGGTGGGATACCAAAATGCATCATTCCCCCAAGCATCGGACCAGCCTCGCGGATCTCCACCGCATGTCCGGCACGACGCAGATGATATGCTGCCGACAATCCGCTGGGACCGCCGCCAATGATGAGTACTTTTTTACCGGAGTTCTGGGTATTGAATTGAATTTGCCAGTTTTCTTTCAGGGCTTTATCACCCAGGAAACGCTCCACGGCATGGATACTAACCGGGCTGTCCACTTGAGAGCGATTGCAATGGTCCTCGCAGGGGTGATAGCAAACCCGCCCGTGTACCGCTGGCAAAGGGTTCTCTTCTATCAGTTTTTGCCAGGCAGCCTCATATTGCCCATCCTGCGCCAGGCCCAGCCAGGCCTGAATATTTTCACCTGCAGGGCATGCCTGGTTGCAGGGCGGAAGCATATCCACATAAAGCGGAATTTGAGAACGGAGCGCGCCGGTTCCCTCAGCGTGGGCTTGAAGATCGGAGACCGGGACAATATCTTTATTTTGCAGCAGCATGATACAGCCTTTCAAAACCCTCTAAAAGAAACCGAAATTAATTACTTGATTAAAGATCCTGAAAACCAATGCCGAAAGTCCTGTGGTTTTAGGTGCGGGTACATGATCCCGCTCAGCCAGGTAGTTGATCTTACTCATGGAGCATCAAAATTGCCCAGGCAGGACGAAATTCCCACAATTGCGGCCCTGCAATTGGGCGTTCGCAAATGTCTCGCTACTTTTGGGCTGAATTACTTCATCCTCTAAGGCTCCTAAGTTTTGAAAGCTGATGGGCCTTGCGCAGAGATATACTGATACACAAAAATGAAGCAAGCGCTCACACTCCTCGTCGTCCTTCTGGCAGCCTTTTCACTTCGCGCTCAAGCGCCCATCAACGATGCATTTGATTGTGCAACCATGATCAACCTCGGTGAGGTCCCTTCCTGCCAGCCAACCGTTTATACCAATACCAATGCAACACCGAGTAATATCGCAACGGTAGATACGGTCTCCTGTTTCCAAAGTGGCATGGCGCAACACGATGTGTGGTTCCGGTTTCAGTGCCCCCTCTCTTTGCTGGACCTTCGGGTGACCATCACAGGGGCCGGCAGCAGCCCGATCACCAGCCCGGAGTTTGCCATTTATCGCGGCGATTGTCAGTTTGACGGACTGGCCGAATTGGACTGTTCCAGCGCAGGACTTGGGCAGACCAGTACTATGCTGGACCTTTTTGGACTCACGCCCGGGGTGGATTATTATATCCGCGTCTCTGACTGGTCGGCGACGGCCACGCCGAACTGGGGTGATTTTACCGTGTGCGTGGACAGCATTCCACCCATTGTGAACATCACTCAGGGAAGCTCCTCCTTATGTATGGGAACGCTTTACGACTCTGGTGGTGAATTCGGAGATTACCAGGCCAATGAAGACCACACCTTTGTGATATGCCCGGATGTTCAATCCGAATGTATCTCCTTTACCCTTGAATATTACAACCTGGAGCCCACTGTAAATCCATTTGGCTCCGGTGATGGCGATCAACTTTCTTTTTTTGACGGCAATTCAACCAATGCGCCCTTGCTGGCAGCTTTGGATGGGGATGGTTTTACCCAGCAGGATATCGCAGGAGGAGGAGGCGTTTGTTTCCGGGTGCAGGCAAAAAGTGGCTGTCTGACCGTGCTCTTTGAATCCGATGCAACCCTTCAGGAGACCGGATGGAAAGGCACCTGGCAATGCAGCAGCGACCCCTGTGTAGACATGGAATTACTTGCAATCGATACGGTGAATATCAATGCGGATAGTATTGTAGCGGCTGTTTCTACGGGTGGTGCGGTGGTTACTGTGACCGATATTCTCTGTGATCCATTACAGTATGGCACCTTTAAATTTGCGACAGAGAGCAATGATCTGAACATGGGCAAGGGCTTGCTGCTCACCTCCGGCTATGCAACCAATGCGCAGGGCCCCAACAATCAGGGTGGTGCTTCCGGAAATCTGGATCCGTTCAACGACCCTGGCGATGCTGACCTGAATTACTTATCCGCCCTGTTTGGCAGTGGTACAGAGTCTCACGATGCCTGCGTTATCGAATTAGATGTCTTTGCTGCGACCAACGAACTCGTTTTTGAATATGTCTTTGGCTCTGAGGAATACCCGGAATACGTTTTCAGCAACGGCGGCTTTAATGACATTTTTGCTTTCCTCGTTTCTGGTCCTGGGATTGTGGGCGATCCCAATTTAACCAATAGCGCCCTAAACATTGCTGTTTTGCCCAATACCAATACGCCTGTACAGATTGACAGTGTAAACAATCAGGTCAACTGGCAATATTACCGCAACAACGAATTGAGCCAAACCATTCAATACGATGGTCTTACTTCGGATCTGCTGGGTGTTAAAAAAAGTCTTACCGCCCGGGTGCCAGTTACGCCATGTAATACATACCACCTCAAACTAGCGGTTGCTGACCGTGGTGATGAGTCCTTCGACTCGGGTGTGTTTGTTTCGGAGATCAAGGCAGGTTCGCCGGAGGTGGCGATCCAGTTTGCCAGCGGCGTGGATTATTTCATCGAAACCTGTACCGGGGATGATGATACCCTTTTTATAAGCCTGTCCAAAATACCCACCGTTGCCACGACCTTTAATATTAGCCTGGGCGGTTCTGCTACCCTTGGGGTGGATTATCTGTTGAATATCCCGCCCAGCATTACTTTCATGCCGGGACAGTCTACCCTTGCTTTTCCAATCATACCACTTCCAGACGCCCTCATGGAAGGGACCGAAACTATTCTGATCAATATTTCCCGCAACTACGGCTGTGGAGAAGTAGTGTTAAAAACGCTGATTGCTGAGATCAAAGACGGCGTAGAGGTAATGGTTTCCGGAGGGGACACGCTACGGGTTTGTAAAGGAGATTTTGCTCAATTAACAGCCAGTGGCGCCTCTAATTACTTCTGGCAACCCACGTCTGCGGTCAGCAATGCCTATATCGCTGACCCGGTAACCTCCCCGACAGAAAGTCTGTGGTTGAGTGTGACCGGTGCGGTGGGCGCTTGTGAGGATGTGGACTCTGTGTTCATTAAAGTAGTCGGACCCAGCATCACGGCAGAAGCCCTTTCTCCGGCCATCATTTGCCTCGGCGGAAGTGTTTCCTTACAGGCCACAGTCGATCCGCCGGATGCGGCAATCACCTGGTCACCCGCGGTAGGCCTGGATGACCCAAACAGCCTGACCCCCATTGCAAGTCCAACATTTCAAATCACTTACACCGCTTCCATTACGACGGAAGGCTGTACCGTCAATGATTTTGTGACCATCATCGTAGATACTTTGCGGTTCCCCGTTTTGATCACGGATACCGTTTTGTGTCAGAATTATCCGGTCCAGATCGCTTCGACGCTGAACAGTTCGACCCAATATGCCTGGATCCCTGCCGATGGCTTGAGCAATCCATATATTGCTGGTCCAACAGCTTTGGCCGACCAAACCACCACGTATACGCTGGTGGCCACCAGTCAAAACGGAGCCTGTTCTCAAACGGAAGACGTCACCGTGACAATCATTCTTTCGGACATTAATATTGCCGGGGAAGACCTCCATTTACTTTGTCTGGGAGAATCGGATACCCTGGTGGCCATCACCAATCCTCCGGGGACAACCGTACAATGGTCCCCTTCTTTTTATCTGAATACAACCACTGGTTCTACAGTCATTGCAACACCAGACGAATCGATCACTTATACCGCCACATACAGCATTGTGAGTGGTAATCGAACCTGTACCGTGTTTGATTCGGTGCGCGTGCGCGTGGATTCCCTGCCCAACCTGGCTATCCGCAGGGTGCTGGATAAAGAAGTTTACTGTCAGGGAGATACGATCTATTTGCTTTCCAATGTGTACGAACCGGCCAGTTTCCCGGGCATTGAGCACCTGTGGTTGCCCCATGGAACCTTCCTGACGCCAGAAAAAAACTGGAATCTGGTCATCCTTGCCATTGATACCTTCAATTATCAGCGGATCACTAAAATTGGTGGATGTGTAGATACCGGTGAAGTTCTGGTGCCGGTGTTTATTCCACCTACGTTGGTTGCTGTAGCTACCCCACCCATCGTTTGTCCTGGCAGTTCTGCACAGATCGAAGTCAATGTGGTGCCTGGAAATCCGGATTATGAATACGAATGGTCGCCCATGACTGCCGGGACACTTTCCTGCTCAGATTGCCTGGACCCGATTGCGACTCCTTCCAGCACCACCATTTACCAAATTGGCATCAAGGATCTGCCCTGTCCGGCCGGCACCAGCGTTGCAGTCTTTGTAGAACCCCTTCCCGTACTACAATTGGCTGACAACCCGGTCATCTGCTCCACCGGATCCGTGGTATTGAACACCAGCAATCAGGTCGGTGTGCAGTACACCTGGACGCCGAGCACCTTTTTGAACAATCCCAACTCACCCAATCCCGTAGCAACACCCACACAAACCATTACCTATCATGTGGTGGCACAAGGGCCAAATTGTAGCACAGAAGGAGATGTGACGGTTAAATATTTTAATGCCAGTGTCGATGCCGGCACCGATCTAAGTATTTGTACGGGCGAAAGTGCAACGCTCAATGCAACACTTTCCGGAGAGCCAGGGACCTTTAACTGGCTGCCTACCAACCAAAACAGCACATCTATTGTGATCACTCCGACGGCCAACGCGACCTATACCGCCACCCTGGCTTATGGGGAAAACTGTCTTGCAACCGATGAAGTGACCGTCCTGGTCAATGCTTATCCGGCACTTCAGTTTAATCCGGACACTTCCATTTGCCTGGGCGAGTCCCTGGCCTTGATACTTCCGCCTGGCGGACCGGGTAATTACATCTGGTCTCCTGCTACCGGTCTGGATAATCCAAATAGCCCAAGCCCCATCGCTACACCCACCCAGACTACTACCTACCAGGTTTCTGCCATCAATCAAAACTGCTCGGTACAAGGCAAAGTAACCATCCTGGTTTCTGCAGCGAACATCAATGTGGGTACGGACAAGCTGATTTGTGCAGGATCGGATCTCAACCTCACCGCAACCACTTCCGGAACTCCAGGTACTATTCTCTGGACTCCTACCGGTGAAACAAGCAATACGGTCACCGTAAACCCGAGCGTCCAAACGACCTATACCGCCACCTTATCTTACGGGGACAACTGCGTAGTTTCAGATGAGGTCAATGTAGACGTCCTTCCAGTACCTGTACTCAACCTGAATCCTTCCACCTCCATTTGTCTGGGAGCTTCTGTGAATCTGACCCTGCCTCCCAATGGTCCGGGCGCTTTTCAATGGTCTCCAGCGACGGGTTTGGACAATCCAAATATTCCCAACCCGGTGGCCACACCTACCACGACCACCACGTACACGGTCACTGCGGTCAACCAGAATTGCACGGTTCAGGGCCAGGTCACAGTAACGGTTTCGAATGCCAATGTGAATGTCGGGCCGGACCAGACCATTTGTTTTGGAGAAACGCTTACCCTGACAGCTGCGGTAACCGGAACACCCGCAGACAGCGTCATTTGGATGCCTGGTTCCAGAAAAGGCGCCAGCATAGAGGTGACTCCTGTTTTGACCACGACCTACACTGCAACCATTTATTACGGAACCAATTGTTCTGACGCAGATGCCGTGACCGTCAATGTTTTCCAGCCTTCCGTATTGGATGTGATACAGGCGGCTCCGGATCCGAATGATTCGATCTGTGAGGGGGCTACGGTTAAACTTCGTGTAGATGTGCTAAGTGGCCAGACGGAAAGTTACCAATGGAACGCCAACGGGGTGCCCATTCCCGGAGCCACAAAGGATTCTGTAGAAGTGACACCCTTGGGCAACACGGTATCCTATACGGTCGTTGTAACGGATGCCAATGGTTGTACGGTGGAATCAGAACCAGTCGTGTACAACACCAAGCGGTGTTTTGAGATTCCGAACGCCTTTACACCCAACGGAGATGGCGCCAATGACACTTTTGGGCCCGTATTGCTGGGAGGAACCGCCAATGTGACCCGGTTTGTGATCTACAACCGTTGGGGACAAAAAGTGTTTGAGGGGACAGAGGCTCAAACCGCCTGGGATGGCCGAACCGATGATAAAGCTGCACCTAGTGATGTTTATGTCTATGTAATGGTGGTACGCTTTGGAAATGGGGAAGAGAAAGATTATAACGGGGATGTAACCCTATTGAGATAACGAATGACTGCAATTCGCCCTTTGGCGCTGGAAAAACAACTCGCCGCTATTCCCTTTCATTTTGTGCATCATCAATGGAAGGGAACAGCGGTGCGTAAGTCGGAAAAGCACGCGTATGGTTCACATCCACGACAATACCTGATGTTTTGGATGCCTCCGAAAGGAGTTCCCGAACAAAACGTGGACCGCTTGATCTGAATAAACTGCCGGATGTGAAACCATTGCGTGATTTTGCCGGCGGGCCATCCGGAAGTGATGCATTTGTGGCTGCGAATCCGATCTACTGGTTGACAGACCATGACCCTTTGCTCATATTATTACTGCACGGCACGAATGATGCGATCGTACCTTTTTCTAGCTCAGAAAGCTTTTTTGAGAAATATTCAGGCCAAAAAAAACTTTACCCGATCTTAAACGGCTCCCATTTGGATTCGCTTGGCTTTGCGCTGGACGACCACACGGCAGAAGTTGTGGACCTGTTGGCTGCACGAATTATAGCGTGCCATGACCATCCCAAGGGATTCAGCATACCTCAATCATTTACAAATGCAGAAACTATATTTCATTTTATGCTGCCTTTTGTTGGAGCGGTCGCTGAATAACCCAATCTACGCGCAACAGGCTGCTGCCTGGGAATTCAAAGGAGAAAAGGAAGGCATCAAGATCTACCATCAAAAAACGCCGGGTCTGCTGCACATCAAGCTTTCAACCTCTGTCAAAGCCCCCCTTTCAGGCATTGTGACCTTGTTTTCTGACGTAGACCATTACAGCGACTGGGGATACAAGATCAGTTATTCAAAACTCTTAAACCGGGTTTCTCCGACAGAGCTCTGGTACTACGCAAAGTACGATTTTCCATGGCCTTTAGATGACCGCGACATCATTCTGCACAGTAAAATGGAGCAGAATCCAGCTACCCGTCAGATCACCATCACCAACACCCCCTACCCTACTTACCTGCCAGAAAATCAAGGCATTGTACGCATTAAGAACGCTTCTACCCGCTGGAATTTTATACCCGGAGATGGTGCCTGGGTTTATGTAGAGCAGTATCTTAGTACGGATTCAGCCGCAGACATGCCCGATTGGCTCATCAAAATGACCGCAGACACAGGCCCCCGGGAAACCGCCAAAGCGGTTCGGAGAATCCTGCTTCAGGAGAAGTACCAAAATGTAAAACTGGGGCATATCAGGGAATAAGTATAAAGTTTTGAGTTTAAAGTTACAAGTGGTGCCAGGGTCTGGCATCTACTGTAATTTAAAATTGAGTTGAGGCTGTCTCATAAGTCTTTGACCAAGCTCTTAATGCCAAATTATATTCTTTTTGAGCCGATAAACCTTCCAGGTTTAAAACCTATGGAATATACATAAGTCTACTTCCCCTGTTTCGAATGACAAGGCTTGGGATTAGTGTCAAGCAAAACGCAGATGGGGATTGACTTCTGAGACACCCTCTTTCCAGATTTAGAATCAGCCTAGAATATTTATCTATTTAAATAATACTCGCTCAAAATTCGAGGGGATTTAAGTTTAAAGTTACAAGCGATACCAAGCCCTGGCACCACTTGTAACTTGCAACTCTAAACTTGCAACTCTAAACTTGCAACTCTAAACTTGCAACTCTA
>JBILHS010000161.1:0-9881 GCA_044350425.1 Saprospiraceae bacterium | reverse complement strand
AACTTGCAACTCTAAACTTGCAACTCTAAACTTGCAACTCTAAACTTGCAACTCTATTTGATCTGCTTGACGTTTTTGGCTATGGGCTCGCCACGGTCATTTTTACTGAGTGTGTATTCCACGGCATCGCCTTCACGCAGGTCATTGAAATCGGTATCGACCAGAAATGAAAAGTGGAAAAACAAGTTGTTGGTCTGCGGGTTATTGATGAAACCATAACCATCTTTCAGACTAAAAATGGTGCTGCGCTTAGATTCACCCTCTACTGCCGCTTCGGTGGTCTCCACAGCCTCTTCAGCAATCGGAGCCAGGTTTCGTTTGCGGTCTACAAAGAGACGGCTGACTGAAAATTGCGGATCATTGTCGTCCGTGATGACATCCTGCATCGCCAGCGGATAAGTCACCTCTTCCCAAAGTGCCTGAGAGGTGACGGTGCTGCGTCTACGACCTTCTTCATCGTAAAAGTCGTAATCCCAGGCAAAAAGCATGACCCGGACGCCCAGCGTGTGCAGTTTTCTAACCAGCGGTACAAAATCTGTATCAGAAGCGATCAGCACGAGCACATCAAATTGCTTGTGCAGCGCCAACTCAAATGCCTCCAGGGCCATCCAGACATCAATACCTCTTTCCTGACGCTGACCTGAAAAGGTAGTGCGTACCGGTAGATAGTGCGTTGTAACGCCCTCCATCATCAAAATATCGTCAAAAAGCCGGTCGTAATACAGGCGATTGCCCTCGTTGCTTGCTTCCTGTGCCGAAAGTCTGCCCCGGAAATAATGGGCATCCACAATCTGGCATAGGTGCATGTCTTTTTGTTCTTCCTCGGCTATTTTATGGCGAATAAATTCGTGAAGTCCACCGATGCTGATCCGGCCACGGCGTTCATGGTGGTAAGCATAATAGTTGGAAACGTGGAGGAAATAATTACCGTCGTAAAAGACCCCGATTCGGGTCAAATTTTTCTGATTATCAGACATTTCGTAATACTATTGAACTAAATTAAACTAAAAAATACTGTTTTCAACACTCGATTTAAGGTCTCGTTTTCCTTTTGTTTGTTCGGAATAAGGTAATTAAGTGCTTCAGGCGGTAATGGATAGGTAATATTTTAAAGAGCGGTCTTGATTAGGCAGCAAAGGACAGGTTTTTTTGTTAAAAACCCTGAGAAGTTTAAAAAAAAATGAGCCGGTGATTTCTTTTGAAACCAACGGCCCACTTTACAATAGGAAGCGAAGATGTGTGGAACTATTTCTTAAGGTAGCAGAACACTGTCGATCACGTGGATCACACCGTTACGAGCCAGTAGGTCTGTGAGGACAATATTAGAACCCGTAGCGTTGCCGTTGCCTTTCACTTTTGGACCACCTGCAAGGGTGATGAATGTGCTGCCGGAAGCGACCATAGGCACGGTGATGCCTTCACGAAGGTCGGCAGAGAATACGCGGCCGCCCACCAGGTGATACAACAGCACGGCACGCAAAGTGTTTATCGTGGCGGCATCTGTAATGCCTTTAATGTTTGCAGCATTGTTTAAAGGTGCTGGCAATTGAGCAAAAGCGGCATCTGTTGGCGCAAAAACGGTTACGTTGGTATTTTTGGAAGACAAGGTATTTACCAAACCTGTTTTCTGAAGAGCTGCAACCAAGGCTGTAAATCCACCATTTGAAATGGCGATCTGAGCGAGATCCTGTGTTGGGAAGAAAAGCACTTTATTGATGACGTGGATCACTCCATTGTCGGCCTGGATGTCCGCAGCTACCACCTTAGAGTTGCCATTGATGATCACCTCGTTGGCAACGTTTCTGCTTACAAACACCTGGTTGTCGTTTGGTGTGGTAGCTGGCTTGTAGGTGTTGTAACCGCCGTTTGGTAGTTGCGCTGCGTTGCGGCGACCGGTTACCACGTGGTAGCGAAGTACTTGCCAAAGGAATTTGATGTCTTTTGGATTCGTGATGCTGTTGATGCCCGCTGCACTGTTGAATGGAGCCGGCAACTGAGCAAAAGCAGCATTGGTAGGCGCGAAAACAGTACCATTCAATGATGAACCAGCGAAGAAGTCCACTGAATTGGTTTTTACCACCGCAGCAACTAAAATGCTGAAGTCAGGATTGCCCAGCGCAATGTCTACCACCGTGTTGGTGGAACGATCTCCGGAAGCACCTGAAGTGGATACCGGTTGAATTTCTGTAAGTTGGTCTTTCTGACATGCGGTGAAACCGGCCAAAATGGTCAGGAGAAGCAGGAGAGATTTGGAAAATCGAATCATTGTGAGAGAAGTTTTAGTGAAAAATTTTGTTTAAGTTACTGATTTAAAAAGTTAAACACAAATAAGTTTTCAAGGTTTAAAAAAAAGCTAAATTTTTTTTCTGGCATATGAAAGCGTGATCGGGAGATCTGGATCATCCAGGATTTTGGGGTTTGAACGTTCCAGCGGGACCGAATCTTTGCAGAAAGGGCTACTCAAATTTCGGGATGGATCACTCCACGAAAACAACAGCCCCGGCCTGTTCTCACGGCGTCGGGGCTGTTGCTGTACCGGCGGCTTCAGCCGCAGGGGATATTGCGAAAAGGGACGGAATCATGCCCTGCGCGCTCCTGCGGCTAAAGCCGCAGGTACAGTACCCGGGGCTGTAGCAGAGGCCCCTATAAATCCTTGTATATCAGCAATTATGATCAGAGCTTTTCAAAGTCTTTAAACAAAGAAAACTTGATCAACTCCACTTTTGCCCGGTAGTCCTTCCACTGGGTATCGAACAGTGCATTTACCTTTTCGATCAGCATTTCCGCTTCGGTTTTGGCGGTTATGATGGTCGTCTGGGTTGCCGCATTGGGGGCGCCGAAGTTTCCATTGATGTAGCCAAAAGCGGTCCAGAATTTTGCGGTCAGTACATTCGGATTGCGCTGGATGCCTTTTACCTCTTTGTGCTGGAAAAACTGCTCTTTCAATACTCCGATGGAGTCTTTGAGGACGCCGCCCAGTTTGCTGACCTCTTTTTTCAGGCTGTCCGGCACATTCACGAACTGACTTTCTACCAATCCGATCGTTTTTTCAGCCTCTTTCAGACGCTCATAAGCTTTGGTGCTGCGTTCCACGGTTTTGTACAGATCCCTGACCGCAGCATTTTTGGCCTCCCGGTCTGCCATAGAAATATTAAGTCGCGGATCATCCATCACCTTCACTTTGATGGAATCCCGGTAACCCATATAATCCGCCTTCACCCAATATTCACCCGGCAAAACCTCCGGACCACCACCGGGCTCCAGTTGATCCGGACCTGGTTCATTTTTGGAAGGAAAACGAACGCCTTTGGTATCCTTACCCCACCAGATGGCACTGGTAAAAGCAGAATCCAGTTCCGTTTTAAAGCGGCGCAGGGTATCTCCGTTCATAGACATCACCAGGATCGTTGCCTTCTCTTTTTTACCCGCCGAAGCCTTGGCGGAGGCGGGTTTATCCTTTTCAGCCACCTTTTTATCCTCTTTCTTCCCTTCTTCCTTCTTCCCCTCCATTTTATCATCCGAGTCTTTCGCTTTGGGCTTTTCCGCCTTTTTAATCCCCGGTTTTACCCAAACCGGTATCGCCACCGCAGTGCCTTTGTTTTCAGCTTCATAGGTTGCATCTGCCGGGAAATGGGGGCCGTCAAAAGAGCGGTATTCTGCCAGAATGCCCGGCTGTGCAGGAAAAAGTTTAAAGTTTTGATCCAGGATAGCAGCACCCGAGCGGGCCAGTTCACGCAGCACAGAAAGGTTGTCCAGGATCCAGATGCCCCGTCCAAAGCTGGCGATGACCAGATCGCCGTCCCGCTTCTGGATCTTCATGTCGTACACCGGTACGCTCGGGAAACTTTCGCCCGGAAACAGGATCCAGTTTTCTCCATAATTGATGGACACATACAAACCCTGGTCCGTGCCCAAAAAGAGCAGGTTGGGGACTTCAGTATCCTGCACCATGGAAAGACAAAAGTTGCCACCACTGGCACCGTTTCTAACCCGCAGGTTTTTAGGTGAAGCAATGCGCTTCCATTTTTTTCCAAAATCGGTGGTGTGGTACAAATAAGGCTGCCAATCATTCTGGCGGTAATTATTGAGTACCACAAATGCCTCACCTGCATTGATGGAAGAGGCTTCTAAGGATGGGATCCAGGCTTTTGCCGGGGCTTCCGGAAGCTTTCCTCCGAAATTCTCCCAGGACTTGCCACCATCGCGGGTGAGCTGCACATTGCCATCATCCGTTCCAACCCAGACCACATCACGCACGATCGGGCTTGGATTGATCGCAATGATCGTACAGTGGTTCTCCGCATTGGTGGCGTCGAAAGTGAGTCCGCCCGAAGTACCCTGGTGCATTTTGGAGGTATCATTGGTGGTCAGATCCGGACTGATGATCTCCCAGGTTTGTCCCAGGTCCATGGAATGATGCACAAACTGAGATCCGAAATAGATCCCGTGCGGCACGTGTGGATCCTGGGCCAATGCAGAATTCCAGTTGAATCTGAGGTAAGTCTTGCCATCCGGGTGCACCGGCTTGATGTATTTTGTTTCGCCTGTTTTGCGATCCACCAGACCCAGTTCGCCGCCCTGCGACTGCGCAAAAACATAGCGCGGATCGTCTTTCCGGGGAAGTGTTTCAAAGCCATCTCCAAAATAGAGTTCCTGCCAGTCCGAATTCCGGATCCCGCCGTATTTCCAGGCGGCGGATGGACCCACCCAGGAGCCGTTGTCCTGCAAACCACCATACACGTTGTACGGCCACTCGTTGTCCGTTTCCACGTGGTAAAATTGCCCCACCGGAATATTCTCGGCATAACGCCAGGTCTTGCCCCCATCGAGGGTGATGTTGAGTCCCCCGTCGTTGCCATTGATGATGTAATTCGGATTGTCGGGACTGATCCAGAACGCATGGTGGTCCGGGTGGATGGTCCAGCCTGCCCAGGTGGAGAAAGACTTTCCGCCATCCTCACTTTTGGAGATCACCGTATAGATCGAATAGACCCTGTTTTCATTTTTGGGATCTACGTAGATCTCAGCATAATAAAAGGGACGGTCGCCCTGGCCCTTATCGGCCATCTTTTGCCATTTTTTGCCGCCATCGGTACTTTTGTAGAGCGCATTTTCCTTGGCTTCCACGATCGCGTAAACGACGTCCGGATTGCTTTTGGCAACGGCCAGACCCAGGCGGCCCAGATCACCTTCCGGCAAGCCATCCTTATCAGTTCTTTTTTCCCAGGTTTCGCCGGCATCATAGGTAACATAAAGCCCCGAGCCCTTGCCGCCACTTTTGAAAAACCAGGGCCAACGTTGGTATTCCCACATGGCGGCAAAAAGTTTATTGGGATTTTGCGGATCCGCCACCAGATCAGCGCAGCCCGTCAGGTTGTTGACAAACAGGGACTTTTTCCAGGTTTTGCCACCATCTGTACTTTTGAACACCCCCCGGTCGTCGGTAGGGCCATACGTAGAGCCCTGAGATGCCGCAAAAATGATGTCCGGATTGTCCCGGTTCAATACAATGCGGTGGATGGTGCGGGTATTCTGCAAGCCCATACAAACCCAGTCCTTGCCACCGTTGATGGTTTTGAAAATGCCAACCCCGAAATTCTGAGAGTTTCTGGGATTGCCCTCCCCCGTTCCGACCCAGATTTCGTCCGGGTTGCGGGGATTGATGGCAATACTGCCAATGCCCTGGGTAGGCGCCTTGTCGAAAATGGGTTCCCAGGCAGTGCCCCCACCTTTGCTGCGCCAAACCCCGCCCGAGGCTGCACCGGCGTAGATCACCTCCGGATGTGTGGGATCCACCGCGATGGCGGTAATACGACCAGACATGGTGCCCGGGCCCAGATTCCGGACATGTAAGGTCTTTAAGAGCTCCTGATTTAAAGCAGGGCGGTTCTGGCCAAAGCCATCTACCGCGGTAGCGAGTATCGCGACAAAGCATAACAGCGTTGTCGGGAGGAAGGAAAGAGATTTCTTTTGATGCATCGAATATTGATTTGAGCGCAAAACTGCAAAAAGCAGCGTGAACGCCGGGCTTTTGGGAAAATATTCGATGAATGCGGTGTTTTTGAAAAGTGTTGGGGAATGTACCGGCGACTTTAGTCGCAGGATGCGCAATGGACCACATCGATGATCCAGAGTCAGAAAAACAAATCTCTAGAAATCAAGATTTTTGAATCGCTTACCATAGAAACAGAGAGGCTAAGTGAAAAACTTTCAGGAAGGCTCTGCTGCCCGAAACCTCGGATAAAAAAGCGTCTGGCGCCAGATCCCATCGCAGAAACCCACGCGCCTAACAAAAGATCCCCATTTTAAACAAGGTTATCCATTTTGGCCCTATACTTGCCCTGCCAAAATCCAACCCATGCTCAACCAAAATCCAGAACAACTCGCCCGCGACCATATTGACCAGCTGCTAATCACCTGCGGCTGGGTCATTCAGGACAAAACCAAGGTCAACCTGAGCGCCGCGCTCGGCGTGGCAGTGCGGGAATACCTTACCGATGTCGGACCAGCGGATTATGTGCTGTTTGTGGATAAAAAGCCCGTGGGCGTGATCGAAGCAAAACGCCCCGAAGAAGGCGTACGCCTCACCATGGTGGAAGATCAAACGGGCGATTATGCCGCCGCCAAACTCAAACACCTGAACAATGAACCCCTTCGTTTCCTGTATGAAAGTACGGGCGAAGTGACCCGTTTCACCGATACACAGGATCCCAAGCCGCGGTCCCGCCCTGAATTTAGTTTCCACCGCCCTGAAACGTTCCAGAAATGGATCAAAGAAGAGAAAACGCTCCGTGCGCGACTGAATGACATCCCTCCGTTGCAGACAGCTGGACTGCGGGATTGCCAGGTGACCGCTATTTCCAATCTGGAGCAATCTTTCCGGAAAGGCCTGCCCAAAGCCCTGATCCAAATGGCTACAGGTTCAGGCAAGACTTTTACCGCCATCACCTTTATTTATAGACTGCTCAAATTCGCCAAAGCGAAGCGGATCCTGTTTCTGGTAGATACCAAAAATCTGGGGGAGCAGGCAGAACAGGAATTCCGGCGTTTTGAACCGCAGGACGACAATCGCCTCTTTCCTGAACTCTATGGCGTGACCCGACTCAGCAGCTCCTTCATTCCGGGCGATAGTCAGGTGTATATCAGCACGATCCAGCGGTTGTACTCCATCCTGAAAGATACAGAACTCGATGAACGGGACGAGGAAGAAAATCCCAATGAAAAATGGATGCCCAAAGAGCCGCTTCCGGTCGTTTACAGTGAACGCACGCCCCCGGAATTCTTTGATTTTATCGTCATTGACGAATGCCACCGAAGCATTTACAACCTCTGGAAACAAGTGCTCGATTATTTCGATGCCTTCCAGATCGGTCTGAGCGCTACACCCGACAACCGGACGTTTGGCTATTTCAACCAGAATCTGGTCTGCGATTACGGTTACCGGAAAGCGGTGGAGGACGGCGTGCTGGTCCCCTACAATGTATTTGAGATCGTTACCAAAATCACGCAGGATGGAGCCGCCCTGGAACTGGGTGAATACATTGGCACCCGGGAAAAACAGACCCGGAAGCAGTTCTGGAACACCCTCGACGAAACCGTGGAATACAGCGCCAAACAACTGGACAACGACGTGGTGAATGTCAATCAGATCCGACTAATCGTCCAGGCAGTTCGGGATCAACTCCCTGCCATGTTTCCCGACAGGATCGGGGCGGACGGGGCATTTGAAACACCCAAAATGCTCGTGTTTGCCAAAAGCGACAGCCACGCCGACGATATCATCCAAATCATTCGGGAGGAATTTGCAGAGGAAAACAAGTTTTGCAAAAAGATCACCTACCGCAGTCTGGAAGACCCTAAATCGGTGCTTCAGCAATTCAGAAACCAATATTACCCGCGTATAGCCGTCACCGTGGATATGATCGCCACGGGTACTGACATCCGGCCGCTGGAGGTATTGCTGTTCATGCGCGACGTGAAAAGCCGCAGTTATTACGAACAAATGAAAGGTCGCGGCACCCGCACCTGTAGCCTCGAAGAACTGCGTACCACCGGCACCCCGGCGGCGAAATTCACCAAAGATCACTTTGTCATCATTGATGCCATCGGGGTAGAACGAAGCCAGAAGACCGACAGCCGGCCGCTGGAAAAGAAACCCGGCGCCTCGCTGAAGGAAGTGCTCGAAGCCGTGGCCGTGGGCAATACCGACGATGACCTGCTCAGTACCCTGGCAAACCGCCTGATTCGTTTGGACAAACAGATCAACGACCGGGAGAAAACCACTTTTGCCGAACACGCACAGGGAAAAACCATCCCGCAGGTAGTCAAGGAATTGCTCAATGCCCACGACCCCGATACGCTTGAAAGTATCAGGTTAGAAGTGGCAAGTGCTATGCCCGGCGCCAGCCCCCTGGAGCTCCAAACAGCACTTACCACGCAACACTTAGCACTCCTGGAAGCAGCGGTGGCCGTTTTCCACAACCCGGATCTTCGAAATTTTGTGGTGGATGTGCGCAAGAAATACGACCAGATCATTGACCACATCAATCCCGACGAGATTCTGAACATCGGCTGGGTGAAAGACAACAAGGCCGGGGCAGAAATCCTGGTGAACGAATTCCGCGACTGGATCGAGACGCATAAGACCGAGATCACAGCCCTGCAGATCTTTTACGGCCAACCTTACCTGCGCCGCGATCTGAGTTTTAAAATGATCAAAGATCTGTCCGAAACCCTCAAAAACGCCAAACCCACGCTCGCGCCCTTGCACGTGTGGCGCGCCTGGGAACAACTGGAAAAGGCCAACGGCCAACCTAAACACGAACTCATGGCCCTGGTCTCGCTCATCCGCCGCATCCTGGGCAATGATGAGACCCTGACCGCCTACGACAAAACCGTAGACAAAAACTTCCAGGAATGGGTGTTCCGCAAACAAGCGGGATCCGTGAAATTCAGCGAAGAACAAATGAACTGGCTGCGGATGATTAAGGATTATGTGGCGACCTCTTTTCACCTGGATCGGGATGATTTTGACCTGAGTCCGTTCAATGCTGCAGGTGGGCTGGGCAAGATGTATCAGGTGTTTGGTGCGGACACAGAAGAGATTATTGTTGAATTAAATGAAGTATTGGCTGCTTAGGAACGGGTGAATAATAACTTGTGACTTTCATCTGATTCCTTTTCGCCCATACTGCCCATCTTTTTGTTTAAAGAGCCCCACTATTCGCACAAAAAGATAGTTGTCTGGACAAAAAGTAATCTACCTGAAAGTCACAAGTTATTATTCACCCGTTCCTTAAAATATAAAAACTTACCTTTTTGGTAAATATGTGTATCTATATTCACCAAATAGGTTTATCTTTGCCCGATATTTTTAAACTTTGGAAGTTTTTCTCGATGACAAACAATTAGAGGCGCTCTACGCAAGCGGTAAGCCCAAAAAGCTAAAACTACCCGAACAAGTGATAGAGAAGTTTTTTGCCACGGTGCAAAAAATAGAGGCATCGTTGACTGTACATGATTTAAGGGCAGACAATGGCCTGCGCTTTAAAAAAATGAGCGGCTCTGACAACCGTTATGCCATGCGCCTCAACCAAAAATACCGCCTTGAAATGGAGATAGCGTGGGAAGACGAAGCCCAAACCATCGGAAAATTTTATCTCCAAACCATTTCCAATCACTACGACGGCTAAAACATGGGAAACAGGGTAAGCACCTCCGCACTAAAAGCCGCGAGGAAGTTTGGCCCCGGTTATTTCATCCGGGAACAAATGGAATTGCGCGAATGGACCCAGGACGACCTCTCGGCGGTCACTGGTTTGTCTGTCAAACACCTGAACAATATTCTTCAGGATAAACTTCCTGTGTCCATTGACCTTGCC
>JBILHS010000053.1:0-37634 GCA_044350425.1 Saprospiraceae bacterium | reverse complement strand
TGAGCTTTCCGGATGAAGGCCATTGGATGAGCAAACCACAGAATTCTATGGTCTGGCAGAAGGAGTATTTTGGTTGGTTGGATAAGTGGCTGAAGTAAATTCCAAGGGAATATTCCTTGTTGGATATTGGACATTTTTTTAAATTCTAGAAAGACAAACAATGCGCCTGCGCCCCATCATTATTGCCTTTTTCATCTCACTTATAGCAAATATCTCCACTAATGCCCAGCCCCAGGAGGCCCAGGTAGGTTTCTACGTCATGAATCTCTACGGCATGAACATGAATGAGCATTCATTCTATGCAGACTTTTATGTCTGGTTCAAATGGCGTGGCGAGATTGATCCGACTAACATTGAGTTTGTCAATTCGATCGAAAAATGGAGCATGGACAATGCAGCCTTTGATGGGGACAGTACGCCAGTAGTGCTGAAAGATGGGACGAAGTATAAGATATTCAGGAAAGAAGGCCGATTTTTTCATGCTTTTTCGCTCAATCGGTTCCCTTTGGATCAACATGCCCTTGACATTCAGATCGAAAACCCGGAGTATCCCGCCAGTTCGCTCGTTTACGTACCGGACACCAATGCCGCACTGATTCGCAGCACCCTGAATATCGTTGGCTGGGAGCAGAAAAAATGCGCATTGAACACACAAATCCACGACTACGGCTCAAATTTTGGCAACCCCGAAGAGAATGCCCAGCGATACAGCAATCTGAGTTTAAATATCACCATTGCGCGCCCATTCAATTATTTTTTGCTGAAAATGTTGTTGCCACTTCTGGTGGTCATGCTTGTGGGATTCGGTTCCTTGTTGCTGCACCCTGAACATATTGACAGTCGAACATCCCTTCCCATCGGCGCCCTCCTCACAGCAGTTTTCCTGCAGCAATCTTACAGTGACGCTCTTCCCGACACAGGTTATATGGTGTTGATGGATAAAATTTATCTGCTGAGTTATGCGCTGATCTCTCTAGTTCTATTACAGATTATCCGAACCGGAAACATCACGGCAAAGGGCGGCGGTGGCACCAAAGCCATTATTCGAAGGGAGCGTAAACTGGCTGCCATTTATTTGTTGATCTTCTTAGCGGGCGTGATGCTTCTGAGTGCGTGAGTGAATGAGTGAATGAGTGAATGAGTGAATATTGGTGCCCGGGCTTGGGATTGATGTGTTTTCTGAACACTCTCGAGCACTCTCTAGGGATTTGATTGACACCGTTTTCTGAACACTCTCCTCCCAAGCGGCCGTGACAAATGCCAAGCCCGGGCACCAATACTCACTCACTCACTCATTCACTCACTCATTATTTCAGTACCTCGATCGTGCTGGCAGGCAGTTGAGTAATGTCCAGAATCATTAATCCGTCCAGGCAGTTGGAAAAGTTCGGATCCACGTTAAAGGCAATGAACTTTGCGTTTTGCCGCAAATATTGACGAAAAAGCACCGGAACTTTGAAGTGTGCAGGCTCAATGGTCTCAATCAAATTTTCCAGAGCCTCGAATTCACCGCGCAGGTTTTCGGCCAACAGCCTGGTATCTACTGATTTAATTTTGGGGCGGAATGCCTTCCGGGGCACTACCAACGCAGCGAGATTTTTATCGTAAAAAAATCGCTTTACAAACTCCACAATGATCCCTTTTGATGCCTCTGAATAGTCTTTACTAATACTCACCGGCCCCAGCAGATACTGGTATTCCGGGTGCGTGAGCAAAAAATGCAGGATGCCTTTCCAGAGTAAAAAAAGAGGCAATCGGTGTTTTTGATAATCGGCAGTCACATAGGTGCGACCCAATTCCACTGTTTTTTCCAGGATGGGGAAAAATCCCGGTTTCATTTTAAAAAGTGAATTAGTATAAAAACCATTGACCCCAAAACGCTTAAAAATCTGGTCGCCAAGTCCTAGACGGTATCCTCCCACGATCTTACGCTCCTCGCGATCCCAGATGATCAACTGGAGGTAATACAAATCATGTTCATCGATATCCCGCGCTTTGCCCGTTCCTTCTCCGGCAGCGCGAAAAGTTTGTTCACGCAGGCGACCGATCTCCAGCATCGTTTGCGGTAAGGCTGTGAAAGAGGCTACAAAAACATCAAATTGTCCACGCTCGGCCACCTTATGTTCAGCAGATAAGGAAGCAATTTCCAGCGCAATGAATTGAGGATCCACCGGCTCTGCAACAGGTGCCTGTGCTTTTGATTTTTTTTTCGTAAAAATTTCTGGGTGTACATCAAATATGGAGCCGAGCGAAAATATTTTGGCCTGCAAAAATTTGCCCCAGAGGCTATTCTTTCCCAGATTAGAAATGTCCTGAGAAGAGATAACGGAGCCTACCCGAACGCTTACATGCACCGGGCCCGCGGTTAGATTAAAGGGCAAACCTGGAATTGCCTTGCGCAAGAGACCTCCAGGCAGGTGTTCTGCCTGGAAGTGAATGGGGATCACAGGCTGGCCTGATTTGCGGATTTGTCGCAAGGTTTGGGTTCTGAGCAGGTTCTTCCCCAAATGGCTTAAAGGATTGTCTGAGAAATCAAGTGCCAGGGCTATTACATCACCTTTTCGGACCCGACGAGAAAGTCTTTTCGCAAAATTCAATCGAAGAAGTCTGTCTTCCAGGCTTTTCCGGGACGGTCGCAATAGATAAGGTCTTAATAATTTGGGCGGAGAAACCGGGTATGGATAGAGGATACGAACGCTTTCAAAATGCGCTGCCAATATGGCCAAAAGCATCCATTCGTCCAATCCTGGCAGGAGTTGATTGCATATGAAAACAGCCCCGGCTGGCGTTTTTTTCAGCATTTTTCTATCAAAATCAGCCAATTCCAAAGTGATTTTTGACTTGATCAATTTTGATTGAGCGAGGGTAAGAAGTGCTGCATTCATAGATCTACATTAAAAATTTTAGCGCATCTCCGCCACCAGATGCACCAGTCCATCTACAATAAATTGAACTCCAATTGCAATAACAATGAACCCCATGATCCGGGCAATAGCATTCAAACCGCCAGCGCCAAATAATTTGAATAAAAATGGTGCAATACGCAAACACCCCCATACCAACACGGCTACGGCCACAATGGCAGCCATGATCTGCCAGCGCTCATTCCAGGCTGGATGCTGATTGTATTGGGTGATGAGGTAAGAAATGGAACCTGGACCTGATAGCATGGGCATCGCCATCGGTGAAAAAGCGATGTCTTCTTTGTGTTCCATCGTTTCTCTTTCCACATCCTTGTCGTAACCCCGCCGTTTGGAAATACGTCCCGAAAGCAGGCTAAAACCACTGATCAGCAAAGTCATGCCCCCCGCAATGCGTAAAGCATGAATGGTTAGACCGAAAAATGAAAGGATGTAGTTGCCGGCAATAAAAAAGCAAAACAGAATCACCAGAAAATAGAAGCTTGTCTGCAAAGCGATCCTGTTTCGTTCCGGGCGCGGGCGATCACTGGTCAGTGCCACATAGACCGGTATCGCGCCGGGAGGATCTACTATGGAAAAAAGGGAGAAGAGCGCTGCAAAGAAGAAACCCATGTTTTGTTGATTGCAAGTTAAAGGTTTCAAGTTACAAGTTGCGAGTACTCCAACTTGAAACTTGAAACTTAAAACTTGAAACTTGAAACTTGAAACTTAAAACCATTAAATTAAAACTGCCCCCTATTTCCTTTTCAGAAAAAACAGATAAACCGGCAAGTGGTCGCTGTAACCATTGATAAAAATATCACCCACATAGGTGCGGAATGGATAGCCGCGGAAAGCGCCCTCTGTTTGTAGCAACCAAGGCTGCCTGAACACGTGGGCTTTATATAATTGCCACCCTCCGGTCGTCTTATTTACCAAAGCTTTGGATACGATCATCTGATCAAACAGGTCCCAGGAATCTCTGTATGCAAGGGTACCATTTCCTTCTTTGTACAGATCGAACATCGGGTTGTATAATTCGCCCGGTTTGAGTGCCTCAGAACTGCGTCGGGCCTTGAGTACCTGAGTCAGGCTTTTACTATCCGGGTCGTCATTTAAATCGCCCATGATCACGATCTTGGCATTCGGATCTACAGCCTGAATGCTGTCAGACAACTGTTTGCAAACAGCTGCGGCAGCTGCCCTCATCCAGCCTGAACCTGCTTCACCACCTCTGCGTGAAGGCCAGTGACCCACCATGATGTGGAGTGGCTCTCCATCAAAAGTACCCGCCACATAAAGAATATCACGGGTGTAATCTACGGAGTCCTTTTTGGGATCTTTGAGCATTACCGGTACGGCCCGGCTACCGAGTACCTTAAAATATTTTGCCTGATATAACAGCCCGCAATCAATGCCCCGCTCGTCCGGTGAATCAAAATGTACGATCTGATAATTTCGGGCCTTCAGGGCGGGTTGTGCCACCAGATCCTCCAGCACTTTACGACATTCGACCTCTGCAACGCCTAGCATTGCAAGCCCGTCAGGGGAGAGCTCCACGGCAAGTTGGCTGATTACCTTGGCCATATTAGTCTGTTTGGAAATGTACTTTTCAGTATTCCAATACAGCCGGCCTTGAGGTAAAAAATCTACGTCGTTGGTATTGGGGGAATCAATAGTATCAAAGAGGTTTTCCAGGTTATAAAAACCAATGGAAGCCACTTTATAATCTTTGCCAGGCTGTGCAAAAGCAAGTTTGGGGGCTGTGAGGATGACAAAAAACAGGAATACGTTCTGTATCTGCTTGGAGACTTTTTTCATGGAAAAATAGATCATTGAAGGACAAAGAAACACAGTTTTTAAAGTGTAAAACGTCAGAATTTTGGGCACTCTGATCAGATACCCTAGGGTTTGTATGAAACTATGGGTTGCCCCGCGGGCCGATCGGCCTGCCTATTGGATTGCCACCTGCTCCGCCCGGCACATTCGCAGGTTCTTTTTCGTCCCTCAAATTGTTGTCCATAAACCGCCAGGCAATCCCAAAGCGCAAAGCGCCAAAAGCTTGTGGATGATGGGCCGTCTGATAATAAACGGTACGCTTATCCCATAAAGTTGCAAGGTTTTCATATCGGACAAAACCCCGGAAAGCTTGTACTTTAAAGGCTGCAAAAAGATCGATCCAAGGGTAAGGCTGTTGTGTTAATTCATCCTGGAGATAAAATTGCCAGGTGAGGGGATGGTAGCCGTCTGGGCGAAAGTCGCTATGGATACGAAAATCTGCCCCAGCGTTTAACAACATCCGCTTTTTGAATACTTTTCCGGAAAAATAGAGGCTATTTTTAGAAAACCACCCGGGTAAACGCAATACGTCGGATCGGTTGGCTTGTTGTAACGCGACAGTGTTGTCAAAGTGAACTTTTCCCCACTTTATGTTTTCACGAACAATGAGTTGAGTCACTTGCAGCGGGGCAGTTGTTTGATCCGCCTTACCATTCTGGTCGAAATATAAATAGTTGTTTACGACGTGTACCCGGGTCATGACTTCCAGGCCAATAAGCGGCAAGGCATAGGTAGCAGAGAGGGTGTTCTCCAAGGGTTTGACAAAATCGTGGTCCCAAACCTGCCGTTTGCTGACGAACAACTGATCAGACAACATAGCCGGCGGATGTCTTTGACTTAGCAACCCGGCTCGAAATTGCCCCGCTTTCCCAAGACCCAGGGAGAGCTCTCCCTGTAGTTGATATTCCCCAATATTCTCCAATACGCCCAATGCTCCCTGGGCTGAAAAAGCAAATTTTTCTGAAGGGGCGAGGGAGAGGTTGCCGGTCAGAAACAGATTGGATACCTGAAACTCGCGTGGCTCCTGATTCACTTTAAAATAGGAATGCGTAAGCCCAAAGGCCAGCAGGTCTGAGGGTTTGCCCTGCGCTTTAGCCTTAAAAGTATTGAGCGTAACCGTATTATCGATCCTATCCAAACTTACAAAATGACGAATGCCCCGAATATCCTTCAAAAAAATCGGCTCAAAAAAATCGGCATCCGCTCCCAGGCCTTCCAAGCCTGTACCCTGATCGGCAAACTTATACTTTTGCTTATTCCAGGCAATGGTGTGGGAGGCACGGAGGGTTCTTTTTCCGGCTGAGCCTTTCCCCAGGATGCGTAAATGTTGCGTAAAGTGGAGCCATTGGTCATCCAAACGAGTATAAGCGACTGCCCTGGGCAAGCGGATCTCCGCAGCAATCGGGCCAGCAAACTGCCCTTCGCCAAAAACGGTATCTGTAACGATCCCACCATTCTCCTGCTGGCGAATTACATTCTTCGTATAAATAATGAAGGTCTCGTAGCGCTTACCAAAGGGGAGCCATAGACCAACACTCAGTGCATTGTGTTTGTCCCGCTGATAACGGTATTGACCCAGATTATTAATCGTGTGATATTCAAGCGAGATGCTGGCGCCCCCTTCGAAAGTACGTGCAAAACGCGCATTCAGGTTGGTTTCCAGCTGATTTCGTCCCTGTGAAAAAGAGGCATCACTGAAGGTGTTCAGATTGCGGTAAAAGCCCAATTGCTCTGGCTTTAACCTATACAGGTCGAACGTATGTACCCCTACATCAAAGCCTCTCCGGGCCACATTTTCAAACAACAATGGGCGGGTTGCTGATCCCAGATTCCCAAGCGCGCCCCAATCGATCAGGGAACGCCTGGCGGGGTCATACATCCTGAAGTCCTGGTCGGGAAGCGTATCCGCAGCCGGCGCGCTCCGTTCGGGAGATAGTGCAAACGTAATCAATAGGGGTTCATACAGCTGTTTGACCGGACGGGTGGTGGGGCTGGCCGCTTGTTGTGCAGCCAATGGAATACCAAATATCACTAAAAAAAGCTGGATCCAGGCAAAACCAAGGCCGCGGCCGGGAGCAAAAGATGCCCCAACCCGGCGAATGATAAAACCTCGGATCCCTGATTTACTATCCATAATCCCCAAACGACTGTAGCACCAAAACGTTGCCCCTTATTGTTGAATCAATGCAGGATTCATACCCATGGAAGAGAACCCGCCATCGTGGTAGAGGTTCTGCATGGTAACATAACGGGTGTAATCACTAAATAAAGAGATGCAGTAGTTGGCGCAGTCTTCGGCCGGTGCATTGCCGAGTGGCGACATCTTGTCGGCATAATTGAAAAAGTCGTGGAAGCCTTTAACACCTTGACCTGCAGTGGTCATAGTAGGCGACTGACTGAGTGTATTTACCCGCACATGCTTTGCGGTGCCCAGGTGATATCCGAAGGAGCGTGCGAAGGACTCTAACAAGGCTTTTGATTCGGCCATTTCAGAATAGTCCGGAAAAACACGTTGCGCGGCGATGTAACTGAGCGCAAGTACACTGCCCCAATCATTGATTGCATCCAGTTTCCAGATCGTCTGCATCATTTTATGAAACGATATGGCACTCACATCAAAGGTCTTTTGCATCCACTCATGGTTGAGGTCTGTGTATGGCTTGCCTTTACGTACGTTGACAGACATTCCGATAGAATGGAGTACGAAATCCACTTTGCCTCCGAAATGGTCCATAGATTTGGAAAAAAGATTTTCCAGATCTTCCATAGAAGTGGCGTCCGCGCCGATCACAAGTGCATTACATTTTTCTGCCAGGGCATTGATTTCACCCATGCGCATGGCTACCGGGGCGTTGGTAAGTACGATTTCTGCACCTTCTGCTACACAACGTTCCGCCACTTTCCATGCGATACTTTCGCTGTTAAGCGCGCCAGAGATGATTCCTTTTTTGCCAGAGAGAATTTTGGACATGGTGTATCTGTTGATTTGTTGATTTGTTCTCGCCTACCGTAAGCAGGGATTTGTTGAATGGACGGCTGCAAAGATAGACAAGTGATTTTCGCTTGGGTAAGGACTTTTCAAGTGCGTTCATTTCCGCAGCGATAATTGGATTTGAAATAAGCTTTGGAGGGCAGCGATTCAGGTTTTTTCAAAACCTGTATTTAGTGTATTTTAGAATTTTAATTTGGAAAACAAAATATTAACACCCCCTTGACAGAATAATAATCTGCAAATTTGAATATATACAACAAAATACCTCATCTTTGCGGCGGAAAAACAATAAGCGAATCCCCGCACTTTCATTTTTCCTATTAAATTGCATTTAGAAATTATGGCAACGAAAAAACAACCCGCCAAAACTGAAAAAACAGTGAAAACGGTAGCACCAGCAGCTACTCCTGTTGCAAAAACTGCAGCTCCAGTGGCTGCCACTAAAAAAGCAAGCCCAGCTAAAACAGCTGCTCCGGCTGCCACTAAAACGGTTCAGGCTACTGCTCCAGCTGTTAAGCCCGTTAAAGTTTCTGCACCAGTAGTCGCTGAAAAAGCGGTTAAAGCTGCTGCACCCGTGGTTAAAAAAGCTCCGGTTAAAGCTGAAGTTCCAGCGGTTAAAATGTCCAAAGTAACTTTTGTGCTTCCAAAGGAAGCGGTAGAAAACGCTGAAACAGTAGCTGTTCTGGGCGATTTCAATAACTGGCAGGAAGGTATTGTATTGGCAAAGCAGAAAGATGGCTCTTTTAAAGCAGCTGTTGAACTCGAAAAAGGACGTTCCTACGAATACCGTTTCCTGATCAATGGTGAGAAATGGGAAAATGATTGGGCGGCTGAAGCTTATGCTCCAACCCCTTTCGGCGCATACAACTCCGTTGTTACCGCTTGATCCTCCGTGTATACTAGATGATTTAGGTTTGATAGGGCCGCTCCGAAAGGGGTGGCCTTTTTTGTTTTCACACGGTCCCTTGTCGTCCACTGGCAAACTATCCCGCTGAAGCTTCCGGGAATCTTCTGACTTTTGTCGCTGAATCTGAAATGTCATTGCCATGAAAAAATCTACCTTACTTGCTATTACAGTTCCTTCCGTCTTATTGGCACTGGCACTTTTTCCGATAAAAAACCAGAATGGCAAGTTTCACAGTGAGGCCGAACTGGCTTTTTTCAGTCAGCAGTCCCAAAATGGTTCTGGCTATTCCATCCCCCTTTCTAAAAATCATCGCCTGAAGTCGAACTCTTTTTTACCCATCGACTCCAACATTCTCTTTCCAACTTCCAAGACCTGCGGAGGCTGTCACGGGCGTGATCCATTGATGCATGCGCTGGTAACCAGCACAGGGGAAGATGTGAACATTTATGACGACTGGCGCAGTACCATGATGGCCAACAGCGCAAAAGACCCCTTCTGGCGCGCTAAAGTGAGTCATGAGATCATAGTCAACCCCAGCCACAGCAATGCATTGCAGGACAAATGCACTTCCTGCCATGCCCCTGCCGGACACTATCAGGCCAAATTGCATGACCACAAAGAATTTTATCTGCTTTCTGATCTTTACACAGATACCCTTGGACTGGATGGCGTCACTTGTCAGGCCTGTCATGCCCAGGCACCAGAAAAACTGGGTGATCTGCATTCCGGACAGCTTAATTTCGACACCAATTATATCCGGGTCGCTTATGGCCCTTACAAAGTTGCTTTCGCGCCCCCTATGCACAATTTCGTGGGCATCACGCCCATATTCGGCGGCCATATCAGCGATGCCGGGCTTTGCGCAGGCTGTCACACCCTGATCACCAATACCGTTGATCTACAAGGGAATACAACTGGAGCAACCTTCGTTGAACAAGCTACTTACCATGAATGGCTTAACAGCAGATACGACGAGCAACATGACAATATCAGTTGTCAGGAATGTCATATGCCCCAACTTCAGGACGAGATCATTATTTCTGCCAATTACCTGTTCCTCACCCCAAAATCTCCCTTCGGACTGCATGAACTCGCTGGCGCCAATATGACCATGCTCAAGTTGATGAAAAATAATCGCGAGAAGCTGGGCATCCAGGCAGAAGCCGAGCAATATGACAGCACCATTGCCGCAACCTTGCGAATGCTACAGCAGAAAACCCTCGATCTTAAACTTCAGGCAGGTGACGTCACGGGTGATTCCATGAATTTCAGTCTGCGTCTGCTCAACAAGGCCGGCCATAAATTCCCCTCCGGATATCCATCCCGCCGTGCCTGGGTAGAGTTTGAGGTCAAAAACGAAGCCGGGCAAACCATCTTTCATTCAGGCAAACCAAACGCCGATTTCAGTTTGATCGGAGAGGACAATAACTATGAACCCCATTTCAATACCATTACCTCGCCCACACAAGTTCAGATCTATGAAATGGTACCGGTAGACATTTGGGGAATGTTTACCAATATACTGGAGCGCGGATTTATGTCTATTAAAGACAACCGCCTTCCCCCGCAAGGCTTTAAAAAAAATGACCCGGTATACGACACTACCAAAATTATAAACATTGGTCAGGATCTCGATTTTAACCGCGAACCAGATGGTACAGAGGGAACTGGTGCAGATGTACTGCATTTTCGTCTGCCAAATGACGGATACACCGGCAAACTCAGTGTGTACGCTAAAGTTTGGTATCAAAGCCTCCCACCCAAATGGATGGCCCCGATGTTCGCATTTTCAAGCCCTGAAATCGATTCTTTCCGAATTATGTTTCATGCTGCGGATCACTCCCCTACCCTCATCGCAGAGGCTTCTTTAGATTCTGTTTTTGTCTCCCCGGTTAAGACCCAAAATCTCCAAAAAAATGGTTTTGCGAAGATTTTTCCAACCTTATCTACAGATGGGCGAGTTTATGTGCAACCCTCTGGCAATACCCGGATACAGCAGGTTCAGGTCTGGGACTCCGCAGGGCGGATGATTTTAAACAAGCCTCATGACCAGGATAATGGGCCCGTACAATTGCCTCGTTTAAGTGGGGTGTACTTCATAAGTGTAGAAACCTCCATGGGGCGGGTGGTGCAAAAAGTGGTTCGGGAATAAGTAATATCTTTCCGCGGTGGAATCTAAAACAGAATATCAAAAAGCCTGGCAACGATTTAAGCGCAACCGGCCCGCAGTGGCCGGGCTATACTTTGTAGCAGCTACTGTTTTGGTGGCCATTTTTGGATATGTCCTTGCCCCTGACAATTCTCCAAATGCAAATGCTCAGATTCCTGAGATCGCTTTGCAGCCACCAGGATTTCGTGTCTCAATCTTACCACTAAAAACGAATGGTGCGCCTGAAAGCAGCAACTGGATATCGGTCCTGATCCTTGGGCAGCCCATGGATTACAAACCTGTTCCAATAGAGGCCTCCAACCTGCAAACAGTTGGCGACTCTATACATTTTCAATATTTCGGAAAAAATGGTCGCTGGAGCACCGTAAAAAGCAATCAGTTAAAACGTCAGCAAATTCAAACCCGCTATTTCCCACTCGGTACCGATAAATATGGTCGTTGTATTCTGAGCCGTTTAATTTTGGGATTTCGGGTATCCCTGCTCGTGGGGCTGATTGCTGTGGTCATTTCCTTAAGTCTGGGACTCATCATTGGTGCCACAGGCGGTTATTTCGGTGGTCGGGTGGACGACCTGGTGATGCTTGTGGTCAATACGGTTTGGTCCATCCCTACCCTCTTGTTGGTTTTTGCGGTGGTACTGGCTTTGGGCCGTGGCATCGGAATCATTTTTCTTGCGGTAGGCCTGACGATGTGGGTGGATGTAGCCCGGGTGGTGCGCGGACAAGTCCTGGCGATCAAACAATTGGCCTTTGTGGAAGCGGCTCAAAGTATGGGACTGGGATCCGGACGCATTTTGCTCCGGCATATCCTGCCCAACCTCATGGGACCGGTCATGGTGGTTGCTGCAGGAAATTTTGCTACTGCGATCCTCGTAGAATCCGGCCTGAGTTATCTGGGTTTTGGTGTTCAGCCTCCCACTCCTTCCTGGGGAACTATGCTCAATGAAAATTATGGCTACGCGCTGGGAGGGAAACCATTGCTCGCGCTCGCTCCCGCACTCGCCATTGCAGGTACGGTACTGGCCTTCAATCTGGTGGGCAATGGGCTCCGGGATGCATTAGATGTTAAATCATAATTTGTTTAATGCGGTTAATGTGAATAACGTGGTCAATGTGATAAATTCAGAAAGTTTATAAAAGGTTGCCTGATGTGTAACACTTATACCCTGTTTCGAGTCACCTTTGTAATGGTTCCAAGTTTATTTGGATCAGACATCCAGCCAAACAATATGCAAAAACGATTCCTTCCGGTTTTTCTGAGCTGTGCTTTTGCGCTTCAACTCAACGCTCAAACTACACTGCCATCAGTTCAAGAAGTTTACCAGATCTTTCAAAACAAGTGTGCGTCCTGCCATGGAAATGTAGCTCCGGCAGGAGGTCTTGACCTGGTCGGCATCGGCGCAAATGAACTTCTCCGAGCTCAAAACGTAGCTTCCAAACTGACCAATGTCAACCCCAGCAATGCTTATGCGGTTAGCAAGGGCTACAAACGGATTTACCCCGGCCGGGCTGATCGAAGCTTCTTGTTTCGTAAGATTAATCGGGAATTCGAACCCAGCGTAGAAGCACTGCATGCCAACGAAGGCGATGCAATGCCTAAGAACTTCCCTGCCAATCCCCTTACTTCGCTTGAAAAAGAGATCATTCGCCAATGGATCCTTTTCGGTGCAAAAAGCACCGGGGTGTCTTTCGATAAATCTGTGGTGGAAACCTTTTACAATGTAGGAGGCGAAAAATCTTTCCCGGACGGCCCACCACCCGCACCCGCAGCTAATGAAGGCTTTCAGATCAAAATGGGGCCTTTTTATCTGGCCCCCGATGGAGAAGTGGAGTACTACCAAAAATGGGAAATGAACCTGCCCGCAAACGTCGAGGTAAATGGCCTGGACTTTAAGATCTCTCCATTTTCTCACCACTTTTTACTCTATAATTTTACAGGATCCGGCGCAGCCGCTATCCCGGCGGGACTTCGTCTGAATGCTGATCATAGTCAGATCAACCTGGTTGCAGCGGTACAGGAAGCTACCGAGCTACGCCTTCCGGGCAAAACGGCATTTAAATGGGATAAAAACATCGTGCTGGATCTCAACTCGCACTATATCAACTATTCGCTCTCGAAGCCATATCAGTGTGAAGCCTATGTCAACGTGTATACGCAGGTACCCGGAACCGCTCCACACGAAATGTTTGCCACCTTGCTGGTGAACGGAAACATACCCATTCCCAACAATGGAAACCTGATCACTTACAGTAAATCCGAATTCCAGTTTGGTGCAGACAGCATTTACATCTGGGGACTAATGGGACACACCCACAAATATGGCCAGGGCTATAAAGTGTGGAAACGTTTGGCAAACGGACAAAAAGGCGAGCAGATCTATGACGCCTCCTGCTCTATGGGCATACCCGGATGCCCAACGCCCTGGTACGATTACCAACACATTCCTATTCGCTATTGGGAGCCACTATTACCCATAAAATGGAGTAATGGGATCATTCATGAAGCCAAATGGATCAATGATGGCCCCGTCCCCGTAAACTTTGGTGCCACCTCAGACGATGAGATGATGGTACTCATCGCATTTTATACCGAGCAGCCCATTACAATTGGTACCCAGGAGTCTGGAGATTTACGGATGGAAAGTGAGATCCGGGTCTCTCCAAACCCTACGAATGGCAACACCAATTTTAAGCTTCCTGAAAGTGCTGAAGGAGTAAGTATACTCAGACTTTTTAACCTTACCGGGCAGGAAGTGCTGCGCCAGACCGATTTGCAGGGAAATAATTTTGATCTGGATCTGAGTCGTCTCGCCCCTGGTGTTTATTTCTTTGATGCCGATGGTCGCAGAGGAAAACTGCAACGCGGGTAAGTAAAACCTAGCGGTCAAAGTATCTCTGATACGAACGACATTCCGCTGATTCACAAAGTGGAGGCTTGACTTTTGGTCGGGCCTCCACTTTCTTTTTACCTTTGCCCGAATTTTGAACTAAAATGGCAACACCGCGCACTGTCGCTTTCCATACCCTGGGCTGCAAACTCAACTATTCTGAGACCTCCGCACTGGCACGGCTCTTTGAGTCAAGCGGCTATCTGCCCGTGAAGTTCGAAGAGGAAGCCGATATTTATGTGCTCAATACCTGTTCTGTAACAGAACAAGCAGACCGCGAGTGCCGCAAGATCGTACGCCAAGCGATGCGGCGCCAACCGGATGCCTTTGTGGTGGTAACCGGATGTTATGCCCAGCTGAAGCCCCACGAAATTGCAGACATCCCTGGGGTAGACCTGGTATTGGGCGCCGGTGAAAAATTCCGCATTCTGGATTATGTAGATGATCTCAGCAAATCGCCTGGCAAAGGCATGGTTCAGGCAGGTGAAGTACGCGATGTGAATACCTTCACCGCGTCTTTTTCTTTTGGAGACCGCACCCGCTCTTTTTTAAAAGTGCAGGATGGTTGCGATTATAAATGTTCCTTTTGCACCATTCCTCAGGCCCGTGGTGCAAGCCGATCTGATACCCTGGAAAGTGCCGTTGCCAATGCCCGACAAATTGGCCAGATGGGTACCAAAGAAATCGTCCTGACAGGTGTCAACCTGGGCGATTTTGGCAATGGAACTGCCGTAATAGAAGGTGAAAAACCCAGAAAAGAGGCCCTTTTTGCCGATTTGGTAGTCGAACTGGATAAATTAGAAGAGGTCAGCCGCTTCCGGATCAGCAGCATAGAACCTAACTTACTAACGGATGAGATCATCGCATTTGTAGCTCAAAGTGAGCGTTTTATGCCCCATTTCCATCTACCACTTCAGTCTGGGAATGACAAGCAGCTCCGCGACATGCGCCGTCGGTATCGCCGTGACCTGTATGCCGAAAGAGTGACTACCATCAAAAAACACATGCCACACGCCTGCATTGGCTGCGATGTAATTGTAGGTTTCCCTGGCGAGACGGAAGCTGATTTTTTGGAGACCTACCAGTTTATTCAAAATCTGGATGTCTCCTATTTGCACGTATTTACCTACTCAGAACGTGCCAACACGCCTGCCGCAGAAATGCCCGACATTGTGCCTGTTGAAGAACGTCGCAGACGGAATCAAGCCCTGCGTGGACTCTCAGAAATGAAACGCCGGGCATTTTACCAGGCACAAATGGGAACGGTTCGTCCTGCTCTTTTTGAACATCACCGGGATGAAGCACTTTTGAGTGGTTTTACAGACAATTACATCAAAATCGAGATCCCCGCATCTGGAGTTTCCATGAATGAGATCCGACCCGTTTCACTTGAATTTTTAAGTAAAGACGGGGAGGTAATGCATGCAACATTATCCAGCGAGGTGCTTTTGATGACTGATATCCCCGTTTAGTTTCCAGCAAGCCTTTGCATTTTTAGTCAGGTAAAATCCTCCGGAAACTCTAGGAATAAACCCTTAGGCCCATAACGGTGTTATGCCCGCCGTACCATTAACGACAAAAAATATGAAACCTCAAGAAACTAAAATGTGGCAAGAAACCAACAACAAACTCAAGGCTACCTTCGAGTTCAAAAACTTCACGGAAGCCTTTGCATTCATGATCGAAGTTGCAGTACAGGTGGAAAAGCTTGATCACCACCCTGAATGGACCAACATCTGGAATAAAGTAGCGTTCACACTCTACACGCATGACGCTGGGAATACTGTAACCGAAAAAGATCGAGATTTAGCTGCCGCAATTGACAAGGTTTTTACAAAATACAGCTAGGTCGTTTTACTTTTGCGGCCGCTAAATTGGATATCTGGTGAACTGGTGATTCGGTGAACTGGTAATTTGGTGATTCGGATGCCCAAGCTTGGCTGCTCGAATAACCAAATCAACAAATACCCAAATACCCAAATCAATAAGCACATCTATGACTGACTTTTCTCCTGTTTTCAACGCACACCCGGAATACATAGAATCCTTATATAAAAACTGGCAGGCCAACCCGACCTCTGTTGAATCTGATTGGCAAGCCTTTTTCCGGGGCTTTGATTTTGCTTCCAGTGCTACCCATGGTCACGCTGACCATAGCATACCATCCGTCGCCAATTCCGGATCTGACTTGAAAAAAGAATTTTCAGTCGTTAATCTGATCTATGGCTACCGCGATAGAGGGCATACTCTCTCGACCACCAATCCTATAAAATCACGCAAAAACCGTCATCCGCGCCTTGAGCTCTCGGATTATGGTCTTTCAGATGCTGACCTCGACACCCGTTTCGTGGGTGGTTATCAGCTCGGCATGCCGAATGCAACACTCCGCGAGATCGTGGATCGGTTGAAGTTGATTTATTGCGGCAATATTGGTTTTGAAAGCACCCACGTATTTGACAAAACCAAACGGGAGTGGCTGCGCCAAAAAATTGAGGGTCGCAACCTTGCCCTGGATTTTGGATTTTCCCTGCCAAAAAAGAAGCGTATCCTGGAAAAGATTAATGGCGCTGTAGGTTTCGAGCAATTCCTGGCCACCAAGTTTGTTGGTCAAAAACGCTTCGGCCTTGAAGGCGGTGAAGCGACCATTGCCGCTTTGGATGCCATGATCAACCGCGCCGCCGAGACAGAAGTGCCTGTAGATGAGGTCGTAATCGGCATGGCCCACCGGGGAAGGCTCAATGTGCTCTGCAACATCGTAGGCAAGACTTACGAGCAGATATTTCGTGCTTTTGAAGACAAGAGTATCCCGGACCAGAGCTACGGTTCCGGCGACGTGAAATACCACCAGGGCTATTCCTCACAGACCGAAGCCCTGAACGGCCGCACGGTTTATGTGAAACTTCTGCCAAACCCAAGTCACCTGGAAGCAGTGAACCCGGTGGTAGAAGGCTTCTGTCGCGCCAAACTAGACATCCGTTATCAGGAAGATTTTGACCGGGTATTGCCCATTCTTATTCATGGCGACGCAGCCCTGGCCGGACAAGGCATCGTTTATGAAGTCATACAGATGATGAGCCTCGAAGGCTATAATACGGGTGGTTCAGTGCATTTGGTGATCAACAACCAGATCGGTTTTACCACAGGTTGGGAAGATGCGCGCTCCAGCACCTATTGCACGAGCATAGCAGAAGTGGTGCAGGCTCCTGTATTCCACGTTAATGGAGATGACCCAGAGGCCTGTGTTTTTGCGGCTGAATTGGCCATTGAATACCGCCAGGCGTTTAATACAGATGTGTTTCTGGACTTAGTTTGTTACCGCCGCAATGGTCACAATGAAAGCGATGAGCCGCGTTTCACTCAGCCTGAAATGTGGAAGATCATCGAAAAACACGCGGATCCCCGCACCATTTACAACCAGATCCTGGTGAAGCGTGGCGATGTAGACGAGCAATTATCGAAGGACATGGAGGTGAAATTTAAAGCTGACCTCCAGGCTCGTCTGGACAATGCCCGCCAGACTCCCCTACCCTACACCTATCAGGAACCTGAGCTCCATTGGAAAGCACTGACTAAAACAGTCGATGATAAAGATTTCCAGGAAAGCCCTGAAACAGGTATACCGCGTAAAGTGATTGATAAACTGATCAACCACCTTTTGTCCTTTCCTCCAGGGTTCAATCCGATCTCGCAGATCGCAAAACTGACCGAAGCTAAAAAACAACTGGTGGCCTCAGGAAAAATTGACTGGCAACTGGGTGAATTACTCGCTTACGGATCACTTCTGCTCGATGGACAGGATGTTCGGATGAGTGGCCAGGATGTCAAACGGGGCACCTTTAGTCACCGGCATGCCTGTATCGTAGATGCTGAAAACTATAAGCAAATCAATCGTTTGGACGGTATAGAAGAAGGCCAGGGAAAATTCCGCATCTTCAATTCACTGCTTAGCGAGTACGCGGTTTTGGGTTTTGAATATGGTTACTCGCTCTCTACGCCCGACGCACTGGTGATCTGGGAAGCTCAGTTTGGCGATTTTGCCAACGGAGCCGGTACCATCATCGATCAGTTCATTTTTGCCGGCGAAAGCAAATGGCAGCGTATGAGCGGTTTGGTCATGTTGCTCCCCCACGGCTATGAAGGCCAGGGACCAGAGCACTCTTCTGCCCGGCTCGAACGTTTTCTACAAGGTTGTGCCGAGAACAATGTGACCGTAGCCAATGTGACTTCCTCCAGCAACTTTTTCCACCTCCTACGCCGCCAGCAAATTCGCCCATTCCGCAAACCACTCATCGTTATGACTCCTAAATCGGGTCTTCGAGCCCCTTTTAACCTGGGTGAAATCAGCGAACTTGAAACGGGTACCCGATTCCGAGAGCTACTGGACGATGTCAGTGCGGACGCCAAAAAAGTAAAAAGAATGCTCGTCTGCTCGGGCAAGGTTTATTACGACCTGCTGAAAAAACAACAGGAAGAAAAACGAGAGGACGTAGCTATTGTCCGCCTGGAACAGATTTATCCATTTCCTAAAAAACAATTCGATGCCTTGCGTAAAAAATACGCCAAAGCCGATCTGATCTGGGTGCAGGAAGAACCTGCAAACATGGGTGCATGGAGTCACATCGCGATCAACCAATCTGAATACGGCTGGAAGTATGCCGGTCGCCGTGCAGCAGCTTCGCCGGCAACTGGTTTCCCGAAAGCGCATGAAAAGGAGCAGGGGGAAGTCGTTGCTGCGGCGTTTGGGGCGTAGATTTCAGATAAGGTCAATAACTACCGCACGGCAAGCCAATGCTTTTTATGTAGATACGAATGACCAAAATCCTCTTTGCCCATTCTTACTTCTACCGTTTCGACCCGAAGCAGTGGAAAAACGCACAACCTTATCCGCCGTACGGAACCCTATGTGCTGCGGCATTGATGCGGGAATGTGGTTACGAGATTGCGCTGTTTGACACTGCGTTAAAGCACAGTGCAAATGAGTTGCTCCCGGTGTTGGATCAGGAACGCCCACGGTACCTGGTTCTCTATGATGATGGTTTCAACTATCTCACCAAAATGTGCCTCACCCGCATGCGTGAGGCCGCCTTTGAGATGGTGCGCATGGGTAAGGCAGCAGGATGCACCGTTATCGTAAACAGCAGCGACAGCACAGATCATTACCAGGAATATCTTCAAAAAGGTGTTGATTTTGTGATACTTGGTGAAGGCGAAGGAACCCTTCGGGAACTAATCCATACGCTAGAAGCGGGAGAAACTGATTTTTCCGGGATATTAGGCCTCGCCTATTCCTCAACAATAATTCCGGCTGAATCGTCCATCCAAAATCCAAAATCGTCCACGATCAATCCCCCACGGCCTGTCCTCCACGACCTGGATTCCTTACCTGACCCCGCCTGGGATCTGGTGGACATGGATGCCTATCGAAAGATCTGGATGGAAAGCCATGGCTATTTTTCCCTGAATCTGGCTACCACCCGCGGCTGCCCCTATAAATGCAACTGGTGCGCCAAGCCTATTTACGGCAACCGATACAACTCCCGTAGTCCGGAACGGGTTGCTGCCGAGATCGAAATGCTCATTGAACGATATGACGTTCGGTATTTTTGGATGTCGGATGATATTTTTGGGTTGAAACCTGCCTGGACACAGCGATTCCGGGATGTAGTACAGGCCAAAAACCTGAAGTTTCAGTACAAAATTCAAAGTCGGGTAGATTTGCTTTTAAAGGAAGATACCATTGATGCTCTGGCTGCTTCAGGCCTCCGACAGGTGTGGGTTGGTGCAGAAAGTGGCTCCCAAAAGATTCTGGATGCCATGGACAAGGGCACCAAAGTCGAAGAAATTGAAACCGCTACCAGACTTTTGAAAAAGAAAGGAATCGAGGTCTGCTTCTTCCTGCAATTCGGGTATCTCGGCGAAACCAAAGCAGAGGTGGAAGCCACTATGCGCATGGTGGAGGCCCTGGAGCCTTTTGATATAGGCATTTCGGTCTCTTATCCACTACCAGGCACCAAATTTTACGAGAAAGTTCGCTCATTATTGGGTGAAAAACAAAACTGGGAAGTTTCTGATGACCTTGCCATGATGTATCCGGCCACCTTTGAGCCTGCTTATTATCGCCGCTTACATCGCTTGGTGCACAAACGTTTCCGCTTACAGCAAGGCCGCCGCGAATGGGCCAAACTGCTTGTTGGACAAAAGGGGAATCTGCGCCGCGCTTTCCGGACCATTTATTACGCCCCCGCCGCTTTGCTCGATACCTGGCTGCTTCGCCGGCTGGAAAAACCCAATCCGAATGCTGACAGAATTTGATTCTGTAGCAACCGAATATGATCGATCCTTCAGCTTTACAGCCGTAGGTCGATTGCTTCGTGAACGGGTTTGGTACTGTACCGGCGGCTTTAGCCACAGAAATCCTGCGGCTAAAGCCGCCGGTACAGTACTCGAACTCAACTGCGGCACCGGGGAAGATGCCATCTGGCTGGCCCGGCAAGGCTGGCAGGTGCTTGCAACGGACGTGTCTTCAGAAATGATTGGGGTAGCTCAGGCCAAGGCAGCGCATGTATTGGAGGGGAAAGTGCCTTCTAGTCAGTCCAGCGACACCAATCTCCGTTTCCAAACCTGCTCGTTTTCAGAAATCGAACATTTACCCGAGGGCGCGTTCGATCTGATCTTCTCTAATTTTGGTGGATTGAACTGCGTCTCGCCCGAAGCACTGAGCCTGTTTGGGACTGTGTTTACCCAAAAACTAAAACCTGGCGGAAGATTCATCGCCGTGGTCATGAGTCGTTTTTGTTGGTGGGAGATCTTGTATTTTTTGTTGAAAATGAAGCCTAAATCTGCTTTTCGACGATTTAGCAGAAAACCCTTGGCTGCAAGACTCGATGCTCAAACCAGCGTTTCAACCTGGTATTATTCCCCTTCTGAATTTCAAAAACATCTTCAATGCAAGGGTAAGGCCATCGCAAAAAAGCCCATTGGCTTTTGGCTTCCACCTTCCTACCTCAATCCGTTTTTTGAGAAATATCCGCGACTGCTAAGCGCATTGAATTTTCTGGAACAGAACTTCGCCCCATCCTGGCTGGCGCCGGCGGCAGATCATTTTTTCTTATGTATTGAAAGGGAAATCTGACCCCTCCTGCACTATACCAAGCCCTCGCGAAGCAGATCATGCAAATGTACAATACCCAAAAAACGGCCATTGTCTACGACTAAAAGTTGCGAAATAGCGTGCTGGCGCATCATTACAAGCGCATTTACGGCCAAAGTATCCGGACTAACCGATTTTGCGGACGGACTAAGAATATCCCGGGCACGAACCGCATTGAAATCACCGCCACGCTGAAGCATCCTACGGAGGTCACCATCCGTTATGACACCTAAGAGTTCTTCATTGGTGTTGACTACTGCAGTGGCGCCCAATCGTTTAGAGCTGATTTCAAGAATCACTTCTGAAAGTGTTGCCTCTGGTCCTACCACCGGTCGTTCATGAAGTGTATAGAGATCCTGTACGCGGAGGTAAAGCTGTTTACCCAATGCTCCGCCCGGATGAAATTTTGCAAAGTCCTGTGAACCAAACCCCTTTCTGGAGAGCAGGGCCACGGCAAGGGCGTCTCCCAGAGCCATTTGAGCGGTGGTACTACTGGTGGGCGCAAGATTGTTGGGGTCTGCTTCTTGTTCAATGGGCGTATAAAGCAGATAGTCTGCTTGCTTGGCCAGACTGCTGTGCTGGTTGGCCGTGATGGCGACCAATGGATTTCCAAAATTTTTAACCAGCGGTGCAAGTACCTTGATCTCTGGCGTTTCCCCACTTTTGGAAAGACAAATAACAAAGTCAGAGGGTTGGACCATGCCCAGATCGCCATGAATGGCATCCGCTGCATGAAGAAACAGTGCAGGAGTTCCGGTTGAATTTAACGTAGCCACTATTTTTTGGGCTACAATCGCACTTTTACCAATGCCTGTGACTACCAGGCGACTGCTGGCTGCGGCAGCTACATCTTCTACAAATCGTTGAAAATCAGTGCTATCATCGAGACTTTCAGCCAATGCAAGGAGCGCTTCCGCTTCAAGCCGAATGGTACGACGGGCGATATCGAGAATGGAATCCAAGGGCAAAAATTGAGCAGTTTAAAAAATTGCAGATACCAGATAAAGGAGCCAAGCATTTTGGAGACAGCATGATCCTACCTGCTTCCAACAAGGTTATTTGCCGATTTTTTTATCTGCCTCGCTCACCCGATTGAGGAGATTATCCACCCGGAACATTTCGTCCACGGTATCGTCCAGGAAAAACTCAATATCAGGCATTCGGCGCATTTGCTTGCCGATTTTACCCGCCAGCGCCTGGCGGAGTAGCGTGTGCGAGTCTTCCAGCTGCAAAATCACCTCAGGTTTATCCTCTGTGCCATAAACGCTGATGTAAATCTTTGCAACGAGCAAGTCTGGCGTCATGACCACATCGGTCACCGTGACCAGTTTGCCCCGGCCATAAATATTACCGCCTTCTTCGGTAAGAATCATGCCGAAGAATCGGCGTATAAGTTCGCCTACCTGTTTTTGACGTATCGATGCCATAATTATGGTGTGTTGAAGTAAAGTGCCACAAAGGTAGTTTTTCATTCGGGCTGGAAAGATTTGTTTCAATCCAAAATTAAATTTGGAGTCAGATTTGCATAAGAACTAGTTGCTTACTACTTTTGCGCCCGTTTTTCATAAAACGTTCATTCTTTTTTTCAATAACAGACTCATAATGAGACATTACGAAGTCAACTTCATCGTAAACCCAGTGCTGTCGGGCGATGAAGTAAAAGCGACAGCGGAAAACATCCAGAAAGAGATAACCGGCGCAGGTGCGACCATTATCCATGTGGATGAAACGGGCCTCCGTCAATTGGCCTATGCCATCACCAAGCGCTCAACGGGCATTTATTACTGCATCGAGTTCGCTTGTGAATCTTCCGAATGGTTGGTAAAATTCGAGTTGAACCTCAAGCGCAATGAGAATCTCATGCGTTTCCTGACGGTAAAGCTCGACAAATACGGCATCAAGTACAACGACGACAAACGCAAAGGCCTTATTGGCTCGCGTAGCAAAAAGAAAGAAGCTGCTCCTGCGGCCGCCGCTCCTGGAGCAGCGATCGAATCAGTATCTGCTCCTGTAGTTGTTGACCTTGACGCATAAATCCTTTTCATTCACCAACCACTCATCCGTTCCATACTATGGCTGCTTCCAGAGAAGATGTCAAGTTCCTTAGCAATCCTAAACTCGGATTGCGCGGCAAAAAATACTGCCGATTCCGCAAATTTGGTATCAAATACATTGATTACAAAGACGCGGACTTCTTGCTTCAGTTTATCAACGAGCAAGGTAAATTGCTTCCACGCCGTATCACAGGCAATAGCCTGAAATATCAGCGTCGTGTAGCAACAGCTGTCAAGCGTGCACGTCATTTGGCAATTCTGCCATTCGTGGCCGACTTGATGAAATAATGACCACCCAGTTGGGTGGCAAGCGGCTTTCCTTTTGGAACCCTGCTCAAAACCTGACATCCTGGTCAACAATTATCAATTTTCAATCAACAGTAAGATGAATATCATTCTGCTCGAACATATTGACAAGGTAGGTGCAAAGCACGATGTCGTAAAAGTAAAAGACGGCTTCGGACGCAACTACCTCATCCCACAAGGCTTGGGTATTGTGGCTAATAAGCCAAACCTAGCCCGCCTTGAAGGCATGAAAAAGCAAGGCTCTAAAAAAGAGGCTGTTATTATTGCCGCTTTCAAAGAGGTGGTTGCTAAGTTGGCTGGAGTACGCGTTAAAATCGCGGCAAAAGCTGGCGAAAACGGTCGCCTCTTTGGCTCTGTTACTGCACAACACCTTTCAAATGCACTTCGCGAGTTAGGCGTAGATGCTGAAAAGCGCATCATCGAGATGCCTGAAGATGTGAAGGAACTGGGTTCCTACACTGCTGTCCTCAAATTCCACCCTGAAGTGGAAGCTTCCGTCAAGTTTGATGTGGAGAACGAAGGCGGCAACGAGGTTGGACTCGACGACTAGAGATTTTTGTGCTTGCTTTGCCCCGCCAAAGCAGTGCGCATGACAACTTAGGAATCCAGACTGTTAAGTCATTCGATTCATATTAGCTTGTTATGCTTTAGTGAAATAAATAATTAAGCGAAACCAACTGCTTTGCAGATGGTTTCGCTTTTTTTGTATGGTCTAATCAACCACTCACCCCATTACCCGTTTTATTGAGCATGAGAAATACCATCATCAGCCGAGTCATTGTGTTGGGAGCTTTGGCAAGCCTTAGCCTGCTTGCGGTACAAACCTATTGGGTGCTTCGCACCTGGGATTTGCAGGAGCAGGAATTCAACCGACGCGTCAACCAGGCCATGCTCGATGCCGCCAATCAATTGGCACAAATGAACCTGTTTGCCTTGCCCCCCCAAAAACTGGTGCAACAAGTATCTACCAATTATTGGGTGGTGAACGTCAATAATGTATTTGAAGCCAGCGATTTAGAGCATGTACTGGGCAAGGCCTTTGAAGCACAGGGACTAAAGGAAGACTACGAGTACGGTATTTTCGACTGCTCAAGCGACCAAATGGTACGCGGGAAACTCGTAAAATACTCAACCAAAAAGGATGATTCAGAACCCCTGGCCGAACCCTTGCCTAAACACTACGATCAGGATTTTATTTACTATTTTGGTGTATTATTCCCTGCAAAAAGTGCCAACATCATCAGCAGTATGTGGCTAGTAGTCGGCTTTACCGCCCTCATGCTACTGACTGTGTTTTTCTTTATTTACTCTATATTCGTTATTCTACGTCAGAAACAGTTGTCAGAGTTGCAACGCGACTTCATCAACAACATGACGCACGAGTTTAAAACGCCTATTTCCACCATCAACATCTCCACGGATGTCTTTTTGAAAAATGAAAAAATCAAGGAAGATCCACGGCTGAACAGATATGCAGGGATCATCAAAGAACAGGTGCTAAGACTCAATACCCAAGTGGAGAAAGTTTTGCAGCTCGCCAAGATCGAACGGGATAACATCGAATTGAATGTGGAGGAAATCGACATGATCGAACTGATCCATAACATTTCCCCTTCGATCGAATTAAAAGTAAACGATAAAAACGGGAAGTTGCACCTCCATCTGGAAGCGACCAATCCGCTTGTCCGTGCAGACAAACTGCACCTCACCAATATCCTCCACAATCTGGTAGACAATGGAGTGAAGTATTCTAAAGAAACCCCTGATATCCAAATTGGTCTTCGTAACGAGGGCAAGTATCTGGTATTAAGTGTTGAAGACAACGGCATTGGAATACCAAAGGAGCACCAAAAACGGGTATTTGATAAATTTCATCGGGTTCCAACAGGCAACGTGCATAATGTGAAAGGATTCGGGCTTGGGCTTTTTTATGTTAAAACCATGTGCAAGGAACACCACTGGAAACTTAGCCTGACAAGTGAGCTGGGCAAAGGAACAAAAATTGAAATTCGGATGCCGCAACGGGATTAGTAGCTTGCCAAGTGGGGTGGCGCATCACAAACCTTCACTTATACCACAATCACCATTAAATAAAATGACATCTACCTTTCAAGTTCAGGATTGTCCGATTTTTATCGGTCCCCTAGCCGAGAGTTTTCCCTCCTGGCTTGAAAAAAAACAATATTCGCAGGTATTTGTCCTTTGTGATGAGCATACACAACAACATTGTCTTCCATATCTAGCCCCGCACCTCACCAAAAGCATTGGATTTACGATTGCGCCAGGCGAACATTTGAAAAATCTGGCAAGCTGTGAAAAGATCTGGCAGGCCATGCTGGATTTTAAACTTGACCGTAATGCCCTTGTGATCAATTTGGGTGGAGGTGTTATCGGTGATATAGGTGGATTTTGTGCTGCCACCTGGAAACGGGGCATTGATTTTCTGCATATCCCCACGACCCTGCTATCCATGACCGATGCTGCCATTGGCGGGAAGACCGGTATTGATTTCCTCGGAATAAAGAATACTATTGGAATTTTCCAGCAACCTGTTGCGGTTTTTGTGGATCCTTCTTTTCTACAAACATTGCCAGACCGTGAATTGAGAAGTGGTTTTGCGGAGGTCATCAAACATGCAATGATCGGGGATCCTGCACTGAAGGAAGGATTAACAGATCAACTCCAGGCAAAAGATGGTTTCTATGGGATCCATTGGACCTCCGTGCTCCAAAGATCCATCGCCGTCAAAGTGCGCATCGTGCAGGAAGATCCTTTAGAAAAAGGCCCCCGAATGCTTTTAAATTTTGGTCATACTATTGGACACGCACTGGAAAGCTGGTTTTTAGAAACAGACAAACCCTTGACTCATGGCGAAGCGGTTTACGTCGGAATGATCTGTGAAGCACAGTTTTTAACTTCAAATTTTGCCGGGAATGCTGCGATTATCGGCAACCAAAAGATGATCCGAAACCTCGATACCGATATTATAAAGCTTGGTCAGCCTGTTTTTCCATCCAGAAAAATTCCTGCCTCCTCCTTCCCTGAATTATGGACATTGATGCAGCAAGACAAAAAAAATACGTCCGGCACAGTGCGCATGGCCGTGCCGGACGAAGAACCTTTTTCGATGATAGTATTGGTAGCTAGCCAATCAGAGATGGAACAAAGTATCCAACGGTACAACACTTTAGAATGAAGGTTGGACTAGTGTAGATTTGGCTTGACCAAAGTGAAGACCCTGGAAATATTGAATCCAAACCGGATGCCACTTAGCATTTTACCGTCCCCGTTTTTAAAAAACCAGTCTTCTGTAGTCTCTGTAAGCACCCCTTTATAGGTCATATAGGCCGAATTGGTGAAGTGCAGCTGAAATACGTGGCCGCCTGTCTCGATGTCAAAACCAATGGAAAGGCTATTGGCATATGGTGCTTCTATCTGGCCCTCAGGAACATAATAGTACTCTGCATTGAGTGCAATACGCTTGGTGAGCTTGATACGGCCTGCCGCTCCAATTGAAAAAATATCATTCTTATCCTTTGAGGAGGTGGTAAGATTCCGATGGAGCAATGTCGGCATGAGCTGCAAGGAAAGATTGTTGCTGAACTTACGCCCCACCAACAACTGATGCACATAAAATAATCGATCAGAGAATTTATTGTTGCGCTCCGGATCGGAAAAGTTGACTGTTTTCACCTGTGCATCAATCAAATAGGCCAGCGTCACAGGAATGTTTTTTGCACCGGAACATTGGCGAAGGATTTTATACTTCGCAAATCCATCGATCGTTTTTTCATAGGTGCTGCGACCTAGACCTACCATCAGTCGATCGGTCACGCCATAATCCGCGCCGATTCGAATTGACGCGCCATCCAGACCAAAAATATCATAAATACCTTGACGCAAAGGATTGAACCGGTGCGAAAACTTGGTATCCAATACCCCTTTAGCTGTGTTTTCGATGGAATGGCCATTCACAACCCGGTTGGCTTTGAATGCCGCTGTAGCGTAATCGATGGTTTTTTCCTCCCCCAGCTCTGAAAGCAGGTCCTCATTCTGGGCGTTAAGCAATTGTGGCAAAAAAAGACTGGTCAAGGTCCATAGGCATGCTAATAGGAACATGCGGGCAGGTAATCTGGCTGAAAAGTGGGTAAGCAGGTAGATTTTTTTCATAAGTAGCAATGTTCAAAAGATAAATCAAAAGAAATTGGACGCTAGATAATAGAATATCCAGCGTCCAACGGTTCAATATCTAAAAAGCCGGGGGCCTTATTGTTTGGGTACAAGCGAGGCTTCCACCAGAATTTTGGCTTCTTTAGCAATTTTGTCACTTACCAGGGATGGAATCGAAATATTGTAGTCCGCAAGACCAAGATTAAAGCCTGCGTTAACCCTGATATTTCCACCACTTACCGTCAGCGCTCCATTGGTAGTGATGTCCTTTGTCACGCCATGCATGGTCATTTGTCCGGATACCACAGCATTGTAAGTTCCATCCTTGGAAAGATTCACCGCACTCAGGTTGGTAATTTTACCCACAAAAGTGGCTTTTGGAAATTTGCCGGATTCCAGATAGTTTTCGTTGAAGTGCTCCTGCATCAGGGATTTTTCAAATTGAAATCCTTTGATTAGAATTGCCCATTGAAAATTACCGTTAGAAGCATCCAATACTGCCGTTGCGCTGTTACTCAGCGCATCAATCTTTTCTGGTGATGAGGTTGCTGTTGCATCAAATTTAACTTTACCATCGCGGGTGAAGAATTTTTGAGCAGCGGCCGTCGTTGTAAAAACGAAAAGAACGGCCATAAAAATCAGCAGTTTTTGCATAATATGAAGTGTTTGAATCGTGAGTGAGTGTTACTAATTTTGATATTTTGGGTTCAGGTCATTTGACTTCCACACAACGGGATAACTGAACGTCCAGATTGAGTCCATCACATTTACCCTTAAATGTAACCATTTCGCCAGCTTTGAAATCCGTTCTTGCATGCTGACTCAGTGCGTCAAGTATACATATCACCGCGAACTCATCGCCTGTTTCCAGAGTGATCTTGACCGGACCTCCTTCAGTTTGGGAAGTTTCCTTCACTTTGCCGGATACTTCAATTGTTTTACCCAGAAATTTACTATTGGACGCATTTTCGTCCGCATTGTAGGCTTCAAAAAGCGCTGGGGCCTCTAATTGGACTTCCGCTTTGGAGGACTTCATGTTTTCATGTGGCTTATTCCAAAGTGCGTAGCCAACCGCGGCTCCGATAAGGCCCAGTCCTAGGATCAAAATAAGTATGCGTTTTCCAGACATCGTAAAGTGGTTGAAATGTTTTATAAACGTACGTTGCTCCTAGTTATTAGGCGCCCCAGCATTGACCCATGCTTCAATTTTCAGTTGATTACAAGGTGACATTGCACCGGAAGGAGGCATGAGTGCTACACCATTCCCAATTACCCGGTCTGCTATTTCCCGGTTAGTCGTGTAAACTTTTACCTCCTCGTAAGTATTGAAAGGGCTAATTTCCTGCTGCCCGCCAGGCGTGTGGCAACTGATACAGTTAGCCTGGATAATTGGCTGAATATCAGCACTATAGCTAATCCCTACTGTATCGCAGGTCGTGACACCATATTGTTCTGCTTCGTTGTCGTAATAGCAGGCTGTTTGCGCAAAAACGGTGAAGGCCGTAAGGATTGTAGCAGCAAAAAAGAATTGTTTCATGTGCAGAAAGCAGGAAAATTATTGTTTAGAATTAGTGTTGCAAAAGTAGAGTCCCTAATCTACAGTTTTACCCGGTTTGTGATTTTGCTATGCAAAGGATTAGCAAATCTTTCTGCTTTACATGTTCACTGGCATTCTTTATAGATTCTATGGTCATCGGCATCAACTTATTTCGATTCCAATCGTTTTGGCTGGCAAGAAAGTTCAACGACACAACCCAGCCAAAAGAGGCAAAGTCGTAACCTTACATCTAAAAATTTTGGCTGAGTAAGGAAGGTTTTTGAACCTTGTTAAACAGACGCGAAACGTCTATTTCCCGCAAATTCTATCGCAAATCTCAACCTTTTGATACACTCCTTATGGAAAACCATCGCCGAACAGGGAGAAAGAACTTCTGAGCATGGAAAAAAAGAACTTGAAGGCATATCTGCGTAAACTCGGTTGGGCAGGTATTATTTTTTTTACCGTAAAAGGCACGATCACATTCCTTTTGGGCGCTTGGCTTTTACAAAAATTGGGCTGTGAGTCATAGCGTGGTATCTTTGCACGCTCAATCTTACAAACCGATTTAAACATGCAAAAACAGTTACTGCCCCTAATGCTCTTTTTGGCAGGCGCCTTGGTTGCTCATGCACAACTCACCTTAAATGTCACTTCCATTCCAGTCAACACTCCAGCTGGAGCAAACATTTATGCAGTCGGGACATTCAACAACTGGATTCCTGGAGACACTTCAAAAATACTCAGCCTCTTAGGAAGCGGACAGTACCAAATTGTGCTCAACCCTCCCATTGGTGAAGTCAAAATCAAATTCACCCGGGGAACTTGGGCCACGGTAGAAGGAAATGCAAGTGGTGGCTACTTGTCAGATCGGGTCTTTAACTATATTGGTCAACCCACTACCCTAAATCTGAGCATCCTGAGCTGGTAAGACCTCGGAATTTCAGGCGTAAATGGTACTGCTGCTCCAAATGTACAGATCCTGGACAATGCCTTTTATATCCCACAACTCAACCGTAATCGTCGGGTTTGGCTATATCTCCCTCCAGACTATCAAACTTCTACAAAAAAATACCCTGTCCTATATATGCATGACGGGTAAAACCTGTTTGACGATCAGACTTCCTTCTCCGGAGAATGGGAGGGTGGGGAGTTCCTGAATGATCAGGTCTGAATTTTTACGGCAAGCTGCAAGTAGCAGTACCAAAGAAAGTAGGCAGATCGCTTTATTCATGATTTTATTATTTTGGTGAAGAGAATATTTTTAATTTTTTATTTTAACACTGTAAATATAGGTCCAATTAAATTATATGAAAATGGAGAACGACTAAAAAGGATCCTGGAAAGGATGAATACCTTTTTTGATTGTGTGAATCCCATTTGGGGAAATAAAAAACCCCGCCAAGCGCAAACGCTCAACGGGGTTGTTATCTGTCAATTGTCGAATGACTCAAGGTCTACACAACAATTCGAAATTATCTTCCTCTTCCGCCACCAAATCCACCGCCACCACTGCCACCACGGCGATCACCACCGCCACCGCCACGACGGTCATCACCACCACGGCCACCACCACCACCACGGCGGTCGCCACCGCGGTCGCCACCGCCACCGCGATTGGCGCGGGCATCATTTTCCTCGTCGGTTGGCATAGTGCCGTCAGGCTTGGGCACGATGGCCCGGCGAGATAGCTTCATCTTGCCTGTTTTTTGGTCTACATCAAGAATTTTAAACTTGACGGTTTCACCTACTTTCAGCACATCTGCAATGTTCTCAATGCGGCGGTGATCGTATTCAGAAACGTGCAACAAACCAGTTTTGCCTTTGAATTTGATGAACGCGCCATATTCAGCCAGTTCTTCTACTTCGCCTTCGAAGATAGAACCAATTTCGGGCATGAATACGATTTGCTGAATACGGGCATATGCCGAATCCAGGGCCTCTTTGTTAGGGCCAAAAATGGCCACAATTCCGCCTTTTTCGTCTTCTTCGATGCTAATGGTCGTACCGGTCTGGCGTTGCATTTCCTGAATGATCTTACCACCCGGCCCGATGACCGCACCAATGTAGTCCCGCTCAATGCGGAACTCTACCACGCGTGGGGCATGTGGTTTGAGGTCTTCCCGGGGTGCTGAAAGTGCTTTCGCCATTTCACCCAGAATGTGTAGACGACCTTCACGCGCCTGTAAAAGTGCTTTGGTAAGCATTTCGTAAGGCATACCGTCGATCTTGATATCCATTTGTGTTCCACAAATGCCATTGGCAGTGCCGGTCACTTTGAAGTCCATATCACCCAAAGCATCTTCGTCGCCAAGGATGTCAGAAAGGATCGCGATGCGGCCTTTATCGTCAGCAATGGCACCCATGGCAATACCGGCTACAGGCGCCTTGAGGGGCACACCACCGTCCATCAGCGCGAGTGAGCCTGCGCACACGGTCGCCATGGAGGAAGAGCCATTGGACTCAAGGATATCAGATACCACACGCACGGTGTAGGCAAAATCAGCCGGGAATACTTTGCGAATCGAACGGCCCGCCAGATTGGCGTGTCCAACTTCACGACGACCTGGTCCGCGCATTGGCTTCACTTCACCAGTAGAGTAAGGCGGGAAGTTGTAGTGTAAAAGAAATTTTTCATCGTGTGGGTCCAACGCAATGTCGATCAAGGCCTTATCCTGCTTTGTGCCCAGGGTAAGCGAAGTGAGCGATTGTGTTTCTCCACGCGTAAAGAGTGCCGAACCGTGTGCTGAAGGAAGATAGTTCACTTCACACCATATGTTGCGGATCTCGTCGAATTTACGTCCATCCAAACGCTTGCTGTCGGTCAAAACCATGTCACGGATGACATGTTTTTTGAGCTTGTCAAAGTAACGCTCGGCAGCCAGTTTCCATTCTGCCATGGTTTCTTCGCCAAACTCTTCCAATACCTTCGCCATCGTCTCGCTCTTGATCTCATCAAGGCGTGATTTGCGTGTTTCTTTGTCAGAAGCGCTGCGTGCAATGGCATAAATATCAGCACTTGCGAGTGCTTCAATGCGCATTTTCAGTGCTTCGTTCTCGGGTACTTCCGGCAATACACGTTTTACCGTAGCCGATTCACCCACCAAAGCAGCCAGGCGTTCCTGTGCTTCGATCTGAGTTTTAATGGCTTCGTGTGCGAACTTCATCGCAGCAACAAGATCAGCCTCCTGACACTCATCAGCTTCACCTTCCACCATTGTGATGTCCGTTTTGGTTGCCGCTACAATGAAATCCATGTCTGCCGCTTCCAGCGCTTTGCGACCAGGATTGATCACAAACTGCCCATCGATGCGTGCAACACGTACTTCAGAGAAGAGCGCTTCTACCGGAATGTTACTTACTGCTACTGCAGCAGAACAAACCAGGCCAGCCAATGCATCCGGCATAATGTCCTTGTCTGCACTGATGAGGTTGATGATCACCTGCGTGTCATTCATGTATCCATCAGGGAACAGTGGACGTAATGCGCGATCCACCAAACGGCTGATCAGGATCTCATAATCGGAGATACGGGCTTCACGGCGGAAGAAATTACCCGGAATACGGCCCACAGCGGCGTATTTTTCCTGATAATCCACTGAAAGCGGGAAAAAAGGTTGGCCTTCTTTGGCCTTGAGTGCACTGACAATAGTACAAAGCAGCATGGTGTTGCCCATCTGAAGCATGACTGCTCCATCAGCTTGTGCAGCTAATTTGCCTGTTTCGAGTGCGATCTCACGTCCGTCCGGGAGGTTGAACGTGGTACGTATCGGGATTTGCTTTCCCATAATTGAATAAAATTTTGCCCGGAGTGAGCCAGTGCCGATCAGATCGGAACCGGAAGCAGCTGGTAAGGTTACCAGGCAAAAAATGCGCTCCATAATTGCCGCTACAGGCGAAGGGGAAAATGCGCAAAAACCGAAAAATCACACAAAGAGGCAGGGTTTATACATCATACATAAAAACCTGTGTCTTTGTGTGGGGGAACATTAATCCCCGTTTTTGGCAATTTTTCCCTGTTCTGAGAGGCGTTTTATGAAAAGCATCCTGCTCTGCACAAACCCGGACGGGTGAAAAATATCTAAACGTCCAATGAACTAGGACGGATCTGGTTAGGCAGGTGAGGCCTTCGTTGGTTTTAAGCAGGGGGTAAAAAAATCCGCCCCGGTTTGTGAACCGGGACGGATTTTATAAGGCTTAATTACTTACGCAGACCAAGTTTTTCGATCAGAGCACGATATTTGTAAATATCATTTTTGGCGTAGTAAGCCAGGAAACTTTTACGTTGGCCTACCATGGTGAGCAGGGCGCGACGTGTAGAGTGATCTTTTTTAAACTTTCTGAGGTGATCAGAAAGACACTCGATTCGGTAAGTAAGCAGTGCAACTTGCACTTCTGTGTTACCGGTGTCGTTTGGCTTTTCGCCATACTTCGCCACGATTTCGGCGATTTTCTCTTTGCTGTAATAAACTGCCATTTTTTCAATGATAAATGATGAATGTAGAATGATGAATATTCGAAGAATAGAAGATGAATCAAAATCCATCATCTATCATCCATTGTTCATCAATACCTAAAACGAATTTCCGAGGGTCAAACGGCAGTTATTGCCTATCCATTCGCTTTTAGCGGGGGCAAAAGTAAGGGAATAGTTTATTAAATCAAAAGGAATTGCAACATTTAAGGCTCAATACCCTAAAGCTGCATGCATCTTAAAATAGATGGCAGTGTTCTCATAGATACCAGAGAACAAATTTGCCTGAGGGCCATAAGCATATACAGGAACCATAGAAGCCGTATGTACTTTGGTAGTGTAGGATGGCTTGAACTGTTTCTTGAATTCAGTTTGTGTAAGCGCAAGGCCGCTACATTCATGGTCGCCGGTAACTATTACGAGGGTCTCTCCGTTACTGGCGGCAAACTCAAGTGCAGCAAGCACCGTTTGGTCAAAATCAGCCATCTCAGCCCGAAGCCAGTTTCGATCATTTGAATGCCCGGCCCAATCTATTTGGCTGCCTTCGACCATGAGGAAAAAGCCTTTTTCAGATCGCTTGCCCAAAAAATTACATGCCAAACGGGTAGCTCGTGGCAAATAGGTGCGTCCGGCAGAAGCGGTAGGAGGCTCCATTTCATGGGTGAAATTTACAAAAGGCTTAGAACCATCCAATGGAAGGTTTTTAAAACTGGTGCCGCGCCGTACGACATACCCCCTTTCACGGAAGGAATCCACCAGATTGATCTTGTCGTAACGAACATCAAACAGGTTCTCGCCCCCTGCGATCAGGCAGTCAAAGGGCGTTAATAAATAATCCATCGCGATCTCCTCGGTCAGTGCCCGAAGTTCACGATGTGCAATAAAGCAGGCAGGGGTCGCATGGGTTGCCGTGCAGGTGGTAACCATACCTGTAGCAAATCCTTGTCGGTCTAGTTCTTCCAGTATGTTGGGCGTAGGATGATTGTCTGGCGGGACCACACCAATGGCTCCCAGAGTGGTCTTTTGGCCGCAGGCGAATGCCGTAGCGCCTGCTGCAGAATCGGTGACTCGATAATCGTAGGAATGGCTTTTATGGAAACCCACTACAGGAAATTTTTCAAACACAGTTTTGCCAACACCCATCCAATAAGTATGCGCGGAAACCTGGGCTGTGCCCATGCCATCACCAATCAGGAGGATGATGTTTTTAGGACGCTCAGCAAACTTTACGGCCTGAAAATCAGTGGCTTGCTTTCGGGTGGATGTACACGAAAAATAACTCGTGGCCAAAAAAAGGATACTGACTGCAAAACTCCAATGGGGCAAGTAGTGCTTCAGGAGATTATTTACAGTTGTGTTGTGCTGCGGCTGACTGTTCATACCAATAATCCGTCTTTCATTTCGAGGCACCGATCTGAAAGATCGGCTAATTCCTTGTTGTGGGTCACTATGACAAAGGTTTGTCCATAGTCATCCCGGAGCTGTCGGATCAGTTGGTGTAAGTCCTTTGAAGCCGAGGAGTCCAGATTACCGGTGGGTTCATCTGCGAAAATAATGTCAGGCTGGTTCACCAGAGCACGCGCTACGGCTACCCGTTGTTGTTCTCCTCCGGAGAGTTGCATGGGCTTGTGGCTTAATCGGTCGTGAAGGCCCAAATAGTCCAGCAGTTCCTCGGCGCGTCGTTTTACATCGTTGTCGTTTTTACGCTGGATATAGCCAGGGATACATACATTTTCGAGTGCCGTGAATTCGGGCAACAAGTGGTGAAACTGGAAAACAAAACCAATATGCCGGTTTCGAAATGCAGCCAGTTGGTTAGCATTCAGCGATTTGATCCGTTGTCCGGCAATGGTCATTTCACCCCGGTCTGCCCAATCAAGGGTACCCAGTATGTGTAAAAGCGTGCTTTTGCCAGCGCCGGACTTGCCGACGATGCTCAGGATCTCCCCTTTAGGAATTTCCAGATTCACCCCTTTTAAGATCTCCAGGGGGCCGTATGATTTGTGTATTTCTTTGGCTTCAAGTACCATAGCAGCAAAGGTCGGAAAAAGTTCACATCTTCTCTCCAAAAGCCAGATCTCCTGCGTCTCCTAGTCCTGGAACGATATAAGATTTAGCCGTAAGTTCTTCGTCTACGGCACCTGCCCAAATGCGCACCTTTGGCCAACGTCTGCGAACAGCTTCTACTCCAGCAACACTAGCAATCACTGTAGCAATATGTACTTCAGCAGGCTTGCCAAACCGTTCGAGTTCTTTCAAAGCAAGGGATATAGAAGCTCCAGTAGCAAGCATTGGGTCGGCAAGTATAAGTATACAACCGTCAAGACTGGGTGTACTGACATAATCCAGCTGTATCTCGAAGGAGCCGTCTTTGTGTTGCTTCCGATAGGCAGCAATAAATACGTTGTCCGCGGTATCAAAGTAATTCAGCATCCCTTGGTGAAAGGGGAGTCCTGCACGTAAAATGGTAGCCAGTAAAATACGTGGGGTCGGCAGCCTTACCAATGCAGTACCCAAAGGAGTTTCTATTTCAACTGGTTTGTAGTCAAGTGTTTGTGAAATTTCATAGGCAAGCACTTCCCCAACACGCTCAAGATTTCGACGGAACCGAAGGCGGTCTTTTTGGATTTCGGTATCGCGCAGTTCCGCGACAAAACGATTGGCAATGGAGTCTTTTGTTGCGAGGTTAAAAAGCATAGCGGTAATTGCGGGACTGGTGATTGACAAATAAGTAGAGGGCCAAAATTAACACATAGGCACATTGGACACATAGAATCTTGATTGTCAACAACTCTGAAATGATCAGCACTGCCTTTTCAGCGGAAAATTACCGCGATTTGCTACCGTTTTACACAAAAACTTTTTACAACCCAACGAATATACTGCGTTTGATGAAAAGGTTGAAGGGCTTTTCTAAAAGTATGCTCATGTACTACCCGGCTCGCTTGCGTCAGGATTTGAGACCTTTGATTCCAATGGTAACGAGATCAGTTTATCGCAACTGCGCGGAAAGGTAGTCTACCTTAATTTTTGGGCAAGTTGGTACAGCGCTTGTCTGCGCAAAATGGAATTTATGGATGAATACGAGGCCGAATTTGCTGCCAAAGACATTGAAATCGTGAACGTATCCATTGACGAAAATTCTTTAAATTGGCGTTCTGCGCTTGCTGAGTACCAGTTTAAAGGTCGGCATATATTATCCTCAGCCGAACAAGGTCGCAACATTGACGTTGCTTTCGGGGTGGAGGCCATACCACAGTACTTTATTATTGATCGCAATGGTGTGTTTACCGACAAGGCCACTACGGGTCAAACCGCTGATATCCGGAAACAACTTCTCTTAATTGCCGGAAAGCGATAGGGTAGGGGCGTCATCTTGTCCGCAGCGTCTATCTTGTTCAAAGATACATTCAGCTTACACAATTAAAGTTTTAACAAATATTCAGTAGTATCGTTCCTGGGGCAAAAAATGGAATCTCTTTGTACGCCAGCGTGTAAAGTGAGCGGCTGGTTCGGTTGGCTGCCCCATCGAATCTCGGTAAATGAGTTCCCACAAATCTCTTCTGAAATTGTTCCAGATATACTTGTGTTTTTAACACAGGCGCCTTGTGCAACGAGCATGAAGGCGAGAAATAAAAAATTAAACGAATTTTTCATGTCAACTGAACTTTATAATAAACTATGAATATCAGAATAACGAATCACTTTAGGATAAAGTGAACATAGATATGTCCAAGAAAGAAAAAAATATTTAAGAATGCTAAAATTTGCATTGAAGACTATAGAATACCCTGCAATATCAGCGTCAGGGAGGGGGGAGGCACACGGATATTGTAGGATAATAGGATTGCGTTAGAAACACAAATGCCCCGCTGTCCGAAGACAACGAGGCATTTTGCTAATTTGAGTTGGCACCGACCTACTCTCCCGGGACATCTGACCCAGTACCATCGGCGCTGGCGGGCTTAACTGCTCTGTTCGGAATGGGAAGAGGTGAACCCCGCCGCCAAAGGCACCAACATTTCTTGGTAACGCTTTGAGCGTACGAATTTTTTAACACCGACAAGGTTGTTGGGAGAGTGCTCTAGCAGAGCAACAGAGGATTGTTCTAAGAAAAATTTAAAAAAGGAAGCTTACGGGCAATTAGTAAGGCTAGGCTGCACACATTACTGCGCTTTCACCGACCTCCTATCAACGCAGTAGTCTCCTGCGGCCCTTAAAAGATAATTCATCTTGAGGTGGGCTTCG
>JBILHS010000232.1:0-3437 GCA_044350425.1 Saprospiraceae bacterium | reverse complement strand
AATGCACAAGGGATGCTTGTCACAAGAGCATTGGTGGCTACGGATGGACGATGGGAGCAATTCTGGAAGTATTATATGCGGTAAATGACCTGCGGAATTCTACATCAAATGGGAATCACACCCTAGCATATTGGCAAAATGTAGGATATAAAAACCACGTCTTGAAAAATCAATGATTCTGCCATCAATGCATCTACGCCCATTCCTCCTAAACGTCGAAACGGCGTAGATGCTCACGAAAGCGGCAACTCAAAAAATATAAAAATATAAATCGCGACTTACAATAGAGAAGGCCATAATCTTGAGGCAGTTTCCCCCTTTACTAAAAGCATGAGATACTTCCCTGCTAATCAAATACATCTATTTCTTTAACCGATTTTGCCACCTTGAACCATGAACCAATCTTCTAAAAAGTCTCAACCCCCGGAACAAACCTTCAACACAAAGTAACAAATAGCCGCCGCGCTCAACATCGACATTAAGACTTTACGGCGACTTTTGAGAAGGAAAAATATTGAAATCCCAAGAGGTTACATCTGCCCGGCGGACGTGCGACAAATATTTGATGCGATAGGTTGGCCTGAACAGGGCTGAATCTGGTGTGAAGTGGGCTGAAAAAGGCTGAAATCTCACAAGTATTTGCTATCATCTTTGTACATCAACTTATTGGTTGGTGTCATAAGGGTGTTAAAGCCGAAAACCCTGCAATCTGCGAAAAAGTAGGCTACGCAAAATACCGAAAAGCGTTGAAATTAGGCATTCATAAACTATGTCGCGAATTTTTAGTACTGTGTCAGTTGTCTTTTCTTTGGTTGCCATATGCTCATTTGCTTCCTGTCAAAAAGAGAAGGTGGTAAACAGTGAAAAAGAACAGAAAGCTGCATCTGATCGAACTGTCAATTGCCCGCTTATCAAAAGTACTGTTGTCAAAACTGATGGCAAGCTGGTTTTTACAGACCGGCAACACTTTGAGGATTGTATAGAATGCCTAGAACAAGAGGTCGAAGATTATAATGATGCTTATGAAGCCCAATATCCAGTTGAAACAACTGCCGCGCAATTGGATTCGTTGGATGATCTGTACGGCTTCAATGAATGGCAGCCATTGGTACAATTTGAGAGTCAAAAGTCATTTGTTTCCTTGCGCTCAATTGTTGAAGCCCAGAGCAACCAATGGTTATCAACTCAAAATTCAGAAACTATTAATTTTGACAATGACCCTGATGAACTTTGCCCGATAATGGACGAAGTAGAACGAAGCCTATTTAATGCTGATGGGTTGGTCAAGATCGGAAATGACATTGTTTCTATCCAAGAAAATGCCGACCAGTCTATGGCTATTGGCGATTGTTGCGCTTGGTTAAAAAGGACAAGACAAACCTTCGGATACGAACAAGACCCATATTTATATGATAGAAGAGTTGTTGCAAAAATCAAAATTAGATCCTATCTAATCCACTCGACATTGAAAGCTAGCCTAAAACATTACAAGATTGTAGATGGCAAGTATAAAAAACGTCGTGCAAATATGAAACTCTCAATTTTTGGTATTGGATTTATGCCCGAAACTTGTCAGCCATCTCTTCAACAGTGGGTAAAATTCAAAGATTATAAGAAAAGGAGAACCCGTAGAATTCATGACCGTCGTTGGCTTTTACAACGTGAAGCAATTGTATGCCCAGAGAATACATGGTATCCAACTCATAGATGCAGGTTGTCCTTCTTCGTTGATGACGACTCCCATGCTTATGGGTTAGTTTTGAAAAAATAATGCTTAAATGAATAATACTTCAACAATAAAACTGGCGTGGCGCTCTCTAAAGAGCGCTTCGCCTTTTTGCCTTCCTTTTTGGCTGATCCTATTGGGAATAGCCTCTTTGCAGCAGCCCTTGAAGGCGCAGAAATATTTTGGGCTTGGTTTTCACCTCACCCCACCCGTGTTTCTGGAGCACACAAAAAATCCGTATGTGGTTGTGAAACCTCAAATTGGTTTAGCTTGTTCAATTACATTTAAAAAGGAATGGACCAGTTCAAAAAAACAGCATTGGTATGCTGAGACTGGATTAACAACCCAGGGATTGAGATATTACCAGACCGAATACCATAATGATAGTCTTGCTATTTGGACTGATTTTCCTAATCCACATGTTGGATTCCCAAGTATTTTATTCGGTATTGGTCAATCACTAGAGGTATTTAAATCAAAAGGTCGGCTATCCTTGGGTATTGAAGGTTCCCTGTGCATTGTACAGGATTTGGGAGAGCTTTCGAGTGCCACTTTTGGGATAACCAATACTCCAACGGTAGACATCACCTTTCCAGCTTATTTAAGGCTTAATATCGGATATCAGCATGATTTGCAGATTTATAAAAAACTAATGGGCCATTTGCAAGTGTATGTCGCACTGAGCCCGCAAAAAATTACAAATGGCAGGCAGTACATCCGCAACTTGCATACTGGAGGCCCCCCAACTACAATTGAAGGGACGTATCATGTTAACAATTCAGAACTTGGGCTAAAGTTTTTTGCCAACCTAAGTAAAAAACAGGCTAAACCTGTCTTAAAAGGGAGTAGCACCCCTCGAATGACCTTAACAGAGAAAAAAGTCAGATATCGGATCAGTATTAACAGTCAGTATTTCCGCCCCGCCCCGGCCATTTATCACATCCCACAAATAGATAGTTTTTCGGTTAAAAGCAGGGAAATTGCGATACCGCAGATTGGAATTTCTTTAGAGATCCCATTTCGGAATCATAATTTATGGAGTAGTATGGTGCACCTTGGCATCGGATACCGGGCTTCTACTTTAGTTTTTAAGTCGGTTAGCAACTTTGCATCAGATGGATTACCTGTAGCTAGAGAAACTAGTAATGATATGGGACTCTATGGCATCTTTAATCTGGGGATCTCCCGCCGCCATTTGCTAAAGCGTCAAACACTGAGCCAGTCACTTACTTGTTCTATAGTAATTCCCTTGAGCAAAGAAAAGGTATATTTGGGCATTCCACGTAGCGGATCAGATTTCGAGTTTCCACCGTATACAGATCCTATCCTGGAAGGCTGGATTGATTATAAGTATGGCAGAGAACCCTTGCTATTTGGCGTAGAATACAATCCGGAAATATTTTTCAACCTTAAAAACAACTTTTTCCTGGCTCTCGGATTGGTCGGAAATTTTAGTTACGGAGTGATCTCGCATGGGCGTTTTGAAGTTTCAAACAATACCTCCACCTACTACGGAGCAATGATTCAAAACTTTTCAAAGCTTGGAATTTCACTCCGCTTGGGCTTAGAGAAATAACCTATGTAGGCTTTGTTGCATGAATCCCCGACTTCGTCGAACAATCCCTTCCCGTTTAGGGGTCAGGCGACTTTGACCGACATTGGAGCTGCGATTTGAATAAATTTGTTCAAGACTGCCGCTTTGATAGCGGCT
>JBILHS010000052.1:0-38233 GCA_044350425.1 Saprospiraceae bacterium | reverse complement strand
GGCTGATACGCGCCGGAATGCCCGCGATTTTCTTGACCTGATCCTGCCGGATGCGGCTATTTTTATCAAATATGAGTTCTGGGCCAATTACCTTTTGGAACTCCAGAGGCGTGGCACACCGACCTTACTAGTCTCAGCGCTTTTTCGTCCATCACAACCGTTTTTTAAGTGGTACGGAGGCTTTTGGCGAAAGATGTTGGGCTGTTTTACCCATATTTTTGTGCAAAATAGGGCTTCTGGTCAATTGCTCCAGGAGATTGGAATTGAGCAGTATTCCGTGGCCGGCGACACTCGTGTGGATCGAGTTTTAAAAATTGCAGCAGCAGCGCAGCCGAATGCAGTGGTGCAGGCGTTTATAGAAGCAGATGCAGCACCTGTTTTGGTGGTGGGCAGTTCCTGGGAGCCTGATGAGACGGTGATATTCGATGCATGTAAAACCGGCCCAGATCCAAAGCATCCGGATCTTTTAAAATGGAAGCTGATCATCGCCCCGCATGAAACTTCGGAAATCAACGTAAAGCGTATTTGCAAAGCGGCCGGGGATGCTATACGATATTCACAGGCAGCGCAGGGACCTCTAGATTCGACTTGCCTTGTTATTGATAATATTGGCCTCTTAAATACCCTTTACCGCTACGGAACCGTCGCCTACATTGGCGGAGGTTTTGGTAAAAGCATCCACAATACCCTTGAGCCAGCAGCTTTTGGGCTTCCAATTATTTTCGGTCCGAAATATGAGAAATTCGAAGAAGCCCGGCAGTTTGTAGCGCGGGGTGGGGCGTTTAGCGTAAACAATGCAGCAGAATTGGCTTTGGTTTTGGCTAAACTGCGAGACCCGGTTTTTTACCAAAAAGCGTCGAAAGCAGTAATTGGTTATTTGGAAGAAAGCCGGGGAGCTACGGAAAAGGTAATGGCGCTTTTGGAGAAGGAATTTGGAAAGCGGTAGCAAATGGAATTTGGGATTTGGGATTTGGATGGACCTCGTAGAGGTCTAACATTGGTAGATGTTATGATAAAGCAAAAGGACCTCGGAGAGGTCTAACATCGATATTTTCGTGGATTTACCCATGTTAGACCTCTACGAGGTCCGTCCAAATCCCAAATTCCATTTGCTACCAATGTTAAGCCTCTCCGAGGCCAAAGCATGCTCAAAATTTGGGATGCCCCATGTTTGTTGTATGCGTCATCCCAAAATCAAAAAATCCGCCATCAATTCACCACTTCCACCCATTTCCCAGGGGTAACTGCACGAATACGATTGTCGTACATCGCTTCGCAAGCGATGGCTGGCATGAAATACCGACCTGCATACGCAGCGTTTAACTGGATGCGATAGGTGCGTGATTGCTTCATGTTTTTATCATTGCTCCAGTTGAAGGGCAGATCGAAATAGGTAAATACCCGATCATCCCGAACATCCTGATAATCCATTGGATCGGAGGTCGAGCCACCCACCAGATTCATACGCGTATTCAGGATTTCCCATCCGGAAGGGAATATCTGTGAAAGCGCCAACTCATTGAAGTCAAAACGCATCGTGCCGGTACGGGTCACGGTCACTTCCGCAAGGAAATCAGTGCCTTGTTTCAGTTTGCCGGGTTCGATGGCCGATCCTTTCAAATCGGTATACCGTACGCCCAAAGTAATGTTGCTGCTTTCGGCAGGCAGGTCTGTCGACGTCGGGCGCCCACGCATCACGATGCGACTGAAGAGCTTTTGCTTGCTCAGGTTTTTCACGGAGACACCTCCGGCGATCTCACTATCGTCCAAATTATAGAGGTAATAAGCAGTCGTGCTATTGATCGGAATGTCCCGGCCGCCTGCTTTGATCACAAAGTCAGATTTGTCGCCCAGAGTTGCCTTTTTCGCAAATTTTGCAAGCGCACGCAAACAAGTGCCTACTTCCTGTGTGGAGTACCAACGTGCAGCATCCCCGATCTGAGAAGCTACCTGCAAGGCTACGTCCAGACCACGTTTGTTATCGCCCATGGCACTCAGGGTTTCAAGCTTCAGTGCCAGGTCACGCAAATCAGAACCATAGGTGTAACCCCACCAGTTGTAGCTGAATTTTGATGCATTCAGGTCATTGAGCAGGTCTCTTGCCGCTTCATTTTTGCCGGCAGTCGCAAATGCAGCCGCTAAAAGAGACGCAGAGCTTTCAAATTTCTTCTTTTGTTCACGCAGACGATTCATGCCCGCGAGGTCTGGTTTTCCACCCAGGGCCAAGGTATAAAGGCGGTACGCTTGTGCCATTTCATTGCCATGGCGGTTCCAGCTGTTTGGGTCATTGTCGTTGACAGACTCCCAGGTGCGCGATGTTTTGGTTTGGTAGTCCATCCATTTGTCGAGCATTTGCTGTGGAACGGCATAACCCCGGGCTTTTGCTTCGAGCAGGAAATGTCCTGCATAGGTACCTGCCCAATCTGCTGCATCATTAGAGCCCGCCCAATATGAAAAGCCGCCCGAACTCATCTGGAAGTTTTGCATTTTGCTGATGGCGGCGGTTATATTCTTCTGAACAGCCAGCTGTTGAACATCACTAACCGGTGAAATGATATCCACGTAGAGTTGTGGAAACGCTGCGGAGGTCGTTTGCTCGATGCAACCATGCGGATACCGGATCAGGTATTCCAGGTGTTTGGAAAGGTTGATCGGAGGAATGCTGCTCACCTCCAATACTGCTTTCTCCAGCTCGCCAAAATCGGTGGCTTTAGAGGATTGGGTCCAGGTCTGGCCAGGTTCAATGCTGCCATCCAGCACCCTAGTGATCACAGGATTCGGGTTGCGGACTTCTATTTCTATATCTGAAGTAGCCGTTTCACCACCTCCGGTGGCGAGTATTTTAAACTTAGCAATACCTGTTTTCTGACCCACTTTTAGTTCAAAATAAGTCAATTTCTGGCCGGGTTCAGAGAATGTGAGGTTGTTCATGCTGGCACCGCCAACACTTACCAGGCCGCTGCTTTCGCGCACGGAAATGTTGGCGCTGCTGACCGATTTATCCATGGCAAATACTTCCACGGGCAAACGGAGTGTCTCGCCCGGTCCCAGCACCCGGGGCAGGGTTGGCATGATCATGAGCGGCTTGCGTACGGGACAGGTTTTTTCGGCATTGCCATAAGCTCCTTCACCACCAGCTGCAGGCGCAGAGAGCACGGCCATGACGCGGACCGAACCTACATAGTTTTCAATTTTCAAACGGTGTTTGGCCACTTGCCCTTTTTCAAGTTTGAAAGGCCCCAGGTGAATCACACAAGGTTTGAAGCGGTTGACCTGCGTGGCATTTTTTGCCTTCTGGTTGATCCCGTCACCCCCGATCGCAAGGATGCGCGAAAGTTCTGCACCATAGGCCCCGAGTACATAATCATAAATATCCCAGGTTTTCACGCCATGCGCCTCCCTGGCATAAAATGCCTCCCATGGGTTGGGCGTTTTGAACCTGGTGAGGTCGAGCAGGCCTTCATCCACGACGTCGAGGGTATAAACGCAGGCTTTGCCACCCTTCTCCCGAAGGGCAATATTGAAGAACTCATCCGGTTTCAACTGATCCGGCATGTCAATTTGCGCTTCGAGTCGGGTCGCTGAATTTTCAATATTCACCGGCGTGATCCCGTACATCCGGATCGGGAGATCATTTTTGGTTTGTGCATGGGGCTGGATGAGGCTGACGTGGGCATACACCGTGGGCGCCATGTCCTTTTCTGCCTTGAATTTCAGGAAGTTATCTCCTGCTACTGCATCGAACCACAGGTGCTTTGCTACGCGGGTTCCCGTTTCCAAAGTCAAAAGGATCCGCCCGTTTTCGCTGGCAGGTACTTTCAGTACCACTTCTTCCCCCACATTATACTTTTCCTTTTCTGCTGTGAAGGGCAACATCGCTGCTGCATTCCGGCTTTGAATGTCATCCAGTTGTTCCGGTTGTCCTGCCCAGAAAAAGTCGCCTGCTGTATGGCCTTCTTCTGTGTCGGCAATGCGTACCAGGTATCTGCCCCAGCCTGTTGGCTTTACGGTCCAGGTAGCCTGACCACGGGCATCTGTGATCAATTCTGCGTGGTCTACAGCGTCATTGAGCTCGCTGCTGTTGAACTGGCCAATGCCTGACTGGGCATCGTCATCCCACCACCAGCGCCAGTCCACACGGTATAGTGCTACGGTTACTTTATGATTAGCCACCGGTTTGCCCATATTATTCAGGACCGCAAAATTCACTTTGCTGCTGCCACTGCGGTCCAAAGTTTTGCTTCCCCATTTATCGGTAGGGATAAAAACGCCTACAAAACGATCGTAGGGCAGTACATCCAGGGCAAAGTTGTCCGTACTGAAATCACCACCGGCTTCAAAAGCACGTACCTTGAAATTGGCGATGAGTTTTCCAGGGGCTGCACTGACCTGACCAATTTTAAGCGCTACACTCGCCTGGCCGTTTTGGTCCAGACTCGCATCAAACAGCATTTCAGGCTCCGAGTAAAAATATCGGGAAGGGTCATCAAAGGTGTAACCTTTGTAGCCTGTAAATTCGGTTTTAACCGCCCGAACCTGCATTTCCACAGTAGATTTCAGGTTCTGGGCAGTGGCTCCATGTAACCAATTCACCTTCAGGGCACCCTTCAGGCCCTGACCTTCGCCTCCAATGGCAAAATCCTTGGCGGTCAGGAAGCTGCGTGGACCAAAATTGAAATCCAGTTTGAGACGGTTGGGTTTTACGGTCTCAATTTTCACCGTTTTGGAAAAAGTAGCGCCACCTACCATGACTTTAGCAATCCAGTTGCCGGTTTTGGCCTCTGCGCGGGTACTGCAATAAAATGGATACACGCCATTGACACCGGATGAAGCAACTGTCCGGTACTGCAAAGAGCCACTTGGATCCCGCAGCTCAAATGCTACCGGGTGGCCTTGTGGAAGCTTGCCTGTTTTGTCTTCCAGCACAAAATTCAGAAAGAGTGAATCACCGGGTCTCCAAACCCCGCGCTCTCCATAAATATAACCCTTGAGTCCTTTCTGTGATTCTACCCCGGCTACGTCAAAACGACTGAGTGACAGTGCATTTCCATCGGCCATACGAAGGTAACCACGCCGGCCCTGACCGGTTGCCACTGCCAGGAAGGGTGTTTCACGCAAACCTTCGACCATTACGGTTCCATCGCCTTCCGTGCGAACTTTGGTGATGGGTTGTAACTGATAACTGAGCAATTCAATGTCAATTCCACTCACCGGTTGTGCGCTATGCAGGTCTGTGACGGCAAGGAAAAGGGAGCCATCCCGACCACGTTTAGCAGTCAGACCGAGATCACTCACAAATACATTGCGCTTGCTGAAGTGCTCTGAGTTATAATATTCTTTGGAACAGGGAACCTCCCGGTTGTCCCAGTTGTAATCATCTTCGTCCGACCACCAGCCTTCGCTGTCGTCCTCATTCCAGTAAATACCACGATAACCACCCAGAATACTTTTAACCATTCCAGCTACCTCATTGTCCCCTGCTCCCACTGCAATCGACGCGGTAGAACAAGTGGTGTAGTCCATTTTGAACGCCAGCCGAACCTGATAGATCGCACCGGGGTCCTTCTGGATCATATCTTTCAGATCCAGTGCGTAACGTTGCCAAACTTTAGAAGAGGCATCGGGGTTGATGGCTGCCAGGTCAAATTTTTTCTGCAAAACGATCTTTCCTACACGCTCCAACTCTTGTTCACCTTCGATCTCGTTGACTTGCAGGAATTGTAAGATGTTGGAATTAAATATTTTAAATACTTCGACGTCGACAGAAGTTAGGCCTACTGCCTCGAATGGAAAGATCACACCTCCGCCTGCTTGCTGTGGGATGATCGCACCCCGGCCTACGAGACGAACGCCGGGCTTTAGGTCTTCAAAGTTAAGGTTCCATTCGCCGGCAGTGTTCAGTCCTTGTCCGGACGCACTGCGAATGCTGCCATCTACCAGCAGCTTTTTGGCTCCGGTAATGCGTTCGCCTGGATAAACGCGCACAAAATTGCCGTCTGTTACAAAACGTAGTTTGCCGTTAAAATTGTCCAGGCGCACCAGACCGGATAAATCCTGCGCTGCAGAGATAGGGTCAGAAAAATTGAGCAAAATATATTGTTCTTCTACTTGCACCGCTTTGGCGCTGAGCACCAAAAAATCGCCCAACGCGGGAACGGCCTGTTCTTCGGAAATGCTTTTTTCTACTCCGATCGGTGATCCGGACCAGGCCAGGCGCACACTGCTGGCAGCATTGGATCGCTCCACGCCTGCAACGGTCCAGGCATGTGAAAGTCCGTCCTGGCTGTGTTGCCAGCTGACCAGCAAGGCTTTGTTGCCTTGTTTGGCGTTGAACATCTGTTCGATTTTAGTCGCATCACAGGATTCGTTTACCCGGACTCGTCCGGTTACGCGTTGTTGACGCGGGTCGTTCGGGTCTGCAGAGAGCCCCTCGGTTACGACTTCGTAAGCGAGTTCACGCACGGTGAAGTCAAACTCGAAGGAACGTGCAAGGCTGGGTGCATCTGCATAAACGCGGTTCACGAAAACCTCTGCAGTATAATGTTTGCCGGGTTTTAAAGCCTCAGCAGGGGTAAGTTTAATGGTTCGATCATCTTCCCAGATCGCTTTGCCCTCGATTTTTGGGTCGGTTGAAAATACATTGCCCGGCACTTCCATACCAATCTGCTCTTGCGAAATGGCTGCATTGACAAAGCGGACACGCACGACATCATCCCGGCTGATCGAACCGGAGGTGAAGGCATAGATGTACTTAGAAACAGCTTCGTAGTAAGCCTCGTTTTTAACGATTTGCTGACTGCGCACAAGGAAAAAAAGGCCTGCTGCTGCAGCTGTGGCCATTAGAGCATAAGCAATTTGCTTCCGCATAGTTTGGGTGGAAATATTGGTGAGATAAAAATCGATTTGGTGGGATAAAAGTAGTGCGATTTTCAGCGCAGAACGAAGAATTGAGGGGTATTTTTTTTGAGTTAAGGAGGCCCGGAATCCGTGCGTGGGGCATTAGCGCTGCTCCTTCCTGTCCGGCCCGGAATTTAGAGAAAAGTCGAAATCCAATAGGCCCCCAACAATGCCATGGAATATCCGAGATACCATTTTCGATCCACCCAATCCGGGGTGCTGACACCATGTTTTTTTTCTAAAATCCAGATCAATCCAATCTTTTCCACCCAGTAAGATAGCACAACGGAAAAAGCTAAACCTGGCAGGCCCCAATACTGAATGAATAGGAATCCAAGTATAAATTTCACGCAGAGCTCCATTACACTTATCCAAAAAATGCTGCGCGAATCTCCTTTGGCCAGCAGGATGGAAGCCGGGAGCAGTACCCGACTTGCCAGCGTCAGCAGGTATATATTAAATACATCAGCGCTGGCAGCAAAGTCCGGATTAAATACCAGTGGAAAAAGTGGCTTACTAATGCACAGTAAAAGGATGGAAAATGGAAAAAGCCAGTGCATCAATCGCCGGGATTTGTCCTTTAGCTCGGCCAGCCCTGCGGTGAATGAAGTGCTTAACATGGGGATCATAGCGACGCCTAAAGCGCCCACCAGTGCAATGGCCAGCGGAAATTCTCTGGCGCCATATCGGTAAACGGCAAATACTGCCGGATCGCCAAAATGCCAACCCACCAGCCAGTTATCGAAGAGTAGCATGAGATTGCTGACCACATTGCTCAGCATGAGTGGGGCGCAAAAAATAAGGTATGAGCGGATCATCTTCTGATCGAAACCAAACTTACCCAAACGAAAGGCCAGTCCGGCCGTCCAGAGGAATTTTAAACCGCTCAGAATGACCAAAGCCAGGATGCCACCTTCCAGACCAAAACCCATGCGGATGGGGATAAAAAGCGCAGCTACCTGAAGCCCGAAACTGAGCACCCCCCAGGCTACGATACTTCGGGGGCGTTCCTGCAGCAGGTAAAAATACTCCACTGGAAAGCTGGGCAAATTCAGCAGCAGATAAAGGGCAAATAACTTAAAATGGGGCACTTCAGGCAGTCCTGTGAGTGCCGGCGCGATCCACCGCTCCCCTAAAAAAAGCAGGAGGAAAAGTGTGCAGGAAATGCCACAAAACAATAAAAAGTGATTGAAAATGAATGATTTCCGGGCTTCTTTATCCAATTTGGAATACACCGGAACAATCCCCTGCAAGAGCCCGTTGACCCAAAAAAAAGTGAGTGTGGTGCCCAGATACAGCAGCATTTCCCAGGCCCCGATCTCAGCCGTTGGCAGTCCGCTTTTTGCCAGCAGGATACCTGTTAAAATCGCCGATCCAAGTCGCATGACCTGAAAAAGCTGTAAGGCTAGGGTGGGAGAAAATGTGGGCAATTTGGAAAATATGGCCAATATGAAACCTATAGAAGTGGATAAGCTTAGGATTTACAAAGTGCTTCTGCCAGTTCTTCCGCAAAAAACGGGGCAAGTAAAGATCCTTTGGTTCCCAGGCCATTGAAGATGAAAACTTTTGGATTCAGGTTGCTTGGTCCTGCCACGGGTCTTCTGTCGATCATGGTTGGGCGAATACCTGCCACATGTCCAACGATTTCAAAGGGTGCGTCAAACATTTCATGCAGATATCCCAGAATGTAGTCACGCCCCTCTTCCCCGGGAAGGGTGTCTTCAAAATGCCAGCGGTAAGTGCTGCCTACCCAAAAAGTGCCATCTCCCATCGGCACGAGTAACATGGTTTTTTTTAACATTTCTGCCGGGGAGTTTGGACTGCTTTCGGGCAGATCTAAACTATGATCGGGGAACCGAATGATCAACGCTTCTCCTTTGCAGACCCGGAACGCTGCATCCGGGAAGTAAGGGTTGGTGGTGGCTTGCCAACCTTCGCAAAATACGACCCGGTCGTATTCTTTTAAAAGGGTCTCTGTTTCTGAGTATTCAACACCTCGCTCCAACAGAAAGCCTTCATTTAGTGCCTTTCTTCGGTATGCTTCGAGGAGCAGCGATAGATTTGCCCGGGCAGATTTTAAAATTACTCCAAATTTAAAACCAGGTTTCAAAAATTTAGCCCATGGACCCGGATCCGTCGTTTCACCTAAATGATCCTCATATTCAGCTTGGGTACAGCGAATCGACCAATCGTTGGCTTCTTCGGGGGTACCGAGTAAACGCAGGGTAGGTCGCTCCTCCCAGAACGAAATACCCAGTTCCAGCTCAAGTTGCTGGTATATGTTTTTTGCAACTGGGAAAAACTCGTCAAAACGCCAGGATTTTACAAAACGTTTCCCTGTGACCGGGTTGATAATGCCTGCTGCCGCCCTGGATGAACTTCCCGGCAAATCCACATCTGCAATATAAACCTCCGCTCCCCGCCGCCGAAGCGACCAGGCCAACAGAGTGCCTGCTATTCCCTGGCCGACGATGAGTATTTTCATTTGTACCTGCGCCGTACCAGCTTAACGAATGCTTTGGCGATGTCCACCCGCTTTTTGTCGGTCCAGGTAAAGTGAACGGCGCAGTACTGGACGAGATAATTCCGGGCTTCTTCGAAATGAGAAAAATTGTTGAGTGCCGCAAGTGTGTTTTCGAAGGCTTTGCCATCGCCGGCAAAAAGTTCGCTGGTATACATCAGTCGGTCATTGAGTGCAATGGCCTTTTTCAGGTCTGAAATGGCAGATTCAGCGAGTTTTTCTGAAAGTTCCTTGGCTTGTTTTTCTTCAAATAAAACGTCTAAACCCGATGTAGGAAAGACCGCCGGAGCCGGAGGCTTGGGTGCTTCTACTGTCGGCGGCGGCGGTGCTGGTGCCGGAGGTGGTGGAGGCGCCGGTGCCGGAGGCTCTTCCCGTGCAGGCGGTGGTGGCGCAGGAGAGGGGACTTCTGCTACCACCGGTGCGGGCGGGGGAGGAGGGGCCATTTCAACAGGCTGCTCATATACTGGCGCGCGCTGGACTGGAGGCCGAACAGGCGCAGGTTCTGCTTTTGTATAAGTGTAATTATTTGATTCTGAATGAATTGCGTCGTACAGCTCCCTAGCGTAGGAGGCCATGATATCTACATCGATCCGAATGATGTTTTCCGGATCTTTGCTCATGCGTGTAAACTCGCGATTGAGTTTTTCGAGATAAATTTTTGCCTTTTGAAAATCCATTAGCGGGAGGGTTTGATAAGTGTGCCTATTTTCACCGGCGAATTTCTGAAAGTTTTTGGATGTTGTGGCAATTGCTTTTGAAGTCAGGGTAATTTTATTCCCTGTTTTTCCCAAAACCTACCCATTTTCCACCATGATCCACCCATCCACCCATCCACCCATCCCCAAATCCCCAAATCACCATTAACCAATCACCACTAACCAATCACCAACCCACCCACCCGTGTTTTTAGAACCACATTTCATAGGACAGCGCAGAGGCTGGATCGAAGTCGTCTGCGGTTGTATGTTTTCCGGCAAAACGGAAGAGCTGATTCGCAGGCTCAAGCGCGCGAAGATCGCAGAGATGAAGGTCGAAGTCTTCAAGCCAAAGATCGATACCCGTTATGACGAAACTTCGATCGTTTCGCATGATACCACCTCCGTTTTAGCGCAGCCTGTTGGCCATTCATCCAAACTTTTGGAGATCAGTGCAGATACTACGGTGGTTGGGGTGGATGAAGCACAGTTTTTTGATTCGGATCTTCCAGCGGTTTGTCAGGAACTGGCGCTCAGAGGGGTAAGGGTCATTGTAGCAGGACTGGATATGGATTACCGGGGCATTCCTTTTGGACCCATGCCAGCGCTTTTGGCGGTGGCGGAGTATGTTACTAAGGTACATGCGATCTGTGTGCATTGTGGCAACCTGGCGACCCATTCTTATCGCCTGGCCGAAGAGGATTCGGTGGTATTGCTGGGTGAAAAAGGGCAGTACGAGCCACGTTGTAGGTCTTGTTATCACATGGGGAATATTTTGAGGCTGAAATGAATTTTAATAATGTGGTCAATGTGGACAATTTGATCAATGTGGTCAATGGGATACAGCGTTTGGCCATTTTTTTCGGCTTGGAAGGCTGCGCCAGGAAAACACGTATTGGTTTTCTCCAAAAATTGTGCTTACATTGATAGCATCAAGGAACAAAAGTCTGCATCGTCGGCTCCTCTTTCCTATTCGGTCAAAACCTAAATCCATTTCAACATGAAAACAATTTTTTCTTTTCTTTTTGTAGTTTTTTGTGCTATTTCCCCACTCTTCGGCCAAGCTCCTGCTATTCAATGGCAGAAAACCATTGGAGGGAATGGCTATGACGCGCTGACATGTATCCAACAAACAGAGGATGGAGGCTATATATTAGGCGGGAATTCTGATTCGAATATTTCTGGTGATAAAACCAAAAACTGTTTGGGAGAGTCAGATTACTGGGTGATGAAACTGGATGCCTCAGGCAATATCCAATGGCAGAACACCATCGGCGGCAACGATGTCGAATTTCTCTCTTCCCTTCAACAGACCACTGACGGGGGGTATATCCTCGGTAGATGGTCCAAATCCTCCATTTCTGGCGATAAAATTGAAAATAGTCTGGGGTCTTATGATTATTGGGTAGTTAAGTTGTATTCCAATGGTGCTATCCAATGGCAAAATACAATTGGAGGGAACGATGAGGACTTGCATCTGTCTATTCATCAAACAACGGACGGAGGCTTTATATTGGGCGGGAGTTCCCGTTCCAATGTTTCGGGCGACAAAACCAAAAATAGCAATGGATACATAGATTATTGGGTGGTGAAGTTGAATGCCAACGGTGCAATTCAATGGCAAAACACCATCGGGGGCAGCGGCACTGATCCACTTTTTACCGTACAACAGACAAATGATGGGGGATATATTTTAGGTGGCTATTCTATTTCGGATATTTCAGGCGATAAAACCGAAAACAGTTTTGGGCTTACTGATTATTGGGTAGTGAAATTGAATGAAGCTGGAGCTATCCAATGGCAGAATACAATTGGCGGCAATAGACAGGATAATCTTTGGTCCCTTAAACAGACTGCCGACGGTGGGTATATTCTTGGCGGAAGTTCTGATTCGAATATTTCAGGAGATAAAACAGAAAACAGTAAAGGAGAGTGTGATTACTGGGTAATAAAACTAGCTCCCGAATCTGTACCCACCGAAGAAACACCGACCGCTTTTAAGGGCATTGCAATATACTCCAACCCAACCACCGATGCCATTTTCGTACAAAGTGAGTTATCCACCACGCTCTGCCTGCGCAGTTCCATCGGGCAGCTACTTTCAACCCAAACCATTCAGGGAATAGGTAAAATTGATCTTTCGCTGTATCCCAATGGCATTTATTTCCTGATTGAAAGGGAGACGGGGATTGGGCATAAAATTTTAAAAAACAATTAGGGCTCAAATTGGGGAGGTGGTTAAAACCAACCGGTCGACTCCAAGTCGAAAGTCAACTAAGCAATGAGGTGACATCTTCGAGGAACGAGAAGGTGTCACCTCATTGCTAGCTAGGAGCAAATCTAGTCTTCAATTGCGATAAATTCAGCTTTGTCACTTTGCCGCAGCGCGGCTTAACGTCGGTAGGAATTATCATTGAACTGTCGGGAAGGTGCAGAGCACCGGAACATTTCGCCAAGAGTTTCGGTGCTCTGCACCTCCGAACCGGTTCCATATTCAATTTCTACCGACGTTAAGCCGCGCTGCGGCTAAAGTGACAAGGAGAACTAAGTTGACAACATTAGACTCCAAGTCACCCGGTCAGTTTCAGTTTCAACCACCTCCCAACTTGCCACCAGACTTTTTACCTTTGTCCCATGGAATTAATCAACAATAAATATCAATTCTCCGGTGGTATCGACCCACTGGAACTCTGCAAAGAATACGGCACACCACTTTATGTATATGATGCCGCCATCATAGAAAGACAATATAAACGCATCACGGCTGCTTACACCTACCCTAAATTCCGGGTCCACTACGCCTGTAAAGCACTCAATAACCTGACCATATTGCGCTTTTTGCGTCAGATAGGCTCTGCCCTGGATTGTGTATCCATCAATGAGGTGCGGCTGGGTATTCTGGCGGGCTACCCGCCTCAGGATATTTTGTTTACGCCCAATTTTGCGGGCATTGATGAATATGAAGAGGCAGTCAGGATTGGAGTGAAGATCAATATTGATGCGATCCCGATGCTTGAAAACTGGGGACTGAATCACCCGGATGTGCCATTTTGTATCCGGATCAACCCCCATTTGATGGCCGGCGGCAATGAAAAGATCAGCGTGGGGCACATCGATTCCAAATTCGGGATCAGCATCCACCAATTGCCGCATGTGATGCGGATCGTTGAAAATCAAAAGCTTAAGGTGGAAGGGCTGCACATGCACACCGGATCAGATATCCTGGATGTAGATGTTTTCCTGCGCGGCGCGGAGATCCTTTTTGAGGCGGCCCGAAAATTCCCCGACCTGAAATACATTGACCTGGGAAGTGGCTTTAAAGTGCCCTATAAACCAGACGACATCGAAACGGATGTGGAAGAAGTAGGCGAAAAACTCAGCCAGCGTTTTGCCGAATTTTGCAAAGAATATGGCCGCGAACTGACCCTGATGATCGAGCCGGGCAAATTTCTCGTAAGCGAGGCGGGCTACTTTTTTGCCAAATGCACTTTGGTGAAACAGACCACCTCAACGGCTTTTGTAGGCCTGGACACGGGTTTCAATCACCTGATCCGGCCTATGTTCTATGGTTCGTATCACAAAATTGTAAACGTAACGGAGCCCACTTTCAAACCGCGGATCTACAACGTGGTGGGCAATATCTGTGAGACCGACACATTTGCCGCCGACCGCCGAATTGCAGAGGTGGTAGAGGGCGACATCCTGTGTTTTTCTAATGCCGGAGCCTATGGATATACTATGGCGTCCAACTTCAATTCCAGGCTTCGACCTGCCGAAGTGCTGATCTATAAGGGTAAAGCGCATTTGATCCGGGCTCGTGATACTTTTGAGGATCTGGTTCGTGGACAGATGAACGTAAAATTGTAGGCTACCAGTGAAACCAGCTTTTTTAATACTGAGCCTGCTGGCGTTTTTTTTCCTCGTCGGCTGTGATTCCTGTGAAGTGGTTCGTGTATCAGAGGGGAAGCTTTATTTTTCTGATGATAAGGCTACGCTTATTCCACATTGGAATGAGGCGGGTTGGACGCATTTCTTTTTTGTACGTCATGCCGAAAAGGTGGACAATTCAGATGACCCTGACCTGTCCCCAAATGGATATTCGCGTGCTGAACGTCTTGGCAGAATAATGGTAAATTCAGGTTTGGATCTAGTTTTTGCAACAGACAAGTTAAGAACCCAAAAAACTGCTGAAAAGGTGCAGGCGATGGCACATACACCAGCGATCATGATTTACCCTAGAGAAGATGCTGCTGAAACAGACTGGCTGGTTCAACAATTGACCATCCATCGCGGCAAACGGATCTTTGTCGTTGGGCATTCCAATACCGTACCACGTATGGTTGGCAAATTGGTCGGCCCGAGTTTTACGGTTACTGAACTGGACGACCAAGATTTTGGGGCCTTTATCGTGGTGGCTTCCAGGGATTTAGGTGATGCTGAGTACTTATGGAAAAGCTATTAAAAGGAAAATTGTCTGAATTTTTATTTTTATTTGTTTTTTAATTTGTATTTATTTTGAGATTATATTTTGTTTTTAATAAAATATTGTATTTCATTGCGTGCATTTCTAGCTATTCTCATACATTAGCGCTGATAATCACTTTGTCTATTCATCAAACTCAAACTGTTCTTTCAACATGAAAAAACGTTTTCTAACCCTCGCCACCCTCGCGCTTCTTTTTGCCGGGCTTAACTCCTGCTCGAAAAACGATCCTACTGTTAGTACCCTTGAACAACCAGGTCTTTCTGCAGACCTAAGTGTAAAGATCACCGCACTTGGTTTCGATGCTTCTGAAGCCTATGCTGTGGAAGGGGGATACATTGTAGAAGGCGATATCTTTGTCACTGATGAAGACCTGAATAAACCGATGGATCTTGCCCATTCATTTGTTTTCGGCAATGAAGAGCAGTACCATACGACCAATCTGGTAACTGGTTTGCCAAGGGAAATTACGGTTAGTCGGTCAAATACTTTTAGTGCCAATGCAAAAGCTGCGGTCACTGCAGCAGTTGCGCGTTACAATGCTGAAAACCTGCAATTAACGTTTCGTGAGGTTGCCAGTGGCGGAGACATCAACATCCAACGGGTCAATAGTGGAAATTATATCGCTTCGGCGGGCTTCCCAAGTGGCGGGAATCCCTATGGTACGATCAAGTTCAACAAAAAATACGAGAACTATTCCCTCGGCTTCGTGACCACCGTGATGGCACATGAGATGGGGCACTGCATTGGTTTCCGTCATACCGATTATATGGATCGGTCTTATAGCTGCGGGGGGGCTCCAACCAACGAAGGTGACGGTGGCGTGGGCGCTATTCACATTCCTGGCACTCCCACAGGCCCTGACGCTGCTTCCTGGATGTTAGCATGCCTTGGTGCTAGTACCAATCGTCCATTCCAAGCCAATGACAAAACGGCGCTGAATTTCTTGTATTAATCTTTGCTGCCTTTCGCAAGAAAAACAGGCCGCAGGATTCAATTCCTGCGGCCTGTTTATTTATGGTAGATGCCTTACTCCACCACCAACCTCCCTCCGCCCAAAAATACTTTGCCATCTTTAATTTTGTAAAAATAAATGCCTTTTGAAAGCCCTCTCAATGGGATTTCAAGCAATAATTCATCTGCAGTTTTCTCTAAAACAAGTTTGCCCAAGACGTCGTACAGGTAAAATTCAGCCTGTTCTTCCGGGGTCGCAATGAGGTTCAAAACGCCCTCTGAAGGAACGGGATTGGGGAATACCCACCAGTTCTTTTCGCCCGCAAAATAAACGGTAGCCGTATCGCTCACAACCATTGCACCATTGTCGAGCCAGACCCTTGCCCGATAGGTATTGATGCCTTTTTGTGGAAATTCGTCCAGAAATGAATATTCCAAACTTCCAATATGCCGCTCGTCCAAAACAACAAAGGCTCCATTGGTTTGCTTTTCAAAAAAGATCTTTGAAAGCCCATAATTGGTACCAAGTGTCAGATCCAGATCTACCCCAAAATCAGGGTTTAGATTGGCCAGAAAACCATGAAAATAGCACGATACGCCTTGTTTTGAAATATCAGGGGCAGGGCTGCGCGGCCCCTGTGCATCTTTCCAGGGTGCCAGGGGGGCCACCGCAAAACGCGCTTGCGGGTAGTTGGATTTTTGGAGTACGATAAAAGTATCCTTTACGATCGTAAGGGGTTCCAGTTGCGTTTGACCCAAACCAAAGAGCTGGTATTCAGCACTTGGATGTGCGGTATTCCAATAAAGCATCACTGAATCAGGGCAATTAAAGCCAATTTTCATGCGCAATTCCTTGGAAATTAGAAAGATAGAAGAGTTAAAATTATAGCCCCCAACCACCATACGCACCTGCGATTCGGCAAAAGTATCCGGCAAGGTCCAACGCCGGAAACCTGCGTTTAGGTCCACCGCGTTGTCGATCAATCTCCAATCCGGGCTCGGCCAGGGTCGCCATTCGAGTCGACCGAAGGAGTCGGATAAGTTGCTTTCCCAATGCAATATTACCTCCTTACCAGCAGGAGTAGGGGCGTTTGCGTATGGATAAACCCATTCGAAATGTTTCATTGTATCCCAATTCCAGGCAAGTGCAAATTTTTGTTGGTCTAATAAATTTAATGGTGCGGAGACTCTGATCTCCCAAAGGCCGGCTTGGGGAAAATCCAAGGTGACCTGCTCCACATTGTTCAGAGTGTCTCTACCCCGGTGTGCAGCTTGCCGGAGTGAGTCCGCATTCGGAAAGGAATTCAAAACCCAGGGGGAATATTCATTTCCTAATGGATCCAGTAGGACAAGATCCAGGTCATGCAACAGTGCTTTAGGGGAAAAGAGGGCTGCTGTGGGGTCATTCCATACCAGGGTGATCTTAGCCTGGTGTATGTTTTGAGGAATGATGAGCGGAATCGACCGGGTTTGTCCGGCATCTATTATTTCGCGCATGACTTGTTCCCTATAAACGTGCTCTAAGGATTTTTTCAAATCCAGGCTCCCAAATCCACTTTGAAAATCTGGTCCCGGGGGATCTATGTCTGTGGCTCCATTGATCAAAACAGCCCGAACCAGATCTGCATGTGGAAATTCATGGATACGATATAGAAGTGTTTGCTGGATCACCGCCGCAGAGCCACTGACCAGGGCTGCTGCACCAGAGGTACCGTCGAGCCCAAAAGCAACAAGGTCTGGTTTGGTCCGGCCATCATATGCCGGGCCACTGGAACTGAATGGATCCATCCGAGCCAGGGAGTCCACTGCACCTACCAGCAGTACATTTTTGGCCATTTTAAAATTGCCACTGAGGTTGGCCATTCCTGGCAAATTGGCATAGGTGCCCGAAAGCGCTGCGCTGTCCCCTTTGTTTCCGGCAGAAAAAACATGCAGCAGGAAAGGGTTTTCATCGGTGGTCTGATCATAGGAGACGGCTCCGGCTCCGTACCAGTTTTGAATATTTATACCATAGGAATGGTTTTGAACGGTGATGTTTTGACTCCAATAATCAGCGTCCGGAAGCAATCCGACAAAACTGGAGGATACCAGTTGACAGCCCGGAGCTGCACCCCGCCCTTGCAGGTCTGCATTGCCTGCACCGCCGACGAGGGATGCCATTATATTGGCATGGGTGGTTAGATTTGTTGCTGCATTGGGAGACGGAAGGACCCTGCCCTTTAGGTCTACATCGTTGGTGTCAAAGGCAAATTCCTTGATGGAAACCGTTATTCCTGCTCCATTCAAGTCGGAATTCAGGTTTTGTGCCAAGTGGATTTTGTTGACAAAAAGGTTTTGACCCGGAACAGAGAGTTCTGTTTGTTGAGCATTTGCCTGGAGTGTAAAAAGGAGTAAATGTAAACGGATAAGTAGTTTCATGGATGTAAAAGAAGGTAATCCGGCCGGTAGATTCAAAGATAATTTATAACCACAAAAAAAGACATTTTTCCACAAGCGCACGGGTATTTTGCTTTTTGCTGCACCTTTGCGGGGCCTTTGCTAAAATTGTAAAAATATGGACTCGCTTAACTACCTAAAATCCATCAAAGACGGTCAATTGCACTTTGCTGATGGCACCACGCAGGCGATCCCACACTGGGGCGATCCGGCCTGGACCCATTTGTTTTGTGTCCGGCATGCGGAGAAAGACAGGGATGAACCGCATGATCCGGGGCTCTCCACCGAGGGTGAAGCTCGGGCAGAACGATTGGGACGGATTTTTTCAGAAACAGGTCTGGACCACGTTTTTGCTACACCGGCCCGTCGTACCCAACAAACCGCCGAACCGGCGCAAAGGCGAGGGAATACACCTTCTGTAGAGGTCTATGAACCAGAGAAACAAGATGATTGGATCCTGGAACTTTTGGATATTAGCCCCGGCAAACAAATCCTGATAGTTGGTCACCAGGACTCAGTGCCGCATCTGCTCAATCAATTGAATGGCGGCGGTTTTGATTTTGACAACATAGGCAATTCGGATTTTGGAAAACTCTTTGTGGTCGCAACCAAAGGGGTAGGGGAGACTGAGGTGCTGGAATTACGCTATTAAAAAAACAAGCCTTCAGGGATTCAAAACCCTCCAGAGGCACTTTTCTATATCAAATCAACCCATTCTCATACCATGTTCAGCAACATAAAAGCTACGCTCCAAGCCGATCTCCAGGGCATCCGTGATGCAGGTCTGTACAAACAGGAGCGTGTGATCACCACACCACAGGGCCCAGTAATTGATACAACGGCTCAACACGATCTACTCAATTTTTGCGCCAACAACTATCTGGGCCTGAGCAGTCACCCGGAAGTCATCGAAGCGGCCATTGAGGCGATCCGCACCCACGGTTATGGACTTTCGAGTGTTCGTTTTATCTGTGGCACCCAAGACATACACAAAGAACTTGAGCTTCGGATCGCCGACTTTCTGGGGATGGAAGACTCGATTTTATACGCCGCTGCATTCGATGCAAACGGCGGCTTGTTTGAGGTAATACTCGGCGAAGAAGATGCGATTATCAGTGACGAGCTCAACCACGCCAGTATCATTGACGGCATACGTTTGTGCAAAGCCAAGCGCTTTCGTTACAAGCACAATGACATGAATTCGCTCGAAGATTGTCTTAAAGAAGCCTCTGGAGCGCGGCGAAAACTCATCTTTACAGATGGGGCATTTTCAATGGATGGCACGATCGCACAATTGGATAAGATCTGTGACCTGGCAGACAAGTATGGAGCCATGGTCGGCATCGATGAATGCCATGCGTCTGGATTTCTGGGTAAAACCGGCCGTGGCACGCATGAGTATCGCGATGTCATGGATCGTATAGACATCGTTACGGGTACGCTTGGCAAAGCTTTGGGCGGCGCCAGCGGAGGGTTCACCGCAGCAAAAAAGGAGATCGTGGAATTGTTGCGTCAGCGCTCCAGACCTTATTTGTTCTCCAACACAGTGGCTCCAAGCATTGTGGGTGCGAGTATTAAGGTCTTAGAACTACTCAGCAGCAGCACTTCTTTGCGGGATAAACTTGAAAGCAATACGAAATACTTCCGCACGGCCATGACTGCTGCAGGTTTCGATATCATACCAGGAGAGCACCCAATTGTACCTATTATGTTATACGATGCGCCTTTGGCACAGAAATTTGCAGCCAATTTGCTGGATGAAGGTATTTATGTGGTTGGATTTTTCTTCCCGGTGGTTGCACAAGGCAAGGCAAGGATCCGGGTGCAACTTTCTGCCGCACATGAGCAGGAACATCTGGAACGTGCTGTAGCGGCCTTTACAAAGGTAGGAAAAGCACTGGGTGTTTTGAAAGGTTAAACCCTTATTCTGATAGGCTCCGCTGAGATTACTGACGGGATGGCGTATGGTCATCCCGTCAGCATTTTAGCTGGCTTTGGTCCTGAATTATGGCCTTAATCACCTCAGCCTTCTATTTGGTCGAAAGCAATGGTGTCGCTATCTCCCTTTTTTGCTATATTTCGCCACTTATTTGAGAAAACGCTTTTTCTATAGCTATGCCGCAACCTGGTCTTCAATTTCCCAGTGCTCAATTTCCCCAGCCGCTTAAATGTATCATTGTTGAAGATGAGCCATTGGCAGCGGAAATATTGGCAGAATATGTCAATCAAACACCTTTTCTGGAGTTAACCCATATCTGTTACGATGCCATCAAAGCCCTGGATGTGGTACGCCAGAATCCTGTAGATGTAATGTTTCTGGACATAAATTTGCCCAAACTCAATGGTCTGGATTTCTTAAAAACGCTTCTGCATCAACCCAGGGTAATTATCACTTCCGCGTATCACCAGTATGCGGTAGAAGGGTTTGAATTACAAGTGACCGATTATCTGCTTAAACCCATTGAATTTGCCCGGTATACCAAGGCTGTCAATAAACTTTTGCAGCCACAACGCAATCCGGATTCAAACATCCAGAAGCCCGCAGAACATCTGGTAAGGCCCTACTATTTTTTTACGGTCAGCAAACGCTCGGTTAAGATCTACCTGGATGAGATCCTATATGTAGAAAGTCTAAAAGATTCCGTATCCATAGTCACCAAATCCAAGTCTTACAATACCCATTATCAGTTGGGCGAACTGGAGGATCTGATGCGTTCCGACAATTTTTTGCGTATTCACCGCTCCTTTATGGTGGCAATTGATAAGATAGAATCTTTTTCTGCTGCCGAGGTGGAAATTGCAGGTCGCACCTTGCCCATCGGGCGCAGTCATAAATTATATGTCATGGAAAAACTTGGCAGGGGACAAGGCGAAAAAATGCCTTAAGTTTGCTGTTATATGCAAGGTATTCCTTCCCAGTCCAAAAATTCGATTGCTGACGACGAGACCCTACTTCGTCGCTTAAGCGATAATTTGTCCAGATGGGCATTCACGGATTTTGAACAGTCCAAGTTTGCTTTAGCCGAATTGGGGCGTCTGCTGACTCCACGCAGTCCTTTCGACGTACGCCTTTCCTATCACAGAAGTGCTGCTTTTCTTGAAAATCAGTGGTCGCGGTATGAGCAATCGCTCATGCATGCCCGGCTGGCCACGAACATACTGGAGAGCCTGGCGGATAGTTGGGCTTTGGCAGAGACCTGGGCAGATATTGCCTCTACCTATCTGAATCAAAGAGCATGGGCCGCTGCTGAAGATGCCCTGCAACGTTCGCGCCGATTTTTGGGAGAAGATGCCCCACCAAGGATCCGTGCGCATGTCACTTGTCGGGAAGGCTTTTTTTATCTGCTGATCGGCAATCCCAGAAAAGCACTGGATAGCCTGATGGAGGCTGAAAAAGATTTTCTGGAGTTGGAGGAGCATGCGGTAACCCTGAAAGACTGGTATATTAAAACTTTGATCCTCAGCGGTCTGGGAGAATTGTATGAATATCTTGGAGAAGAAGACAAAAGCCAGGATGCCTATCGAAGTGTATTGCCCATCGTAGAAAAATATCAGCTTCGCCCACGCATGGCCTGGCATTATCTGAATGCTGGTCGCGCAGCGCTTGCACGCAAGGATACCGAGCTTGCACAAATGCATTTTGAAAAAACACTTACCGTAGTAGGAGCGGGAGAATCAGAGGTCAAAACGCTGGCCTTGAGTAATTTAGGGATTTTGGCTGCCCTGGCAGGGAATGCACCTAAGGCATTTAATTTGTTTGGGCAGGCTGCTGCTGATTATGATCCACCAGCTAAACCTTCGGATTTTACCAACTTATCCAAAATAGAAAGCTGGAGTGCCGCACTCTACATCCAATTGGAAAATTCGCTTGAAGCAGAACGCCACTATTTACGAGCCTGGGAAATCGGTCAACAGGGCAATGACCTGTATCACCTGGCTCAGGTGAGTCAAAGGCTGGCATCCCTTTATGAAAGCACCCAAAATTTTGAAAGTGCTTTTGAGTGGCAACGCAATGTGACAGAGCTGAATCAATCGCATTTCAGCAATTTGCGCGACAACGAGCGTCAGGAATTAGAAGCGCGCCACCAACTGGAGCGGAGTCGGCAGGAAAGCCAGATGGCAAGACTTCGTGTGGCAGGACTTCAACTTCGCGCGCTGCGGGCCCAGATGAACCCGCACTTTATGTTCAATTCACTCAATGCGATCCAGGGGCTGGTCACCTCAGGGCGCAATACAGAGGCTGAATCTTATCTGGCCAAGTTTGCCAAAATGATGCGACACACTCTGGAGTACTCCGAATTGGAGGAGGTTTCGCTGGAGCAGGAGATCGAGTTTTTAGACCGCTATCTGGACATTAATAAGAAATTGCGCTTTCGCGATCGCCTGGATTTTCAAATCATATTGCCTAAAAATGAGGAGTTGGATGAGCTGTTTGTGCCCACCATGATCGTACAGCCCTTTGTCGAAAATGCGATCGAACACGGTCTGCGCCCTCGACAGGAGGGGCGCCTGACCATTCGGTTTGAAGTGATGCCCGACGATGAGTTTTTGTTGAAATGTACAATTGAAGACGATGGGGTGGGTTTCAACAAAGGGCAAGAAAAGGCAGCAGCCCAAGCCGGCGCTGGTTTTCAAAAACACCGTTCGCGAGGCATGGAGATCACGCATGAACGCCTGCTTTTGCTGCATCAGATCCAAAAGCGACCAGGGGATAAGTTTATCATGATTCAGGATCTTGCAGACATTACCCATGGGCAACGTTCCGGGACTCGGGTGGAGGTGTTTTTGCCTATTTCAAATGGGGGATAGGCGAATATTTCGGAGGTTTGGATACCTCGGAGGTTTTCAAAACCTCCGAGGTATCCAAACCTCCGAAATATTCGATTGTTAACAAACTTAACCCTAACTTAATATTGGAATTGTGCCCACGCAAATAAGTCCGTTCTACTTTTGATCCGAGTTTCCTAACCTCGCTTTATTTGGGCAGTTTGCTTTTATTTTTTGCCAAAAGCGTAAATTATAAAGTCTTGCTGTCCAGAGTCAAAATTTATCGAACTACTAAACTTTCCATCCTATGATGCTGGGTTTCATCGCGGACTTGTCCACGAATTCTTCCATCCTTTTGATCGTTTGCTTACTGGCTGTTTGTGCATTTGAAGCCATCAATGGTTTCCACGATACAGCAAATGCGGTTGCAACCGTAATTTACACCAAAACTTTACCTCCTGTTTTCGCAGTTATCTGGTCTGGCTTCTGGAATTTTCTGGGCGCTATGCTGGGTGGTATTGCCGTCGCTATTGGAATGATGAAATTAATTCCATTGGCGGACATGGCCAACACACCACTCAACGAGAATATATCCATGGTGCTGGCGATTCTTGTCACTGCGATTATCTGGAACCTCGGAACCTGGTATTTTGGGATCCCTTGCTCCAGTTCGCATACCATGATCGGAGCTCTATTGGGCGGCGGTTTTGCCTATTTTACGGTACATGGTGGCTCCGGTCCTAACTGGGATAAAGCAAAAGATGTGGGCATGTCTTTGCTAATATCTCCTCTGTTCGGCTTTGCATTGGCCATTGGACTCATGTTCCTGTTAAGGTCCTTGGTCAAACAAAAGGCAATTTATAAATCCGCCGATGAATTAAAAAAGAACCAGACGCCTCCCATGTGGATCAGGGCCATTCTGGTTACCACCTGTACTTTGGTGAGCTATTTTCATGGAAACAATGACGGACAAAAGGGAGTTGGCTTGTTGATGGTCGTGCTCATTGCATTCATGCCAATGCAATTTGCACTTGCCCCACATTTTACGGGTGCTGATACCAAAGCGAGCGTACAGAAAATTGAAGCATCCATCTTACAGGCTCTTCCTTCGGATAGTCTTCACTTCACTCCTTTGGCATCTGCTTGTAAAAAGATGAACGCTCAAATAGATACCTTCAATTCAAAAGACAAAGCGCAGGTTATGGCGATGCGCAAGTCTTTGCAGGGTTTCAATAAGAAAATGGAATCTGCCATGAAGGAGGATTACTTCCCTAACGAAGTTGCAAAAGTGACCAAGGCAGAAGTAAAAAGCCTGAAAGATACCTATGAATTTAAGGTCACCTGGGCAGTATTGTTGATTTCCATTTGTCTTGGATTTGGCACCATGGTGGGCTGGAAACGTATCGTGGTTACCATTGGTGAAAAAATCGGAAAATCGCACCTCACCTATGCCCAGGGTGCCAGCGCGGAACTTTGTGCTGCGGCTACTATTGGTGTGAGCAGTTATTACGGGTTGCCTGTAAGTACTACACACGTACTCTCTTCCGGTGTGGCTGGTACCATGGTCGCAGAAGGAGGTGTTTCTAACCTTCGGCGCAAAACGATCACGAGCATTGCCATTGCCTGGCTGCTTACCCTGCCGGTCACGTTTATCATGGCCGCTGCATTGTTTTTCCTGTTTCGCATATTTGCCTAAGCCAGATTTTGCAGGATTGGTTGGGTCTTAGATCCTGCCAATCCTGCATCTTTCCAAGTATACCGCTCCCCTAAGGGCGTTTCTGTATCCAATTTCTTAACTAAGGTCTGTTCCTAACCTGACTATGTTGCTACGTCTCCTCCCGGTGACGTTTGCGCTGACCTGTGCTTTTTACAGCGCAGGAGCGCAAACGACTGCCCACGACTCTCTTTCCCCTAAAATTACTCCGGCAGTTCACTCCCCTGCAAAATGGTACGAAAAGCTTAGCCTGCGGGGCTATGCGCAATTTCGTTACAATCGTCTGCTGGAAACCAATCCCGATCTCAAATGCGAACAATGTGACAAAAGTATCGGCAAAGGTCAATCCTTTGCATTCCGGCGTGCCCGACTGGTTTTAAGCGGGGATGTACATGATCGCTTTTTCGTCTACATTCAGTTTGACTACTCTGCAGATGCAAGTTCAACCAGTAAACATTTTTTACAGGTACGCGATGCATACTTTGATTATGCATTCGACTCAAAAAAAGAATTTCGCATTCGCTTTGGTCAAAGCAAGGTGCCTTTTGGATTTGAGAATTTACAATCAAGTTCTAACCGCTTACCCTTTGACCGCTCAGACGCACTGAACTCTGCAGCGCCCAATGAGCGGGATTTTGGCGCATTTTTCTTGTATTCACCAGCTAAAATCCGTAAAATCCATAGAGACCTCACCAATGATGCCTTAAAAGGCTCCGGTGATTATGGAATGTTTGCAATTGGTCTTTACAACGGACAGGCGGCCAACAAACCAGAGTTAAATGACAACCTGCATGCTGTGGCACGGCTGTCATACCCCATTAAAATAGGCAAGCAAATCATCGAGCCTGGAATTCAGGCTTACACCGGAAAATATACCCTGGACCAGCGTTCGAAAGATGTGAAGGTGGTGAAAGACCTGACTTATCTGGAGCGTCGGTTGGCGGCCTCCGTTGTGCTCTACCAACAACCTTTTGGGATTCTGGCAGAATATAACATCGGAGAAAGCCCAACATTTGATTCACAAACAGATTCCATCCGGGTTCAAAAACTGAAAGGTGGGTTCATTACTGCATCCTACCGAAGTAAACTAGGCAAAGGGTTTATCACCCCTTATGCACGTTATCAGGTGTATGATGGGGCAAAAAAACTTGAACTGGATGCCCGCCATTACAATATGAATGAACTGGAGTTAGGCGTGGAGTGGCAACTGATCAAAAATCTCGAAATCACCATGGCTTATGTCATCAGTGATCGCAAGTATTCAGATTTTATAACCGATTATGCTGAGAAAGGTAATTTTCTACGGATCCAGCTTCAGGCGAACTATTAGGTTTAGCAGGGTTGAAGCAGGTTGCCTGGACTTGATACTCAGATCAATTTCAGTTACCTGCTTCAATCCCAATAAATCATTAAAAACTATAACACTTAATCTTTCTCCGATTAGGCCCGCTGCTCCGGTTTCCACGCTCGCGGTTCAAATGATAGCCTTTTTCCTTTTTACCGAAATTCAGACTAAAAGCATTGATTTTCAGCCCGACATAAAAGTCTACTCCGCTCAGTTTGTCCTTAGTCCTAAAGCTGCCAAGATTATCAGTACCAATATAAAACCAGGCCAGTCGAAGGGCAGCGCCCATCCGGAAGGTACGCCAGTCATCTACTACCAAAGGCAGCGAAACGGAGCACCAACGATGCTCGAAACGCGGTACTACGGCCATTGTACTGGGGCGTTTTACACTGTATTTGGAGAGGGCTATTCGTTGGACCAATACCCCGCTTACATAAAATAAGGGAGCAAGCCTAAAATCAAACTGGGCCGATAGCGCTGTGGGCAGCCCAATACCAAATGCATTTTTTTGTAGGGAGGCAGCACTGTCTCCCAGAAATGCGCGGCTTACATCCTGCAAAATATCGTCCACATTGTCCCGTTGCGGGAATTGTGCTCCGCTTACACTGAGTAGGGTGTCAAATTCAATGTGGTGTCGCTGTGCGGTGTTTTTAAAGCGCACAAACCCCAAATCTATCAAAGAAGCCCCTGCACGCCAGGCATAACCGCCGGTTTCGTCGTCCGAAGGCATGGCCCAGGAAACGCCCAGGTCCAGGCCAAAGCCGGATCCCTGTCTTTTAAGCTTGACCGCATTGGCGTCGTCCGTAAGATTGGCTGTGGTAAGGGCATAATCCCATTTTCCACTCCCAAAGACGGTGGTGTCACCCTGGAGTTGGGTGTAGTCGAATTTAGATTGTGCACGGGTAAAAAAACCTTCGTACCCAAGCAAAAGTTTGGGGGAAACACCCCAGGCCATTTGAAGATCCCCGATTTCTTCTACACGGCTATAATGTAGCCCGATCTCACCCCATACCATGCCGCTTATTCCTGCAGGAGGGATATTAATCGCCTGATTGCGCGGCAGGTCAGAGACGGTGCGGTAGGCTAGTATTTCCGGGATCCGATAGGCTGAAACATGGGTGCGAAAAGCAGTTGTCAGGCCAATGACGTTGTTCTCCCCAAATCTGAAACTGAATGCCGGACCAGCTACGCGGGTTTGTGCTACAAAGTACATTTTACGACTCTCATCTGCAAAATCCTGAAAGATAGCGTCGCGGGCGGGCGGGTTTTCAGCCGAAGTGTCGGCCAGGGAAACAATTTTGTCGGTGTTGCGCAGCGCGTTTTGCAGACTGGTATTGCGCAGAAATGCGTAACTGTTCTCAACAAAAAGATCCGCGTTGAAAAGACTTACCTCCCAGTTATGGGGCGTAAATGCAGTATTGGCAGGGTTGATGCCTGCGCTGTAAATCCCGGAATAGCGCTCAAGACGCATGCCGAGTTGTTCTTGAGCAAAAAGGTGTTGGGGGCCAGTTAAAAGTACGAAAAGCAGGAAAGCCTGAAAGCAGGGAAGTGTTTGGCGCATAATGTGAGTGGATTCAAAATAAGGGCTGAAACGAACGATTGCGTTGTTGAATTGCCCAAAACCTCCAACCAGATGCGAAAAATTCCCTAATTCTTTCTGGCTCCCTGTGCCGGCACCATCATTTTGGCAAGCACGTCTTTCATCATTGCTTCACCGTTCTCCGGAGAGACCAACGGATAGGAGGCCAATTTCTGGAAGGACGCCCGCTCCTCTTTTCCACCCACCAACTCGAAATGGAGGAATTTTTCATCTAAATAAAACCTGTACTTGACCATGCTGAAGCGTTTATACAGCGCTACATTATCCTTCGAAACATGGATATATGCGTATTCAGCATAAAGTAATTTTGCGATGGTTTAACTTTGGGTCGGGAGCACCATTAGGACAAAACAGAATAAAATAAAGGCTTGCTTCATGTATTTTATAGTAATATTTGCAAAAGTATAATACCAATTTCAAATTAAAAGGCCCACAAGTCATCCGTTTTTAGAACAAAATTTGGATGCCTTATGGGCCTGTAGTATTGCGCAATAAACCAAAAAATTATACCGTCATAGGCTCCAACTTTTCGCTCTCTACGCCATATTTTTTCATAAACTCTTTCACAGCCTTTTCGGTGATCTTGCCTTGTTTGTGGAGCAAACGCACGGCTGCAAACGCAATGTACTTTGGAGAGATCTCAAAATAGTCGCGCAGATTTTCGCGGCTTTCCGAGAGTCCAAAACCATCCGTACCAAGCGTGGTGAAATCTTTGGGCATCCAGGGTGCAAGTTGTCCTGCGGTGAGCTTCACCCAGTCATTCGCGCTGACAAATACCCCGTCTTCCCCTTTCAATTGTTGTTGTACAAAAGGCACCCGCTCCGTTTCTCCGGGGTGCAACATATTCCACCGATCACAGGAAACGGCATCGCGATACAATTCCGTCCAGGAAGTAGCGCTCCAGATATCGGTGCTAACGCCTTCTTTTTCAAGGATCTCAGCAGCTTCCATCACTTGTTTGATGATCACACCAGAACCGATGAGGTGGGCTTTGGCGCTGCCCTTTGTTTTCGATTTTTGAAAACGGTACAAACCGCGCTTGATGCCTTCTTCAACGCCCTTAGGCATCTCGGGCATCAAAAGATTTTCATTGTAAATGGTCAGGTAGTAGATCTTCGACTCGTTCTCCACGTACATCCGACGCAGACCATCCTGCACGATCACCGCAAGTTCAAAGGCGAAAGCCGGGTCATAGGTCAGGACAGAAGGTACGGTCTGAGCAATGAGAATGGAATGACCGTCCTGGTGTTGCAATCCTTCTCCATTGAGGGTTGTGCGACCAGCTGTAGCACCCAGCAGAAAACCTTTGCACATCATGTCGGCAGCAGCCCAGATCAGATCGCCCACCCGCTGGAAGCCAAACATGGAATAGTAAATATAAAAAGGGACCGTCGGAATGCCATGCAAGGCATACGCAGTACCAGCCGCCGTGAAACTGGCAGTTGCGCCATCTTCATTGATGCCTTCCTGCAACACCTGACCCGTTTTGGACTCTTTATACTTGATAACCGAAATGCCGATCTCCAGCGGTGTATAAAGTTGTCCTTTTTGGTTCCAGATCTGTGCCGAATTGAACATCGGCTCCATGCCAAAGGTCTGCGCCTCATCGGGTACGATGGGGACAATATACTTTCCAATCTCCGGGTTGCGAATGAGCTGGCCCATGATATCGACCATGGCACCCGTGGTAGAGACCGTTTTTCCGGCCTCGCTTCCTTTCAATTGCTTCTCAAAAGCGGCAAGTTCAGGCGCTTTAAATTCGGTGTATTTGTCGGAGCGTTCAGGCAAAAATCCGCCCAGCTTTTCTCGGCGCTCCAGCAGGTATTTCTTTTCAGGCGAATCTGCCGCCGGCCACCAGAATTTGGCAGCACGAGCTTCATCGTCGGTCAATGGAATCTGGTAGCGGTTTTTGATCTCCACACGGAAATCATCGCTGAGGTCTTTCGTTTGGTGGGCCTTGTTTTTGCCTTCGGCCGATTTACCCATGCCGTAACCTTTCACCGTTTTTATAATGATTGCCACCGGCTTATCTGAATTCACGGCCCGCTGATAAGCCGCAAAAACTTTGGCTGCATCATGTCCGCCCCGACGCAGATTTTTCAGTTGATCGTCGGTGTAATCTGCCAGTAATGCTGTGATCTGCGCACTAAATGCATCGTTGCCGATGAGCATTTTTCGGGTCAGGGCGCCATCGTTGGCAGAGGCCAGTTCCTGAAAATTCCCATCGACCAGGCTTTCAAAACGAGATAACAATACTCCGGCTTCGTCTTTGGCCAGCAACTCGTCCCACTCACTAGCCCAAACCACTTTGATCACTTCCCAGCTGGCGCCAAAAAAGTGTCGTTCTACTTCCTGTATGATTTTTCCGTTGCCGCGCACCGGACCATCCAGGCGCTGCAAATTGCAGTGGACCACGAACACCAGATTGTTCAGGTTCTCACGACTGGCCATGCCGATGGTGCCGTAGATCTCCGGCTCATCAATTTCGCCGTCCCCAATGAAATGCCAGAATTTACCCCCGTTTTCGGGCTTCAAACCGCGGTTTTCAAGGTATTTGGCAAAGCGGGCCTGATAAATTGCGGTCATCGGACCAAGTCCCATACTCACCGTAGGCGCCTGCCAGAAATTTGGCATCCGACGCGGGTGTGGGTAACTGGAAACACCGCCTAAGGTCTCCTGACGGAAGTCGGAGATGGCTTTTTCTGGCAAACGACCTTCCATGACCGCCCGGGCATATACGCCTGGCGAAGCATGTCCCTGAAACATCAACAGGTCGCCGCCGTAATCAGCCGAACGTTTGCGCAAAAAGTGGTTGAATAATACTTCGAGCATGGTAGCACAAGCCGCGTAGGTAGCAATGTGCCCACCCAGCGCAATGTTTTTATCCTGTGCCTGTAACACCATGGCCTGGGCATTCCAACGGAGAATATTTTCAATACGCGTTTCAAGGGCCAGATCGCCTGGATAGGCAGGCTGGTCTTCCGGCGCGATGGTATTCATGTAGGGCGTATTCAGCGCCGATCCGCCGGTGGCCGCACCATGTCGAGCCAGCATTTTACGAAGTGCCTGGAACAGCTCCTCAGAACGGTCTTTTCCTTGACTTTCAATGACTTCCTCGAGGGCTTCAAGCCATTCTTGTTGTTCGAGTTTCCAGTCGTCTTGCGTATGGATGTCTCCCATGTGCGTAGGTATGGTTGTGCGTATGAGTAATGGTGCGGTTATGGCGGTGCAAAAGTAGGCAGAGAGATAGCAGAAATTGGACTAGTACAGTAAAAATCTAAAATTCAGGTACTCGAAGGGCATATCGGTTGTCCAGAATTAAAAGATTCCCGTGCAGGCTTTATCCCGCGATCTCACACTCAAAAACTGCTGCAAAATGCCGCTTTAGTTTCTCTTTTACTTCTGCCATATCGAGTGTTTGTCCTAATAATTGAGACAAGGAGGTGACGGTTTTATCCTGGTCCTCAATGCCGCATGGAATGATGTTTTTGAAGTATTCCAGCGGCGTATTTACATTGAATGCCCAGCCATGCAGGGTGGTCCAGCGGGAAAGGTGTACGCCGATGGCGCAGATCTTTGCTCCTGCCCCCCCCTGCACCCCCTTTAGGAGTAGAGAGGCACTTTTCGACTCTATCTGTGGTTGGCCAAGAGGCTCGGATCCACTTTGTATTTCAATCGTTGGATGTCCAAGAGCTGACGTACTCCCCCCCTCCAGGGGGGGCTGGGGGGGGCTCACCCACACCCCAGTATAATCCTTAATCCTATATCCTTCAATCCCATATTCAGCAATGGTCCGGATGATCACCTCCTCAAGATTACGCACGTAACGATGCACGTCGGTGAAAAAACACTCCAGATCAAGAATCGGGTAGCCAACAATTTGTCCCGGGCCGTGGAAAGTAATATCGCCGCCTCTGTTGATTGGAAAAAAATCAATGCCCTGTGCCGCCAGTTCAACTTCCGTCAACAGGAGATGATCCATGGAACCACTTTTCCCCAGCGTATACACAGGAGGGTGTTCAACAAAAAGCAGCTGGTGTTCCTGAGGATAAGATTTAGGAGCCAAGTGCCTGTTTCCCAATTTGTTATCGACCAGCTTACGATGCACTGCAGTCTGGAAATCCCAGGCCGCTTGATAGCGCATCTGGCCCAGGTCTTGAAATTGAACAGTTTGCATGGCGTAAAGATCGGCTTTTCGTAGATAACAGAAATTCAGAAAGTTGGTTTTTTAAAAATCAAATCTGCTTTTCCCGGATGAAATTACCTTGTGGGCTAAATCTGTATTTATGCAACGCACTCGTTTTTGGTTAATAACCTGTCTTTTGGGTATCCCCTGTCTTTTTCATGCACAAACCTTCTCTGGCTCAGGTGGAGTCATTCCGGATGATGGAAATTCCATTTCGTTTGATATTCCTGTTACGGCCCTTCCAAATATATTAAACACCACCAATTTTGGGGTCGAAAGGATATGTATCAATGCAATACACCAATGGGTCGCAGATCTTTCGATCCAACTTCGTGCTCCGGATGGAACCCTTATTCCGCTGGTTTCAGGCGTAGGTGGCGACACGGATGGATTTGTCAATACTTGTCTGAGTAGCAATGCACAAACCTCTATTTTTGAAGTTGGATATCCGTTCACAGGCGAGTTTCGCCCTTTTGGTGATATGGGGCAGGTCAACAATGGACAAGATCCCAATGGAATCTGGCAGCTTGTCATCCTGGATACTTACGCCTTTGCAGATGCGGGGGAATTGATCGATTGGAGCATCACTTTTGGACCAAATCCCTGCAAACCCTTTCCTTTCGAATCGAGCGATCTACCGATCCTGAAGATCTCTACCGGGGGAAAAACCATTATGAACGAGCCCAAAATTGACGCACAGTTTTCCCTGATTTACAATGGTCCAGGGGAACGAAACTACCTGGATCAGACGGACTTTGCCTATTCCGGGCCTATCGGAATTGAACTGCGCGGCAACAGCTCCCAGGGGATGCCCAAAAAATCCTTCACATTCGAGCTGCGGGATGATGCCGGGGAGGATAAAGCGGTGGAGTTACTGCAAATGCCCGACGGAAGTGACTTCGTACTGGCCGCCAATTTTTCAGATAAAACCCTGATGCGCAATGCACTGGCTTATGAAACCTTTCGTCAGCTGGGCCATTATGCTACCCGAACGCGGTTTTGTGAACTGGTGTTGGACAATACCTATCAGGGTGTTTACATCCTCACAGAAGATATCCGAAGGGACAAAGACCGGGTGAACATCTCCAAACTCAAACCAACAGATACCTCCAGTGTGGATCTCACAGGCGGGTACATTTGCCGCATCGACTGGAATCGTACCCCTGGCTGGAATTCACAGTTCTCACAACCTAACAGTCCAAATATATTCACTTATTTCCAACACAGCTATCCACGTTGGGATGAACTCCATCCTACACAGCAAAATTATATCCGGACTTATGTAGACAGTTTTGAAGTAGCCTTAAAAGGGCCGGGCTATCAGGATACCACCACGGGTTGGCGCAAGTTTGGGGCAGAGAACACTTTTATTGATTACCTCATCCTCAACGAAATAAGCAAAAATGTGGATGGTTATCGCTTGAGTACTTATTTTCACAAAGAAAAGGATGACAAGGGTGGAAAGATCCGAATGGGTCCGCCTTGGGACTATGATCTGGCATGGTACAATGCAGACTATTGTGAGGGCTTTAGCACTTCCGGATTTGCCTTTGACATCAATTATGTATGTGGAGATGCCGGCGTGCCTTTCTGGTGGGAAAAGCTGATGAGTGATACACTTTTTGCTCAAAATCTGGCCTGTCGCTGGCAATCCTTGCGGGCCTCCAACCTGAAAAATGTCCATTTCTTTGGCGTGATCGACTCTATGGCAGCGGTACTGAACGAAGCCCAGGAGCGAAATTTCGAATATTGGCTTATCCTAGGAAAATACGTCTGGCCCAATCCAGGTATTCTCCCGCCCACTTATGCGGGTGAAGTTTCCAAAATGAAAGGCTGGTTGTATAACCGCTTTGCCTGGCTCGACGCTACGTTTAGCCAGAACCTTCCAACCTTGAATGCTGCTTTTTCGGCCATGCCCCTCAACGCGCTAAACTGGCAGTTTGCCGCAGCGGAAACATCAGGATATGTTTATTCCTGGGATTTTGACGATGGATCTACTTCAGATCAGGCGATAGCGCAGCATGCATTTTCAGTGCCCGGGAATTATGCGGTAAAACTTACAGTCTCCACGCCTTATGGCTGTAGCAATACGACAACTCAGATCATTCATATCAGTGGGGTAGGTACGAATGAAGCACTGTCCGCTGCAGGATTTCAGTTTTTTCCAAACCCTGCCCAGGAGGTACTGAATGTCGTTTTGCCGGAAGACTTTGCTGAGAAATTTCAGATCAGATTGCTGAATGTTTTGGGTGAAACGGTTTCAGAGCAGTCCTTTTCATCCTCCGAAAAGCAGATAGCGATCCGTGTCAAAGGGCTGCCTGCAGGAGCCTATTGCGCTGAAATTCAGAGTGAAACGCAAAGGGTGTATGCCAGGATTTTAATTAAAATCTAATTTTTTCGCGTTTTTTTCGTGCGTTTCTTTGCACATGACAAAAAATAAACAACGCATCCTGCTGCTTCTGCTGCTTTCCATGCTGAAGTTTAGCCACGCATCAGCTCAACAGCAATCCGTCGCCCGCCGATGGAATGAGGTGTTGCTTCAGGCCATCCGGGAAGACCTGGCGCGGCCTCCTGTGCAGGCACGCAATCTTTTTCATGTCTCCATGGCCATGTGGGATGCCTGGGCGGTGTATGATACCCTGAGTGCAGAGACTTATTTGTTGGGCAAAACGGTTGGAACTTTTACCTGCCCTTTTGATGGGCTACCTATGCCATCTGATATTCAGGCTGCCCGGAATAAAGCAATCAGCTATGCAGCCTACCGCGTGCTGTCCCGTCGGTTTCAAAACTCTCCCAATGCGGTTGCCAGTATTCAGCGGTTTCGAATCCTTATGAATGAGCTGGGCTATAACTGGAATTTTAGCTCCAACTCATACCAGTCCGGCGATCCGGCAGCGCTGGGCAATTACATCGGTGATTGTGTCGGGTTTTATGGCCTGAATGACGGAGCCAATGAACAACTCAACTATACGAACCAGTTCTATCAGCCCGTGAATCCGGCTCTGAACCCTGAATTGGCAGGTAATCCGAACATGATCGACCCGAATCGTTGGCAGCCGCTGATTTTAAGCAACGCGATTGACCAAAACGGTAATCCCATCCCGGCGCTGCAAAAATTCCAAAGTCCGGAATGGGGTAGGGTGCTGCCGTTCGCAATTCCGGACGCTCAAAAAACAGTGTTCCAGAGAAACGGAGTGGACTGGCCGGTATACCACGATCCTGGCCCCAATTCATTTTTAGATACCATCGATGGCGGAGGCACCTCAGAAGCCTACAAATGGAATTTTGAAATGGTACCCATCTGGTCTTCCCATTTAACTCCGGAAGATGGGGTCATGTGGGACATCTCACCGGCTTCGATCGGGGATACTCCTTATCTGCCCACCACGTTTCAGGAATATAAAGACTTTTATAAAATTGAAGGCGGTGGGCCCAGCAATGGTCGCCCACTCAATCCGAAAACCAGCCAGCCTTACCAGCCACAAATGGTACCACGGGGCGATTATACCCGTGTTTTGGCGCAGTTTTGGGCGGATGGCCCGAACTCTGAAACTCCGCCCGGGCACTGGTTCTCCATCCTGAATAAAGCCATGGACCACCCTGCATTTGTGCGCAAATACAACGGTCAGGGGCCGGTATTGGATACCTTAGAATATGACCTGAAAGCCTATTTTACCTTGGGTGGTGCCTTGCATGATGCCGCCATTGCCGCATGGGGCATTAAGGGTTGGTACGATGGCACGCGCCCGGTCACAGCCCTGCGCTGGATGGCTGACCGCGGACAAAGCAGTGATCCTGCGCGCCCCAATTTTGATCTTGCGGGCATCCAACTCAGACCTGGATACATCGAACAGGTAGAAATGGGCGATCCTCTGGCAGGCGCGAACAACCAGCATGTGGGAAAAATTAAATTCTACACCTGGCAAGGCTTCGATTCGATCAGTAATCCGGCCACAGATATCGCCGGGGTAGGCTGGATCCTGGCGGAAAAATGGTGGACCTTTCAACGAAAAACATTCGTAACCCCGCCTTTTGCTGGTTATATCTCCGGGCACTCTACGTATTCCCGTTCAGCTGCGGAGGCCATTACCTTGCTTACCGGCGACGAATATTTTCCAGGTGGTATGGGCGAATATCATATCGCTGCCAATAGTGGATTTCTGGGCGTTGAAAAAGGCCCCAGCGTGGACGTGACCCTGCAATGGGCAACCTACCGGGATGCTTCTGACCAGACGAGTCTTTCCCGGATCTGGGGTGGCATCCACCCGCCGGAAGACGATATTCCCGGCAGGGTGATCGGGGCTAAAGTGGGTACTGCCGCGTTTTACAAAGCCAAAACCTATTTTTACAACAATGATCAGGATGCTGATGGCTATGATATTTCATCCGACTGCGACGACAACGACGCCAGTGTTTACCCGGATGCGCCTGAAATTTGCGATGGAAAAGACAATAATTGCAACCTGGAAACAGATGAAGGTCTCGTGTTCAATACCTATTACGCAGATGCTGATGGTGACGGGTTTGGCGATCTGAATACTCCGCTTATTTCCTGCCTTGCTGCGGCCCCGACTGGTTTTGTGACCAACAGCATGGACTGCTTTGATCTGGAGGCCAGCAGCTATCCTGGCGCCCCGGAGTTGTGCGATGGCCTGGACAATGACTGCAATGGTCAGGCGGATGATGGACTAACCTTTACGCTGTATTACGAGGATACAGACGGCGATGGCTTTGGAACGGCCACCAGCAAAGTTCCCTCCTGTGCTCCGGAACCACCTGCTGGATTTGTAAGCAATAATCTGGATTGTGACGACAACAATGCAGCCATCCATCCGGAAGCCCTGGAAATCTGCGACAATCTGGACAACGACTGCAATGGCCTTGTCGACGAGGAGCTTCCACAGTTTGTCTTTTATGCAGATACTGATGGAGATGGATTTGGAGGTATATCCATCGTGGTGAGTACCTGCAATAATATGCCTCTGACTGGTTTTTCAGAAAACAACCTGGATTGTGACGACAACAACGCAGCAATCAATCCGGATGCCATAGAAGTTATTGACGGCATTGACAACAACTGCGATGGCTCAGTAGGCACCTCGGATTTGAATGTATGGGTCAAAACCTACCCGAATCCGGTGTTGGATGTGCTGAATATTTCATTAAAGGACCTGGATGGGGCCGCGGATGTACAGGTTTCCAATATGGAAGGAAAGGTATTGATCCGCAAAGTTATGGGCTTTTCAAATGGCCGTGCTCCGTTGAGTTTTGTTGGACTGCCGCAGGGCGTTTATTTGTTGCGGATTGCGGAAGTCTCGGGTGGGCGGAATTGGGTGCAGCGGGTGGTGAAGATGTAGGGGAATGTTGAATTTCCAACAAGGAATTTCCAATGTCCAAATAGGCGCTCTGCCTGGGATTGGTTGTGACTATATGAGAAATGTAACTGGTTAGCACGATCTTAAAATCCCTTTGGGGTTTTTAAAAGATGCTAACCAGTTACACCTAAACGCTCTTTTGGAGCAAATATCAGACCTTAATATGGATACCCATTGAAGTGGCGCAGGGTCAAAAGACCACAGGCACGGCGGTGGAGGAGCCTGGATATGCTTGGGGGAATACCTGATGAGGCGAACAAAGGAGGCTTATTTCCGGGGCATTGCCACCAAATCGAAGCCGATAGCCCCAAGAACTCGTGCCAGCGTGGAAAGCCGGATATCGGCATGCCCGTTCTCGATGCGAGAAAGGTAGGATTTTTTCACGCCGAGGCGGTCGGCCAAATCCTGTTGCGTAAGCCTCTGCTCTTTGCGGTACTCCTGCACTACCGCGCCAACATAGGATGCGAAGGCGTTGAAGTGTTGGTTTTCTCGTGTTGCTGTACCGCGCTCGCCATAGGAACGGGAAAGGTGTTCATCAAGGCTTGTAAGGTTCTTGGAGGCTTTGGCGATGATAGTTGCTCCCATACTGTTGCTGAATTGTTACTGAAAGTTAGTTTTTTTTAGGGTCTTCGGGATCTGAAATGTCCATCTCGGCAAAATATTCGGATTTGATCTCTTCGGCCACTTCGATGGCGCGGCGATAATCTCGATCACTTTTTTTCAAAAAGCCGTTGCCAACTACCACGATTTTGCCGCCCTCAATAAGGCTGCCGCTTTCAAAGAAAAACAGCACGCGGTATTCATTGCTGCCAACGCTTGTCCTTGCTTCGTAAATGCCCGCGCTCCCGATAATGTGTTTGACAAATTTCTGCGGCACTACTGGCTGCGTTTCCAGAATTAGCAGCGTATGGTCAATCTTGTTGCGAGCGCGTTCATCCAGTTCGTCGTAAAAATCTCGAAAATAGGTTTTGTAGAAAATCAATTCTCGCATGAGGAACAAAGGTAACTAATTAGTGAACATTTTAGTGATTTAGTATCCTGTCCCTGACGTAACTCTGTGAATGCAAACGGCGTATACTTGGAATATTTACTTCGCCCTGTCTTTAAGGACGCAATTTGCGTTCTTAGAACATCGTATCCATTAATAATTTGTAGTTTCATTGGTTAAGGTTGAGGGTACAACATGGATACAAATATAACCAAATTCAAAATGAAAAACAAATTGAGAGGATTTGGAGTAGGGAATGTCCAATGTCCAAC
>JBILHS010000051.1:0-38509 GCA_044350425.1 Saprospiraceae bacterium | reverse complement strand
TGGGCTACATCCCCCGGTGCGGCGTTCATGGCGGCATTGCGCAAATGGATCACATTTTCCAGGGTGGATTTTTCGTGGCCGGCGTATCCTTTTACCGTTTCAACCAGGTTGGGTATCAGGTCGAAGCGGCGCTTCAACTGTACCGAAATACCACTCCAGGCTTCATCCACCAGATTGCGTAGTTTTACCAGCTGGTTATACATCATGACCACCCATATCAGGAGGATCAGCGCGATTGCAACAAGGACTAATAACATAGACATGATAAGTTATGGGTTTGTTTTGTTTAAAAATTCCAAACCAAAGGAACTGCATTGGCGCAACAGTCTCCATGTTTAAGGATGATATTTTATACAGATGAAGCTTCATCTTCGCACCTGATATTTCCGCCGGCTATAGAGTGTGTCTGAAAAACATTCGCCAGGCTGAAAATGCATCTTTTGAAACCTGCCTTTCGCGTCTTTTTCGGGCAACAAGCCCCATTATTCCCCGAAAAAGGGCGCTCAGTCAGAACCCAAAATCTGCTATTTTCATCTCCGGCAATGTTTTTCAGACACACTCTAACGGCGACCATAAAACAGATTTTGCGCCTCCACCCTAACATAACGGTATGTGGATGTTTTTCAGACACACTCCAAACAGAATACAATCCGCAGTGCTCACGTTGCTACAAAAAATGAAAAAAGAAATCAAAATATCCCTGCTTATTTTAGTCGGATTTCTGTCCTTTTTGTGGCTGGAGAAACCGACCCGGGAGTTCCTAGTTACCATTGACTTTGAGCCACAAATTGCAAAACAGATCTCCGGCATTGTCATCCGATTGTTGTTGATTGTTGCAATAGTTAAACTGATTCAGAAGCTGCATCTCCAGGAATTTACGGGGTTAAATTCCTGGAGAAATTACAAGAATATTCAAGCTGTTTTGGGTGCGACTACTTTTGTGGCAGTAGGTTTGGCAAGCAATTGGAACACCTATATGACCAGCGAAAAAGGTTTGCTGCTTCTATTCGCCACTTCAACTTTTGCTGTTGGAATTGTGGAGGAATTGACCTTCAGAGGCGCAATATTTCCCTTGTTGATCCAATCATTGTCGAATACAAAGCAGCCAATTTTAAAAAGTGCACTGCTGTCAAGTGGGATGTTCGGAATGGTACACTTTGTAAATCTGTTCAGTCAGCCAGAAAATTTTATTGGCATCATCTCACAGGTATTCTTTGCAACAGCCATTGGAGTATTCTTTTGCGGGTTGATGGTTAGAACTGAAAACATATTGATTCCATGCGTGCTTCACGCCCTGGTAAATTTTAGTTTTGGAGCAGGTGAGTTAAAGCAAACCATTCAGGAAAAATCAAGTACAGATGGAATCTCTGCGGCAGACTGGAATTCACTGATTCCAACGTCTATATTTTTTTCCTTTATTCTGCTTGGAGGTGTTTACATGATTCAAAAAACGAATAAAGAAAATATATTAAATAAGTTAAATCTATAACGAATGTTGCCACGCTTTGAAACTGCCCAAACTAACATTAAATAAAAACATATCCATCTCCGGCAAAATTCAATAAATCCACCCACCATCCAGGCCTTCCTTTGTATCAAAAATAACATGAAAAAATTACTGATACGCTCCGCTCTACTGCTTGCCTTCCTTGTCAGCTTCAGCTTACCACAATGTAAGAAAGTCGCTCAAAATGACCCCTGCGTAAAAACCGGGGAAACGCTTCTGGAGGCCAGCCCGTCCATACTCATGCCCCGGAACAGCTATTACCATCCCAGAATCACGGGCGGTACAGCCTGGTTTTTCAGCAATTCGTACCTGAATGGCGTAGATCTGGAGCAGGGCACGGTAAAAACGGTTCAAAATCCGGGAGGTTTTCGATTGTTAAATCCGGATCAATCCACGTCCTCCTACCTGGGCACGGACGAGACTTCTATTTTCATGTTCAACCCCACTTCAGAGACCTGGGATACACTCTATGCCGCAGCGCCCACAGATTTTATAGACTGTGATCTGGATCTGTACAGCGATCATGGCCTGCTTCCATTTGTGGAAGAAAATAAAACAAGCCTGATCCAAACCATTGCAGTTTTTGACCTGCCTGGACATCAGAAACGTGCATTGCCCAATCTGGCCAGCTTTCAAAGCCGAACCCCCTTTAGAATCCTGGCCCAGCCCAAGGTTTTTGTCCGTAAGGATCCTGCCAATGCCCAGGATACTATCCTCACAACACTGGTCAGATTTTCCTCCAAAAGCAGCAGCAGTCTGTTGGTGTACAGTCTGACGCATCAATCGGTAAAAACCGAAGTGTCCCTGGATGGACTCAGTTATGGGAATGCCTTAAAAATCGGGGATCATTTTGCCCTCACCACAACGGGCTCCTTTTACAGCCAAAGCATGGTTATGTTCAATCCATTTACAGCCGCAGAAATCTGGCGAAAAAATGCCGGTGGGTGGATCCAGCAGGATGGAGATCTTTTCAAGATCGTAGACGGAATTTTGGGTGGACTCGAAAAAATAAATATACAAAACGGAGCGCGGTTGTATACCCTACCCTATGATGTGGATCCGTATAGTGCTTTTGCGTTGGAGGACAGCTATGGTTTTTTAGGCCGGGAAACTCCCGAAGCGATTGAAGGGCTGCGCAATCATTTGGTGCTTATTAATCAGGATGGTTGCGAAATATTCAGCGTGAAATTACCCTTCCCGGTATCCCTGGGTTACCAGGCTTCCTCCCTGGTCTATTTCCCGGATCGCAAGGAGGTACTTGCGTTGGATGAAGAAAAAAATCTTCATTTTTTGAGGCCGGAGTAGAAAAGGTGTAAACGCGACCTACATCTACGGAAGTTCATAACATCGCTGCCCGTTTGGGGAAAGCCAAAGACCCTTGAGAAATCAGGCATTAATTGAGCGCTCATTATCAACTGCGTTTCACCAATTCATAGGACCGGCGGATATAAAACGCCCATTCCGCATCGCTGAGCCAGGAAAAACCCAGGACCGTAACCCATTTTTCCCTGGCCAAATAAGGTGCAGGTATGATGCCATCCCGCGTGATCATGGCATCAAATTCCTCTTCCAATACTTTGAAAGAAGCACTGGCATCCATGTCTGCATCGGTGACGCAAAATACCTTTTGGTCCACCGCAAAACACAGGTCTTGTCCGCCCCATTTGACATCCTCTGTGACCCCTTCCATGGAAAGGCAGAGACTTCTGAGTGATTCTATAGTCATGGTATAAGTTATTGCAAGCTGAGCAGTCCAAAGATACCGGCATCGATCCAGCCCCGGTTTTTATCCTGGCCTTTTACCTGAACAGAACCCATAAAGTTCTCCCGCTCCTGAGAATAATCATTGTCACAATATGCCAGCGCAAACCCCATTTTTTTGCTTGAATTAAGCATTTTGGGGATGTTTTCGTTCCCGTCTTCGTATGTTTTGCCGTCATAGATCTTCACGGCAACTTCCCAGGTGCTGGTATTCCCGAGGGTGGTATGTCGCGCAGTGCAATGCTCATTAAAATAGGCGAAAGAACTATCCGGCTTGACGTCCACCACCTTGCCATCCAGCGCGATGTGGTATGCAAAGGCATTGTAGTTGTACTGATGGTTGCCGCCGCTGGCGTCCTCGTCTACAAAGATTTCCAAACAATCATCGTCCCAATATTTGAGCAGGCCATCCGGATGAATATCGATCAGGGTATCATCGGTGATCTCTGCCAGGACGTACAAATTATTTTCATCCCACAGAATTTTATACCGCCCTGAAAAATCAGCGGCAGCTGGCGGCGCACCGATCCAGGTTTGATCCAGCGGCAACCATCTGGCGGATTCCCAGTCGACATCTTCCGCTTTTCCATCAATCAAGGGCGAACCATAATTTGCAGTAAATGCTTGTCTTTCAGCATCTTGCGGGATCATCCCGGCATAAGGGTCCGCCTTTTTTTCTGTAAAAAGGAATGCGAGTACGAGGAAAGCAGCGGCGAGGCCAATGATTGTATTTCTGTCCATTTTTGTAAATTTTGAACAAAGATGCGCTTTCTTGAAAAATTTTTGCGCTTGAAATATTCTAAACAGTGAACACTTCGTGTACTTCTTACCATTTTGAGGAGTCAAAAGTCAAGGGCATTTGGCTACCTTTGCGCCGCAAGTCAAAATACTTGAAAAATGAGTGGTTTTTGCCTTGACACGCGTACAAAATCAAAACTTGTCAGCGGGTGGATCGTCCACCCTACTTTTCAGCAATATGGAACCAATAGGATATCTTCCTGTTATTATGCAGTCCCTGGTCGCCCTGGGATTTGTAGCACTGGTACTGATCGTTGTGCCAAAGCTTGGGCCAAGCCGCCACAGCAAAAAAAAGGACGAAAACTTTGAGTGTGGCATCGAGAGTCAGGGGAATGCCCGGATACCGGTTTCGATCAAGTATCTGATGACTGCCATTCTGTTTGTGCTTTTTGACGTAGAGGTCATCTTCTTTTATCCTTATGCGGTCAATTTCAGAGCAATGGGCACCCACGGCTTTTTTGCGGTGCTTATGTTTGTGGCAGTATTTTTAATTGGTTTCTACTATGTGCTTCGAAAGGGTGCATTTGAATGGGATAAGTAATCCCTACCCTCAAAAAAGAATTTTAAAAAATTCATGCTCAGACAATTATGAGTAAAATAATTCCAGCAGAAATGCCTGAAGGCCTCGGAGGAGAAGGCTTTTTCGCCACTAAAATGTCGGAAGCTGTAGGCCTGGCACGTGCCAACTCCCTTTGGCCTTTGCCTTTTGCCACCTCCTGCTGTGGTATTGAGTTCATGGCCACCATGGGCACAAACTACGATCTCGCGCGCTTCGGCATGGAGCGGCTTTCGTTTTCACCCCGTCAGGCAGACCTGTTAATGGTCATGGGAACCATCGCCAAGAAAATGGGCCCGATCCTGAAACAGGTTTACACGCAAATGGCTGAACCCAAATGGGTGATCGCCGTGGGTGCCTGTGCCAGTTCCGGAGGCATTTTTGACACTTATTCCGTACTTCAGGGCATTGACAAGGTGATTCCTGTAGACGTATATGTGCCCGGTTGTCCACCCCGTCCGGAACAGATCATTGATGGTATCTTAAAAATTCAGGAGCTGGTGAAGCATGAACCCCTTCGTCGTCGCCACTCTCCTGAATACCAACACCTTTTGGAGAAATATCAAATAGGATAATGTTGAATGTGGTCAATTTTTTAATGTGGTCAATGTGGTCAATTAGGGATCGCATTTCAATCATTGACCACATTTAACCCATTGACCACATTGACCACATTCAAATATTGACCACATTCAAAAAATGGATAGCGAACAAATCCTTGCTCAACTCGCCGAAAAAATGCCCGGCGCTGCCATTTCCTCCGAAATAGCACGCGACGGTATTTTGAACATACATACCACCCGCGAGCAAATCATTGGGTTGCTGCAGTTGCTCCGCGATGACCCATCGTTGGATTTCAATTTTCTGACCACCCTTTGCGCCATTCATTATCCGGAGCAGGTTGGACAAGAACTTGGAGTGATCTATCACCTCCACAACTGGAAGCAAAATATCCGCATCCGGGTTAAAATATTTTTCTCCAAAGACGATCCAAATGTACCCACCGCGACCAACCTCTGGCCAACAGCCAATTGGATGGAGCGGCAGGAGTACGACTTTTTTGGGGTTATTTTCACCGGGCATCCGGACCTGCGCCGCATTTTGAATGTGGACGACATGGAGGTATTCCCGATGCGGAAAGAATACCGCATTGAAGACGGCACCAGAACGGACAAAGACGACCGCTTTTTTGGCCGGGAAGGGCATGTGGGACAGAGTTTTGAATAAAAGCCCTCGTTCTTGCCGTCAGCAGAAAATCCCCAACATGCTCTAAGAATCTGAAACATTATGCAAGTCCAATCATACTTTTCCTCCCTAGACAGCCTCGACGGAGAACTCGCTACCCTCAACTTAGGGCCCACGCACCCTGCTACGCACGGGATCTTCCAAAACGTCCTGAAAATGGACGGGGAACGGATCGTGAGTGCCGAACCGACGATCGGGTACATTCACCGTGCTTTCGAAAAACTCGCGGAGCACAAGCCTTATAATCAGGTTACACCGATCACCGACCGTTTAAACTACTGCTCTTCGCCCATCAACAACATGGGTTGGCACATGACGGTTGAAAAGTTGATCTCCTGTGAGATACCCAAGCGCGCACAATACATGCGGGTGATTATCATGGAGCTTTCCAGGATCGCGGATCACCTGGTGTGCAACACGGTGATCGGGGTGGATACCGGTGCCTTGACCGGCTTTACCTATATGTTTCAGGAGCGCGAACGGATCTATGAGTTGTTTGAAGAGGTTTGTGGCTCCCGTCTGACTACCAATATTGGACGCATTGGTGGGATGGAGCGTGATTTCACCCCGACCTTCCACAAAAAGTTAAAGGACTTCCTGAAGACCTTCCCGGCTCGTTTTGAAGAGTTTGGCGGACTTTTGGAGCGCAACCGGATCTTTATGGACCGCTGCATCGGCGCCGGCCCAATATCGGCTGAACGTGCGATGGCCTATGGTTTTACCGGACCCAATCTTCGGGCTGCGGGTGTGGACTATGATGTTCGGGTGACCTCGCCCTATAGCAGTTACGAAGACTTTGATTTCATCATTCCGGTAGGTGGTCAGGGAGATACTTACGACCGCTTTGGCGTACGCCAGGAAGAGATCCGTCAGAGTTTGCGGATCATCCACCAGGCTTATAATAACCTGCCTGAAGGAGACTATCATGCAGATGTTCCGGACTTTTACCTGCCGGACAAGCCCGATGTATACACCAAAATGGAAGCCCTGATCTATCACTTTAAGGTGGTCATGGCTGAAGTTCCGGTTCCTGTTGGAGAAGTTTACCACAGTGTAGAGGGTGGCAATGGCGAACTGGGCTTTTACCTGGTGAGTGATGGTGGACGGCAACCTTATCGTTTGCACTTCCGTCGTCCCTGCTTCATCTTTTATCAGGCTTACCCTGAAATGATCAAAGGTTCCATGCTTTCTGATGCGATTCTGACCATGAGTTCGATGAACGTGATCGCCGGAGAACTGGACGCTTAAAATAATGCTGAAAATTCATTCCTGGAGAAAATCCAGATTCAGACGACATTAATCATGCACACTGCAACACAAAACGGCACCCCGTTCAAATATTCTTCCGCTGCGCTTGCTGAAGTACAAGAGCTGACCAAAAAATATCCTGAAGGCCGTGCTAAAAGTGCGATTTTGCGTGCTTTGCACATTGCTCAGGAAGAAAACCAGGGCTGGCTCAGCGTAGCAGCCATGGACGAAGTAGCGTTCACCCTGGGCATTACTCCGATCGAGGTGTACGAGGTCGCAAGTTTCTATTCCATGTTCAACCTGAATCCGGTTGGCAAATACGTGCTCGAATTTTGTCACACCGGTCCATGCGCCATCGAAGGTGCGGAACGCCTGATCGAATATACCAAGCTAAAATTGGGAATAGGAAAAAACCAGACCACCCCGGACGGTTTGTTCACGATCAAAGAAGTGGAATGCCTGGGTGCTTGCGGCTATGCTCCGATGATGCAGGTAGGTGAGTTTTATCATGAACATCTGGATCCTGCCAAAATTGATCAGTTTGTAGCAGATTGTCAGGCAGGCAAGATCGACAAAGGCACTTGGAAAATGCATTGATTTTTTAGTCTGATCCAAAGCTTAACCAAAATACAACCCATTTGCGATATGTCCAAAATCACTAAATATCTGGCATTCATATTCCTGTCTCTTTTGGGATGGGCTTCTTGTAAGGATACCCCGGCATCTGAAAAAATGGAGGCACCTGCAAACCAGGTAATTTCTCAGGACGGGAAGTCCTTGGATGGAGGTCAGCAAAAAGAACTTGCCTCACAAAGTGGGGTTCAAATTTCCGAATCGGAACTGGTTGGAATGAGCGAGGGGACGATTAATGGCAGTAACGTCTCCATCCGCCAAAGTGCTTCCATAAAGGCAGAAAAGGTTGGAGTCTTTGATAACAATGAAGTGGTGAAAATACTTTCCTCCGCGAACGTGACCAATGAAGGCGAAGCGATTCTCAGTAAATCCATAACCGTAAAAGGGAGCGGGGGCAGTGTAACCCTGACCAAAGGGAAAGCTGTGATGATCGAGGATTACGATTCGGCTACAAACAGCTATCTGGTCAGTTATGAAGATCCCCAAAAAGGCATATTGAACGCGAAGATTGAAGCCAGTGCCGCAGAAACGATCATTTACGCAACCTGGTTCAGCGTGGAGCGTAAAAATGGTGAAAAGGGCTGGGTACTGGGCAAATTTCTGAAAACCAAATAATTATGCCACAGCTAACTAAAAAAGAAATCGAAGAGATCCTGGCGAAAAAGCCGGAAAACCGATATAAGTATTTCATCAAGACCGTGGCCGCAGAAGAAGAGGTTTGGGGGCTTGCTGATGAAGAAGGATGGTTGATGCTGGAAATTGAAGGCGAAGAGGGTGATGCCTTGGCGGTATTTCCTAATCAGGAATTTGTGGAGATCTTTCGAAAAGAAGGCGGATTTGAAGAGTTCCAGGTAGAAGCACTTGATCTGTATGAGTTTTTCGAGTGGCTGGAGGATTTTGAAGCACAAAAAATGAGGGTAGCCGTTTTTCCAACGCCTAATTTTCAAAGTGCTGTGATGCGCCCCGAAATTGTTCGGGAAGATTTTGAAGCCGAATTTGCTAAAGAACAAGGGTAAAAATTATAAGTCAGCGCAATTTCTGACACAAAAAAATTGCCGGACAGCTTTCCGGCATTCTAAAACATGACACCAACAGAAGTAACCGCAGTTTTCAAACTATCCGGAGAAGAGCGCCTGGCGCTTTTCATCGCAACAGTCGCTCAAAACAAATCTGTTTTCGGAATCTCTGACGATGAAGGCTGGGCTTTGCTGGGCGATACGGACGATACGGACATTCTTCCGCTTTTTCATGATGCTGATCTGGCAGAGGCCTTCCGCAAGGCTGCCGGGTTCGAAGGGCACGAGATCGAAGAGGTTGAAATGGAGGAATTGCTCGAATGGCTTCAGGAACTGGACGAGGATGGCGCGATGATCGCCGTCTGTCCCAACAATCGCTTTGAAGGGGCCATACTTGAACCTGCCCAATTAATGGCAGATTTGATTGGCAAATAATTTATTAAGCAAAATTCACCGCATAGACGCAGCGTCAAATACACGCTGCACCTCTGTGTCTCTACGGTAAAAAAGAATATGGGTCGCAAATTACTCTTAGAACACGCCCACGTAGAGGGCATCCGCAGCTACGACGTGTACCGCAAAAACGGCGGGTACCGTTCGGTAGAAAAGGCTTTGAAAACCATGTCTCCGGACGACGTGGTAGAAGAAGTGAAGAAATCCGGTCTGCGCGGTCGCGGAGGCGCAGGATTCCCGACGGGCATGAAATGGTCATTCTTAGCCAAGCCGGAGGGAGTACCCCGTTATCTGGTCTGCAATGCAGACGAGAGCGAACCCGGTACTTTCAAAGACCGCTACCTGATGGAGAAGATTCCGCATCTGCTCATCGAGGGCATGATCACTTCTTCGTTTGCACTCGGGGCGAATACTTCCTACATCTACATCCGTGGTGAGTATTCCTGGATCCTGTTCATCCTTGAAAAAGCGATCGCAGAAGCCTATGCAGCTGGCTGGCTGGGGAAAAACATCCTCGGTTCCGGCTATGACCTGGACCTGTACGTCAATATTGGTGGAGGCGCTTACATCTGTGGCGAAGAAACCGCTTTGCTGGAGAGTCTGGAAGGCAAACGGGGCAACCCACGGATCAAACCTCCCTTCCCGGCAGTAAAAGGGCTCTGGCAAAGTCCAACGGTGGTGAACAACGTAGAAACCATTGCAGCCGTCGTACCTATTATAAATGATGGTGGCGACGAATACGCTAAGATTGGTATTGGTAAAAGCACCGGAACCAAACTCATTTCAGCCAGCGGCAACATCAATAGGCCGGGAGTTTATGAGATTGAAATGAACATCACGGTCGAAGAGTTCTTATACTCGGATGTCTGGTGTGGCGGGATCAAAAATGGTAAAAAGTTGAAAGCCTGCGTACCCGGTGGATCTTCTGTGCCGATTCTCCCCCACTTCCTCGTATGCAAAACGGCAGCCGGTGAAGATCGGATGATGACCTATGAAGGCCTTTCGGATGGTGGTTTTGCTACTGGTTCAATGCTGGGTTCGGGCGGTTTCATTGTCTATGACGAGGATCAGTGCATTGTGCGCAATACCTGGAATTTCGCCCGTTTTTATGCTCACGAGTCCTGCGGACAATGTTCGCCTTGTCGCGAAGGCACCGGCTGGATGGAAAAAGTGCTGCACCGTCTGGAAAATGGTGGCGGTAAAATGAGTGATATTGATCTGTTGGTGGATGTGGCAAAGAAAATCGAAGGCAATACGATCTGTCCGCTGGGCGATGCAGCGGCCTGGCCGGTAAGTGCAGCGATCCGGCATTTCAGGGAAGAATTTGAGTGGCACGTAAATGAACCGCGGATTTGTATGGAGCGGAATTATGGGTTGGTGCGGGAGAAAGTGACAGCTTGATTCATCTAATGGTCAATAAATGAAATGGATTGCTTTGGCTTCTGCATTTTTATTTTTTTCTTGTAAAACATCTACAAGCAAAGCAGTAGACCTGGTTGATTTACATACGGAAAAAGCATACGTCTATTTGATAAAAATTCCTCATGAGGCCATAGTAGACGACATTTTTGATGGAGGCAACTTAATGATTCGAAAGCCGAAAAAAGGCAAAGTTTTGTTGCAATTTGAAGGTTCTGGAACCTTGAACACGGTTGTATTGTGGAGTTCTGAAACGGGTGATTTCAAGAAGTCAAGTGATTGTATTCAAGAGAAGGAATCAAATTTTCAAACCAGCATGAATAGTACCATTGATGTAACGGACATGACAGGACGATACTTAATCAGATATAATTCATGCAACATAGGTGGAACCTATTTACTGACCATCAAATAAAGCTGGACATACAATTGGAATGCTAATTCTACCATTCATTAAAACTTCAACCATGAAACGACCACTGTTCTTGATTTTGGCTCTTTTACCATACTTCAGCTATTCCCAAACGGATAAAGTACAGGGTAAATGTGGAGACACTCTGGAACGTGAATTCAAAAACACCAAAGAAACCCAGGAGATCGAACTGTCCATGAATGCAGGAGATCTGTTTGAAATAATGATCGTACCGTTGGGAGACGATTTGAAGATCCGGGCTGAGTTGTACAATCCGGACAATCAGTTGATGGTAACAGAAGAACCGACCGATCTGATGTTTAAAGATGAAACCGTAAGAAGTATTACACTAACTTCTGGAGAGATCCAATCAAATGGAACATTCAAACTCAGGTTATTCAATTATTACTTGGAGCCTGATAAAACTGGTGTCTATAACACGTACATCAAGTGCATCATGAGTAACGGCGATGTGTTAAAGCCAAAATAGCAGCGAAAATACCCTTAACCGACATAAAAAGAATCTGGTAGCTACTCCACAATGAGCAAGGAACACCTCACCTACTTCAAGGTCGAAAACTTCAAACGTTTCGACTCACTTGAATTGACCGACATCGGTCAGTTCAATCTTGTTGTGGGGGATAATAATGTGGGGAAGACTAGTGTGTTGGAAGCCTTGCTTTTTGATACGGACAGGAAAAAATGTCTTACTAATCTGCACAAAACCCTGTTTCTAAAGGGATTGAATATACGGCCGAAGATGGTTTATGGGCCGAAGGGAGAGGTACTAGAGGTTCTGTATCCTGAGGAGAACTTTCTGCGTTACATTTTTAAAAAACTAGATGCAGAATTGAAGTTTAGTGGTAAAATAGGCTTTAATGCTGAGGATGGAAAGCAAGTATCAAGGTTTGGCACTTCAATAGACATTGATATAAAAATGACTTCTGTACCTGAAGGTGTTACAGATGATCCGATGGACAATAATTTTGATCCTCATCTCAGCTTTACAGGTAATTCACCTGATAATAGGTACCTTCAGTTTTATGTTGAATCGTTTTCAGATTTTCCAGAAATAGTTGAAGCCAATGGGGGGTATTTTGGTGGACAAGACCAAAATGAGTGGCGAATAATTGCAGGTCTTTATGAGCATTTGCTTCAATCAAATACTGAAGACTTTCCACTCATATCCACTTCAATACCAGGAAACAGCTCACTCCCCAAAGCCTACTTCGAACAAGTTGATCTAAGCAGAAAGGAAAAAAAGCAATTAATTGAGGATATGAGATTCTTGCTTCCTGAGATTGAAGATTTTGAAGTGCGCAAAGTCGGTGGAGAAGACCAACTTTTGGTCGGAATGAAAGGAATAGACGAGCTGATGCCTATCTCTGTTTTTGGTGAAAGCGTCACCCGCGCTACGCACATTTTGCTGGAAATTTCAAAATACCGGGGCAAACGCCTGATGATAGACGAGATTGACACGGGCATCCACTATTCCCGGATGAAGCATTTTTTGAAGACTATTTTTCAGATTGCCGATAAAAACGAAGTGCAACTTTTCATGACCACCCACAGCCTTGAATGCCAACAAGCATTCGCGGAGGTTTTTGAGGAGGCGGACATGGTACAGCATCAAACAAGGGCGCGGCAATTTACGCTGATCGAAAAACCGGACGGACAAGTAACCGCCATAAAACGTGATTGGAAGCAGTTAGAATTTGCGCTGGAGACCGATAATGAGACGCGGGGAGGCAAGTTGGCATGGTAGCCGTTGATATTTGGGTAGAAGGCATTGCTGATCAGAAGTTCCTGGCTGATGTGGTGAAATTGTGGTTCAACTTGTCTTTCAATAAAAAATTCGAGTGCCGTGACGAGACTCGCAAAATATTAGTTCAGATTAGGAAAGGGGACGGCGTCAGTAATTTTAATGCAGAAGAAGGCTGGCAATATATCAAGCCTTCATTTGAAGAAAATTTTGCTGCCGGTGTCAAAAATCTGATTATTGCTGATGCGGACGATGACCTTAGTATACGGAAGGGCGAAGTAAATGACGTTGTGAAGGGTGTAAACTTCAAAGTTGAATCCGATCTTTTCTTATGGCCAGACCATCAAACGCATGATGAAAAAGGTGATTTGGAAAGGCTATTAGAGCAAATCATTCATCCTGAACATCAAGCCATCTTTGAATGCTGGAAGCTATATGAGGGGTGTCTGAAAGAATCTCCAGAAAAAAACTACACCACACCAGCGCGCAAAACCAAGATCTATGCTTATCTCGAAGCACTATTGGGGGAGACTAAAAGTGAAAAAGACAAAATTAAAGAACGTTCGCGTGAATACTTTAATGCAGACCACTGGCAACTAGACTATACGAAAGAACCTTTGAAACCTTTGTACGAATTTTTGAAACAACATTTGGGGCTATAAGCACCAATACAGCGCTATAAAATGGCAAAAGTTACCATAGACGGACAAACCATCGAGGTCGCCGACGGCACCACCATCCTGAACGCAGCACGCATGATCGGAGGCGAGCTCGTGCCACCCGCGATGTGCTATTATTCCACGCTGAAAGGCTCGGGCGGCAAATGTCGTACCTGTCTGGTACGCGTGACCAAAGGGTCAGAGAAAGACCCGCGCCCCATGCCTAAGCTGGTAGCATCCTGCCAGACGCCTGTCATGGATGGTATGGAAGTAGCCAGCAAAAGTGACGCTACGGTCGTGGAAGCCCGCTCGGCGGTCACTGAGTTCTTGCTCATCAACCACCCCTTGGATTGCCCGATTTGCGATCAGGCCGGCGAATGCCATTTGCAGGATCTCGCTTTTGAGCATGGCAAATCAAGCACCCGGTATGAGTTTGAGCGCCGCACCTTTGAAAAGATAGACATCGGACCGTACATCAAGCTCCACATGACGCGCTGCATCATGTGTTTCCGCTGTGTTTTTGTGGCCAACCAGCTTACAGAACAACGGGTGCATGGCATCATCAACCGGGGGGATCATGCGGAGATCAGTACCTATATTGAGAAAGCGATCGACAACGATTTCAGCGGTAATGTGATCGATGTGTGTCCCGTTGGGGCATTGACGGACCGCACCTTCCGCTTCAAGAGCCGAGTTTGGTTTCTCAATCCAATGGACGCGCACCGCAACTGCGACAAGTGTTCCGGAAAAGTAGTGGCCTGGATGTATGGCGGGGAGATCTACCGCATCACAGGCAGAAAAGATAAATATGGCGAGGTACACGATTTCATTTGCAATACCTGCCGTTTTGAGAAAAAGGATAAAGCGGACTGGACCATTGAAGGGGCTCGCGACCTGAATAAGCATTCTGTAATTTCGCAAAATCACTACGAACACGGGGAATTAACGGTTCGGTAGACATTTATCCATGAAAAATTTAGCTGGTCTGGTGTGCCTGATGCTGTTGACCTGGGCATGTGCAACGGGAGAGAAAAAAACGCAAACGGAAAAAACGGTTGCCCTGGTAGCCAATGCGGATTCGATCGGAATGGCGGAGACCCTGCACACTTTTTTCAAATGGTATGGGGAGACTGGAATTACCTTGATCGATCAGCACAATTTTGTAAACACATCGGCAAAGCACCCCACCCTTGACCTGAGTATGCTGGCTCAATATCTTGGGGAGTTTTCAAAAAGTGGCGTTGTTTCGCCAGAGTTCATTCAAAACGAAACCATTTTTTACCGGGCCTGTTCGCTGGCCTGGCAGGATGAAAATTCGGGGGAACTGATCACCGGTTTTGATGCTGACCGGTATTATTGTCAGCAAGATGGGGACCCAAAGGAGTTTTTAACTGCGGGCATCTATTATGAAATGGATGGTGAATATGCGATCGTTCAACTGATGCTCGATCCAAATGGCCCCAATGGAGGTCCAAGACCATTTGAAATGCGGAAGGAGAACGGCAAATGGATGCTTTCGAAAAATGGCTGCGGCGCTACTTTAGCACATTAGTCGTACTTTACCCAAATCATTAATATCAATTTAATCACCGTATACCATTGGTTGAATTTTGAAAAACGTTTTTAGACTCTTACTCTTCGTTTCAATAATTTTTGCTGCCTGCGCAAGCGATGGCAATAAAACAGAGGTTAAAAACATGCCCCATGAAGTCAATTCTGACTCCACGGCCATCGCAGAAACCATCCATGCCTTTTACAAATGGTATGCTGAAACAGGAGATCAATTGTCGCAAAAGTTTAAATTCATCCAAACCAATGGTCAACATGCAAATATCGATGAGGCTATGCTTGCGCAGTATTTCGCTGAATTTGCTAAAACGGGTCTGGTGAGCGCAGCATTGGTAGCGGATGAGACGCGATTTTATCAGGCCTGCGCAGCACTTTGGAAAAACGAGGCAGCTGGTGGCCGTTTACCAGGTCTGGATATTGATCGCTATTACTGTCAGAATGACCCTGAAATTTCGGAGTTTCTGACAGCCGGTGTAAATTTCAGAATTCGGGGCGATATTGCCAAGGTTCGGTTGATGCTTAAAGAGCTGGGGCCAAATCACGGTGCTCGTGAATATGAAATGAAAAAAGAAAATGGCAAGTGGTTACTTGCCAAATTGCGCTGTAATTCAGGCGTAAAATATTGAAAATGAGAAATTTGACACACGCATGAGTCTTATCCTACTTTACAGCTTAGGCTTGATCTTTGAAAAAGCCGTCCTTATTATAGTCTTATTTACCGTTACCCTGGGCGTGGCGGCTTACGCTACCTATGGTGAACGTAAAATCGCTGCCTTCTTCCAGGACCGTCTGGGACCGAGCAATGCAGGCCCCTGGGGTCTGCTTCAGCCTATTGCAGATGGCGTTAAGATGTTTACAAAAGAAGATTTTGTGCCCAATCAATCTGAACGCTGGCTGTATGTCCTGGCGCCGGGTGCATTCATTTTTGTGGCACTCATGGCTTCTGCGGTCATCCCCTGGGGCACTACCCTCACTTTGGGTGGCCTCAACTGGAACCTTCAGGTGGCTGATGTCAACATTGGTATTTTGTATGTTGTCGGACTCGCCTCACTGGGTGTTTACGGCATTATGCTGGGAGGCTGGGCTTCCAACAACAAATTCTCCCTGTATGGCGCCATTCGCGCCAGTTCACAGATGATCTCCTATGAATTGGCCATGGGTCTTTCTATCATTGCGATTGTCATGTTGAGCGGTTCTCTGAGCCTCAAAACCATTGTAGATCAGCAGGCGGGAGTATGGAATGTTGTGTATCAACCACTCGGTTTCATCCTCTTTCTTACCTGTTCCCTTGCAGAGTGTAATCGCGCGCCATTTGACATGGCAGAATGCGAAACAGAATTGATCGGTGGCTACCATACGGAATACAGTGCCATGAAACTGGGCATGTTCCTGTTTGCGGAGTACATCAATATGTTCATTTCATGCACGGTCATTTCCTGTCTCTATTTTGGTGGATACCATTTTCCGGGGCTGGATCCAAACTGGCTGGGCGGCCTGATGGGCCCGGTTATTTTGCTGAGTAAATCATTCTTTTTCATATTTGTATTCATGTGGATTCGCTGGACACTTCCGCGTTTCCGCTACGATCAATTGATGCACCTGGGTTGGAAATCACTGATCCCACTAGCCATTGTGAATATGATGCTGACGGGCGCAGGAATCCTGTTTTTTGGAAAGTAAGTACAGGATCATAAATTCATGATCCTCTGAAATTCAATCACATTGACCACACTATTATTTTAAAAGATGCAACTGACACAACGCTCGAAAAACGTCGTAGACAAAAAAATGACCTTCATGGAGCGCATTTACCTGCCCGCCATAGCAAAAGGAATGTGGACGACACTCAAGCACTTTTTTAGAAAATCAAATACCGTGTCCTATCCCAAGGAACAGCGTGAATTCGCGCCTGTTTATCGCGGATGGCACGTTCTGAAACGTGATGAGCAAGGTCGCGAAAATTGTACGGCCTGTGGTCTGTGCGCCGTAGCCTGTCCCGCAGAAGCTATAACAATGGAAGCCGCGGAACGCGAACGCGGAGAGGAAAACCTCTATCGGGAAGAGAAATATGCCGCAGTTTATGAGATCAACATGCTGCGCTGTATCTTTTGCGGGCTTTGTGAAGAGGCATGCCCCAAGGAAGCCATCTTTTTGACAGACCGCATTGTACCCAGCGATTACGCACGCCAAAACTTTGTATTTGGAAAAGATATGCTGGTGGAAGGTTTGACCCCGGAAACCCGGATCGACGTGACCAAACGGCAAAAACACCTGACAGAAAAAATAGCGGCAAGTGTAGCAGGTTGAACGCTTCAAAACGCAGATTCTCCCTACTTCCCTCATCACTTACCACTAAACACCTAACACTAAAATGGCCCAATACTTATTCCTAACCCTCGCAGCCATTTCTATACTGACGGCGCTGATGATGGTGCTTTCCAAGAATCCGGTGCACAGCGTGCTCTACCTGATTCTAACCTTTTTTGCGATAGCTGGTCAGTATATTTTGCTGAATGCACAGTTCCTGGCAGTGGTACACATCATCGTGTATGCCGGAGCGATCATGGTACTTTTTCTCTTTGTATTGATGCTCTTAAACCTGAGTAAGGAAACGGAGCCGCAAAAATCAACGCGCTGGAAGATCAATGCCGGAATCACCTCCGGGATGCTCCTGGTGACCCTGGTGGGCGCTTTACGGGGCGGAATAGAAGTAAGCACTCCGGCAACTGCCAATGAAAAAGTGGGTCTGGTTGAAAACCTGGGCATGGTACTCTTTACAGATTTTGTAGTGCCCTTCGAAATTGCCGGCATCCTGTTTTTGGCAGCCATGGTCGGTGCTGTCCTGGTGGGAAAACGGGATTTACAAATGTAGACTTGAACCCTTTACCGGACTGTTTTGGGCGACTTCCAGACATCGCCAAATAAAGAGAACAAGACTTTAAATACGAAAAATTAGCGTTCCTATGCTAGAAACCATACGTTCCATCCCCATTGACTACTATGTTTATTACGCCACGATCCTGTTTGTGATCGGCGTATTCGGGGTACTCGTGCGCCGCAATGCCATTGTTGTCCTCATGTGTATTGAGCTGATGCTGAATGCGGTGAATTTACTCCTGGCGGCCTTTTCTACTTACCTGTCCGATGCACAAGGCCAGATCATGGTATTTTTCATCATGGTGGTCGCTGCTGCGGAAGCTGCGGTTGGACTGGGTATCCTGGTCATGATCTACCGAAATACGAAAAGCACTGACATTTCCTTGCTGGATAATCTAAAGAACTAACGATGAATTCACTGATACCATTAATCCCTTTTTTGCCATTGATCGGTTTCGCAATCAACGGGCTGTTTGGCAAACGTCTGAGCAAAAACCTCGTCGGACTGATCGGCAGCGGCACCTTGTTTGTTTCTTTTGTGCTAAGCGTGATGTGCTTCAATCAGGTCGCAGCTTCTGGACCGATACAGGTGACGCTTTACAACTTTTTCACCGTAGGTAACCTGAGTGCCGATTTCGGCTTTTTGGTAGATCAACTGTCCGTTTGGATGATGCTGATCGTGACGGGTGTTGGCTTCCTGATCCATGTCTATAGCATTGGTTATATGCATGATGACGATGGCTTCTGGAAGTTTTTTGCTTATCTCAATCTCTTCATTTTCTCGATGTTGTTGCTCATTATGGGCGATAATTTCCTGATGCTGTTTTTCGGATGGGAAGGTGTAGGACTTTGTTCTTATCTGCTCATCGGATTTTGGTATACCAACAAAGAATACGGCAAAGCGGCGCGTAAAGCGTTCATTATGAACCGTATCGGCGACCTTGGACTCCTGTTGGGTATGTTTATGCTCTTCCAGACCTTTGGAAGTCTGAATTTTGGAGAGATCTTCGCCGCCCTGCCCAATGTACGCGTTGAAGCAGGTGTTATCACGCTGATCTGCTTGCTTCTGTTTGTTGGCGCCATGGGGAAAAGCGCTCAGATCCCCCTCTACACCTGGCTTCCAGATGCAATGGCTGGCCCGACTCCGGTATCTGCCCTGATCCACGCCGCCACCATGGTAACTGCCGGGGTTTATCTGGTCGCTCGTTGCCATCCACTCTTCGATCTGTCTCCTGAAGCCATGCATTTTGTGGCGATCATTGGTTTGATCACCTGCATCTTTGCTGCGGTGATCGGCCTGCGACAGAATGATATCAAAAAAGTACTGGCCTATTCTACCGTTTCTCAGTTGGGCCTTATGTTTGTCGCACTGGGCATGGGAGCTTATGCCACAGCTATTTTCCACGTAACTACCCACGCTTTTTTCAAAGCACTCTTATTCCTGGCTGCTGGAAGTGTGATACATGGCATGGGCGGAGAACAGGATATCCGCAAAATGGGTGGCTTGCGCAAAGCCATGCCTGTGACCTTCTGGGTATTCCTGATCGGCACCTTTGCAATTTCTGGTTTTCCTTTACTGGCAGGCTTTTTCTCTAAGGACGAAATATTTGCATTTACCTATGCGCATGGTGGTATTATCTGGTGGGGACTGGCTAGTTTAGGCGCCCTGTTGACTGCCATTTACATGTGCCGTCTGCTCTATGTAACCTTTTTTGGTGAATTCCGGGGCACACACGAGCAGGCTCATCACCTGCATGAAAGTCCAAAAGTGATGACCATCCCGCTGATGATCCTGGCAGTTCTCTCGATCGCAGGCGGTTTCCTGAATACCCCGCACTTTTTGCACCTGGGCAACGAACAATGGCTGGCCCATTGGTTCTCCAGCGTAATCCCACTCAATGAAATGCACCTGGAGGCCAGCACAGAATGGAGTCTGATGATCTTTACGACATCACTGGCAGTATTGGTCATCATAGTTTCTTACTTTATCTACGGCAAAAAAGCAAACCTGCCCGTTGCAGATACTGAGCAAAGCAGTCTGACCCGACTGGTCGCCAACAAATTCTACGTAGATGAACTCTATGATGCCCTCTTTGTGCGTCCTATAGAAAAAATGTCTAAGTTATTCCACTATTACGTTGACATTCAAGGAATTGATGGAATTGTGAATGGCGTAGGTGTTGGGGTACAACGCCTGGGTTCAGCTTTCCGGAAATTACAAAACGGCAATATTGAATATTACCTGTTGGGCATGGTGGCTGGTGCCATCCTGTTGTTGCTGACCATTTGGTTCTAAATCAAACAAAAAGAAAAACTGACGGATGTCACTGATATTCATACTTATACCCTTTATCGCTTCGGCGATCTTGTTGCTACTGCGTCCCGGCGGATCTCGGTCCATCGCGCTTTTCGCAGCATTGGCCAACCTTGCCGTCACCGCCTACTGCTTGAGCTGTGATTATAGCCAGGGCATGAATTGCACGTTCTCTATGCCTTGGGTGGCTTCTGCAGGCATCTCCTTCAGCTTAGGCATGGACGGCATCACGCTGATCATGCTGGTACTGACCAATCTGCTGGCTCCCCTGATCATCGTATCAAGTTGGGGACGTAATTATGAGAACGAGCCCCGTTACTACGGCCTTTTGTTGCTCATGTTGGGTGCATTGAATGGGGTTTTCCTGGCTCAAGACGGGTTGCTATTCTACGTTTTTTACGAATTGGCCTTGATCCCGATCTATTTCATCTGCGCCATATGGGGCGGACAGGACCGGATTCGGGTAACGCTAAAATTCTTCATTTACACCTTTGTTGGCTCGCTTTTCATGCTAGTCGCGCTCCTTTGGGTTTATCTGCAAACCAATGTGAACGGTATGCACTCCTTTGCCTGGGCAGATCTTGTAGCCGTGCAATTGCCTGAACATACTGCCAACTGGGTACTGCTAGGGTTTTTCCTGGCTTTTGCCGTGAAAATGCCTGTGTTCCCACTCCACACCTGGCAACCAGATACCTATGTGACCGCTCCAACTGGTGGCACCATGTTACTCTCCGGTATCATGCTCAAAATGGGTACCTATGGGGTGATCCGCTGGATGATCCCACTGGCACCGGAAGCCATGCACACGTTGAATCCGATCTTCATTTCCCTGGCGGTATTTGGCATATTGTACGCCAGCATCATCGCCATCAAACAATCGGATATTAAACGGCTGGTTGCTTATTCTTCCATTGCACACGTTGGTTTGATCGCCGCCGGGATTTTGGCCTGGAATAAGACCGGTGTGCAAGGTGGCGTCATTCAGATGCTCAACCACGGGATCAATGTGGTTGGTTTGTTCTTTGTAGTGGATCTGTTGGAAAGACGTTTGGGAACAAGATCTCTGGCAGATATGGGTGGTATCGCCAAATCAGCACCCAAGTTTGCTGCATTGTTCATGATCATCGTACTGGGTTCTGTTGCAGTACCGCTTACGAATGGTTTCCCTGGAGAATTCCTTTTGTTGAACGGGGTCTGGAATTACAATTTCTGGCTGGGTGTACTGGCGGGTCTGACCATCATTTTCGGTGCTGTGTACATGCTTCGGGCTTATGGACTGGTTGTTTTTGGAGAAACCAGACCCGAAACGGCTAACTTCGAGGATGTCAATGCCCGGGAATTTCTGGTGCTTGGAATTATTGCAGGTTTGGTTATTGTACTTGGGTTCTTCCCTCAATCGATTTTAGGATTGACCGAGGACAGCGTGGATCGGATTTTGCGGGCTGTTCAGATTTGATGGATGGTGGATTTGGTGATTTGAGTCGCGCTTGCTTGAAATACCTGATTTCAAATGAAAAATGAATTTCCTGTTGCTGTTTAATAAACCTATTTATGACCTTCCAACTCACCGAACACGATCACATTCCGCTGAATAATCTGCTAAAACTACTAAATCTAGTCGAAACAGGCGGAGAAGCAAACATCCGGATCACCGACCGGGAAGTCAAAGTGAACGGTGAAATTGAAACGCAAAAACGAAAAAAACTTCGTCCGGGTGATGTAGTAGAGTTTCAAAGAAAGAAGATCACGATCCAATAAACAACTCCCCAAATAAACGAATCACCACAAGAAAATGACCGCACTACTTATAATTTTCCTAACGGCCCTGGTCGTTCTTTTTGCAGGACTAACGAATAAACGGAGTCTACTGCAACCACTTGCATTGTTGGGCACCCTCCTGGCACTCGGTGCTACAGGTTATGATCTACTGGGTCCCGGCTTTGGCTGGGGTGGCGAATATGCCTCCATGTTCCGTTTTTTGCCATTTGCTCATGCATTTTCAGGCGTAGCTATCCTGGCCACTGCACTCATTATTGGTCTTTCCGGATGGGGTTTCAGAAATCTGAATGCAACCCTGGGTGATCATTATGCATTGATCCTATTCAGTCTTTGCGGGGCATTGGTGATGTTCTCCTTTACGAATATGACCATGCTTTTCCTGGGAATTGAAATCCTCAGCATTCCGCTTTATGTGCTTGCCGGGAGTCGTCGGGAGGACCGTGCAGGGAATGAGGCTGCCCTCAAGTATTTCCTGATGGGCGCTTTTGCAACGGGTATTCTGCTTTTTGGTATGACGCTCGTTTATGGAGCGACCGCCAGTTTTGACCTGTCATCCATCAGTCGGGCCATAGGAAATGGCGAGCAATTGCCCGGCATGCTTAAAGTGGGCATCCTGTTGATGATCATTGGCCTGAGTTTCAAAGTATCTGCGGTGCCATTTCATTTTTGGGCCCCGGACGTCTATCAGGGCAGCCCGAACCTGGTCACCGCATTCATGGCAACGGTGGTAAAGACCGCTGGTTTTGCTGCTTTTTACCGGCTGTTTGGCATTGCATTTCCCGGTGCCGAGGGCTTCTGGAGTATTCCTGTCGCGATCATTGCAGCATTGACCATGACTTTGGCAAATGCAACTGCTATTTTCCAGACAGATTTCAAACGTATGATGGCCTATTCCAGTATTTCACACGCTGGTTATCTTTTGCTGGCCGTGTTGGCGATCGGAGTAGAAGGCGCTGATCGGGCCCTGCTGTTCTATACACTGACCTATTCTCTGGCAACGATTTGTGCTTTTGGCGCCTATATCGCAGTATCAGAGCAAAAAGGGGACAGTAGTTTTGCCGCATTCAATGGCTTGAGTAAGAACCAACCGTTGCTGGCTGCAGTGCTGGCTCTTTCGATGCTTTCCCTGGCCGGTATTCCACCACTTGCAGGCTTTTTTGGCAAGTATTTCCTTTTTACTGCTGCATTTGCCAAGTATCCCTGGCTGATCGTTTTGGCCGTGATCAACTCTGCCATTTCAATCTATTACTATTTCAAGATCATCATTGCAATGTATTTCACCCGGGAAGAAAGTGAAGGTCAAATCGTTCTACCTGCGGGGGTACGTTTGGCGGTGGTACTGGGCCTGGTGTTGATCGCTTTGTTGACGCTTGCACCTGGGAGCGTTTACAGTTTGATCTAAACCATACGATCTGGCATTAAGCGTCGTTTGATTGTAAATTTGACCAATTCCATACCATGAAATCAACACCCTTTCTAGCCATTTTCCTTGTCGTCGTTATAACCTATCTTTTTGCTTGTAAAAACGACCCTAAACCAGGTATGCCCGGTCTGGGGGAAACGAGCCTGACTACTCCCCCACCCGCTCCCAAGCCAGAGGTTTATCTCTATCTGGTATCGGTCGACAAACTGAATCTTAGGGATCAACCCAATAAAAACGGGATGGTGGTGACGCAATTTTCAGAAGGTGATTTTGTGGAAGGTCCGGGCGAGATTTCTTCCAACAAAGAAGAGGTCACCTTGCGTGGCATTCCTTTTAATGAGCATTATTTCAAAGTAACGACTACTGCTCCGGAGCAGCATACCGGATGGGCTTATAGTGCGGGGCTGGTACCTGTGTATACAGGATCACGCAGCATCGCTCCGGATCTTGGGAAGCTGACCCAATTCTCGGCCTTTCTTAAAACCTTAAATGTCAAAAAATTAGACAGTGGAAAGAAGGCCTGGGATTACGTCTCGCAAAATCTGGGCAATGCACAGGGTACCCTGGCCGACGCGGTCTATATCATGCTGGAGCACTTTTTGTTCCGGATGGAAGCGGAAGGCAACTTTTATGAACAGACGGAAAAAATCAAGTGGCAGGACAGTGATTACGATGCCATTCAGGAAGAGAAATTTGACATGCAAAAATATCCCCTCACCCAACAAATGGCTGAGAATGGCTTCCGGCTCGAGGTGGGTGAAGGCATGATTTTCCCAGTCGTTGATTGGGCAAAATTTGGCACTTTCTTCGCAGGCAATATGACGCCTCCCATGAAAAACTATCTGGAGCAAAACATTGCTGAGCAAAGAGACCAGATCTGGAGTGATGGCGGGATCATCATTCCGCTGGAAGCAGTTGCGGACCGGGCAGCCTGGTGGGAGAAATTTAATAAGGCCAACCCTTATTTTGTGCGCATTGAAGAATCCCTGAACAGTCAGGAAAGTCTGTTATTCATGCTGATTTGCGGCGCCGACAATACACCAGTCTTTGCCGGAGAAAACGAATCCGTATCCGGAGATTTTGTAAAGGTATGGGGTTATATTCAACAAAAATATGCCGGTACTGAGCTGGGAAGATCCACCAAAGAAATGGCAGATTTGGTCGCTGCAGCAGGTGGAAAACGAACAAAACCCGTGGAAGCGCTGATGGAGCGATACATGAACCTGTGATCTAAAGTCTGATGCTCACTTATTAAGCGCTTAAAACATTTGGATTTTTCTGTTTTGCCCACTCATATACGCCAAACATGGCAGCTGAAAAGAACAGATCTCCCAGGATCGTATTACCCAAAAATGGAATTCCCGCAGTGTAACAAGCTGCCAGGCCAACCATTGTTTTGGGATACATTCCGCTTTCAGCCCAGACACTAAAATTGGTGACGAGGAAAAATATGGCAGAAGCCGAAATACTGGCTCCAAAAACCCGGATACCCGTTACTTTGCTCCTGAGAATACCCATGCCAGCCACCATGATCATCGCAAATGCCGCGTAGATCCACCAGGAAGTGATCAGTTTAAATTGTCCACCGTACAATTCATGGTAGATCACGTTATTGATAAACAGATCGGTTAGAAACAGCGCTGCAAATGGAATGGCAAGCATCAACCATTGGCGATTAAAATAGGCGGCACCAAACAAAGCGATCGCCCCGATGGGGGTAAAATTATGAGGGTGCGGAAGCAAGCGCGTGAGGGCAGCCAGGGCAATAAGTGCAAATGCGAGACGATATTTCATAACAAGGTTGAATCTAGTGGTGGAAGGCTTTTGTTGGAGGTCGCCGCAAAGATAGAACGAACAGCCTTCCCACTGTGCCGTTTTTTCTAAAAATCAATTCAACCAAAATTGTAGTGTCCTAATATTACAACCAAAATCTTAAAAGATGACAAAAGGTTTGAAACTGCTTCTATCCATAGTTCTCTGTTTATTCATAGCGTTTGCGTTGGCATACTGCAGCTATGAACAGATGGAACACACGGATTTGATCAAACGAACGTTTTGGAATTTCCTGGCCATCCGAATGTGTTATCAGCTAAGTACCCGGATCATGACTGGAAACTGGAATGCTCCCATTTAATTCATCTCTGCCCGACTAAGCTTTAACTTGACACTTTACTCTTCGATATGAAATATTTTTCTGCGTTAGCCCTATTCTTGACACTCCTCTCCACTACAAATGCCCAAAGATGGCAACAACACGTTGATTATCAGATCAATGCCGATATGGATGTTAAAAAACATCAGTACCATGGCACCCTGCGTCTGGCTTATACCAACAACAGCCCTGACACACTTTTTAAAGCGTATTGGCATCAGTTTCTAAATGCCTTCCAACCTGGAAGTATGATGGATGTCCGCTCCCGTACCATCGCGGATCCTGACCCTCGGGTTGCTGACCGCATCTCCAAACTAAAACCGGAAGAGCAGGGTTGGATCAAGGTCAATTCCTTGAACCACAATGGCAAAGCGCTGAAATTTCTTTCCAATGAGACCATCCTGGAAGTCACACTGAATGAACCCATTCTGCCTGGTGCAACCACCATTTTTGAAATGGACTGGAATGCACAAATACCCTTGCAGGTGCGCCGAAACGGGCGCGACAGCAAAGAAGGCATTGATTATTCCATGGCTCAATGGTATCCGAAACTTTGCGAATACGATGAACAAGGCTGGCATGCCAATCCATACATCGCCCGCGAATTTTATGGGGTTTGGGGTGACTTTGATGTAAAAATCTCCATCGATAGAAATTATATCGTAGCAGCCGGTGGATATATTCAAAACCCTCAGGAAGTAGGTGCCGGATACGAAACTCCGGGCTCTGATCTCAGGCTCCCAGCTGGCGACAAACTGCTCTGGCACTTCAAAACACCCAATGTACACGACTTCGTATGGGCTGCAGATCGTGATTACACCCAGACCTCTATGGTGGCTGATGATGGGACAATCATGCGTTTTTTCTTTCAGAAAGGAAAAGGGTATGACGAGCAATGGAGCAAGTTTCCCGGCATTATAAATCGGGCCAGGACCATTATGAATCAACATTTTGGCAAATATCCTTACCGGGAATACAATTTCATACAAGGCGGTGACGGTGGAATGGAATACCCGCTTGCAACCCTGATCACCGGCAACCGAGGCCTGAACTCACTGGTAGGCGTGGCCGTGCATGAGCAATTGCATTCCTGGTATCAAATGGTACTTGGCAGCAATGAAAGCCTCTGTGGCTGGATGGACGAAGGATTCACCTCTTATGCAGAGGATATTGTAATGAATGAACTGGCTAAAGAAGGTTTGTTGCCTGGCAAAAAAGAAGAAGCCAACCCATTTGAAGGCGCCCTTTCAGGGTATCAGGCCCTGGCTACCAGTGGGAATGAAGAGCCCCTCACGACCCATGCGGACCATTTTAATACCAATTATGGCTACAGTCTGGCCGCTTATGTAAAAGGGGCGGTTTACCTCCTTCAAATGGAATATATCATTGGGAAACAGGCTTTTGAGAAGGGTTTGCTTCGGTATTTTAATGAATGGAAATTCAAACACCCGAATGCCAATGACGTCACCCGGGTTTTTGAGAAAGAAAGCGGCCTGGAATTGGATTGGTTCAAAGAAGATTGGGTGAATACCCTCAATACCATCGACTACGCCGTACAATCGGTTGAAAGCGAAGGCCGCAAGAACACGAAGGTAGTGATCCAACGCATCGGTAGAATGGCCATGCCACTGGATATCGTGGTGACCTACACCAATGGCGATCAGGAGATCTTTTATGCCCCATTGGAAAGTATGCGGGGCGAAAAACCTGCCGAAAACAAAATCGAACGCAGCCTTTTGCCTGATCAACGCTGGGTAGACCTGACGTATGAATTTGAAATTCCGGAAAAAATGAAAAAGGTAGCCAGGGTTGAAATAGATCCGAGCCACCGTTTGGCAGATTTGGACCTGGAAAATAACGTTTGGAAGAAGGCGGATTGAGAGCCGCTCTAAGTTTTCTCCTATCTTTGTGAAAACAGCCGATGAAAGAAGAAGAGCCCAACCATCCTGCACACGATCATTCCAGCGCTGCACATCCGGATAATGCTGCAAATACTGCCCATGAATCACCTGCCATACCTGGCGGGGATGAGGATCGTGCGCTTATTTCCCGTTCTTATCGTCACCTGCTCCGCTCGATCAAAACCAAGCTCAATGGGGAGGATCAGGAAAATATCCGCGCTGCATTTGAACTTGCCGCAAAAGCGCACCAAACCCAGCGTCGGAAATCCGGAGAGCCTTACATCACCCACCCCATTGAGGTGGCCCGGATCTGTGTAGAGGAAATCGGGCTGGGCCCCACCGCTGTCATTTGCGCCTTACTGCATGATGTGGTGGAAGACACCCACATCAGTCTGAAAGAGATCCATGATCAGTTTGGTGACAAGATCGCCCGAATCGTGGATGGCCTGACCAAATTGGATGGACTACACGACTCCGAAAGCCCGCAGGCTGAAAACCTCTCCAAGGTTTTGAAAGCGATGTTGTTCGACGTGCGGGTGGTGCTGATCAAAATGGCTGACCGCCTGCACAATCTGCGTACCATCAAAAGTATGGCGCAGCACAAACAACTCAAAATCGCGGCAGAGACCTCGTTCATTTATACGCCACTGGCACACCGACTGGGTTTATACGCCATCAAAAATGAGCTACAGGACATCTGTTTCAAGATCACCCACCGAGAGGTCTACCATGAAATAGCGTCCAAACTCTCAGAATCCAAACGGGCCAGACAAGCCTACATCGAGGAGTTTACAGCCCCGCTGGAAATATCTCTGAAAGATCTGGGTATTCCCTTTGAGATCGTCGGGAGGCCCAAAAGTATTTTTTCCATCTACAACAAGATCAAGACCAAACATGTCCCTTTTGAGGATATTTATGACCTGTTTGCTGTGCGGATCATACTGGATGTCAAATCTGAACAGGAAAAAAGTGCATGCTGGCAGGTCTATTCCATCGTGACCGATACGTATGCGCCCATTACCCAACGCATCAAAGATTGGATCTCCATTCCGAAAGCCAACGGATACGAATCGCTTCACGCAACCGTGGTGGGTCCAGGTGGGCGGTATGTAGAAGTTCAGATACGGTCCAAGCGAATGGACGACATCGCCGAAAGAGGTTTTGCCGCCCACTGGAAATATAAAGGCATATCCGGAACGAGCAGCCGCTCCAACAACTACGAAAACTGGTTGGAACAGGTACGTGAATCCCTGGAAAATGGCGAAGAAGGCAGTGCGGTGGAGTTTCTGGCGGACTTTCAGAGCAATCTTTTTGCAGAGGAAGTACATGTATTCACACCCAAAGGTGATATGAAGATCCTTCCGGAAGGGGCCACAGCCCTGGATTTTGCTTTTAGCATCCACTCTGATATCGGCTGTACCTGTCGGGTGGTGCGTGTGAGCAATCGCATCGTTCCCTTTACTTATAAGCTTGAGAATGGGGATCAGATAGAGATCATCACCGATAAAAACCAGAAACCCAGTGAGGATTGGCTGCAATTTGTAGTTACCTCCAAGGCCAAAAATCGAATTCGTTCAGCACTCAAGGATGTCAAACGGGAACAAGCATCTTATGGCAAAGAAATACTGGAGCGTAAATTAAACGCCTTCAAAGTCCCGGTAGAGGAAAACTGCGATCTGCTTGCAAAATTTTATGGTTTTCCAAACCGCATGGAATTTCTCAGCGCCATCTTTTTGGAGCAGGTAGACCTTCGAAAGATCAGCAAAAAATTCCGCGCTGATGGCATCCATTTGGTTGAAAAACTGGAAGTGGTGGACCGACCTGCTGAGAAGCATCAGAATCCTAAACTGAATGAAAAGTCAAGAAACAAACCTGAAGTTTATCTGAACGGAGAACCGGGCACACTTTACAAGTATTCTTTTGCCAACTGTTGCAACCCGGTGGCAGGTGACGATATATTTGGTTTTGTGCTGGTACAAGGCGGGGCAAAGATCCACCGTTCTACATGTCCCAATGCCAGCAACCTTTACGCGCAACACGCCCACCGCATTTTAAAAGCTGAGTGGGGTAATATCGCCAAAACAGATTTTCTCACAGAGATTGTCATCACAGGCATTGACGTTGGCTCGGGCGTGATCAGTCAGCTGACCAACACCCTGGCCGATCTGGGCATCAATATCCGCTCCTTCTCCATTTCCGGGGAAGGCGGTTATTTTGAAGGCCGCGTTTCCATGGTCGTGGCCAATACCGATCACCTGCAACAGGCTTTGCTTGCGCTCAAGAAATTTGATTGGGTAAATAGTGCACAGCGGGCTGATTAAACGGCCATTCCGAATACGCATTCCATAGAAACAAGAAGAGCCGTCCCGGGAAGTGGACGGCTCTAACTTTTCTTACCGATTAGAGAGATAACGTTCAAGAGATTATAAGCCAGCTGAGCTGAGCAAGATTGAACATTATATAGAAAGAACCGTGCCAAATTTGAATTTTCACCTCCGGGTTTGAAAATAATTTTTCAAAAAAATAAGCACTTATTCCACTTTTAAAACCCAAACATGCTGGCCCACAGACTTTGCGTCTGAAGGGAAACGGATCTCGGTTCCCAGTGCAGTTTTGCTCCAGGGCAAGCGGCCGGCTTTCCCCAAAAGGCTCACATGGGTGTTTTTCGCAAAGGGCATCTTAGTCAGTAAAATTTTGCGCTCCGGTGCATCCAAAAGAAATACATACCGGGTCTTGCCATCTTTGGATTGGGTAAATCGAATGCGTTCGCCTTCTCCAAAAGTGCTGAACATACGCGTGCCGTAAATCGCTTCCCCGTTCAGCTTGATCCAGACCCCGATTTCACGGAGTCGCTCGTAGGCGGCATCGTGCCACTCGCCTTCAGGGCTTGGACCGATGTTAAGCAGGTAGTTGCCGCCTTTACTTACAATGTCCACCAATTTTTCAAGGAGCTCATCGGTCGGTTTATACTGGTCATTGGGTACATAACTCCAGCTTCCAGCCATGGTCATGCAGGTTTCCCAAGGGTATGGCAACCCTGTTTCCGGAATATGTTGCTCTGGTGTGAGATAGTTTTGATAAACACCGGGGACAGCCCGATCCACCACAATCAAGCCGGGTTGTTTGGCACGCGCGGCACGCACCATGCCTGCCATGTCGATATCCTGACTTTGCGGGTTTCGTGACCAGCGACTGTTCTCGTATACATCGGCCAATTCCGTTCGGATCTCCTCGTCAGTTTTTACACGGACCCAACCGCCGTCCAGCCAGAGGATATCCACTTTGCCATAATCTGTCATCAGTTCGTCGATCTGACGGTGGGTGTATTCTTTGAACTTTGCCCATTTCTCCGGATATTTCTGAATGGAATAATTGCAATTCCGGTCACTGGGCGGGAATTTCCCCCACCAGTAATCGTCTGAATGCCAATCGGGTTTGGAAAAATAGGCCCCGGTCCAGAAACCCTCCTTTCTAAAGGCGGAGAATATTTCTTTGGTCACATTGCTCCGTGGGTTCGCGGCGAAGGGGCTCTGCGTTCCGGTGATCTTATAGTCTGTATATTTTGAATCGAACATACAAAACCCATCGTGGTGTTTCGTGGTAAACACGACGTATTTCATGCCCGCCTCGTGCGCTGCTTTGGCCCAGCGTTCCGGGTTAAACCTGCTTGGATTCAGTGTTTTAGCGAGGTTTTCATAAGCTGCTACGTAACCTGCATACGTATCCGAAATTCCGGGTTTGCGTCCACCGGTAGCCCAGGACAAGTCTTCCGGGCAAATACTCCAGCTTTCCACGATGCCCCACTGACTGTAGGCGCCCCAATGCATAAGTAGCCCGAATTTAAGGTCTTGCCAGGCTTCCAGGCGGCGTTGTATAGTGGTATCGGGGTCGGGAAAATAGGCCTGTTGCTGGGCCCGGATCGGGACCGACGCAAAAACCATTAAAACGAGAAAGGCTTGAACAGCCTTAATAGATTGGATATGCGATACAGCAGAAAACAGCATTTTATGTTTCATACGGGCAAAGGAACAAATTTGCGTGTATTTCCCCTGCTCTGAACACCTTTTTTGACAATCCTTTTGAGCTGATACGCCACCCTGTGCTCTGTCATCCCAAAAAGGCGGTATCATCCCCCACCCGAGCCCTGTCATCCAAAAAAGGTGCTATACGTCCCTACCCGTGTGCTGTCATCCCGACGTTAGGAGGGAACTGGCCATGCTTAAGACATAAATTTCCACTTTTACCGGAGCAGTTCCCTCCTATCGTCGGGATGACAGCGCTCGGGCGAGGGAAGTCACTTGCTTTTTTCGGAAACCAAACACTTAGGTATGGAAGTCCTTCACTCTTTTCAGCGCTCTACCCCTCAAAACTTCAATACTTTACCCCAATATAATTCCTGCCCTGCCTTGTTCCGAACCATGACCCAATAATCCCCGGCCGGCAAGCCTCTAAGGTCTAGTATTACTGCTTCCAATCCCCTGGCCAAAGCTACAGAACGAAGTACCCGACCCGATGCATCAGAAAGTGTCACCCAATTACCTTCTGCAGGTTCTGAACAGGTAATCTGCACCCAATCCGCCGCAGGATTCGGGTACATCAGCACCGCCAACCCTGCCGCCTCGCCTGTACCCACCATCAGATCCACCATCACTTCCGCTACCGCCTCGCAGCCATTTAAGTCTGTCACTGTCACCGTGTAGGTACCCGCCAAGAGTCCTGCAATGGCCTGCTCCGTGCTGCCCATATCCCATTGATATCCAAAGGGCCCTGTGCCGCCAGAGATGGTCGTCACCACCGCCGCGCCATTGGGCGGATTCGTTTGGGTCTGATCGCTGCTGCCGGTGCCCAGAGTGAGCAATCCCGGCTCTGTCATCGGTGGAAAAGTTTTAGAAGACGTACAGCCGTAGGCATCCGTGACCGTCACAGAATAACTGCCTGGTCCCAGTGGCTCTGCCAGCGCGTCCGTGCCCGGCCAGCCCGTCCAGGCCCAGCTATAGGGCGCAAGCCCCGTCACCGGCGTAGCCGACAACCATCCTGTTTCGCCAAAACAACGAATGATCTGGCCATCTACCATCAGACTCAGCAGGCCTTGTAGCGCGAGGCTGGTCGAGGCCGAATCGCGACAGCCGTTGATGTCTGTGACCGTCAGGGCATAATTGCCCGGTGGAAGCTGCGTGAGATACGCCGTGTCTGCCGCTGCGGGTAGCCACTGATAATGAAAGGGCGTCGTGCCGTTGCTGACTAAAGCGGTGATGCTGCCGCCTAACCCGCTGGTACAATCCACATCCGTGCTGCTGGTGCTCAGTTCGGGATTGATGGCGGTACTTACCTGCACAGTATCCAGGATTTGCCGGCCACTGCCATCCGTGAGGGTGAGCAGGTAGCTGCCGGGGAGCAGGCCGCTGAGTTCAGGGCCGGTGCCGGCCTGTGGCGACCAGTTGTAAATATAGGGTTCACAGCCAAATACCGGGCTGATGGAGATGCTGCCGTTGGACTCGCCGACGCATGCTGGTTTCACCACAGGCTCGGCAGACAGGCTGAAAGCTGGTGACTCGTACGCCCCGATGTCTACCGTGCCGCCCTGGATGCGGGGATTGCCGGCGAGGTCGGTTAGGAGGCCTGCGGCGGCGGCGTTGGAGCCCGCGTTGATTAAGGGGGAGCAGGGGAGTAGGGAGTAGTCTCCGTTGGCGGGGTCGCGGAACATTGGGTCCAGACCATACAGGTTGTTGGGACTGCAAATTATACTTAATTGAGTTTGGCCGGTTTGGCATACTGAATCGTTGTCAAAGTAACAATGGTCCAATTTAAAAACGCCCTGAATAGAGCTCAATGGAGAAATATATGTAAACTGACAGTTATTAAACAAACAGTTTTCAAGCTCAACAGTAACGTCTTCTACATTATTTGTAAGATCAATAAAAGTATTTACATTACAATTCACGAAACTACAGGATTTAAATTGGATTGGAAGATCCTTATTACCAATTGTTGCTACCCCATTGGGGAAGGTTGAGTTTTCGACCAAAATATTTGTAATAAGCACAGTATCGATTCCATTTTGGTAACGCCCAATCTTATTGATATTTCTAAAAACAGTCCTGTCTACTTGGATCACCTTACCATTAGAGCCATTAAAAATAGCATTATTCGGCACATTGATAAAAGTATCATTTTCAATTATCATCTTATTCAAAAAATCACCATCAATAAGAAAAATAGGCGCGACAGTATTTTCAAAGCGGCATTCTTTAATTCGAATAATACTAGAAGGAGTGCCAGATAAATCATACTGAATCTCATTACCCGGGCTATTGATAAAGGTTGAACCCTGAATCAATACTTCCTGACACATTTGCCCGGCTAATGGAAAAAATGACAATGCCGCAGAAACCTTATTTTCTTCAAAGTGGCAGTCTACAATACGAGCTTTGGCGCCCGTAGGTCGGCCAATCCGCAATAAAACTCCCGCACCTCGATTTAGGCTCTGGTTGGCTAAAAAAGAGCAGCCCTGAATACGCACCCAACTGTCCACATTGGCCCCCTGGAAATAAAGGCCACCACCATAGCGCCCAGCCTTGTTATTTCGGAACATACATCCTTCAAAATCCGGCCTTTCCTCATCGCTGTCACCTACTCGGGCAACTCCGCCGCCATCCAGGCCCGCAGTATTGTATTCGAAAATACAGTCCCGAAGGGTCGGTGCAGCCGCAAAACTTCCAATTCCGTTTACGTAAACCGCTCCCCCATGACTGCGCGCATGGTTGTACTCAAACCTACAGTTACGCACAGTAGCAAAGGCTTCCCAATCTGCCATTATATAGATGGCGCCCCCACTCTGGTACCTCGAGGTCGGCAATTGATCGTTATTCAAATAACCCGCATTGCCGTAACGGAAAATCAATCCGTCAACCAGTGTAAGACTGTCAGGGTTGTTCAGATATAGGATGTTGAAAACATTGTCAGTGCTATCCCCGGGCACACCGATGTCACCACTTAAAACGCTTGGGTGCGACTGCCAGTCTCGCTGCATCAAATCGGTCTCTGTACCCACAAAGCCACCATAAAGCCTGACCCCACTGAGCAATTTGAAAGTACTGTCACGGTTCAGGTCGGCGGTAGGCCGGTAGGTTCCTTCAGCCACCCAGATTTCGTCGCCGGATTGAGCGGCATGCAGGGCGCTTTGAAGGTCTTGGAAAGCATCGGGCCAGTTGCTGCCGTTGTTCCCACCAGGTGCTGAAGCATTTACATAGTAGCGCGTTTGCGCGAAAACAGCAGCCGAAGTGCCAAATAATATAATGGAAAGTAAAAATAAGTGTTTCATGAGCAGGTGATATAATGGTAAGAGGCCGTCTCAAAAGTTGATGAAGGTTTATTGGGTTTATTAAGGTTTGTTTTTTTGCGCCCGAAAAAGGAATGTTTTGACCTTTTCTAGCGAAAATCAGAAACCCTCATCAACCTTAAGAGACAGCCTCTTCTCCAAATTAGAAAGAATACTTTACAACCGGACAAAAGTGCCTACCGACTTTTGTTGGTCAAACCGGAGCTCCCAATGATATACGCCTACAGGCCAGTTGACTGCTTCAGGCACACGGATCTCCACGGAGCCCGTCTCTTTACTGAGGTCACGCCACCATACCCGCTGGCCAAAAGCATCAAAGACGGTCAATTGCGCACGAAGTGGACGGGGCAAGGCCTGCACTTCAAAAGTCACCTCCCCGAGACTAGGGTTTGGGCGACAAGTTACCCAAGTCAACTTTTCTGGTTGCGCTTCTATATCTCTGGAACTGTTCGTCGAAGTCTGAAGTTCATACTCCGTCCCTTCTGAATTCCAGGCCAAATTGGGCATCAGGCCTTCGTCTATGCTCAATAAAGCTTCGCTTTCCGACAAATCCTTCTTGATCCTAAAACTCAGGTTGAACAGCGATTGCCCCGGCTGCAGCGTTTCCACTTCCAAGGCATCTGGCTGAGCAAACCAGGAGGCACGAATGATGCCTTCAGACGCTTGCGACAAGTTAAAGTTATTCGCTGACAGGCCCTGAGCATCTCCCTGAGAAGGCCCTATAAGTTCCAACACTTCAGGATCAAATCTGAAAGCCGATTGCCAGGCAATCAGCGGACTCGTCCCCCCTGCACGTATCGGGAGGGTATAGATATCTCCTGATTTTAAAGCCCTCCGACGGGGCGTGGTCAAAAGATAATTGCCCATATTGGGCTTTGGTGCCGTGCAGGTGGTACAGGATACAATTGCTGAAAGGTTTAAATCTCCAATTTTAATACCCCTGAAATTTACATTTTGGCTTGGAAGGGAAGATACCACTTTAAACTCAGGAAAATTTGTCTGAAAGGGGTAAAGCAGATTCGGAAAGTCAAAAGCTTTATCCACAAAGCGCCAGGAGGTATTTTCCGGCAGTTCCGAATAAATACCCAGGATGAGCTTTCGAAGTTCTACTATATCAAAAGTAGTTACAGAACCACTTTTATTTACATCTGCAGCAATCATCTTATAAGGCGTGTTGAGTGGCTCTATACCAAGTATATGCTTGCTGATAAGTACCAGATCGAATGTGGTCACGCCGTTGAGGGGATTGTCGTTTTTTTCTGGCGTGACTGTATAATTCCCGGCAGTAGCAATACTACAAAGACACCCGCTGGTATAAGGCGCGCACCATTCCGCATTCGTGGCACCTGTACCTGTTAAAAACGTCCTATTGCAGGCTGGTACCGATGGCGCCGTTATCTTTACTATCACTTCCTCTATCCAGCATTTATTATCGTCAGCAATGTTGCCTGATATGAAATTGGTTAATGTTGGATTGCAGTAAGGAAACCCTACCGGAGGATTCACATCCGGTTGACAAACATTGCCACCTGGACGCTTTAGGGTCATTTTTCGGACCACTGCACTCGCAATACAACCCTGGGGTGCATTAAAGGTGACCACAATTCGGGCATTATTTGCTACTGTAATCGAAGAGCCCACGTTAATACACAATTCTACGGTATTGCCCCCCCACTGAAGACAATTTCCAGGGCATTTTACAGGGGCGTTTCCTGAACCAGGGCAACTAAAACCTTCCAATTGAGCATTAGCTATCGTGACCCCGTTCGCCATTTTAAAATCAATAATCGACCGAAGCTGTAAAAATTGCAAAGAAGTAGCTCCCATAAAATCATCCGGATCCCAACTTAGGGTAGCGTATATTTTCAATACTTCACAATCTGTCAGTGATTGCTCTGTAGTTATATTAAACTGGAAATCATCCGTACAAATATCCATTGGCGGAACGGTACATTGAGCGCCGCTAATGGCACCCATTTGTATGGCCCTGCATCCGCTATTTGCCCCCCCCAATAATCTTACCCTGCCAGGAACCAGAGATGCTGAAATCGTATATCCCTGACAAAGTATGGAAGGACGATAAATCCTGATTTTTCCCAGCTCGATATTTGCACCATTTATGGGTATGGAAGCTAGAGGGGCATATCGTAGTTTTACGATATAATCTCCAGTTGTGGTTAACCTTGCCATGAAATTTGGATTGGTACCTAGCAAAATGTCAATAAATTGTGGCTTGTCATAAAAGCCATCTGGTGCGGTCGTCGTGATAACTACTGCAAAATCCAAACTGCTTATGTCCATTCCTGCGATGGTAGAGCTTACGGTAACCGGAAGATCAATATATTCTTCATCGTTGCAATTTATGGCACCCAGGGAGATGGAAATAGCACTATTTACCTGACCGGGCATTGGAAAAGGGGTGTTCCCAATTCCTGAACAAGTGCCGGCACACCCTCCTGGCTGAGCACTTAAATATGTAAACTCTTTACAACTAATCCCCAGACTTTCTCCAGGAAAAGCATCAACGATAATACTAAATAAATACCCATCACTCAGTGCATCGCAAGAGCTATTGTTTGTTAGATCCTGGAATGGTATAAGACCCTGAGTGATAGAAATTTGAAGTGACACTTCATCTTCATCTACATCAGCGCTATAGGTGGATGTGGGTATGGAAGAAAGGTAACTCGCCAGACAAGCTTCTGTGAAAGCTTCATTGATCGAAGACGCCACCGAATTAGTCCCCCTGCTCAGATTTAAGGTAATTAATAACTCCGTGTATGAAATATCAAAATTGCCAAAATTCGGAAGATTTAATGAGCCTGAAGGCGTATCTTTTGCACGAAGAAAAACCTGATACTCGATTCTTTCGCAGCTTGTCTGACCAATACAACAATAATTACAAGACGCCCCATCATTGCTTCCTGTATATGGCTTAGGCACTACTTCTAAGGTGAGCTGCCCACAATTTACAGGATAGGGGGCTGCTTGGGCAAGCACATTAGCAGAGCCTAATAAGGCGGCAAGCAGAAGCATAAATGCCCCCCCCCAGTTCTTACAAAAGAAACTTTTGCGAAACATAAAAAAGTGTTTTTAGAATTTAAAAAAGGTTGGTCATACGCATTGAAACATTGGTGACAATGGTTTAAAAAACAGAAAAAAAATGCCTGCCCCACCTTAGCTTCAGGGCAAGACACTAGCACTACGGCGTAGAACGCCACACGAGAATTAGCATTGAAAATCATGCTGTTGAGCAATTTTTGCTCAATAAATACGGATTAGATCGAAAAAATACGAAAAGCGTCAGTTCAGATGAACATAGAAGCACCGGGAGTGCATCCGGGGTCTTTTAGTTCAGGGGTCCGGGTGTTTAAGGTTAACCACATAACATAGTTAACGAATCAGGCATACACTGGTTTTTACAAGTAACAAATCTACTTTTTACTAAGGCAGAGCAAAGATATTCAAGCCCGGCTCAGAAGCAAATCTTATGCAAGAAATTTAACGGGTATGTCGGATTCTGGCGCTTAGTATCGTTGAAGAATGGGAGCGCTTCCCCTTGTTCAAGTGCGGCCATCCTGCTGGTTGGAAGGGAGGTGGGCACTATTTCGTTGCTGGCTTCCTTGCCAGGATGGCAAAAAGTCTTGTTTTCATTGGGTGACAGACCTTCCAGGTTTTGGAAACCT